>JAWKVD010000006.1:0-204624 GCA_041398225.1 Hyphomonadaceae bacterium | reverse complement strand
GTCCGAGCCCAAGTGATCAGATCGTCCGCGCGCGCGACGAGAAAGCCTTTGTCGGCGAGTTCGTCCGAGAGACCAGAGAAGAACGGATCATCGCCCCGGACGGGGCCGGCGCCCTCGACCCCGGCACGACCGGCGGAGCCGGCAGGCATGATGATTGATGAGCCGGTTTTGCTGGCCATCACTGCCACTCCAGGGCGCCTCGACGCCACTCATAAACGAATCCGACGGTCAGAACGCCGAGGAAGACCATCATGGACCAGAATGCGACCACATCGCCTGCGGCGACGCGAAATATCCACGGAAACAGGAAGGCGACTTCGAGATCGAAAATGATGAAGAGAATCGAGACCAGATAGAAGCGAACGTCGAACTTCATGCGCGCGTCGTCAAAAGCGTTGAAGCCGCATTCGTAGGCGCTGACCTTTTCCGGATCGGGATTTCGAGGCGCGAACAGCGCGGAGGCGACCAAAAAGGCCACACTGAGCGCAGCGGCGATCACCAGAAAGATCGCTACGGGAAGGTAGTTGGTGACAAGCGTATTGATGTCGTCCATTGCGCCCTCGCATTGGTTGGCGCTGGCCTAGGACGCTTTGAACCTTCACGCAAGAGAGTGTGAAGCCGCGATGACCGCTAAGGAAGCCCGCTGACCGCATTTCCGGCCGATGAAGGCCGTCTGCACGGACTTCGCGTGCAATTTCATGGGGTAAGGAGAGGAAGGCAATGGCGCGAGTGACGGGGCTCGAACCCGCGACCTCCGGCGTGACAGGCCGGCACTCTAACCAACTGAGCTACACCCGCGCATTTGCCAGCCACATGCGTCGAGACGATGCATTGGGCAGGGAGCAAGCGTTTAGGCGCCTCGGGGGCTTCGGTCAAGCGGCAGTTTCGCGGATATTCTAAAGAAGCCGCCGGGCGGTCTTCGGGCCGTCTTGGCCCGCAAAAATCAGGGTCCGGGTGGCCTTTCCCATATGAATGTTCACGAGATTGGTCTGGCGATCGAACACGTCCCGCAGGATCTGATCGTCCACCGTGACCTCCGCCCACGGCTCGTCGCTCCGGACCTCCTGGTAGACAATCGCCTCCAGCCCATCGAGCTCCGCGCCCACGATTTCCAGCTGAACCGGCCCCTGGGGCGTCGTAAGGACGAACCGAGGCTCCAGGTAGACGATCAACTGAGCCTGCCCACGGACAGTGCTGAGATCGATCACGCCGCCCCCGCCGATCTGCTCAATCCCGACTTCCACGTCATGGGCATGAAGTCTGTGGATGACTTCGATTGTCTTTGTCGTTGGGTTCCACTCAATCGTGCTGAGCACGGAGAGTGGACGGTGCGCATATGCAGCTGGCGTCAACGCGAGCGCTCCCGCCGCCCCCAGAATGAGGCGGCGGGAAAGTCGCGGCGAAGGTTTGGCCTTCATTATTGCGCCGGCTGGAGGGGCACGTCCGGAGCCTCTGGCTCTTCCTTGGCTTTGAGTTCTTCAAGCGCTTCAGCCATCTGGTTGCGTGCCTTGAAACTGCGGGAGCCCTTGAAGACATCCAGGCGGCTCTCCACCACCTTCGACGGATAGGCGTTGTTCGAGCGATCAGCGTCGGCAATCTGGTGCCGCGCGTCCAGTTCGACTGAAACGAGCTTCTTCGTTTCGATGAACATCTTGCGGACGGTCGGTGTGTTTTGCCGCCAGATCTCGGCGGGGATCACGAACTCCCGGGTCGATCCGTCTTCATAGGTGAACTTCAACGGAATTGGCATGACGAGTCCGCCGACGTTCTCGAAATCCATGAAATAGACATAGGGGTTCTGCTTCAGGGCGCGGTCGAACACGACCTTGTCGGCATCGTCGAGATCATCGAGGAAGGTTTGGAATTCATTCCTGTCCTTGTTGTTGACGACGTACTCGTCGTTCTCGTTGTAGAAGTCCGCAACGTCCGGGTGCCGCTCCATGTAGGTCCGGTAGCCGGCTTCACGGTTCTGCTCGATCGTCAGCGGCAGCGGGTGCTCCAACACGTTTGCGTCGCGTTCGAGCGGCTTTTCAACCTCTGGGTTTTTGGTGGACAAGCGGTAAGCGGCGACCTTGTTCAGCGCGATATCGACGTGATCCGTCGAGTAGAACCAACCACGCCAGAACCAGTCGAGATCGGTGCCTGACGCGTCTTCCATTGTGCGGAAGAAGTCAGCCGGAGTTGGACGTTTGAAGCGCCAACGGCGCGCATATTCCTTGAAAGCGAAATCGAACAGTTCAGGGCCCAGAACTGTTTCGCGGAGGATCGACAGGGCCGCGGTCGGCTTGGAGTAAGCGTTCGGCCCGAATTGCCGGATCGATTCCGAGTTTGTCATGATCGGAACCTGATTTTCGCTTGTCATGTAGTCGACGATCGAATCGATCGAACTGACATAGCGGCTGGTTGGAAAGTCTTCCTCCCACAACAACTCCGCCATGTACTCAAGGAAGGAGTTCAGCCCCTCGTCCATCCACGTCCATTGACGTTCGTCCGAGTTCACGATCATCGGGAAATAGTTGTGGCCAACCTCGTGGATGACCACGCCGATCAGGCCGTATTTGGCGCTGCGCGTGTACGTAACCTTCCCGGTCTTTTCATCCGTTACCGGGCGATATCCGTTGAAGGAGATCATCGGATATTCCATTCCGCCCCGTTCCCAGGTGTTGACCGAGATCGCCGCCGGGTACGGATAAGGAAATGAGAAACGGGAATAGACGTCGATGGTGTGGGCCACCGCCCGGGTCGAATACAATGACCAGAGCGGATCGGCCTCCGGCGGGAAGAACGACTGCGCCAGCACATCCGGGCCTTCCGGTTGCTTCACGCCCATTCCGTCCCAGATGAACTTTCTCGAGGACGCCCAGGCAAAGTCGCGAACATCCTTCGCCTTGAAGCGCCAGGTCTTCATGGAATCGACGCCCTGGGTCTGATTGGCCTTCGCCTCTTCGGGGGTAACGATATACACGGGCTTGTCGGAGCCGCGGGCCTGCTGCAGGCGTCGGCGCTGTTCCGATGTCAACGTTTGTCCGGGATTCTGAAGCTCCCCCGTCGCGGCGACGATGTGATCGGACGGGACAGTCAGGGTGACGTCATAGTCGCCAAACTCGAGGGTAAACTCGCCGCGCCCCAGGAACTGCTTGTGCTGCCAACCCGCATAGTCGGTGTAGGCCACCAAACGGGGAAACCACTGGGCGATGAAGAAGATATCCGCGTCATCGAATGGCTCGTAGCCGCTTCGACCGCCAAACACCTTGTTGTCGGTGATGTTGTAGGCCCACGCCATTTTGAGCGTTAGCGACTTTCCGGGCGCCAACGGTCGCGGCAAGTCCACCCGCATCATCGTGTCGTTGATCGTGTAGGGCAGCGCCGAGCCGCCCGCATCCGTCACCGACCTGATTTCATAGCCTTGGCTTCTGTCCTCGAGCGATTGCTCCATTCGCAGGGAGCCGATGGACAGACGGTCTTCAGCCGGCGCGGTCGCGGTCTTTCGCGTCACCGACTCCTTGTTGAACTGGTTCTGATCGAGCTGAAACCACAGATAGGAAAGCGAGTGCGGGGACTGGTTCGTGTAGGTGACGGTCTGACTCGCCGTGATCCTGCGGTTCGCTTCGTCCAGCGTCGCCGTGATCGTATGGTCCGCGCGTTGCTGCCAGTATGCCTCCCCCGGCGCGCCCGAGGCGGCTCGGTAGGTGTTTGCTGTCGGCAGATCGACGTCCAGCTGGCGAAACTTGTCTTCGATGGGAGCCTTCGATTGCTTGATCGCGTCGGCATGCGCCGTCGGCATCAGAAATGCGAGAATCAGCCCCGCCATGGACAGTGTCTTGCGCATACGCCCTCTGCTCCCGAAATTTGGTTCCCGGAACTTACCGATAAGCGATGCGTTGTCATGCCCCTACGCGGGGCGGGCGAACTTTTTGCGACAATCTGCCCCGCATGGGGGCCGCTCAGAACGGAAAAGGCCGGCGCTCCCGAGGGGCGCCGGCCAGTTTTACGCTTTACTCGGTTGACCGAAGCCATCGAGGGACTTCAAGGCGGTTCGATCAACATGAGTATGTTCTAGCGGAGCCAACCTGAACGAAACCGGCTAGCCTTCGTTCAGATTGCGTTCACAGGGCGGGCGCCGACGACTCAGATGCTTTGGCCATCGTCAATCATGAAGTCGCTTCCCGTCGTGAACGCGCTGGCGTCGCTGGTGAGGAAGATCGCGGCTTCATCGAGGCTTGAAGCGTCCATGATCCGCCTGCGCGGCGTTTTGGACAGCATCTTCTGTCCGCTGTCACTGTGAAGCCAATCGGCGTTGAGCTCGGTCTCGATATAGCCAGGCGAAAGCGAATTCACGTTGACGCCGTGCTTCGCCCATTCCCTGGCAAGGCTACGGCTCAACATCACAACGGCCGCCTTCGAAGCGCAGTAGGCCGAAACGCCGGGAAGAACATGACGAGCGCCGATCGAAGCGATGTTGACGATCCGCCCCCGACGCGATGCGTCCGGCCCGGCTTTGACCAATCGCCGCGCAGCTTCCCTCGCGACCACGAAAACGGAGGTGACATTCAACGCCATGACGGCGGCGAACTCATCCGCTTCCTGATCCAATGCTGATGCACTGGTGGTCATGCCCGCATTGTTGATGACCGTGTCGATCAGCCCAAACGTCGCCTCCGCGGCGTCATAGGCTGCAACGACACTGGCTTCATCCGTGACGTCGCAAGCGACGCCCAAGGCCTGCCCGCCCGATGCGTTTATGGACGCGACCGCCTCGTCGAGTCGTTCCTTGCGACGGGCTGCAAGAACGACGCGGGCGCCCTCTCCGGCGAGCACTTGGGCGAAGCGGCGGCCGAGACCGCTGGAGGCTCCAGTGATAAGCGCGGTGCGCCCCTGCAAACGGCTCATGTACTTCTCCCCTCGGTTGAGTTGTCAGTATAGAGGTCGTCGGCTGGTCAAAGCCTGACGGCGTGCTTGTGAACGTCCTGCAGAACGGCCCGAACCGCACGCAAGCGCGCGTGGGCGTCTGGCCAGCTGCCTTGAACCACCATCTTGGCATCCGGTCGAAGTTTCAGTGTGTCCGGTTCGGATCGCACGTAAGCGACCAGCGAGGCGCCGTCGATTGGCGCATCCTGCCGGAAGGCGATGAGAGCGCCTTTCGGGCCGGCCGCGACTTTCGCAACCCCGAGCTTCTTGCAGAGCGCCTTGACCGTGGTGATGTCCAGCAACTGCTGTGTTTCTTCAGGCAACGGTCCAAATCGGTCAATCAGCTCGGCGGCGAACGCTTCGCGTTCATCCTCTGTCTCGAGATCAGCAAGCCTACGGTAAAGCGAAAGACGTGTGCTGAGGTCGCCGACGTACTCCTCCGGTATGAGGACGGCGCCTCCGACCTCGATTTGCGGCGACCAATCGTCCGCGACCTCAACGTCTTTCCCGCCGCCTGCCTTGAGTGCCTTCACCGCGTCCTCAAGCATCTGCTGGTAGAGCTCGACACCGACCTCACGGATGTGGCCCGACTGCTCCTCTCCGAGCAGGTTTCCACCTCCCCTCATATCGAGGTCATGGCTCGCCAGAATGAAACCGGACCCAAGACTATCCAGCGACTGCAGCACCTTCAGGCGCTTCTCGGCGCCTTCCGTTAGCTTCTCCGTCTCGGGCGTCGTGAGGTAGGCATAGGCCCGCAGCTTCGCTCGGCCAACGCGCCCCCGCAGCTGGTAGAGCTGGGCCAGCCCGAACATGTCCGAGCGATAGATAATCAACGTATTGGCTCTGGGGATGTCCAGACCGGACTCCACGATGGTCGTCGCCAGCAGGACGTCCGCGCGCCCTTCGTAAAACGCGGTCATTGCGTTCTCGAGTTCGCCCGTCGCCATTTGGCCGTGCGCGGTTATGAATGAGATTTCGGGAACCTGCTCGCGCAAGAACCGCTCCAGCAAAGGCAGGTCGGACACACGCGGGGCCACAAAATAGGTTTGCCCGCCGCGATAGCGCTCCCGCAGCAACGCCTCCCGGATCGCCACCTCGTCAAATTCGACCACGTAGGTCCGAACCGCCAACCGATCGACCGGTGGCGTCGCTATAATTGAAAGGTCGCGAATTCCCGTAAGCGCCATCTGCAATGTGCGGGGGATCGGTGTCGCCGACAGCGTCAGTACATGGACGTCCGATTTCAGCTCCTTGAGCCGTTCCTTGTGTTTGACGCCAAAGCGTTGCTCTTCGTCGACGATGATCATTCCAAGGCGCTTGAAGTCGATCGTTTTGGCCAATAGCGCATGGGTGCCGACAACAATATCGCAATCGCCGTTGGTGATCGCGGCGCGCGTCTCCGAGGCCTCCTTTGTCGAAACGAAGCGGGACAGCTGCCGTACCTTCAGAGGCCAGCCGCTGAAACGTTCGACAAACGAGCCGTAGTGTTGCCGGGCGAGCAGCGTGGTTGGTGCGATCACTGCGACCTGCAGGCCGGACATTGCGACCAGGAACGCCGCACGTAGCGCCACTTCAGTTTTGCCGAAGCCGACATCACCGCAAATCAACCGGTCCATCGGACGGCCGGAAGCGAGATCTTCGATGACATCCTCGATTGCGGATAGTTGGTCGTCGGTTTCCTCGTAGGGGAAGCGTGCGCAGAATTCGCGGAACACGCCGTCGGCGGTCTCGGCCTTGGGCGCCTGTTTCATCGCGCGTGCGGCCGCAAGCTTGATGAGATCCTCCGCCATGTCGAGGATCTTCTTCTTCGCCCGCGCCTTACGCCCTTGCCAACTCGCCCCGCCCAGCCTGTCGAGCGAGGCGTCACCGCCTTCGGCCCCATAGCGGGTAACAAGTTCGATGTTCTCGACCGGCAGGAGGATCTTGTCGCCGCCGGCGTAGATGAGCTCCAGACAGTCGTGCGGGGCCTGGTTGACCTCTACGGTCCGCAAGCCGGAATATCGGCCGACACCATGATCGACATGTACGATCAGGTCCCCAACAGCCAGTGCAGCCGCCTCAGCGATGACAGAAGCCGACTTGCGTCTCTTTCTGGGACGAGCCAACCGGTCGCCCAGCATGTCCTGTTCAGTGATCAGGCAGACATCGTCGTCCTCGAACCCGGCTTCGACAGGCAGTTCGACGATGTTTGCGACCGACTTCGAAACCGCGGCCCAACTATCGACGACGTTGACCGCCTTTGCGCCGTGATCCTGAAGGAAAGACGCCAAGCGATTTGCGGAGCCGCCGCTCCACGCCGCGACAAGCACGGTTTTTCCAGCCTTCAAGCGGTCGTCGACGTGCTTCACGACTGCGTCGAACAAAGTCGCGGATGGATCGGCGCGTTCGGCCGCGAACGAGCGACCGGGCCTGCCTCGCCCAAAGATCGCGTCGGCGTCCTTTTCATTCGGATCCAATGGTGAAAATCGAACGGCCGCCGCAGCCTGCAAGAGCTCCGAGAGCTCCGCCGCTTCGATGTACAAGTCCGAAACAGGAAGGACATGTTGGCTGGAGGCCGCGCCAACCGCCCGTCGCGCATCATAGGCGTCGTGAACCAATCCGAGGCGCTCGCTGATCGTGTCGGCGGCGCCGGCGTCCACGCCTACCAATGGCGTTGACGGCAGATAGTCGAACAGGGTTTCGAGCGTATCGTAGAACAGCGGCAGAAGGTGTTCCGCCCCCTGCCGACGAATGCGATCGCGGGCCGCTTCGTATGTCGGGTCGCCTCCGGGCGATCCGAACGCCGCCATGAATTTGCGCCTAAGTATCGAAAGCGATTCATCCGCGAAGCTCAGCTCGCTCACGGGCGCAAGCGATATGGCGTCCAGACTTTCCGTCGATCGTTGCGTTTCTGGATCGAATTGGCGGATCGTCTCCAGCGTGTCGCCAAAGAAATCCAGGCGGAGCGGTTCGGGCGCGCCCGCAGGATAGAGATCAATGATGCCGCCTCGTATGGCGTAGTCGCCAGGCTCCCGAACAGTGGGAGATCTCTGGTAGCCGTTCGCAGCCAGAAACCCTTGAATCCGCTCTTGCGGAACATCATCGCCTGTTCGCGCGACCAGCGAGGCGCGCGACATATGGGTCCTGGGCGGCACACGCTGGACCAGCGCGGAGCCGGTGGCGACGACAACAAGCGGGGACTTACCCGTGCTCGCCAGCCGAGCCAGCGTCGCACACCGCATGGCGGCGATCCCCGGCGATGGGCTGGCTCGATCGTAGGGAAGGCAGTCCCACGACGGGTACAACAGCACCTGTAGGTCCGGACGAAAGAAGCGCATGACCGCCTGCGCCATGTAGGCGTGACGTTCGTTGCGAGCGACATATAGCGATGCGCCTCCCCGGCGCACCGCCGCTTCCGCAAACAGCCGAACGTCAGCGCCAAACGGGGTTTCAAACACCCGCGCGGGCGCCTTCAACGAGGCAAGATGGTCCCAAACACGCATGTTGCGGAAATCACGGCCCTATCGGAACGGCGGAAACTCGAAGTCCAGGATCTGGCTCAGGACACCCGAGCGAAGCTCCGGCGGCGGACTCTCGCGACCGAGTATCCACGCATATACGTCCTGATCGGGGATATCGAGAAGGCGTTCAAATTCATCGAGTTCCTGATCGCTCATGGAGTCCATCCGAGCGTCGGCGAACGCCTCCATAAACAGATCAAGCTCCCGAATACCTCGCCGTGAGGCCCGGAATCTGAGCTTTCTTCTTCGGACATCGTCCGGCACTGGGCGCCTCCTTCGGGATCGGTGATCGGCATAGCGCTCCGGGACGGAATTGACTAGCGTCGAGGTACTCATGCGCGATCCGGTCGTCTACCCGTTCTATGCGGACCTTTCGAGTCTTCCCGGCGTCGGCCCGAAGCTGAAGCCGGTTCTTGCGCGACTGATCGGCGGCGAGACCGTTCTGGACCTGATCTATCATCTGCCGACCAACTGGATTGACCGGCGCAATCGGGCATCTATCGCCGAGGCGCCGTTCGGGGAAGTCGCCACAATCACCGGCGAGGTCGACAAGGTCGAGCCGTCACGCGGAAAATGGCCCGCTCGAATTCGGCTGCGCGACGACACCGGGTTCCTGACGCTCGTCTACTTTCGCGCCAATCCGCAATGGCTACAGCGAACGTTCAAGCTTGGCGAAAGCGTAATGGCGTCTGGTCTCGTCCAACAATACGAGGGCGGGCGCCAGATCCTTCATCCCGATCACGTGGTGACCTCCGACAAGGACGAACGACCGCCAGAGGTCGAACCCATATATCCGATGACCGCTGGTCTCGCCGCGAAGGTTCTTCGCAAGGTCATTGCCGCAGCGCTCGACACCCTGCCTGCTCTGGAAGAGTGGATCGACCCGCATCTCCTGGAACAGCGAAAATGGCCAGCCTTCCGGAAAGCCCTGGAAGTCCTTCATCGCCCCATCAGCTACGATCCCGACGCCTTTCATTCGGCCCGTGAACGGTTGGCTTATGACGAGGCGCTCGCTCGGGAGATCGCCGTTACGCAGTCTCGTGCGGCGAGGGAGCGTCGAACCGCGCCGCCTATCTCTCGGAATATGGGCGTTGAGCGCACTATTATAGAGGCGCTGCCATTCAAACTCACTCGCGCGCAGTCTGACGCAATCGCCGACGTATCCATAGACATGGCGCGCCCTCTTCCCATGCGCCGGCTTGTTCAGGGGGATGTGGGCTCGGGGAAAACGCTGATCGCCGCAATCGCCGCAGCGCAGGTGGCCGCCTCAGGTCGCCTCACCGCGTTGATGTCCCCCACCGAGGTGCTTGCGCGTCAGCAGGCCGAGGCCATTCAGAAGTTCGTCGAGCCGGCCGGATTTCGTTGTGCGCCGCTAACCGCGCGAGACAAGGGTTCGGCGCGCGAGGCGACACTGGAGGCCGTTCGCGCCGGGCAGATCCAGATCATATCCGGTACGCAAGCTCTGTATCAGGCGGATGTGGACCTCCCGGAACTCGCACTTGTGGTGATTGACGAACAACACCGCTTTGGCGTTGCGGATCGCATGAAGCTAACCGCAAAAGGCGCCTCGCCGCATATGTTGCTGATGAGCGCGACGCCAATCCCGCGAACCATGGCGCTGGCGCTGCATGGCGACATGGATGTTTCAATCGTGGCGGAAAAGCCCGCCGGACGCAAAGAGGTCGTTACCGCAGCCACGCCTGACAGTCGGGTCGACGATGTTATGGAAGCGGTCGCCCGTGCGGCGCGGCGTGGAGAGCGTGCGTTCTGGATCTGCCCCGCCGTCGACAGCGAGGACGCAGGCGATGGCTCTGCCGTCGCACGCCGAGATGCTTTGGCCGCGTTGGTCAAACAGCCGGTAGAGCTCGTGCATGGGCGCATGTCGCCAGAGGAACGCGACGCTGCGCTTGACCGTTTCCGTGTTGGCAAGTCGCGCGTCCTGGTCGCGACAACGGTCGTCGAGGTAGGCGTCGACGTTCCGGACGCGACGATCATTGTGATCGAACGGGCCGAGAAGTTCGGCCTCGCCCAGTTGCACCAATTGCGTGGTCGCGTCGGGCGCGGCGACAAAGCCTCAAGTTGTCTCCTGCTCTATCGCGCGCCGCTGACCGAGGCCGGCCGCGAACGCCTGGACACGCTACGACGGACCAATGACGGCTTTGAAATTGCTGAAGCGGATTTCCGGCTTCGGGGGCCGGGAGACGTGCTCGGCGCACGGCAATCCGGCGCGCCAGATTTCCGCGTGCTGGACCTCGCAACCCAATTGCCCCTGATAGAAACGGCTCGTACCGATGCGCGCGCGCTTCTTATGGCTGATGCAGACCTTTCTGGAGCGCGCGGCGCTGCTGCGCGCCTGGTCCGGGATCTGCTCGCCCCGCGCCTGGCGACGCTCGTATCCGAAGCGGACTAGCGGGGCACCGGCTAGTCAGCGACCGTCGAAGGTTGAGTAATGACCTTGCCTGTCGCCGCCGGTTCGCTGGCTAATTGGTCGGGCGATAGAATGCCAATCGAGAAGATCTGCTTCAGCACCTTGTCGACGGGCGTTCGGAGCGGCTGCACCTCTTCGCGCGGAACATAGAGGAGGAACCCCGTCGACGGGTTCGGAACGGTCGGCACGAACACAGCGATGACGTTGTGCACCTTCTGGGCGATCTCACCGCCGGGATGCTGGTTGGTGATGAAGCCAATCGACCAGATTCCCTTGCGCGGATATTCCAGAAGAACGGCTTCCTTGAATGTCGTCGCATCGCTCTTCGCGAAGGTTTCGAAGACCTGTTTGAGGATCGAATACAGGGGATGAACGACAGGGACGCGCTTCACCAGGCGCTCGCCAAGACGAAGGAACTCCCGACCCACCAGGTTCGCGGTGAGCGCCCCAATCAGGGTCAAGCCCACAACCGCAACAACGATCCCAAGACCCGGCAGAGCGAAGCGCAGATAGGTTTCGGGATTCCATTCGCGCGGAATAAGCGGCTTGATCCGCTTGTCGACGAACGAGACGAAACTCCAGATCAACCAGATCGTGATGCCGATCGGGGCGGACACGACGATGCCCGTGACGAACCAGTTGCGGAGGAACGTCCAGAAATTGGGTTTCGGCTTCAACCCCTCGATAGCGCCGCCGATGTCGGAGGCGCTATCGGTTGCGGGTTTTGGACTCTCGTTTTCCATAGCATCACGGTCAGCTTCTGGGTCGCCAGATTAGCGGGGTTGGCGACCGCATGGAAAACGAAATGGCGGTTTCAGTGATCTAGATGTCCGAAGCCACGCGCATTGTGACAATCTTGCCAGGCTTTGCGGGCGGTTCGCCGCGCGGCAGCCCGTCGACCAACTCCATCCCCTCAATCACCTGCCCCCAGACGGTGTATTGGCGATCGAGGAACGATGCGTCATCGAAGCAGATGAAGAACTGGCTGTCGGCGCTGTTGGGATTTTGAGCGCGCGCCATCGAGCAGACGCCGCGCTGATGCGAAACGTCATTGAACTCTTGCGGCAGATTCTGCCCCGAACCGCCGGTTCCAGTGCCGCTCGGGCATCCGCCCTGCGCCATGAACCCCTCGATTACACGGTGAAAGGTCAGGCCGTCATAAAATCCCTCGCGCGCCAGTTCCTTGATCCGGGCGACGTGGCCCGGCGCCTTGTCGGGGAACATCTGAATGGTGACCGGTCCGCTCTCCAGTTCCAGGATGAGCAGATCTTCCTTCTTGGCGTCAGTCACTATGAGGTTCCTCCACGATGATGGGTACGGATGGCGCGCCACAGGCCGCCGACAAGGAAACATTCTGAGCGGCCTGAAGTTCAGTTTTGAAATTCGGCCCGCCCGGCCGCTGCACAAACGCCCTCGGACGCTGGTCCGCGGGCAGGTCCGCCACAATGACCGCATGGGTTAGCTTGTCCGCATTCGCCAGATCGAGTCTACCGTCTGCTTCGTCCGGACCCGCCTTGATCCCGCGAATGACGTCGAGACCCGTCAGCGCCCGCCCCCAGACCGTGTATTTGCCGTCGAGCGCCGCGCGCGCCTGGCGCATCAGAAAGAACTGCGAGTCGGCGCTATTGGGGTCATCCGTTCGCGCCATTGAGGTCACACCCGCGCAATGTAGCGCCATCGTGTCCACCGACTTGTCGGCCATCAGCATGGCCGCCGCATCCGGTTGCCCCGTGACGATGAAGCCGTCGAGATATCCCACCGGCGCGGCGCCCTTGGTGACCCATTGAACGGGTTCCACCGCCGGGTTGCGACGGAAGGTGAACTCCGCGTTCAGAGACGGGTACGGCGTGACCAGTTCATGCGCGGCCGACACTTCGCCGCCTTGCGCCATGAAGTCGTCGATCACGCGATGAAACGGCGTTCCGTCATAGTTTCCGTCACGGGCGATCTTGCGGATCTGCGCGACGTGCGCCGGAGCGAAGTCCGGCCGCAGCTCCACAAGGACGGTCTTGCCGTTGATTGTGAGCTGCAGAAGATTTTCCGGGGAGACTTCCCGCCAGTTTGCAGGGTCGGACTGCGGCGAAACCGGAGCCCGCTGGGCTTCTTGAGCTGCCGCCGGGAGCGCGCAGAGGGCCAATGCGGCGAATGAGAACTGCACCAGATTACGCATGATGGCCTTCGCTACTCTCTTGCGCCGCGTGCGGTCCGCGCCACGGCGAGCGGCGGCGTATCCCTGCGGTACGCCAGCTAAATCGGAAATCCGGACGAGATAGGCAAATGCTTTTTCCAGTGTCCCGGATGCGGCGAACGGCGTTCACCCCTTGCTGGCGAACCGCGCCTTGAGACGCTGATTGACGTCTGCCGGAACAAAAAGACCGGATTGGCCGTCGAGACGGGCGATTTCCTTCACCAAACGCGAAGAAACCGCCTGGTGCATTGGATCCGCCATCAAAAACACGGTCTCGATGTCATGATTCATCTTCTGATTCATCGCGACCATCTGGAATTCATACTCAAAGTCCGAAACCGCACGCAGGCCGCGGATCAGAATTTGTGCACCGCAATCTTCGGCAAAATGGATCAGCAGGTTCTCGAAAGGGCGAACCTCAACCTCAACAGAGCTGGCATATTGGCGCGTCTGCTCGACAACCATTTCCACTCGCTCTTCGAGCGAAAACAGCGGTCCCTTGTCGCGATTTACCGCCACTCCGATAATCAGCTTGTCGACCAGTTTCACGGCCCGACCTATAATGTCGAGGTGACCGTTGGTGATCGGGTCAAACGTGCCTGGATAAAGTCCAACGGTCGCCAAGCCGCTTCTCCCGCTTCACACCCCGCCGCAACGCTCAGGTGTCTTCGCCGTCCTGTTCCTCGATCCGTTCGACGGAGACGACACGTTCTCCCGCCGCAACACGAATGACCCGCACTCCCTGAGTCGCCCGCCCCGCGATCCGGACCTGATCCACAGCAAAGCGTATCAGTTGCCCCCCATCCGTGACCAGCATGATTTCGTCGGCTTCCTCGATGGGGAATGAGGCCACCAGACGCGAGCCCTTCGCCAGCTTGTGAGCGATAAGACCTTTCCCGCCCCGGCCGGTCCGTCGGTAGTCATACGATGAGGCGCGCTTGCCCATCCCCTCTTCCGTAATGGTCAGGATGAACTGCTCACCGGCCTGCAGTGCAGCGAACCGCTCATCGGAGAGGTCCACTTCCTGATTGGCCGCCGCTTCCTCGCCCGCTCCCACGGCCTCGGCGTCTTCGCCTTCATCGGCTTCTTCGAGCGCTTCAGCGTCGTCGGCCGCTTCTTCATCGCCTTCCGAGCGGCGAAGTGCATTGGCGGCCTTCAGGTAAGCGCGGGCTTCGGCCGGCGTAACATCGGACGCCGCCAGCACGCTCATCCCGATCAGTTCGTCTCCCGCTCCCAGGCGGATGCCACGCACGCCGGTCGACGTACGCCCGGAGAAGACCCGCACCTGCTCCACAGGAAAGCGGATGCACTGTCCAAGCGCAGTCGTTAGAAGAATGTCGTCTTCCGGCGCGCAGATTTTCACGTCGACGATGGAGTCGGAATCCGATTCCAGCTTCATCGCGATCTTGCCGGCCCGGTTCACCTGCAGGAAGTCCGTAAGCAAATTCCGTCGAACGCCGCCTGAGCGTGTCGCGAACAGAATGTTTAGCTTGGCCCGCTCTTCCTCGTCTTGCGGCAACGGCATCACGGAGGTGATCCGTTCGTCCTTCTGTAGCGGCAACAGGTTGATCAGCGCTTTGCCGCGCGCGTTGGGCGCGCCCAGCGGAAGGCGCCAGACCTTCTGCTTGTAGACCATCCCGATCGAGGAAAAGAACAGGATCTCCGTATGGGTGTCGGCCGCGAACAGCCGCACCACAAAATCCTCGTCCTTGGTGTCCATCGCGCCGCGGCCTTTGCCGCCGCGATTCTGGGTGCGGTAGGCGTTCAACGGGGTGCGTTTCACATACCCGCCATGGGTCACCATGACGACCATGTCCTCGCGCTCGATGAACGCCTCGTCCTCAAGGTCGAGATCCGCATCGGCAAACTCAGAGCGGCGCGGAACCGCGAATTTGCCGCGAACCTCCTGCAGCTCGCCCTTGATCATGTCGAGAATTCGGGCACGCGAGCCAAGAATATCGAGGTAGTCCTGAATCGATTCCGACAATCCCTTGGCTTCGTTGCCGATCTCGTCGCGCCCCAGGCCGGTCAGCCGCTGCAGACGCAGATCAAGAATGGCGCGGGCCTGTTCGTCGGAGAGTCGGATCTCGCCCTTCTCATCCATGTGGGTTCGGCGATCGGCGATCAGTCCGATCAGCGGCCCCATGTCCTGCGCCGGCCATGAACGCTCAAGCAACGCCTCGCGCGCGGAGTTCGGATCGGGCGAATAGCGGATAATACGAATGATCTCGTCGATATTTGCGACGGCAAGCGCCAAACCGACCAGCACGTGCGCACGGTCCCGGGCCTTGTTCAATTCGAACCGCGTCCGGCGCGCGAGAACCTCTTCGCGGAAGCGCAGGAACGCCTGCAGCATCATCCGCAACGTCATGACTTCCGGTCGCCCGCCGTTGAGCGCCAGCATGTTTACGCCGAACGAGGTCTGCATCGGCGACAACCGGAACAGATTGTTCAAGACGATGTCTGTCGATGCGTCGCGCTTCACTTCGATCACGACGCGCACGCCGGATCGATCGCTTTCATCGCGCAGATCGGCAATGCCCTCGATACGTTTGTCGCGCACAAGTTCGCTGATCTTTTCGACCATCGACGCCTTGTTCACCTGATAGGGAACCTCGGTCACGATGATCATGTCGCGGCCCGACCGACCTTCCTCGATGTGCGTACGGGCGCGCATGATGACCGAACCGCGGCCGGTCATAAGTCCATTGCGGGCGCCCGCCCTGCCGATGATCAGGCCTCCGGTCGGAAAGTCCGGGCCGGGCACGATGTCCAGAAGCGCCATGTCGTCTATGGCGGGGTCCTCGATCATCGCCATCGCGGCGTCGATGACTTCGCCAAGATTGTGGGGCGGGATATTCGTCGCCATGCCGACCGCGATGCCGCCAGCGCCATTGACAAGCAGGTTCGGAAAACGAGCCGGAAGCACGGTGGGTTCCTGGCGGGACCCATCATAGTTGTCGGTGAAATCGACCGTATCCTTCTCGATGTCCTCAAGAAGATAATCGGCCACCTTGGCCATTCGGCTTTCGGTGTAGCGCATCGCCGCGGGCGGATCGCCGTCCATCGAGCCGAAATTGCCCTGCCCGTCGACCAGAGTGAGGCCCATGGCGAACGGTTGAGCCATGCGAACGAGCGCATCATAGATCGCGGCATCGCCGTGCGGGTGATAACGGCCCATGACGTCGCCGACGATATTGGCGGACTTCTTGAACGGCTTGTCGTGCCGATACCCGCCCTCATGCATGGCGTAGAGGATCCGTCGGTGCACGGGTTTCAGCCCATCGCGAACGTCAGGCAACGCACGGCTGACGATGACACTCATGGCGTAGTCGAGATACGACTTCTTCAGTTCATCGGAGATCGAGATCGAGGCGACATCGCCGCCCGGGTTCTCGGGCTCCTCAGGCGTCAGATCGCCGGGTTCGTCTGGTGTATCGCTCACTGGGAAATATCCGAAGAACTGGTCTCTGGTCGCCGCGTAACCGGCGACAACCGCCGCCATGACGGCTTCCGGACGGAAAGTCTAGACGATGGGACTGTGTCTGCCCACTGTCGTTCGAGCCGTGCGGGAAGCGCCGTCACCCCGGTCGCCATTTGCCGCGCTAGAACGGGATCTCGTCGTTAAAG
The DNA here is from genome assembly GCA_041398225.1 of Hyphomonadaceae bacterium. Lineage (GTDB taxonomy): Bacteria > Pseudomonadota > Alphaproteobacteria > Caulobacterales > Hyphomonadaceae > JAWKVD01. Next base: position 187,970 of record JAWKVD010000006.1, on the reverse strand, counting down.
TCGTCCCCGCGGCTGAAATCCTCGACCTCACGAGAACCGCCGCGCCCGCCACCGCCGCCGCCGCCACGGGACCCGCCGCGATCATCACGCATACGGTCGCCGTCGCCATCATTGCGGCCGTCCAGCATGGTCAGCACCGAATTGAAGTTCCGCAGCACGACTTCGGTGGAATACCGATCGTTGCCTTCCTTGTCCTGCCACTTCCGAGTCTCAAGTTGCCCCTCCAGGTACACTTTCGAGCCCTTGCGCAGATACTGCTCGGCGATTCGAACCAAGCCCTCCGAAAAGATCACCACGCGGTGCCACTCGGTCCGCTCGCGGCGTTCGCCGGAGGCCTTGTCGCGCCAGTTCTCGGAGGTCGCCACCGACAGGTTTGCGATCGATGAGCCGCTCGGCAGTTGCTTGATTTCGGGGTCACGTCCCAGATTGCCCACCAGGATGACCTTGTTGACCGATCCCGCCATGCCGCTCTCCAATCGCTCTCCGGCCCCACGGCGAATTTCGCCCGTGCTCCGGTTCCAGACACATTGAACCTCATAGACCGGCGTGAAGGCCTGTTCACGCCCTCTCGCCAGTCTCTACACAGTTCTTATGTTCCGTTTTTGTTCTTGCGGCAAGGATTTTGTGTGCGGGTGAGCCGTGTGGGCTAGCTCTCCGCAACAAGCCGTTCAACCGCTGCTGCGTGGCCGCCGCCCGTCAGGGAAGAATGCGGCCGCGAGAAGTCATAGGCCAGAGACACGCCCCAAACGATCAGAGAGGCGAGGAGGATCACCTTGACGCCTTTGCCGGTACGACCAGTCCTGTTCTTTCCTGATGCCGTCTGCATGGTCCGCTCCCACGTTGCATGAGAAAGGTGGCGTTCCGAACATGAACGGCAACCGAACGACGCATGAAAAGAACGATAGCCTGGGTTTAAGCCGGCTAACCGGCGATCAGGCGCGGCGCGCCGTTCGCTTGCCCGCCTGCGTGCGGGAAACATCCGCCTTGCGGGTCGCTGGCTGGCTGGCCTTCCGCGCCCGACGTTTGACGCAAGCCGTGCACAGGCACTTCTCCTTGCCGATCAGCGCGTCAAAATACTCCTTGCCATAGTCGTAGGTGATCTCTTCGCCGACTTTGATGACGCGGATGGACCTCACGTAGACATGGCCGCGATAGACATACATCTCGGAGTTGGGCGCGCAGGAGTGGTTGGCGTAACGACCGATATTGCTCCGCGGCGATCCGTCCAGCATCTGGTTCTTGTTCAGATGGCAGAGATAGCGCGGCGTACCGGTCATTCGGCTCGACTCTTCGTTCGAAACCACTTTCCCAGTGTATTCAAAGATGCGGACGCCCTTGGGGATCGCCTCTGTCGCAAAGAGGCCCAACCCGGTCTTCGACCGGCCGATTCTGAAAGGTCTGTCAGCCATGGCGGCGAACTAGCCCCGGATCGCACGCGCTTCAATGGTCTTGGCGTCGCAGTTTGGGTTCAGGGCGCATTCGGGCAGCGCTGTTCGCGCCATGGGCGAATTGAGCGGCTTGGCGCCGCCTTGGTGTGCGGCGAACGACCCCGGACTCGCGGTCCGGGGAAGACAAGCGCAGCGTGTTCTGCTTACGTTCCTTTGGTTGAGCTCGGTTGATTCGACACCAGCCCCGTCTCACCCCAAATAGATCCATCCCCTACTCCCCGGGCGTTCCAGAGACACGCATGTCCGAACTCACTCACATTCGCGTTCGCGGCGCGCGCGAGCACAATCTGAAAAATGTCGATGTCGACATTCCGCGCAATCAGCTGGTGGTGCTGACAGGGCTTTCCGGCTCAGGGAAATCCTCGCTGGCGTTCGACACCATCTACGCCGAAGGCCAGCGGCGCTATGTTGAATCGCTGTCGGCCTATGCGCGTCAGTTCCTCGAGCTGATGCAGAAGCCCGATGTTGAGCGCATCGAAGGCCTCTCGCCGGCGATTTCGATCGAGCAAAAGACGACATCGCGAAATCCGCGTTCGACCGTCGGCACGGTCACTGAAATCTACGATTATATGAGGCTGTTGTGGGCGCGGGTCGGAGTGCCGTACTCGCCCGCGACCGGACTTCCGATTGAAAGCCAGACCGTTTCGCAGATGGTCGACCAGGCCATGGCGTTTGGAGACGGCGCCCGGTTCTACCTGCTTGCGCCGATGATCCGCGGTCGCAAAGGCGAGTATCGAAAGGAATTCGCGGACCTGCTGAAGCGGGGCTTTCAGCGCGTGAAGGTCGACGGCGAATATTACGAACTCGAGGAGCCTCCCAAGCTCGACAAGAAGCTGAAGCACGACATTGACGTGGTGGTGGACCGGCTGGTCATCCGAAAAGGGATGGAGCAGCGACTGGCCGAGGGTTTCGAGCAGGCGCTCGATCTTGCAGACGGCATCGCCGTCGCCGAGTTTGTCGCGGAGGGTGACGCCGAACCGCGCCGCGTGACGTTCTCGGCCAAGTTCGCGTGCCCGGTTTCCGGCTTCACTATTCCGGAGATCGAGCCGCGTCTGTTCTCATTCAACAATCCTTTCGGGGCCTGCCCGACATGCGATGGCCTTGGCGAACAGCTCAAGGTTGATCCAGCCCTCATCGTTCCCGACCCGGACAAGACGCTGAACGAGGGCGCGATCGCGCCATGGGGAAAGGCCGCCTCACCGCTGCAAACGCAAACGCTCGAGGCGCTTGGAAAGGCGTACAGGTTCAAGCTCGACACCGCCTGGTCGAAACTCCCGCAGAAGGCGCGGGACGTGATCCTGTTCGGCACAGGCGACGAGGAAGTGAAGTTCGTCTTCGACGACGGCATGCGTCGCTACGAAGTGACGAAGTCGTTCGAAGGCGTTGTCGGAAATCTTGAGCGCCGGTTTCGGGAAACCGACAGCCAGTGGATGCGCGAGGAGATATCGAAGTATCAGACGGCGGCGCCCTGCCCAGCATGCGGCGGCGCGCGGCTGCGCCCCGAAGCGCTGGCGGTGAAGATCAACGGCGCGACCATCTCCGAGGCGACCTCGCATTCCATCCGCACCGCGCGAGACTGGTTCGAAGCCCTCCCGAAGAAACTCACCCAAAAGCAGAACGAGATCGCGGCGCGTATCCTGAAGGAAATTCGGGATCGCCTGGAGTTTCTGAACGCCGTGGGCCTCGAATACCTGACATTGTCGCGCGCATCCGGAACATTGTCGGGCGGGGAAAGCCAACGCATCCGCCTCGCCTCGCAGATCGGCTCCGGCCTTTCCGGCGTTCTCTACGTGCTTGATGAACCCTCGATCGGCCTGCACCAGCGAGACAATGAGCGCCTGCTGGAGACGCTGCGGCGCTTGCGAGATCTGGGCAACTCCGTGCTGGTGGTCGAGCATGACGAAGACGCCATTCTAACCGCCGACCACGTCGTCGACATGGGTCCGCGCGCCGGCGTTCATGGCGGCGAAGTGATCGCTGAAGGTACGCCCGCGGAGATTATGGCGAACCCGAACAGCCTCACCGGAAAATACCTGTCCGGTGAGGAGGAGATCGCGATCCCGACACGGCGGCGCTGGGGATCCAAAACCAAGTCGGTTCGAGTCATCGGCGCAACGGGCAACAACCTGAAATCCGTCACCGCCGAGATTCCGCTTGGAACGCTGACCTGCGTTACCGGCGTCTCCGGCGGCGGCAAGTCGACGCTCGTTATCGAGACTCTCTACAAGGCATTGGCGCGGCGCCTGAACGGCGCGTCTGACGCGCCGGCGCCGCACACAAAGATCGAGGGCGTGGAGCACCTCGACAAGATCATCGACATCGACCAATCGCCAATCGGGCGCACGCCGCGTTCCAACCCCGCGACCTACACCGGAGCCTTCGGCCCGATACGTGACTGGTACACGGGACTGCCCGAGTCCAAAGCGCGCGGATACGCCGCCGGGCGGTTTTCCTTCAACGTGAAAGGCGGACGTTGCGAGGCCTGTCAGGGCGACGGGGTGGTCAAGATCGAGATGCACTTCCTGCCGGACGTCTATGTCACGTGCGACGTCTGCAAGGGCAAACGCTACAATCGCGAAACGCTCGAAGTTCAATACAAGGGCAAATCCATCGCTGACGTGCTCGACATGACGGTCGACGAAGCGAAGGTCTTCTTCAGCGCCGTTCCAGGCATCCGCTCAAAGATGGAGACTTTGTCTCGCGTCGGTCTTGGTTATGTGAAAGTCGGACAGCAAGCGACGACGCTTTCGGGCGGCGAGGCTCAGCGCGTGAAACTGGCGAAGGAATTGTCGAAGCGAGCGACCGGACGAACCCTGTACATCCTCGATGAGCCGACCACAGGCCTCCACTTCGAGGATGTGCGAGCGCTTCTGGCGGTGCTTCAGGAACTGGTCGACAACGGCAATACGGTCGTCGTCATCGAACACAATCTGGACGTCATCAAAGTCGCGGACTGGATCGTCGATCTGGGCCCGGACGGCGGCGACGGCGGCGGCGAAATCGTGGCTGTGGGGACGCCCGAAGAGGTCGCCGCGAACGGCAAGAGCTGGACCGGGAAGTTCCTGAAGGAGACGTTCGAGCGTCAGGAGAAGCGCCGAAACAATCGTGCCGCGGCGACCCGGAAAGCCGCTGCGAAGCCCGCACGTTCGCGGCGCAAGAAGGTTTCGGCGACCGCAAAGTGAGGGTCTGAACGCTCGTCTCGCCGCGCCGAAGTGGGCCCGGAAAGCCCGAACGGTCAGTGCTTTTCTCGCCTCACGAGTGTGAAAAGCGCGGTTTTCCAGTGATTTTCAGCATTTTGGATGTGAAATCGCAGCGAATCCTACTTGAAATCCGCGCTTCTCTGGGGTCCGACAGGCGCACTCGTCTGGCGAACAAACAAACCACCCAGGCGAAGCGGTCTTCAAAAGGAGTCGTATCACATGGCCACTGCCGCCAAGGCGCCCGCTAAAAAAGCGCCCGCCAAAGTCAACACCGTCAGCCTCAAGCAGATCGCTGCTGCTCTGGCGGAAAGCAACGAAATGCCGAAGAAGCATGCTGAAGCCATGCTCAACGAGATGGTGGCCATGGTCACGAAGCATCTCAAGAAAGGCGATCGTATCCGCCTCACCGGTCTGGGCATTCTGCAGGTTCGCAAACGCCCGGCGCGCATGGGCCGCAACCCGGCCACCGGCGAGCAAATCAAGATCAAGGCGTCCAAGAAGGTCGCGTTCCGTGCTGCGAAAGAGCTGAAGGAATCGGTCTAGGCTTTACGCCGACCTTGAGTCACGGAAACGCCCGGCCTGCACGCAGGCCGGGCGTTTTCTATTGTACCCGCGCCAACTGCGTCAGCGCTTTTTCTTCTTGTCGATGTATTCGCGGTGCTTCAGCAGAAACTGATAACTTCCGACTCGCATCGGGCTGGCCATCGTGCAGGTTTGCGTATCGACACCCTCGTCCGGAACGTATCTCCAGTTCTTCGCGGACTCGATTACGGCCTCCGAAAATCCACCTTCGCTTGGCGCGGAAGCCAGAATGTTCAGGTCGGCGACCTTGCCCTCGGCATCTACCCTGAACTGGTAGACGACGGCGGCGACGATCATCTCGACGCTCGCCCGATACGGATAGGTGATATCGTCCGTCCCGGTCAGCGTTCCGGGACATGGCGGCAAGACCGCGACCTCTTTGTCGGCAGGCTGTTCAAGGAATTCGAATCTTCGATTTTCGTCGTGTGATGTCGTGAACTCCGTCATACCCTGCCCCGAGGAACTCAGGACCGAGTCCAGCGCGATCCGCCACGCCCATGTCTCATCATGCACCTTAAGCAAATCGTCGCGCATCGGCCGGTTCGCCGGATGAAAAGCGTCGCGGAAAAGAAGATCGTCCAAACGAACAACATCGCTGTAGGTGTTCAACCTCTTCGAGGCGTTCCTCTTCTCCTTCATGAAGTTGTTCACCAACAGGACCAGCTGGTAGCGGCGGCGCTCCGACAGCGGGCTCGCCGCGCTGAGCCTGCAGCGCGGCGGCGATCTCGGCGGCCTCGCTACGCCGTCGTTCGCCAGCTCGTCCGCGGCTACGATCGCCACAAGATCCGCCGACTTTGCATCGCGGCTGGCCGCTAGCTCGGTCATCAGCGCCGCCGTGCTGTCGTGATCGCCGATCTGGCGATAGGTCATCCAGGCTTTCAGGACCCGCGTTGTAATCGGGGTCTTGTCGCCTGCCGCGGCGAGGACCATCGAGAAAATCGAGATACACTTGGGCGTCGTGCTGACGATGCGCAAGCATCGACATCCACGCGAACTCCCGAGCGATCAGGCTGATATCGGACCGACTTTTGTCCAGGGTCGGCCAAGTCGCGGCCGCCTCGGACGCGGCGGCGTCAAAATCGTTGTTTTGGACCGCAGCCGAATAGCTTGCGAGGTCGGCGTGGGCGGCTCCAGGTCCCCCGACGGTCGCGACAAGAAGCGCGACCAATGTTGTTAGAAGCGCGCGCTGAACCAACGTGCATTTTGTCCCCCTTTAGCATCGGGCCATTCCTGCCTATACGAACTATGTCAACTTCACCCATTCACGTTATCGGCGGCGGCATGGCCGGCTCCGAAGCCGCCTGGCAGATCGCGCAGGCGGGCGTTCCGGTCGTTTTGCACGAGATGCGGCCGGTACGCGGTACGGCCGCCCACCATACCGACAGTCTGGCCGAGCTGGTTTGCTCGAACTCCTTCAGGTCCGACGACTGGGAACACAACGCCGTGGGGCTGCTGCATGAGGAGATGCGCCGCTGCAACGGACTCATCATCTCGCGCGGTGACCGGCATCAGGTGCCGGCCGGATCGGCTCTGGCTGTCGACCGCCACGGCTTTTCGGCCGACGTCACCTCCACCCTTGAGGCGCACCCGCTGGTCACGATCGAACGCGGCGAGATCGCGGGATGGCCGCCCGCCGAGTGGGACAGCGTGATCATCGCCACCGGGCCGCTGACCTCCGATGCACTGGCCCAGGCAATCCTCAAGCATACCGGCGAGGACGCCCTCGCCTTCTTCGATGCGATCGCGCCAATCGTCAGGTTCGACTCCATCGACATGTCCAAGGCCTGGCGGCAGTCGCGCTACGACAAGCCGGGACCCGGCGGCGACGAAGCCGCCTACATCAACTGCCCGATGTCGAAGGACGAGTACGAGTCGTTCCTCGCTGCGCTGTCGGCGGCGCCGAAAACGGAGTTTCGCGAGTGGGAGGGCACGCCATATTTCGAGGGCTGTCTTCCAATCGAGGTGATGGCTGAGCGCGGGCCCGAAACGCTGCGCTTTGGCCCGATGAAGCCGGTCGGCCTCACCAATCCTCACAACCCGACCGTAAAAGCCCACGCCATTGTGCAGCTGCGCCAGGACAACAAGCTTGGCACGCTGTGGAACATGGTCGGCTTTCAAACCAAGTTGAAATACGGCGCCCAGACCGAGATCTTCCGCATGATACCGGGGCTGGAGAACGCCGCGTTCGAACGCCTCGGCGGCATCCACCGCAACACGTTCATCAACTCGCCGCGTCTGCTCGACAAGCAGCTGCGGCTCAAGTCGGACCCGCGCGTGCGTTTCGCCGGACAGGTCTCGGGCGTCGAAGGCTATGTCGAAAGCGCCGCCATGGGCTTGATCGCGGGACGCCTCGCTGCTGCTGAACGGCTGGGTCGGCCCTTGAACGCTCCTCCCGCCGACACCGCGCTCGGCGCTCTGATCGAGCACGTCACCGGCGGACATATCAGCGGCGATCGCAGCTTTCAGCCGATGAACATAAACTACGGGTTGTTCCCTGAAGCGGACGTGTTCGAGACCAAGGGGCCCGACGGAAAGCGGCTTCGGGGCGCAGATCGCGCTCGGTCCCGCAAGAAGGCGATGTCGCTGCGGGCGCTTTCCTCGCTCGACGCCTGGTTGAAGGAACAGGTGGCCACGTCCGATCCGGTCCTCTAGTCTTCGGGCAGGAGACGGCGGAACGGACCGGGGGTGCTGCGGTGACCGACAACAAGCAACGCATAGGGCGCACGCTCGAGGCGGGCGAGCGCGATCTCATCAACGGCATATCCGAAGCGATGGAGGCCGTGGCGACGGGACGCGAAACCGCGTTCGTCGATCGCGAATCCTTCGGCGCCGATCAGTTGTTCGCACGAGAGACAGACGGCTTCGTCTCCGCCCTCGCCATTCTGCTCATTCCCAAGGAACTGAAAGACAAAAGCCGGCGTATCGCCGCCGTTTCCCAACCCTTCGGTTTCGTCGTCGCTCTGAGCAACAAGAAGCGGCTTTCCGTGGTGGCCCCGAGCGGATACGTGACGGATTTCGCTTCGATCCCGCGCCTCGTGCAGTGGGTCATCTCTCCCTTTGGACGCCATGCGGAAGCGGCGGTCATCCACGACTGGTTGTACGCCCTTGGGCAAAAGGGTGACTGGGGCAATCGCAGGATTGCGGACAAGGCGTTCGTCAAGGCGCTGCGCCTACTCCAGGTCGGCTGGCTGAAGCGGCAGGTGATGTACTGGGCCGTTCGGCTCGGGGGAGCCGGCGGCTACGGCCTCAAGGGCGACTTCGTGTTCCGCAAGCTGGACGATCTGACGATCGTCGATCCGACGCCCGACCGGGAGCCATATCGCTCGTCGTGGGCGACGTGCGAGCTCAGCCGCGAACAATGGAAAGCGCTTCGGCAAGCCAATCTGGCTCTTCGCCGAGGCCGCTAGATCGCGGCGCTCGGCTCCGGCGTTGACTTGGCCTCACGGTCACCGTTGGCGACAATCCCCCAGAGAACGCGCAGCAGGATCAACCCCAGCACGCCGATCATCGGATCTCCCAGCGCGATCAACGCGCCCGCGCCAACGAAGAGCCCGATGTGCAGGACCACGACCCGCTGGTAGGGGCGAACCATTTCCTCAACCGGCGTCGTTCGGCGCCACTCGCCCCGGACGCCGAAATCCCACATCAGCATCAGGAAGTGCCAGGCGACCAGAGTATAGACGGCGAGATTCAGGTGTTCGCCCGAGGTCAGGGCGATCCTGATCATGTCCATGAATCCGGATAGGCCCGGCGCACCCGGCGAAAAGTCAGGCCCCGCGAAAAACACGGACAGAAATACGCCATGCACATAGCAGAACAGGCCGTAGTGGAAGGTGAAGAACAGCGCCATTCCGGCGCCTCCGATAATGCCGAGCGCGCCGTATCGAACGCCCGACAGCACCAGGCGCGGGAGGGTCATCACGCCGATGATGAGGTTCTCCATCCAATACAGGAGAACCAGCGGCGCTGCGCCCCACCCCCACAGCAACACGCCGACGATTGGCAGCGAATCCACCACCATGCCGGCGATCACCTTCGGGTTGGTGAGCCTGCGCCTCCAGAACTCCGGATCGAGCAATCTCATTCATTCTCCCCACACGACTCACGCCTGCAAGCTTCATAGGTCAAAAAGTCACGTATCGAGAAGGCCTTGGCGTCGATTCCGCACGCCATCTTCGCGCCGTCTTTCGCAGCCAACTTCACCGCCATGAAGCTCACACGGATGATTGTTCTTTCGGCGGCGCTGGCTTTCGGCGCTTGCCAACGCGACACCTCGCCGGGCGATGCGGCCGGCTCGGCGCCGGACGGCGCCGCCGAGGCGCATACGCTTGCGGCTCCCGCGCCCAGCGTGGCGGCTTCGGTCAAGGCCGCGGAGAAGGTGCAGGGCTGGCGCTTCGACCAGGACTACGCTCTTCAGGGCGAGCGCCTTCCCGACTTCAGCCTGCCGATGCATGGCGGCGGCGCCCTGAGTTCGGACAGCCTGCGCGGACACTGGACCATTCTGGCCTTCTGGGGGCTTTGGAGCGACGACAGCCTCGCCGACACCCGATACATGAACGCCGTTGCATCCGCTTCCAGCCAGGACCCCGATCTTGATTTCAAGGGCGTGCATGTGCCTCCGGGCCCGGAGCGCGGCTCGGATGCGCTGGGCGTCTATCTGTCGCTCGACCAGGGCCTGCAGGACCAGGGCGGGCTGTGGCAGACCACAGTTGACGACACCGGCGCGGTCGCCGCGGAGTTGATGATTTCCAGCGTGCCGACCTATCTGCTGATTGGTCCTGACCTCACGGTCGAGGCGTGGCGGCCGTCAATGGCCGCCGAGGGCGACGATGTGGTCAAACCGATGTTTCGAGGGGTCGCCGAGATCCGGAAGGATGTCGCGCTTCGACACTGAGCCGCCGCGACCGAATCGCTGCAATCTGCCGTGATGGCGTCCAAACCCGCTCTACTCGAGTTCTTCGCTGGCGGCGGCCTCGCTGGTCTCGGGCTGTCCGGGACGTTCAAACCGGTTTTCGCCAACGATATCGACCCGATGAAGTGCGCGACCTATCGCGCCAACTTTCCCGATGTTCGTCTGGCGGAGGGAGACATCTGGAAACTACGCGCCGAGGACCTGCCCAAGGCGGACCTCGCCTGGGCCTCCTTCCCCTGTCAGGATCTGTCTCTGGCTGGCGCCCGCCGTGGATTGAACGCGCCGCGCTCCGGAGCCTTTTGGGGCTTCTGGAATCTCATGGAAGGGCTGAAGAGCGCAGGCCGTCCGGTTCAGACGCTGGTTCTGGAGAATGTATGCGGGCTTATGTCGTCTCATCGCGGACGCGATTTCGCGGCGCTGCTGGGAGAGCTTGGCGAAGCGGGCTATCGCGTCGGCGCGCTGGTGCTGGACGCCAATCACTTCACGGCGCAGTCGCGACCGCGATTGTTCGTTGTGGCGCACCTAGGGCGCATTCCCGAGGCGTTGGTCGCCGACGGTCCGGACCCAATTCTCCATCCCCCGACGTTGCGCACGGCGGTGGATGCGCTGCCCCATGAAACGCGTCTGGCATGGGTCTGGTGGAAGACGCCGCCCCTTCCTCGCCGCAATGCCGATCTGTTGTCGGTTGTGGAGGCGTCTCCCGCCGCCGATGTCTGGTTCGACGACGCCGGCGCTGCGCGGATGCTCGCGCAGATGTCGCCGCTTCATCGCGAGCGACTGGAAGCCGCCCAGGCCGGCGGCGGTCGACGGGTCGGCGCTGTCTACCGGCGCATTCGTACAGAGAACGGCGAAAAGGTTCAGCGCGCCGAGGTCCGCTATGACGGCTTGGCCGGCTGCCTGCGCACACCGGCCGGCGGATCGTCCCGCCAGTTTCTGGCCGTCTCGGAACGGGGCAAGACACGCTTCCGCCCCCTGCTCTCCCGGGAAGCCGCCCGGCTCATGGGATGCCCGGAGAGCTATGTGTTGCCGGCGCGCGAAACGGCCGCGCTGAAAGTGCTGGGCGACGGCGTCTGCGTCCCCGCCGTTCGATGGCTCGGTCAGGCGCTTCTGGCGCCGCTTGCCGGCGTGCGCGGCGAAGGCGCTGCGGGTAATCCGGTGGACGCCGCGGCCTGAGGCTGGCTATCTCTCGCTCATGGCGGACGTCTTCGATCCCGAAACGCGGTCGCGCGTCATGCGCGCGGTTCAGTCGCGGAACACCACGCCAGAATTGAGAGTCCGCAAGGCGGCCCACGCGCTGGGGCTCCGCTTCCGTCTCCACCGCTCAGATCTGCCCGGGTCCCCCGATCTCGTCTTTCCATCCAGACGCGTAGTGGTGTTCGTTCATGGGTGCTTCTGGCATGGGCATACCTGCCCGCGCGGGGCCCGCACGCCGGAGACCAACCGCGACTACTGGCTGGCCAAGATCGCTCGCAACCGCAAACGCGACCGCGCCGCGATCCGCGCGTTGGAGAAGCTCGGCTGGCGCGTCGTGGTCGTCTGGGAGTGCCAGACCCGCGACGCCGACAAGCTGTCCCGACGCCTGAGCCGGTCGGTGGGACGCATCCCCCGGCGCGCTTGACCGGAACCTGCCCCGCCCGCATGGTCCGTTTAGGATCAACGGGTTCCGCTTCATGTTGCATGAAACCACGCAGAAGCTGGTGGTGACGCTCTGGGAGATGAGCGAGCGCAACGATGTTCCCTGGCGGGCGACCTCGGAGAACACCTGGGCGTTCGACACCGAGGGCTATGTCGTCGAGGTCTGCGGCGCGCCGCCCCAGATACGTATCCTTCGGCGTGACGGACGCGAGATCGAACGCGCCAGCACGGTCGATCTCGAGGCCACCCGCTGGCCGATGGGCGGCGGCGACTTCGCTCGCCGCGTTCAGGAACTCGCCTCGGCGGCCCGGCGCGGGCTGGAGGACGCAAACACCCCGAACCCGGCGCCAAGCGGCGGCAGCGCGTGGTCGGAGGTCCGGTCCCTGCCAAGACACCCGGTCGAGGTCGCCGCGCAGCCGACCGCCAGGTTCGGGCAGATACGCTCGTTCGACGTGAACCGGCGCGACTAGCCCCGCCGGCTAGACCCTCAGAACTTGCATTTCGGGCCGAGGAGCACGCCAAGAACCGTGTCTCCGGAGGTCACGGTCTCCATGTCCTCGCAATCCGGGAACCCCTCCACGCCGGCGCGCAGGAAGCGCATGCGGGTCGCAAGCCACGAGCTGGCGCTGTTGGGCTCCTGCGCATCGAGGAAGGCGATTTCGCCCGTGCCCTGCTCGGCGGCGCATTCGTAGAGACGGCCGTCATGGGTGCGTAGCCCCATGCTGGTGCGGTTGTCCTCGCGCGGGAAGATGCTGGTCACCACGGCCGGCTCGCCGAGCCGCGCAAGACAGCTGTCGATCGCGGGGATGGCGTCGATCACGGCGGTGGCTTCCGCGGACGAGCCGCCGACCGCGCCGGTGAACACGCAGCCCTCGTAGGAACCGCCATCGAAGGTGACGTTGGCCTGTGCGACGCCGGCTTCGCCGTCCAGCGTGGTGCAGCGGCCCGGCGTGATGACGATATCGAGCGGCGTCACGTCGAAATGGTCGCCGCCCGCCGCCTTCTCGGGATTGGCGATCGGGGCTTCGATTTCGGGCAGGCCCGAACGACGGAACACGAACCAGCCGTCGATCATCTCCAGCCGCCAGAAAGGTTCGTCGCCCACGGCGTAGAACGGCGGCTGAATGCTCCAGGCGGAGGTGTCGAGAACTTCCGGCTCCAAGGGCGCGGTGCGCGCCAGAACCGAGGGGCGGGTCGATTCGGTCGCCTCGGCGGCGGGCGGCACATCCGCATCCAGCGAATCGGCCTGGGTCTCACCGGCGCCGGCCTGCGGGTCGGCTGCGTCGTTCTGGCCGCAGGCGGACAGCACAACAAGCATCGCCAGCGCAGGGGCGAGCGCCCGAACGCACAAAGACGTTCCGTCCTTCCGAACCATACTGAACATGTATGTCGACCTGCACGAACTCTTGCGGGGACCCGCAAACTCCCCCACCCAACGCGACGCCGCTGCGTCACTGAAGTGGCGCTGCAGTTTAGACCGGATTTGCCGGGCTCGACAAATGCCATGCTGAACCCATGGCCGGCGCCTGCCGTGCGCGGGAAGACCGCAGGGGGGAAGATGAAATTCCGGAAAGCACTGCAGTATCAGGGCTACAAGGGGAACACCGGGCGCTAGGATGCGTTCAACCTTGCAAATAACGGTTGGACAGGTTCTCCCCCGAACCTGTTCGGGTTGGGTTCATATTGCGGCGCATAGCGATCGCCGCAGATATCTACATGCAGCGGAGATAACAAATGAAACGCCTCTTCGTATTGTCGGTCGCGGCGCTCGCCGTGACGGCCTGCCAGACCTATGACCCGGTGACGGGCGAGCCCATGAACCAGAACCGCAACCGCGGCGCCATTCTCGGCGCGCTCGGCGGCGCGGCGGCCGGCGCCCTCGCCGGCGGCAACGACACCCGCAACGTCGCCATCGGCGCCGCCGTTGGCGCGATCGCCGGCAGCGCGGCCGGCAACTACATGGACAAGCAGGCCGCCGAACTGCGTCAACGCACGGCTGGTACCGGCATCGACGTGATCCAGAACGGCGACCAGATCGAACTGCGCATGCCGGCCGACGTGACCTTCGCGGTCAACCAGTCGACCATTCAGCCGCAATTCTACAACGCGCTGAACGACGTCTCGCGCACGCTCGTCGCTTATCCGTCGACGGCGGTCGACATTATCGGCCACGCCGACTCCGACGGCGCCGCCGAGTACAACCAGCAGCTCTCCGAGCGCCGCGCGTATTCGGTTCGCGACTATCTGCAGGCCCAGGGCGTGCAGGCGGTGCGCATGACGGCGACCGGTCGCGGCGAAACGCAGCCGCTGGTTCCGAACACCACGCCGGAGAACAAGTCGGTGAACCGCCGCGTTCAGATCATCCTGACGCCGGTCACCAGCTAGGACCGACAGGACGGCAATAGAGACAAGCGCCCCGGTCGTTCGCGGCCGGGGCGTTTTCTTTGGCCGGTGCGCAACGGCTTCAGCCGGACCGGCCTGCGCCGTCCGGGATGCTGCGGTCTCCTCCCGCTAGTTGGGGAGGCCGGGGCGCGTGGGGCCGCGCCGATGTGCTGGTCGCGAGGACCAGCGAGTAAGACGCGATCGTCACGCGCCCCGCGGCCGGTTTGAGATCCGGTGCGGCTGGCGGGTTTGGCTGGGGAACACCGGTTGCGTCTCGATCGTCTGAGATCGCACGGCCCACGTCCAGCATTTGGACCCATTTCCGCATCCCGGACCCGCGTGCAGATCTCTCCGCGAGACCTGGAACCCCGGTTTCGACACCCCGGAGCCTGTTTGCAGGCTGAAGCCGCGTCCTTCCGGGGCGAACCCGGATGCTGTCGGTTCCTCGTTCGATCTCTCGTCGGACAAACCGGAGCGGACTGGCGGCGACCTCCACACGCCGGCCGGCGCCTGACATTCGATGGACTCCGGAACGTCTCCCGAACCCTCCCCGCGCCAGACGCGAGGTGAAATATGGGGGCAAGAATGAGTGGGTCGGATTAGTTTGCCGCCACCCCCTCCGTCTCGCTTCGCCCTTCGGGCTCGCGATCCACCTCCCCCGCCAGAGGCGGTGGAGGAAAGGCGCCGTCGTCGTTGCTGGACCGTTGCGAAGCCGCACACCGGCTGTCATCCCGGGCGAGGCCGCGGACGAAGTCCGGCCGAGACCCGGGACCCATTGAGATAGGCCGTCCCGGTTGAGGAATGGGTCCCGGGTCTCGCTACGCTCGCCCGGGATGACAGGTGTGGGTGACCGAGATGAAAGAGCGTCTCGCAGAGACGCGTCCCCGGCCCCTCGCGCTCTGATACCTTGGGGGCTCGCGCCGTTCGTCGCTCGAAACGCATGCGTTTCGTTCGCTTCGCGAACCGCTTCTCACCCCAGCGTTCGCTGGGGACGCGTCTGCTGTGCAGACGCGTCCAGACCAGACGTCTCTTAGGCCGCAGCCGATTCCTGCTGCTGGGCGGGCGGGAAGCGTCCGTAGAAGGTCTCGCCCTTGGCCGCCATGTCGCGCAGCAACGCGTTGGGACGGAAGCGTTCGCCATAGGATTCCGCCAGGCGATCGCACTCTTTCACGAACTCCGCGACGCCGACCTTGAGGTCCATGAAGGAGCAAACGCCGCCAGAGTACGGCGCGAAGCCCCAGGCCAGGATGGAGCCCACATCCGCATCGCGCGCATCGGTGATGACGCCCTCTTCGAAGCAACGCGCGACCTCGACGCACTGGCGATAGAGGAAGCGCTTGGTGAGTTCGACCTTCAGCTCAGGCGGGCATTCGGTGATCTTCTGTTCGATCTTCTCGGCGATGCCCGGGAAGATGTGATCGGGCTTGCCCGCATCGTTGTAGACGTAGAAGCCCTTGCCCGCCTTGCGGCCGACGCGGCCCTCGCTTTCCGCGATCCACGCCACCAGATCGCCGACCGGGTTCTGCTCGTAGGAGATGTTGGCGGCCTTGGCGGACTCGCGTCCGATCTTGAGCATGGTGTCGATGCCGACGCTGTCGGAGACTTCGAGCGGGCCCATGGGCATGCCGGCCATGCGGCCGACATTCTCCACGATGGCCGGCGCGACGCCTTCGGCCACCATGTTCATGCCTTCTTCGGGATAGGTGCCGAACACGCGCGAAGTGTAGAAGCCGCGATGGTCGTTCACGGCGACCGGCGTCTTGCGAATCCGGATGACGTAATCCATCGCCTTGGCCAGCGTTTCATCGCTGGTTTCCGCGCCGCGGATAAGCTCGACCAGACCCATGCGCTCGACCGGCGAGAAGAAGTGCACGCCGATGAAGTTGGCGGGACGCTTCGACGCCTTGGCGAGGCCGGTGATCGGCAGCGTCGAGGTGTTGGTGCCCATGACGGCGTTTTCGCCGAGATGCGCCTCGATCTGCTCTGTGACCTTGGCCTTGATCTCTGGGTTTTCGAACACGGCCTCGACGACGAAGTCGGCGCCGTCGACCATCGAGTAGTCGGTGGTGGGCGTGATCAGCGCCAGCAGGGCGTCGCCCTTCTCCTGGGTGATCTTGCCGCGCGAGACGTCCTTTTGGACGAGACGGCGCGAGTAGTCCTTGCCCTTGTCGGCGGACTCCTGGCTGACGTCGATGAGGACGGTTTCGATGCCGGCCTTGGCCTGAACGTAGGCGATGCCCGCGCCCATCAGTCCGGCGCCGACGACGACGGCCTTTTTGACCTCGTAAGGGGGCACGCCCGCCGGACGCGAGGCGCCCTTGCTAAGCTCCTGCATGGACAGGAAGAGCGTGCGGATCATGCCGCGCGCCTCGGGCGTCATCAGCGTCTTGACGAAGTAGCGGCTTTCGATGCGCAGGCCCGCGTCGATCGGGACCTGAAGGCCTTCGTAGACAGCCGAGAGGATGTGTTTCTGCGCGGGGTAGTTGCCCCAGGTCTGCTTGGCGAGAAGCGCGTTGCCCATGGTGAAGACCTGCGCGCCGCCCGGCGAGTTGGGCAGACCGCCCGGAACCCGCAGCTTGCCTTCATCCCACGGCGCCTTGGCGTTGGGGTTGGCTTTCACCCAGGCCTTGGCCTTGTCGACCAGTTCGACCGTGGGCGCGAGATCGTGCACGACGCCGTTGGACTTGGCGTCGGCGACTTTCATGCTCTGCCCCTGCAGCAGGTAGGGCGCGGCCGCCTGCGCGCCCATGATGCGCGGAAGGCGCTGGGTGCCGCCGCCGCCGGGCATCAGGCCGACCTTGGCCTCGGGCAGACCAAGCTGGAGCTTGGGGTTGTCGTCGGCCGCGATGCGGTAGTGGCAGGCCAGCGTGACTTCGAGACCGCCGCCGAGCGCCAGTCCGTTGATCGCGGCGGCGATGGGCTTGCCGCAGGTTTCGAGCTTGCGAAGTACGCGGTTGAGTTCGTAGGCGCGGTCGAAGGCGGCCTTGAGCTGCGCCTGCTGGTCGCCGCCAGCGCCGGGGGACATCGATCCGCCGCCAAGCTCGCCGAGATCGGCGCCGGCGCAGAAGCCCGAGGTCTTGCCGGAGGTGATGACCAGGCCCTTGATGTTGGCGTCGGTCGAGACCGTCTCGGCGATCGCCGCGAGGTCGTTGATGGCGGCCGCCGTCAGCGTGTTCATCGACTTGCCCGGCACGTCGAACGTGGCCAGGGCGATGCCGTCGGCGTCGACGTCGAATTTGAAAGTTTGCAGTTCCATGTCTGTCGGTCCTTCTGGGGTCCTTTCGGGGCGGCGCTAGTCGTCGCTGGACGCGCCGTCTCCCGTCCCGTCATTGTTCTTCCCGGCGAGGGCCTTGCCGAATACCGGCGCGAGACCCATGCCGAGCGCGAGGCCGCATCCGAAAAAGGCCATGTTGCCGAGGGCGACGCCGAGGGCTGCGCCAAGCGCGATCCCCACGGCGACGCCGATCGGCAGGCCTTTCTCGAATTCGGCCCGGGCCATCAGACCCGCTCGATCACAGTGGCGGTGCCCATGCCGGCGCCGACGCAGAGCGTGACGAGGGCGGTCTCCTTGTCGGAGCGCTCAAGCTCGTCGAGCACGGTGCCGAGGATCATGCCGCCGGTGGCGCCCAGCGGGTGGCCCATGGCGATGGCGCCGCCGTTCACGTTCATCTTCTCGTGCGGGATGTCGAGCGCCTGCATCATGCGCAGGACGACCGAGGCGAACGCTTCGTTGAGTTCATAGAGGTCGATGTCGCCGACGCCCATGCCGAGCTTCTTCAGGAGCTTTTCCGTGACCAGCGCCGGGCCGGTGAGCATGATCGAGGGCTCCGAGCCGATGGAGGCGAAACCCTTGACGCGGGCGCGCGGCGTGAGGCCGAGCGCTTCGCCCATCTCCTTGGTGCCGATCAGAACCGCCGAGGCGCCGTCGACGATGCCGGACGAGTTGCCCGGCGTGTGGACGTGCTTCACGGTTTCGACTTCCGGGTAGCGCTGCTTCACAACGTCGTCGAACGCCATCTTGCCGAGGCCTTCGAACGAGGGCGACAGCGCGCCGAGGCTTTGCATGGAGGCGTCGGGGCGAACGGTTTCATCGTGCGCGAGAATGTCGAGGCCGAGCTGGTCTTTCACGGGCACGACCGACTTGGAGAAGCGGCCTTCGGCCCACGACTTGGCGGCGCGCTTCTGGCTTTCAACGGCGTAGGCGTCGACGTCGTCGCGTGAGAAGCCGTATTTGGTGGCGATCAGGTCGGCGCTGATGCCCTGCGGCGCGAAGTAGGCCTTGATGGCGATGTCGGGATCGGTCGGCCACGCGCCGCCATTGGCGCCCATCGGTACGCGCGACATCGCCTCGACGCCGCCGCCGATGGCCATGTCGGCCTCGCCGGTCATGACCTTGGCCGCCGCGATGTTGCAGGCTTCGAGACCTGAGGCGCAGAAGCGGTCGACCTGCACGCCCGCGACGGTCTCGGCGTAGTCGGCGTTCATCACCGCGGTGCGGGCGATGTCCGAGCCCTGCTCTCCGACCGGCGTGACGCAGCCGAAGATCACGTCGTCGACCTTCGAGGTGTCGAGGTCGTTGCGGTCCTTCAGCGCCTTGAGAACCTGGGTGCCGAGTTGCAGCGAAGTGATTTCGTGGAGCGAGCCGGTCGACTTGCCGCGTCCGCGCGGCGTGCGAACGGCGTCATAGATATATGCTTCAGCCATGGGGTTTCCTTTCCGGAAAAGCTGGTCTCGAGATCGGGGTGAAGTGCGGCGAGTTCAACGCCGCGCGAACGTCTGCAGCAAACCGTGAACGGCCGGCGCGCGGGGCGTGATCCGCACAGCCTTTCCGGCCGCGCCGAAGCGCGTCGCCGGGGTGTGTGCTGGACGTCGTGTCGTAGGCCATCCGCGCTCCGCTGGCGTGGCTGCCGAGTCCACTAAAAAGCGTCGGCCCGCAGGGCCATGACCGGCGCCGCGCCTGTCTTTACCTTTGCGAGATGTGACGCAGCGTCAGGCAAGACTCTCTGGAAGAAATAGTGAGCCAGCGCCAGCTTGTCATCGTAGAAGGGTTCTCCCTTCTTTTTCAAAGCGATACGCGCGGTTCGCGCCCACATGTAGGCGAGCGCGGCGAGCGCGAAGAGGTTCAGGTAATCATGGCTGGACGCGCCGGCGTTGTCGAAGTTCGACTGGCCGTTCTGCATCAGCCACATGGTGCCGTCGCGCAGCTGGTCGGACACCGCTTTCAGGCCTTCGATATAGGACTGCATGCCGTCTTCGTCGGCGGCATCGGTCCACAGCTCCTCCATATCCGAGAAGAAGCCGAACACGGCGCGGCCGCCATTGGCCGCCAGCTTGCGACCGACGAGATCGAGCGCCTGGATGCCGTTGGTGCCCTCGTAGATCATGGTGATGCGGCAGTCGCGCGCGATCTGCTCCATGCCCAGTTCGCGAGTATAGCCGGCGCCGCCGTGAAGCTGGAGCGCGTCCGAGACCGCGCGGAAGCCGCGCTCGGTCATGTAGGACTTGATGATGGGGGTCATCAGCGCCATCCGGTCTTCGGCCTTCTGGCGCACCAATTCGTCGGGCGAGGCGTGCAGGAGATCGCCCTGCAGCGCGGTCCAGTAGGCGAAGGCGCGCGCGCCCTCAACGAAGCAGCGCGTATCCATCAGCATGCGGCGCACGTCGGGGTGGACGATGATTGGATCGGCGGGCGCATCCGGCTCCTTGACGCCGGTGATCGAACGGCCCTGACGACGCTCTTTCGAAAAGGCCGCCGCACCCTGATAGGCCAGCTCGGCCTGAGCGAGCCCCTGCATGCCGACGCCTAGCCGCGCCTCGTTCATCATCACGAACATGGTGCGCATGCCCTTGTGCTCTTCGCCCACAAGGTAGCCGGTCGCGCCTTCATAGTGCATCACGCAGGTGGCGTTGCCGTGGATGCCCATCTTCTCTTCGAGGCCGCCGCACTGGTAGCCATTGCGTTCGCCGAGCGAGCCGTCCTCGTTGACGATGTATTTCGGCACGATGAAGAGCGAGATGCCCTTGATGCCTTCCGGCGCGCCTTCGATGCGCGCCAGCACGAGCTGGATGATGTTCTCGGCGAGATCCTGTTCGCCGCCAGAGATCCAGATCTTCTGACCGGTGATCTTGTAGGTTCCGTCGGGCTGGGGAACGGCCTTGGTGCGGATCAGCCCGAGGTCGGTGCCGCACTGCGGCTCCGTGAGGTTCATGGTGCCGGACCACTGGCCGGACGCCAGCTTGGGAAGGAAGGTCTGCTTCTGGTCGTCGGAGGCGCCGGTCGCGATCGCCTCATACGCGCCGCGCGTGAGCCCCGGATACATGGCGAAGGCCATGTTGGCCGACGAGCACATTTCGGAGAAGGCCAGCGAATAGATGCGCGGAAGGCCCTGCCCGCCATAGGTCGTGTCGGTGGACATCGACAGCCAGCCGCCTTCGACCAGCTGCGCGTAGGCATCCTTGAAGCCGGTGGGCGTGGTCACGCTGGCGTCGGGGTTGCGCTTGCACCCTTCCCGGTCGCCGACCGCGTTCAGCGGCGCCAGCACTTCGGCGGCGAACTTGCCGCCGCCTTCGAGAATGGCCGCGACGACATCGCGGTTGGCTTCTGAAAATCCCGGCAGGTTCGCATAATTGTCGATCTCGAGAAGCTCATAGAGGACGAACTCCATGTCGCGAACCGGCGGCTTGTATGGATGCATCTCGCAGGGATTCCCTAGCAGGCGATCGCCGGTCTCCCGGCGACCTTCGAAGATTTGTCGCGGACAATAGCCCTCGGGCGCCGAACATCAATATTCGGCGGGCCGTCGCCGGCCGCTTCCCGAGGACCTTTACGCCCAGGCCCAGTCTTCAAGGCCCCAGCCCTCGGGGCCGGGGCTTTGGTCTGGGGCGGTCCGTGTCAGGGCGTGTCGTCCATTCCCGCGCGCGCCACCTGCTCGTAGGCGCGGGCGGAGCGCTCGACCTCGTCGGCCGGACCCAGCTCCTGCAGCTTGGCTTCCGCCCAGTGCAGTCCCTGACGCAGCTGCTCCAGCGCATCGTCAATGTCGTGACGCTGCTTCTCGAGCACCTTCATCTGGTCCTTCGACTTCTTGATCGCGACCTTGAGCTGGGCGCGGTGACCTTCGAGCTTGTAGAGTTCGAGGATCTCGCGAATGTCGGACAGCGAGAAGCCGACGCTCTTGCCCTGCAGAATCAACTTCAACCTTCCGCGGTCGCTCGCGGAATAAACGCGGTTCAAACCTTCCCGCGTCGGACTCAACAATCCTTTGTCTTCGTAAAAACGTAACGCACGCGGCGTCACGCCGAACTCTTTTGCAAGCTCGCTGATCGTATAGGTTTTCATTCTCGCCTCCCAATATTTCTTTTTGACTCAAGCATTTAGCTAGGTCTGCGCTTATTAACGCTGCGGAAATCGTAGTTCTTGTCAGTCGCGGGGTCAATTCAAACGACGCGATCTTGGGGGCTCGCCGGTATGCTTAACGCCCTTTTAACGGCGGGCTCTCCAACTGGCAGCGTGAAGGGATTTGGGACAGCCTCCCGACTGTCCGATTCGGAGCCAGGAATGACGCAGGGGCCATGGAGCGTGAAGGGGATCGCCCCCGAGGCGCGAGCGGCTGCGCGACAACGCGCAGAACGCCGCGGCCTTACGCTTGGTCAATATCTGAATTCCCTGCTTCTGGACGATGAAGAGGACGAAGCGCCCGCGACCAACGCGGAAAAAGCTTCGCCGATCCATCCGCCGAAGGCGCGCAAGATCATCGTTCCGAGCGATCGGCCGGACGAGCTGAGGGAATTGTCCGAAGAGATCGAGCGCCTGTCGGCGCGTCTGGAAATCTCGCAAAGCCGGTCGGCGCGCGCGGTCGCCGGGCTCGACAAGTCGATGCTCGGCCTGATGGGCAAGGTCGATGAAAGCGGACGCGCGCAACTCGGCGCGGTCGAGAAGATGCTGCGCGCGATCGGAGAGATCGAAGGCGCGCAATCGGCGCTGAAGGAACGCATCGCCACCCTCGAAGAAGAAACGACGGGCGGCGCGACGCTTGAGAATCTGCAGCTTCTGGAAGGCGCGCTCAAGCGACTGGCCGAGACGGTTCAGGCGCGCGCCAACTCGCTTGAACGCGAACAGGGCGAGCTGCGCGATCTTTTCGAGGATCGCGTGCGGCAGGTTTCGGATCAGGTCGAGGGCGTAACGCGCACGCTGGACGATTCCATCGACCGGGCCGTGCGCGCCAACGCCGGCGAACTTGAAACCCGGCTGAGCGGCGTCGAGGGGCATCTCTCGGACGTCGAGCGCAAGATGGACGGCGCGCTGGGACGCATCACCGATGCGGCCAACCGTTTCGAGATGTTCGAGAGCAAGGCCGATCGCACGGTCGCCGATACGACCTGGCGCATGGAGCGCGCGCTCGAGACCACCCTCTCCCGCTCGCGGGCGATGTCGAAGGATCTGATCGACCGCGTCGACTCGATTGAGGAGAAGACGCGCGAGGCGGTGGGCAAGCTGGGCGATTCCGTTTCGCGGATCATCGACCGGATCGACCGGTCGGAGCGCGATTCCGAAGCGGCGCTGAAGTCGGTCGAGCGTTCGGTCTCCGGGATCGACGATCGGCTGAACAAGCTCTCGCAGAGCCGGGACAGCGAAAGCGACCGGATGCAGGCGACGTTCCAGCGCCGGCTGGATGCGCTGGCCGAGGATCTGTCGCGGCCGATGCACGCGGTTCGCGAGGATTTCGAAAGGCGTCTCGAAGAAGCGCTGCGCACGCATCGTCCGGAACAGATCGAGCGGCTGGAGAAGTCTTTCCGAACAATCCAGGGCCGTCTGGAGACCGCCGAAGCGCGGCAGGCCGATGTGGTCGACGCGATGAGCGAACAGATCGGGCGGCTCTCCCGCGCGGTCGACGACCGCCTGCGCAAGATCGAGGCGGGCGATGTCGGCGGGCTGGCGCAGATGCGCTCCGAGGTGGAGTCGCTGGCCGGGCGGTTGGGCGCTGGCGAAGACGCCGTGAGCCGTCTGCGCGACGATATGGGACGGCTGGGCACGTCGCTGGAAACGCGCGTGCGGGAGTCGGAAACGCGCAGCGCCAAGGCCATCGAAACGGCGAGCGAACAGTTCGGCGCGGCGGTCGAGCGCGTGCAGGCGCGCGCGCAGGAAAGCATCGAAGAGCTGAACCGGCGTCTTGAGGCCGAGGGCCGTTTCAACGCGGACGAGTTCGAGAAGTTCATCGACCGGATCGACGAGCGGGTGCGCGACAGCGAGCGCCGCAGCGCCGATGCGATCAGCCAGATCGGCGAACAGGTCGCGCGGGTGGCGGAGCGGCTGCAGAACCAGCACCGGGACTCGCTCAAGGCGATCGAGGATCGCGTCGAGGAAGCGGGGCGCAATCACGAATCCCGGCTGCAGGAAACGCTGTCCGACATGACGCGGCGGCTCGACGAGTTGAGCGAGAGTTCGGCGGAGTCGCTGAACCCGCTGCACAATACGGTGTCGTCGCTGGCGCGCCGTGTCTCAGATCTCGAAGACGTCAACCCGAGCGGCGATGACGACGGCTTTGACACGCTCGAGGCCGTCGCGACGCTGACCGTGAATGTCGCGGACGCCGGCTCGGGTCCGCCCGAGGCCGACGGCGAGCCGACAGTGCTGGACATTCTCGAAGAGGATGAAGGCGTTATCGGCGTGGAGCCGCCGCCGTTCGATCCGGTGTCCGAACAACAGCTGTTCGACGAGAGCGAGCCCGCCGACATAACCGAGCCGGAGGCGATCCCGGCGATCGTCGAGAAGGCCGACAAGACCGCCCCCACCGGCGACGTGGCGCGCGATATCGACGATCTGCTCGACGCCGACGACGTGTTTCTGGAATCCGGCGAACCGGGCGATATCGAGTTTCTGGCCGATCTGCCGGACCCGTCGCGCGGGCACGGTTCGAACCATCAGTTCATTCAGGAGGCGCGCAACGCGGCGCGCTATGGCCGTCACATTCCGATGGCGACCATGTCGGACAATGGACGCAAGGGGATCGGTCGCGGACCGCTGATGGCGTCGGCGGCGCTGGCGATCGCGGTGGCCGGCGGCGGCGCGTGGTCGATGATGCGGGGCAAGCAGGACCCCGGAGCCGATACGGTCGCGCGGCACGAACCCTCTACGCCGCTGATCGACAGCGGCGATCCGGCGGCGGCCGAAGCCGCCCTGTTCGACGACGACACCGCCACGAACGCCGCCCCCGCCGCGCCGGGCGTCGAAACCGCCGATGCGGGCGCCGGCGAGCCTCAGGACGACATGTTCGAGGAAATCCCGCTGGAGACGAAAGCGGCCGCTGCGCTGGCCGAAACGATTCCGGAGAAACCCGCGACGACGGCGCCTGCGGCCCAGCCTGTCGAGCCGCCGCGCATCACCCTGGCCGACGCGGTCGAGTCCGGCGATCCGATCGCGCTCTATGACTACGGCCTCGAAATGCTGAAGGGCCCGGAGAAGACCCGCGCGGTCTCGCTGATCCGGGAAGCCGCCGGCAAAGGGCTGGTGATGGCGCAGTACCGCATGGCGAAGCTGTACGAGGACGGCACGGGCGTGCCGCGCGACATGGCGGCCTCGCGGAAGTGGACCGAACAGGCGGCCATCGGCGGCAATGTGAAAGCGATGCACGACCTCGCCGTGTTCTACGCCGAGGGCGACGCCGGTCCGCAGAGCTACGCCGCCGCCGTCGAGTGGTTCCGGCAGGCCGCCGACCATGGCCTGATCGACAGCCAGTTCAATCTCGCCGTGCTTTACGAGCAAGGGCTGGGCGTGACCGCCGATCCGGCGGAAGCGGCCTACTGGTTCGAGATCGCATCGCGCGGCGGAGACCAGGACGCCGGGCGCCGGGCGCGCGCCCTGCTGTCGGAGCTGCCGCAGGCCGAGGCCGACGACATCCGCAAACGCGCCCGTTCCTTCGCGCCCAAGAAGGGCGTGGCGCGGGCCAATGGCGATCTGGGCGAGCGGGCCTGGACCCAGCCGGGCTGATCCCGCCCCTCTTCCGCACCGCTGTTGCGGGAGCGGGTCAGGCGGCGGCTCGCTTAGGTCGCGACCGGGGCGGACAGCCGGGACTGCGAGGCGCTTCGGATGGCCCGAGATCGGGCGATAGCGCTGTAAAATCGCGTTCTCTCAAGCGAATATACACCTTCATGGTTCTTCCTGCGTACCGGACGGGCGCGTAGAAGAACAAAATGCTGATTCACCTCCCCATTGCGCAGGTAGCGGTCGATCCTCTGATCGTCGCTTCCATTGGCGCGCTGGTGGGGTTTCTGTCCGGCCTGTTCGGGGTCGGCGGCGGCTTCCTTCTGACTCCGCTGCTGATCTTCTACGGCGTGCCGCCGGCTGTCGCGGCGTCGACCCAGGCCAACCAGGTCATGGCGACCTCGATCGCCGGGGCGGCCTCGCACTTTCAGGAACGGGGCGTCGATGTCCGGCTGGGCTCGATCATGCTCGCGGGCGGACTGGCCGGATCGAGCGCCGGCGTGGGCGTGTTCAGCCTGTTGCGGCACCTCGGCGTCATCGACACCACGGTTTCGTTTCTCTACCTGATCTTCCTGTCGCTGATCGGCGGATTGATGTTCTGGGAAAGCCTGCGCGCGGTGCGCTCGGGCGAAGAAGATTCCGACCGGCGGCGGGCCCGCATTCGCGCATGGATGCGCGCCCTGCCCCACAAACAGCGGTTTCCGCGCTCGGGCCTCTACATCAGCATCTGGCCGCCCATCGCCATCGGCTTCTTTGTCGGCTTGCTGGCGGCGGTGCTGGGCGTGGGCGGCGGCTTCATTCTGGCGCCTGCCATGGTCTATCTGCTGGGCGTTCCGACGCGGGTGATGGTGGGCACCTCGCTGTTCCAGATCGTGTTCCTCACCGGCTTCGTCACCTTCCTGCAGGCTTCGTTCAACGGGACGGTGGATCTGGTGCTCGCCTTCATCCTGATGATCGGCGGCGTTGTAGGCGCGCGCGCCGGGGCGGCGGCCGGGCGGCGGCTGCGCGGTTCGCAATTGCGGCTGCTGCTGGCGATTGTCGTTCTGGGGCTGGCCGCGCGTCTGGGCTATGACCTGTTCTGGGCGCCGAAACCTGAATACCGGCTGGAGCAGGCCTCGTGAGGATCAAACAGCTCGG
This sequence comes from Hyphomonadaceae bacterium, assembly GCA_041398225.1. GTDB lineage: Bacteria > Pseudomonadota > Alphaproteobacteria > Caulobacterales > Hyphomonadaceae > JAWKVD01. The sequence goes on along the minus strand of JAWKVD010000006.1, from coordinate 161,696 downwards.
CATCGCTATCGGCCTTCTCGCCATTCCGCTGGCGGCGGATGCGCAGACCTCAAGCCTCGACAAGCTGGCCGCCGGGCTGGCCGCCGAGACGGTCGAGGTGAAGGTGAACTATTCCGGCGCCGAGATCGCGCTGTTCGCCGCGCCGCCGGCGCAGGACGATCCCTCTACCGGTCTCGCCGTTGCGCTGATCGGGCCTCCGCTGCCGCAGACCATCATCCGCAACACGCGCGAGGGCGAGGCCCGCTTCAGCTTCCATGCGCCCGCCGTGTTCCTGGCCGGGGCGGAGCAGCAGGTGCTGGAAACGGTCTCCCCCGAAGAGATGCGCGAGGCGGGCCTGAGCGCGGCGGCCGCCGCTCTGCCGGATGGCGGGTACGCTGGCGATCCCGCCCTCGAAACCTGGCGCACGGCCTATGTGCAGCAGAAAATGAACGAGGGGCTTTATTCAGCGACCGTCACCACCATTGAGCGCCTCGACGGCGGTCTGAGGCGCGCGCGGATCGAACTGCCGCCGAATGCGCCGACGGGCAAATATCTGGTGCGGGCGGTGTTCTTTCGCGGCGGGTATCCGGTTTCCGAAACGGAAAAGCCGCTGGACCTGGTGCGCGGCGGCATGGATGCGACGCTGTACGATCTCTCGGCCAATCACGGGGTGATCTACGGCTTTCTCGCGGTTCTGACCGGCGCGCTGATCGGCGGGGCCGCAACCTGGGTGGGACGGCGCTAGAGCGACGCCAGGCGATCAACCGGCGGCGCGGCGGCGGCGCGCATCGGGCGCGAGCCTGTCGGTCGAGACCGTGTAGACGCCATCGCGCCCCAGAACATGCGCCCGCATGCCGGAGCCGAACAGATCCGCGAACGCCGGATCGAGCACGTTGAGGCCTCCGGTCAAGGCGCCATAGGCGGGCATCACCAGACGTTCGCCATCGCTGACGAAACACCTTGCGCGGACCGTTCGTCCCCTGCCCGCGACGCGCGCGCACGGATGCAGGTGGCCGGCAATCTCGCCTGCAGCGCCGGTGCTCTGCGGCTCGTGGCGCATCACCAGCGGGCCGTCGCGGTGTTCGTGCAGAATGCGTCCACCGAGATCTTCCGGCGGCAGCGGATCGTGGTTGCCGACAATCCATATCCAGTCGGTTCTGGCCGTGAGCGCGTGGATCGTGGCGACGTTGGCGAGCGGCAGGCGCTGGCGCGACCGGCGATCATGGAAGCTGTCGCCGAGCGAGACCACACGCTGCGGCACCAACGCATCGATCAGCGCTTCAATGCGCCTCAACGTCGCCTCGGTGTCGTAGGGCGGCAGCATCTGGCCGCCTTCGGCGTAGGACGACGCCTTTTCGAGGTGCAGGTCGGAGACGACAAGCGTGGAGCGCGCGCGCCAGAACAGCGCGCCGCAGTTGAGCGCCTCCACGTCTACGCCGCACAGCATGATCGGCTGCGCGGCGCGGGGGGCGATCTGGGGTAAGGCCCGGAGCGACATGTCGCCAACCTCGCGAGGGTCGGCGCCGAGGTCAATCCGGATCGGACAGAGCCATGGCGTCGCGCACAAGATCTTCTTCCGCTTCGCGCAGGATGGCTTCGGAGGCGTCGCCAGAGAAGACGGGTTCGCGCCCGATCTCCAGCATGACGGGCACGGCGAAGGGCGAAATGTCGGTCAGCCTTGCGTGCAGGATGCGCCCGCGAATGCGCGCCAGCGCCTCGCCCAGCCTGCGAATGTCCAGAAGTCCGTCGCCGGCGTCGCGGCGTGCGGCTTCCAGTAGGATGTGGTCGGGTTCGTGGCTGCGCAGAACGTCGTAGATCAGGTCGGTCGAGAAGGTGACCTGCCGGCCCGACTTTTCGCCGCCCGGCTGGCGGCGTTCGAGCAGTCCGGAGATCAGCGCGCAATTGCGGAAGGTTCGCTTCATCAGGGCGCTTTCCTGCAGCCATGCGTCGAGATCGTCGCCGAGCATGTCCTCGTGGAACAGCTCATCCATGTCGACGTCGCCGAGGTCCTCCAGCGCCCAGACCGACAGGGCGTATTCAGAGGCGACGAAGCCCAGCGGCTTGTAGCCCCAGCGTTCGAGGCGGCGGGTGAGAAGCATGCCAAGCGTCTGATGCGCAAGCCGCCCCTCGAAGGTGTAGGCGACGAGGTAGTGGCGGTCCCCGCGCGGGAAGGTTTCGACCAGAAGCTGATCGGGTTCGGGGATGAGCGATTTGCGTTCCTGAATCTCGATCCATTCGCGGACCTGATCGGGCAGATGCTTCCAGCCGTCCCGGTCATGGAGCATGGCGCGCACGCGCGCGGCGAGAAAGGTCGTCAGCGGGAACTTGCCGCCATTGTAGGACGGGATCGCCGGGTCGGGATCGTAAGTTCGCGTGACCAGCGCGTCGCCTTCGACGAGAGCTTCGAACCTCAGTATCTCGCCGGCGAACAGGAAGGTGTCGCCCGGCGTGAGCATTTCGAAGAAGTACTCCTCCATCTCGCCGAGCTTGCGGCCCGGGCGGATGACGCGGCGCGCCTGACCGCCGACCGCGCTTGTGATCTGGGCCATGCGCACGGCGACCATGGGGCTTTCGACGATGGTTCCGACGTTCATGCGGTGGCGTCTGCGCACGTCGTCGTTTCGGGCGCGCCAGATGCCGTCCGGGAATTTCACGATGCGGCGGAAGCGGTCATAGGTGCGAAGCGCATAACCGCCGGTCGCCACGAGATCGACGATGCGTTCCCATGTCTCCCAGTCGAGATCGGCGTAGGGCGCGGCGGTGATCACTTCGTCGTAGAGGACGAGCGCGTCGAAGCCGTCGCCGCAGGCCCGGCCCATGACATGCTGGGCCAGAACGTCGAGCGCGCCCTTGCGCGGCGGCGGGCCGTCGAGTTCTCCTGCCGCGACCGCGTCGACCGCCGCGCGACATTCGAGAACCTCGAAGCGATTGGAGGGTGCGAGCAAGGCGCGCGAGGGCTCGTCCATGCGGTGGTTGGCGCGGCCGATGCGCTGGATGAGCCGTGACGACCCTTTCGGGGCGCCCATCTGGACCACCAGATCGACCGCGCCCCAGTCGATGCCGAGATCGAGCGTCGAGGTGCAGACCACCGCCTTCAAGGTTCCGGCGGCCATGGCGCTTTCGACCTTGCGGCGCTGGTCTACGTCCAGCGACCCGTGGTGCAGCGCGATCGGCAGGGCGTCTTCGTTCACCCGCCAGAGCTCCTGGAACATCATTTCGGCCTGGCTGCGGGTGTTCACGAACACCAGCGACATGTTCGACTGGCGGATGCGGTCGTAGACTTCCTTCACGGCGTGGCGGCCGGAATGGCCCGCCCACGGTATTCGGTTCTCGCTGTCGAGCACTTCGAGGTGCGCGCTGGCGCCGCCTTCATGGCGGATGACGGAGGTTTCCGGCCCCAGCCATTTCGCGAGCGCCTCGGGATCGCGAACGGTGGCGGACAGACCGACGAAGCGCGCTTCGGGCGCCCAGTTGCGCAAGGCCGCCAGCCCCAAGGCCAGAAGGTCGCCGCGCTTCGATTGGGCGATGGCGTGGATTTCGTCGACGACCACCGAACGCAGGGTGCGGAAATACACCTCGGCATGTTCGGAGGCCAAGAGCAGCGCCAGCTGTTCGGGCGTGGTCATCAGGATGTCGGGCGGTTTCGCCCTCTGGCGCTGACGACGCGAAGCGCTGGTGTCGCCGGTGCGGACCTCCACCGAAACCGGCAGGCCCATCTCCTCGATGGGCGCCTGCAGGTTCCGCGCGACGTCGGTCGCCAGCGCCTTCAGGGGCGAAAGATAAAGCGTGTGCAGGGCCGGGATTTTACGCGGCGGCGCGGCGGCCAGTTCGATCAGGCTGGGCAAGAACCCCGCCAGCGTCTTGCCGCCGCCCGTGGGCGCGATGACCAGGCCGCCCCGGCCCTCGCGAGCGGCCTCCAGAACCCCCGCCTGGTGGGCGCGCAGGGTCCAGCCCCGCCCGCGAAACCAGGCCTCGAACGGCTCCGGCAGGGCGGCCTGCACTTTCTTTTGGGGGCGCCCTTTTCCGGCCATGAGACGATCATAAGCAAGGGCGCGGCGGATGTCGCGGGTCGAAGGTTGGGAGGATCAGATGCGCCGGATACTGACGTGTTTTGCTGTCGCCGCAGCCGCCATGGCGCTGCCGGCGGTCGCGCAGACGGCGCCGCCCGCCGACCTGCTCGCCCGCGCCCTGCGAATTTCGCCGGCCGTTCCAGCAGCGGCCTACGCTTACGATTTTCATATGCAGAACAGCGGCGACGAGACCGGCACGGTGAAGGGGAAATTCGACCCGTCGCGCCCCGAAGGCGACCGCGTAACGATCTACGAGGCGAAGGGAGAGAAGGCCGACGCCATGAAGATCGACAAACGGATGGAGAAGAACGCGGACGGCGACATCTGGTGCGACAGCGTTTTCGCCGGCGCGGACGGCCCGGTCAGCGATCTTGGCGTTCAGAACGGGCTGCGCGTGGTTCGGTTCACCCCGCTCCCCAACGAACGCAGCGGCGGCATGGAGCGCAAGGTGATGAAGAAGGTGGTCGCGATCGCGCGCGTCGACGAAGCGACGGGGCTGCTCAAGTCGATGAGCGTCACCCTGCCCCAACCGTACAAGCCCGAAATCTTCGCCAAGCTGGAACGGCTGAACATGGAGATCACCTGCGCGACGGCCGCCAACGGCCGGCCCTATGTTTCGCGCATGGAGACCGATATGGCCGGCTCGGCTTTCGGCAAGACGTTCTCGGCCGTTTCGACCCAGACGATCACCAATCTCCAGCAAGTGAAGCGGGCGGGTTAAACCGGCGCTCGGATCGCTTAACTGCTTGGAAGGCGTTTTTTCAGAAGCTCTGACGGCGATCACCCTGGATCACGCCCTCAGAGTCGCCAATGTCCGCTCGCGCCGCCGCCATTTCCTGCCTGCTCGCAACCGCCGCGATGGCGTCCGACGCGCAGGAAGCCCCGCATCCAGCGGTTCAGCCCGCCGCCCTGAAGGCGGCTTCCGCGTCGCCCGGACATGCCGCGCACTGGACATATGACGGCGAGACCGGCCCCACGCACTGGTCGGAACTGTCCGGCGACAACACGTGGTGTTCAGCCGGCCATCAACAGTCGCCGATCAACATCGCATCGACCGTGCACGCCGACGCCGCGCTTCCCGCGCCGACATGGAGCAGCGTCGCGGGCGGCATGGTGGTCAATAACGGGCATACAATCGAGGTCGACATTTCCGGCGCCGGGGGCGTCGCGATCGGCGACAAGACATATGTTCTGAAGCAGTTCCACTTCCATCACCCTTCGGAGCACACGATCAACGGTCGCAGCTTTCCGCTGGAGGCGCATCTGGTCCACGCCGCCGACGACGGCCGGCTGGCGGTGGTCAGCGTGATGTTCGACAGCGGCCCATCGAACCCGTTGCTGGATCAAATCTGGGGATCGGCGCCGGTGCTTGAAGGCAAGTCCGCGGTTCGCTTCGACATTGACCCGGCGGAGCTGATTCCGCGTCACTCCGCCGCCTACCGCTATGAGGGTTCGCTAACGACGCCGCCCTGCTCGGAAACGGTGACATGGACGGTGATGGCGGAACCCGCGACCGCCTCGCCGGCGCAGCTGGCCGCGTTCGCCGCGCTGTTCCCGAACAATGCGCGCCCGGTTCAGCCGCTCAACCGCCGCTACGTTCTGCTGACGGAATAGGCGCACGCATCTCCGCCACGGACCGTCAAGCTTGATCTCCCAGCGAGATTCAGGGATCGATGCTCTGGATTTATCGGTGGGATGCGGATGACAAAGCTCGAACTCGACGCCACGCGCATTGAGCAGACAATCCTGAAGCTGCACAAGCGGATCGATGAGCGTTTTCCCGGTCGCGGCCTCAGCAAGCTGTGCGCGCAATTGCTGGAGATCGCGCAGGAAGACAACCGGCGCAGGCGCTGGCACAAGAAGCCCAATATCTGGATCCGCCTGACGGTCGCCGCCGTGCTTGGGCTCGGCGTTTTCATCGCGGTTCAGGCGCTGCTGAGCCTGATGCATCTGAAGGTCGAGGCGGAGGCGATGAACGCGCTGCAGGGCGCCGAGGCGATCGTGAACATCGTCGCGCTGCTGGGCGCCGCGATCTGGTTTCTGCTGAACCTTGAATCCGTGTGGCGACGCGAGGCGGTGCTGCGCGACCTGCACGAGCTGCGATCGATCGCGCATGTGGTGGACATGCACCAGTTGACGAAGGACCCGACCCGATACTCCGCCGCGAACCCTGACGCGCAGAGCCATTCCGGTCGCGCGATGACGCCCTTCGAGCTGGAGCGGTATCTCGACTATTGTGCGGAGATGCTGGCGCTGACCGGCAAGCTCGCGGCGCTGTACATGCAGGACGTGCGCGATCCGATCATCATCCAGGCGGTCAACGAGATTGAAGAGCTGACGACCAGCCTGTCGCGGAAGATCTGGCAGAAGATCATGGTGTTGCGCCCGTCCAACCCGCTTGCGCCGTAGGCCGCGACTGCGCACTCCCGTTTCGGCGCGTCTGGACGGAGGCGGGACCGGCGACTAGCCTTCCCTCATCGCAGCCGACAGAGCCGCGCACCAGGGGAGACACGTCATGCATATCCGCCTTGATCGCCGCGCCATTCTGAAAGCCGGCGTCGCGCTGAGCGCCGTCGCTTCGGGCGCGCTGGTCGCCTGCACCGAAGCCGACGACAAACCCGCAGACGCCGCGACGGAACGTCCTTTGGTCAACACCGCCTACGGTCCGGTGCGCGGAATGGTCGAGGACGGGGTGATGGTGTTCAAGGGCGTGCGATACGCCGCCGACACGGCCACGACGCGCTTCGCCGCGCCGGTCGCGCCGGAGCCGTGGACCGACCAGGTGGACACGATCGCCTATGGCGCTTCCGCGCCGCAGGTCGGCGGCGGCGACGGCGGCGGCCTGTTCGCGTCGTGGCGGCAAGACCCGCCGCTGCCGACATCCGAAGACTGCCTGTTCCTGAACGTGTGGACGCCATCCGTCGAAACGGGCGCGCGGCCGGTGATGGTGTGGTTCCATGGCGGCGGGTTCGCCACGGGGTCCGGATCGGCCTACGCCTATGACGGCGTGCGGCTGGCCAATCGCGGCGACGTGGTGGTGGTGACCGTCAACCATAGGCTGAACCAGTTCGGCTATCTCAACCTCGCGCACTATGGCGAGCGGTTCGCGATGTCGCCGGCGGCCGGCGTGATGGACATGATCTTCGCGCTGGAATGGGTGCGCGACAACATCGCGGCGTTTGGCGGCGATCCGTCCAATGTGATGATCTTCGGCGAGTCCGGAGGCGGCGCGAAAGTCTGCACGCTGCTGTCGAGCGAGCGGGCGAAGGGGCTGTTCCATCGCGCGGCGGTGCAGTCCGGTCCGTGGATCGCTCATCCGCCTGTGGCGGTCGTGCAGAAGGCGGCCGACGAAGTGGTGGCGAAGCTGGGGCTGACGGCGGACACCATCGACGCGATTCTGACGCTGCCGGTGGAAGACATACAGGCGGCGTCCAAGGGCGTGGTCGGGGCCGGCTCCAGCCCGACCATCGACGGCAGCGTTCTGACGCGCGATCCGTTCTCCCCCAATGCGGCGCCTGCCGGCGCGGATGTGCCGCTGCTGATCGGGTGCAACCGGACGGAGGGGACCTCGCTCGACGGCACCGCCGATCCCACGCTGTTCGATCTGACGTGGGAGACGTTGCCGGTGCGCCTGCAGATGGCCTTCCCCGGCCGGGACATCGGCAAAATCATCGACGCGTACAAGGCGGACTATCCCGATATCGAAGCGCCCGAGCTGTACTTCATGGCGGGCGCGGACGCCCGCTTCTTCCAGGGCAGCGTGACGGTCGCCGACCGCAAATCGGACCAGGGCGGCGCGCCGATCTGGTTCTACATGCTCGATTGGGAGACGCCGGTGATGGGCGGCAAGCGGTATGTGCCGCACGCGCTCGACATCGGCATGGTGTTCGACAATGTGGCCAAGTCCGAAAGCATGTCGGGGCCGCCCGGTCCCGCGCCGCAGGCCATCGCCGACCAGATGTCGGAGAGCTGGCTCGCCTTCGCGAAGTCCGGCGATCCTTCGAATGCGGTTATCGGGACGTGGCCGACCTATACCCGCGAGCAGCGAAACATGATGGTGTTCCGCACCCAACCGGGCGTAGAAACGGACATCCGGGCCAAGGAGCGCGCGCTTCTGACCGGCTGAGCACATGTGAATTGGCGCGAAAGGGGACGACGTGGCCAGCAACACTCTCGACGACTTCGTGAAGGCGGCGCTCGATCGGGGTGAGCCGCCCGAGCGCATTTCGCAAGCGCTCGTTTCCGCGGGTTGGACTCAGCGCGAGGTCGACGCCGCCCTCTCCGGCTATGCGGTCAGCGATTTCGGCATGGCCGTGCCCCGGCCCCGGCCCTACGTGTCGGCGCGCGAGGCGTTTCTTTATCTCGTGTTGTACATCCTGCTTGGGGTGGTCGCGTACAATCTCGGATCGCTGCTGTTCGCACTGATCGACATGACGATCAGCGACCCGCTGGATACAGGGGCCGACTGGCGCGTGATGAGGCTGGAGGGCCAGGTTCGGTACGCCATTTCAAGCCTGGTCGTGGGCGCGCCGCTGTTCACGTGGCTCGCACTCTATTTGCGCAAGCAACGCCGCAACAATCCCGCCATGCAGCGCTCTCGGGTGCGCAAGTGGCTGACCTATGTCACGCTGATCATCGCCGCGTGCACGCTGATCGGCGACGCCATCGCGCTGGTGTTCAGTTTCCTGTCTGGCGATTTGTCGAGCCGCCTGTTCCTCAAGATTCTGGTGATCGCGCTGATCGCCGGCGGCGTCTTCCTGTATTTCATCCGCGACGCCGAAAAAGGGGATGAGAATGACCAGGCAGGATAGGCTGGGCGTTTGGGTTGCGGCGATCGCGGGCGTCGCCCTGATCGCCGCTATCGTCGCGGGGTTCGCCATGGTCGGCGGTCCCGGCGATGCGCGTGCTCGGCGTTTCGACGATCAGACGATGCGCCGGATCAATGTGCTGGCGGGCGGCGCCGCGTGCATGTGGCGGCTGGACGGCGAGATTCCGAAGGACAAGGAGGCGATCACGTCCTGGTTCGACAATTTCAGGCAAACGCACCCGGACGAGACTTGCAGCGGCTATTATCGATACGACTACAATGACGATTTTTCGGCGATCGATTATTCGACCTCCGAGGCGGGTGCGATTCGGCTGTGCGCCGAGTTTCGCCGGCCGTCTCGCGGCGATATGGAAACGATGGCGCTGGGCGATGATCCGGATTTCCCGGTGCTGCGCGAGAAGCGCCTGGAAGCCGGCCGTCATTGCTTCGATCTTTCGTTGACCGACATACCCAGGGAAGTGTCGGCCCTGAAAGGCGCGGGGCCGAAGCGCGTAGGCGAACTGGTCGTGTACGATGCGGACATGATGAGAGTGACGGACTGAAGCCCATCCAGGTTTCGTGCACGTTCCGGCGGGTTTCGCGCACGTTCCGGCCTTTGACTCGGGCGGCAGGGTCGATAGCTTGCATCCACACGCACGCCTTGTGCGTATCTCCATGACATAACCGCAACCACGCCGACGCCCGGAGGACGCTGATCTCCATGGAACTCCCCCCCGAATTGCTTGAGGCATGGGCCTGGCTCTCCGATCTGAGCGGCACGCCCCAACGGCTGATCTGGTCCGCCGCCGCGCTGGTCGGGGCCTATCTGCTCGGCGCGATCGTATCGTCGATCCTGAAATCGATCGGGCGGCGACTTTCGGGAACTCACAAGGCGAAGGCGAACGCCGGCAACGGCGCGCAGGAAACGGCCGCGGACAGCGTGGTGCTCGATATCGTTTCATCGATCATCAAGGCGTTTCTTCTGCTCGGCGCGGTCGCGGTGATCGCGGACATATTCGGCTATTACAACATCGGGGACGCGCAGGGCCTCGCCACGATGGCGGCCAAGGCCATGCTGATTCTCGTCGGCGTATGGTTCATCGGGGCGTGGATCGCGCGGCGGGTGCGCAATTTTGGCGAGAAGGTCGACCGCACCGCCAATGGCGGGCGAACGCTGTTCGCATTCCTGTCGTCGTTCATCCGCATCGCCGCGCTGGCGATCGGCCTGATCGCAGCGCTTCAACAGTTCAACTTCCCGATCGCTTCGCTCGTCGCGGTCATCGGCGCCGCAGGCCTGGCGATCGCCCTGGCGTTGCAGGACACGCTGAAGGCGGTTGCGTCCGGCGTCGTCATCGCGATTTTCCGGCCGTACAAGATCGGCGACTTCGTGCGCATCGCGGGCGAGTCCGGCACCGTCTACAACATCACGCCCTTCACCACCGTTCTGAATACGCTCGACAACAAGCGGCTCGTCATCACCAACGACAAGGCCTGGGGCGACGTGATGGAGAACTTCAACGGCAACACGACGCGCCGCATCGATGAGATCATCGGCATTTCGTATGACGACGACATCGACAAGGCGATGGCCATCGTCCGCGACATCGTTGAAGCCGACCCGCGCTGCAGGAAGGACCCGCCGGTCTGGGTGAAGGTGAACGAGCTGAACACCAGCAGCGTCGACATTCGCTTCCGGGTGTGGTGCTCCGCGAACGATTATTTCGACTATCGCTGCGATCTGCTGAAGGCGATCAAGGAGGCGTTCGACGCAAACGGCGTGACGATCCCCTACCCGCACCAGGTCGAGATCCACAAGGAAACGAACGCCGGGCCGCCGCCCGCGCCCTACATTCCGCAATCGGACAGCCCCGAACCGCCGCCGGAAATGTCCGACGGCAACTAGGTCTGCAAGTCAGGTCTGGATGGGTCGATCGCGCCGATCGTTTCGGCGGCTGACCGGGGGCTAGTCGAGCGCCTGTTCGTTGCGCTCGCCGGTGCGGATGCGGACGACGTTGGTGAGACCGGCCACGAATATCTTGCCGTCGCCGATCTTGCCCGACCCGGCGGCTTTCTGGATCGCCTCGATCACCTGCTCGATCATGGTCGAGGGCACGGCGACGTCGATACGGACCTTCGGCACTTCGGCGACCTTGTATTCCGCGCCGCGATAGAACTCTGTCTGGCCGCGCTGGCGGCCGAAACCCTGCACCTGCGTGGCGGTGACGCCGGACACGCCCAGCGCGGTCAGGGCCTCGCGAACGGCGTCGTAGCGGTGCGGGCGAATAATAGCGGTCACCATGCGCATCGGCGCCTCCTCATCGTATTGAAGTCCGAGCTCCACCAGCCGCCGGATCGCCTCCGAGCGCGAAGGAAGATCCGCCTGCTGGCGGCGCCAGTCGTCGACGATCCGTCCGAAGCCCTGTGACGCCACGAGCTGGATCCGCTGGTCGAGTTTCTCGCTCAATCGTGATCATCCTTTTCCGATATCGCGGCGTCAGTATCACAAACTTACACACCTTCGGCAAGCCGCTCTCGGCTTAACCAAAAGAGTTCCCCTGCGATCTTTGCGGGAAAATTGTCATGAAAACCGGGCGGCTGAAGACGTTCCGGGCAAAGTTGTTGGAACTTCCACGCGTCTCTAAACTCAATACTTACCTCATCGCACTAGTGTCGCCTCAACAACAAAAAAGAAGCTCTGGCGGTGGGCGATATGCACGATCCTAGGAAACCAAGACCCTTAAAGCCGAGGTCTCTGGCGGCGCTAATCATTGACCCGAACAATTTTCTTCGGGGACTGACGGCCGAGATCCTGCGCAACCTCAATCTGACCGATCTGTCGCTGGCCCGTAACCTCACGGCGGCGCAGACCTACCTGATCGACCGGCATTTCGACGTCATCCTGCTGGCCTGGGAGCCGGACGAGGGATCGGAAACGGCCGGCTATCTTGCCTGGCTCAAAGACCTTCGCCGGGTGCCGGACGACCGCATTCGCCGCCTGCCCGTGATCCTGGTGACCTCCTCGCTGACCAAGCAGCTGGTGATCGAGGCGCGCGACGCCGGCGTCGACGAATTCCTCACCCGCCCGATCTCGCCGACCGCGATGAAGCAGCGCCTGGAGATGGTGATCCAGACGCCGCGTCCGTTCGTCGATTGCTCGGTCTATGTCGGGCCCTGCCGCCGCAGGAAGAACCCGGCCGACTATCACGGCGAGAAACGCCGCGCCGGCGAACGCCGCGGGGACCGTCCGTCGCGGATGACCGACGCGGAGGTCGAAGCCGCCAAGGAGCCGATCCGCGTGGCGCTGACCGCGCTGCGGGCCGCCTGCGCCCAGCTTCGCGCGTCCGACCCCGTTTCGATCGACAACGCCTGCCGCGACATCAACGAAGCGCGGACGATCGCACAAGCGCAGAAAGACCACGCGCTGATCAGCTCGCTGGCGGCTTTCGAGGCGTACATCACGATGAGCACGCCGCTCGGCCAGACCGATGCGAACGTGATCAACACCGCGCTCAACGCGCTCGAGCAGCTCGCGGCTCTGCCGCTGAACTATGTCGAGGCCCGCGACAGCGTCGCCATCGCCCTCGGCAAAGCCATCCAAAAACGACTGGCGGCCTGAACATGACCGAACAGACCCGTTCTCTCACGCCTGCAGAACTCAAAAATCTGAAGGTGATGATCCTCGACCCCAATTCGTACATGCGGGGCGTGATCAGCGACAGTCTGCGCCGGATGCAGGTGGTGAACATCACGCCCGCAGCCAGCGCGGCGGAAGCCTACAGCCATGGCCGGAACTTCAAGCCGGACATCATCTTCGTGGATTGGGACGCAGGCCGCACCAACGGGCTTGAGTTCACCCGCGAGGTCCGCCGCAACACGACGGGTCTGCCGCGCGAAACCCCGATCATCCTGCTCGCCGGCGCGATCGACCACGAGCAACTGATGGGCGCGCGCCAGGCGGGGGTGAACGAGTTTCTGCTCAAGCCGATTTCGGCGCGTGGCCTGATGTCGCGCATGGACGAGGTGATCCTGCGTCCGCGCAAGTTCGTGGTCAGCCGCAACTATATCGGTCCTTGCCGCCGGCGCAGGCAGGACCCGGACTATTCCGGCCCGTGGCGGCGCCTGACGGACGAGCCCAAGCGCGTGGAGGCCGCCAAGACCTCGCAGCAGAACATCAATCGTCTGCACGAGATCATCCGGAAGCTCTGGACCTATTCCGAGCAGCCGGCCAACGACGATCCGGAAGATCGGGCGGCGGGAATTCGCGGCATGTATCGCATGCTGAGCGAACACCATGAGGAAGTGCGGCACCTGACGGACGAAACCATCGGCCGCGTCTGGGAAAGCGCGATCCGCTACATCGAGGGCGTTGGGATGACCGACTCCTACGATGTCGAGGTGATCCGCTATCACTTCCAGACCATCCGCCGGATCATCGAGATGCCGGAAGAGGCGCTTATCCATCGCTCCGCGGTGGCCGCCGAACTCGAGCGGCTGGTGACGAAGAAAATCAACAATGTCGGCGATGCGTCTCTGAACAACGTCGCCTAGGCCGGTCGCGGCGCTAGCCGCCCGGCCGCAGGATGACCTTGCCGACCAGCTTGCGGTCGCGCATCGCCTCGAACGCTGATCGCCAATCCTCGAGCGGATGCTCGGCGTGGATGACGGGGCGGGTTCGCCCCTCTTCCGCCCAGCGCCAGATGGTCTCGCGCACCTTCCGGCCTTCTTCCGGAAAGCGCCGGCCATATTCTCCGGCGCGAACGCCCAGCACGGACACGCCCTTGATGAGGATGTGATTCACCTTCACGTCCGGCACGCGACCGCCCGCGAAACCGACCACCAGTAGACGGCCGCCGAAGGCCAGGCATCGCATCGAGATCTCGAACGCGTCGCCGCCGACAGGATCGAATACGACGTCAACGCCACGCCCGCCTGTCAGGTCCAGAACCTGTTCGCGCAGCGTATCGCCGATCACCAGCGCCTCGTCCGCTCCGGCGGCTTTCAAGGCCGGGACCTTGTCCGGAGAAGCGGTGACCGCGATGACGCGCGCGCCAAGAAGCCGCCCGATGTCGATCGCCGCCATGCCGACGCCGCCGCTGGCGCCATGCACAAGCAGCGTCTCGCCCGCTTTGAGCCCCGCGCGATTTATAAGAGCGACGTGCCCGGTGGTGTAGGCCGCCGGATAGGCCGCAGCGGCGGTGAACGGCATCGCATCGGGAATGCGGCTGAGGCCCTCGGCGGCGACCGCCTTGAGCTGCGCGAATGCGCCCGTCTTGTCGCCGCCGGCGACCCGGTCGCCCGGCTTCAGATCGCTGACGCCCTCGCCGACGGTCTCGACGCGGCCCGCGAAGTCCATCCCGGGTATGAAGGGCGGCTCGGGCTTGAACTGGTATCCGCCCTTCAGCATCAGCAGGTCCGGAAAATTGAGGCTGGCGGCCTCGATACGGACAACCACCTCGCCCCTGCCCGCCACGGGATCGGGGCGATCCTCCAGGCCCAGGGCCGAGAAATCGTCGGCCAGGCGCGCGCAAACGAGCGCCCTCATACGCTCGCCCCACCGGCCGCCGCCCGCTTTTCCTGGCCGGTCGCGCTCGCCGACATGGCCGGTGCGAGACCTCGCCCGGTTTTTGTGCATCGCAACATTACGGCGCCCGCTTGTGGTCAGGGATGTTTGGGCGGGTCGTACTTGATGCTGTTTTTACAGCTGTTTTTGTCATTCTCTGGAAACTTAACGTTAGGTCACTTGAAAATGCTGCGGCGCCGCATAACGATCGACTCAGGTTGCAGACGCGGCGGACAGCGCCGGGCGCGGCCGGGAAACGCACCGAAGGTCTGTTGAGCGAGTTCCATCAACAAAACCCGGAGTTGCACCATGAAAAAGCTCATCATCAAGTCTGCTTTCGTCCTCGGCGCCTGCCTTGGCTGCGTCAGCCTGCCGGCTGTTGCCGAACAACCGACGGTCGAAGTCGTCATTCCCGAGAACCTCTCTGATCCGGCTGTCGCGGCAGCCTATCGGCAAGACCTCGTTCGCGCGATCCGCGACGTCTGCCGCCGGGAGGCCACCCCCGTCGTCGGCGTGAACGTGTTCGTGTTCAACGAGTGTGTCGAGGCCACGTCCAAGGAAGTTGCGCGGATCGAGCCGACCGGGCTTTTCGCCGGCAAGGCCAATGCGAAACAGGAGCTGGCGCTCGCGGACGCCAAGTAGCCGCAACCCGAATCCCCCGGCGACTCACCATCGCCGGATCGACGCGCCCGGGGCATCCGCCTCGGGCGTTTTCGTTTTCCCGGCGGCGCAACGGAACCGATTTCCCTTGCGAGACAACGGCCTGCATCTGTCATGAAATTATCGATTGACGATAATATCGCTATTCGATAAATCGAACTCACTGCAGACAAGGCCGGCGCGCCCGACAGGGCACAGACCGGCGGGCACAAAGACCGGCCACCTGCAGGCTGATACGACCAAGAAAAAGAAAAATAAGGGCAACGACAATGAAACTCATAAAAACCAGCTCCAGCCTCACCATCTCCGCAGCCATGCTCGGCGCCTGCGCCATGCTGGCCTTCACGCCTTCCAGCGCGTTCGCAGACGTGCCCCAGGCGGCGGAAGAGAACTTCGAGTTCAACTTCCACTACGCTCCCTCCGAGCTGAAGTCGGCCGACACGGCTGACCAGATGCTTGAGCGGCTGGAAAGCGCCGTGACCCGCCAATGCGTCGGCACGAGCCGGGTGACGCTGGCTGAGCGCAGAATGGCGAACGACTGCGTGCAAGAAACGCTCGAGAGCGCGGTCGGCAAGATCGGTTCGCGCGCGCTCGCGGACGCCTACGAGACTCGTTCGGCGGGCTGACCCTCCGCCTAAACCGCCGAGCGAAGGGCCGGACCAAACCCCCTGGTCCGGCCCTTATTCTTTTGGAGCGCGGCAGCCGGACGATCAGGCTGCGTCGTGCGCGGCCTTCAGCTCCTCAAGGTTGTTCGCCTGCGTGCGGTCCATCATCTCAAGCAATTCGCGCTTGATGCGGCCGACCAGACCCGGCCCCTCGAACACCATCATGGAATAGAGCTGCACAGCATCGGCGCCCGCGCGCAGCTTGCGCAGCACATCCGAGGCGGACCCGACGCCTCCGGCGCCGATGAGGTCGAGCCTTCCGGCCAGAGACTCCGCGAACTGGCGCAGCACCAAGGTCGATTTCTCCATCAAGGGCGCGCCCGAGAGGCCGCCCTGCTCTCCCGCATGCTCGCTGATGAGCGTGTGCGCGCGATCGAGCGTGGTGTTGGAGACGATGAGACCGCACAGCGCGCCGGACTCGATCGCAACAGCGGCGATGTCATGCACGGACCGGTCGTCGAGATCCGGCGCGACCTTCAGAAAGATGGGGCGGGCGCCATGCTCGGCTTCCATCGCAGCCCCGGCGGCTTTCACACGAGCGAGCAATTCCTCAAGCGCGCCCTTGTCCTGCAGCCCGCGCAGACCGGGCGTGTTGGGTGATGAGATGTTCACCGTGATGTAGGCGCAGTGGGGCCAGACGGCCCTTACGCCGGTTTCGTAGTCGGCGACGCGATCGACGCTATCCTTGTTGGCTCCGACATTGGCACCGACGACGCCGCCGCCATCATACGCCTGCAGTCGCGCAACGAAGGGACCCAGCCCCTCATTGTTGAAGCCCATGCGGTTGATGACGGCGCGATCTTCTTCGAGCCGGAAGAGCCGGGGGCGCGGATTTCCGGGCTGCGCACGCGGCGTGACCGTTCCGCATTCGACAAAGCCGAACCCGAAGCCGAGCATGGCGCGAATGGTCTCCGCGTTCTTGTCGAAGCCGGCGGCCAATCCGATGGGGTTGGGGAGCGGCAAGCCCGCGCGCTTCAGCGTCACGGCGAGCCGGGGGTCGTCTTGCGGCGGATGCGCCGGCCCGAGGCCTTTGCTGAGCGCGCGCACGGTCGCGCGATGCGCGCTTTCCGGAGGCAAGAGGCGCGCGGCGCGCGCGGCGAGATCGAACAGGCTCAAGAGACATCACCCCCTGAACGATCGCCGACCACTTCAGCGGGGGCCAGAGGCGCGCCTTCGGGACCAAGTTCAAGCGACCAGACGGCTGCGGCCAGCCGGGCGCTGACGAGGCCATAAACATGCGGAAACAACTGACCGCCACGCGAGGGCTCCCACTTCAGATCCGCTGAGAAGTCGTCGGCTGAGAACTCGACGAGAACGCAGCCGTCGAGCCCTCTGAACCATTTGTCGAGCGTCTCCTGAAGTTGCGCCGCCGTCGAGAAGTGGACATAGCCGTCGGCCACGTCGACCGGCGCCCGGACCGGCGCGCCCGCCTGGGCCTCCGCCCATTGTTCCGCCGTCACCACCTTGTAGATTTTCGTGTCCATGCCCTGTGGTTAGCGTTCAGACGCCGCCAGACGCAAGCGCGGAGCGAGCCATGCGACCGATGCAGCAGGCCCGGGCGTATGTGCTTGACATCGCTGACTTCGCAGGGCGGTTAGTGGGGCATGTCGACGCCTGTCCTCTCCACGCGCGAGCGCCTTGTGCGCGCCGCCACCTCAATCGCTGCACGTGAAGGGCTCGCCGCCGCCACCACTGCCGCGATCGCGGATCGCGCGGGCGTTGCCGAGGGCACTCTGTACCGGCATTTCCCGTCCAAGGACGAATTGCTGATCGCAGCCTATCGCGACATGAAGAACCGCGTGTTCATTCAGGCCGCCGAGGGCGTGGACACCAGCCTGCCGCCTCCAGACCGGCTGAAGCGGATGTGGCGCGCGATCTACGACGCCTACCGCGAAGACCCGGACGCGTTCCTGTTCGGGATGCGCTTCGCCGAGTCCGGCCTCGAGAAAAAGGAAGGCGGCGAAGCGGCCCGCGCCATCGGCAAGATGGTCACCGATCTGCGCCGCGACGGCGTCGCATCGGGGGACTTTCGCAAGCTTCCGGCCGATCTTCTGGGTAATCTGTTCCTCGCGCCGATCAGCTCCCTGCTCAAATCGGAGTTGAAAGGGCGGCGCTGGACCGACGCGGAGCTGAACGCCGCCGCGGAAGCCGTCCTCGCCGGCTGGCGCTCGCAAGACTGATACACGGGCGTCGTTGACATCGGGCGCCTCCGCGCCTACGTGAGTGAACGCTCACATCAAGCATTGGAGGCTCCCATGATCCGCAGGTCGATCGGACGCAACGGTCCGGAAGTGAACGCTATCGGTCTTGGCTGCATGGGGATGGCCGCCTTCTATGGTGCGCCCATGGAAGAAGCGGACGCCGTAAACCTGTTGCACGCCGCGATGGATCTTGGCGTCGACCACTTCGATACGGCCGAACTGTACGGCATGGGCGTGAACGAGCGACAGCTCGGCGCGGCGTTCCATGACCGGCGGGACAAGGTGTTCATCGCGACGAAGTTCGGTCCAAAGATCGACATGGTCGCGCAAAAACGTCTTCCGCCCGACGCTTCGGAAGAAAACGCGACGCGGGCGCTGGAGAACTCTCTGCGGTATCTTCGCACCGATCATGTCGACCTCTGGTATCTGCACCGCAGGGACTTCTCGCGCCCGATCGAAGAGGCCGTGGAGACGATGGCGAAGTTCGTGAAGGCCGGGAAAGTCAAAGCCATCGGCCTGTCTGAAGTCACCGCCGATACGTTGCGGGCGGCCGCCAAGGTCCACCCCATCGCCGCGGTTCAATCCGAGTTCTCGATCTTCACCCGCTTTGTCGAAGATGACGGCGTGCTCGACGCCTGCAAGGACGTCGGCGCGACGCTTGTGGCCTATTCTCCCCTTGGGCGCGGGATGCTGACCGGCGCTTTCGGGAAAGACTGGAAGCCGGAGGGTCCGGATTTCCGCCCGATGATGTCTCCGCGTTTCCAGGGCGAGGCCTACGACAACAACCTTGCCCTCGTTCGTGAGATCGAGACCGTGGCGAACGAGGCCGGCGCGACCGCCGGACAGGTCGCGCTCGCCTGGGTGCTCGCCCGCGCGGACAATGTCGTCACCATTCCCGGCACGACCAAGCTCGCAAACCTCAAGTCGAACGTCGCCGCGGCCGATGTGAAGCTTAGCGCCGAGCAGACGGAACGGCTCAATGCGCTCGCCGCCAAAGTGCAAGGCGAACGCTACGAGGAAAGCGGGATGAAGGCCGTCAACGGCTAACGCTTGAGGGTGAAACTGAAGGCCACGAAGCGTTCGCGACGCGAGACGTCGCGATCGCGCCGGAGATCCGCGTTGAAGCGGGTCTTGCGCTCGATGAGACCGACCGACCACTGCCCGCCATAGCCGGCGCGCCAGGCGAGCCCGGCCTGAACGTCGCCGACCGTCACCTGATCGCGCAGGACGACGCCGCTGAGGCTCTGGCGGTCGGCCACATTCAGCACGACGGCCTGATTGTCAGCGCCGACATAGAAATACCAGGCGGGCGCCGGCGAGTTGGAGTTCCGCAGGTCACGGTCGGAGAGGCCCTGCCCCAACCGGATCTCGGCGCCCAGACGCGTGAGGTTGAGACCTTCCCGCGAGGCCTCGAAACGGGCGCGCGGCGCGACTTCGAGGTCGAGGCCAAGCGGTATGGTGTGCGCCGGGGCGCTCAGGGACATGGTGGCGGAGACGCCCGGATTGCGCAGACCGCGCAGCGGTTCGGGCGTCGACAGATCAAGCCGCTCAAAGCGCGCGGCGGTGGCCGGGCCGGAAAGCGCCGCGGGCTTGAAGTCGAGCGTGATGTTCGAGGGGACGAGATCGCGCATCAGATCGGCGCGCAGACTCGGACTGCGGGGCGCGTCGACCAGTTCCAGCGAAATGGTTGGACGCGGAAGAACAGGACCTTGTTGCGGCGTTTCCGCGAGAGCGGCGGCGTGTCCAAACAACGCCAATGCCGCAACGCCGCCCAATACTCTGATGGCCATTCGAGCACACCTTACCAGCACAGCTTTACAAGAGGTTTGATTAAATTCCTTTAGAAATGGGTAACGACGTCCATCCGCGATTATTCGGCCAATGGCGGCGCGATTGCGGCGAGCTGTTCGAGAGCGACGCTTTTGAACGTGAATAATGCGAAAGGCGGATAGGTTGACATTCCTATAGGTTTTGCCTCCTATGCCTTCCTGCACTCTCACGCCGACGCATCGGGAGATTTCATGCGACCCGCCGCCATCTGGAAAGCGATCGACCGGCTGGCGGAACGGAACGGTCTGTCGGCGTCGGGGCTCGCCCGGCGCGCCGGTCTCGACCCCACCGCCTTCAACAAGTCGAAGCGGGTCAATGCGGACGGCTCTCCACGATGGTTGACCACGGAAAGCCTGTCGAAAGTGCTCGATGCGGTGGACGCGACGTTCGAGGATTTCGCCGCCATCACGGAAGGCCGGCCGACGCGCACGGCGCCGCTTATCGGTTTGGCCAAGGCGGGCGGCGACGGTTATTTTGACGATGCGGGCTTTCCCGTCGGGGCTGGCTGGGAAGAGGTGCGCTTTCCCGGCGTGGAAACCGAAACCGTCTATGCGCTGGAAGTGACCGGGGACAGCATGGAGCCCGTCTATCGACGCGGGGACCGCATCGTGGTCGCGCCCGGCGCCGCCGTCAGGAAGGGCGACCGGGTGGTGGCCAAGACCGTGCACGGCGAAGTGCTGGCGAAGGAGCTGGGGCGCAACAATTCCCGCGTGGTCGAGCTGTTGTCGTTGAACCCCGCCTACCCGCCGCGCGAATTTCCGCGCCGCGACATCGCATGGATCGCCCGTATCCTTTGGGCGAGCCAGTAACGGCTAGAGCATTTCGAGCGCGCGCGTTTCGGCTTCGCGGCGATCCTCGCGCAACAGGCCGAGCAGCTCGCGCGCGCGGGCCTGCATCACCAGCTCCACCTGGTCGTCGGCGCGGGCCGCGATCGCCCGCTCCAGAATGACGGCCGCCTTCTTGCCGAAACGGCGGGAATCCAGCGCCACCAGCGCGCGGGCGTATTGCCAGTGCACGCCGACATCGTCCGGCGCCAAGCCGGCTGCGTGTTCGTAGCGCCGCTCCGCTTCCTGAAGACTGGCGCCGATGAAACCGGCCCCCATCGCCCCAGCGCGCCGACGCCCCTCGGCATGCCAGACGGCGAGAAACCCGTTGGCGTAGATGTTGTCCGGATCGTCCTTCAGAACCGCTTCGGCCAGTTCACGGCCCTTCTTTCCGAGGCCGCTGTTCCAGGCGTCCATGGCGGACATCGGACGGCTTTCCAGCGAAACCGCGATGGCGAGCTGAAGGCGGGCTTCGGCGTGATCCGGATCGCGCTGCATCGCCTGTTCGGCGTAGGTCTGGGCGCGGGCGATCATTTCCTTTGGCGGATCGCCCTCCCCCGTCATGCAGTAGGCCAGGACGGCGCGCGCGGCGAACGCCAGATCGTCGGCGTCGCCATCGGCCGCCGCGGCGCCAGCGGCTTCGAGAAAGGCTCCGGACTGGTAGAGCGCCGCCGCCTGACGATCGGGCGGCTCGGCGTGAGCGGAGATCCATCCGGCGCCGATGGCCAGCGCCAGCACACCCGTTGTTCCAACCGTTCTCAGCCAGACCATGCGCAGCCGTATCCGACAGGCTTTGAGGACCTGATCATACTGCTGCGATCCGCGTCGCCGTGCAACGCCGAGAGCCGGATTTGGCTGCAGACGGCGACCTACGCCAGTTTTCCAGCCAGCGCGTCACGGATGAGCTGGGCGGTTTCCTTGACGCCATACAGCGCGATGAAGCCGCCGAAACGCGGCCCCTGGCTCTGCCCCAGAAGCACTTCGTAGATCGCCTGAAACCAGGCCCGTAGCGGTTCGAAGGCGTGCTCGGTGCCGACCGCGTAAACCAGCGTCTGGAGCGCCTCGTCGTCAGCCGGCCCGTCATACCCTTCAAGGCGCGCGGCGAGGTCTTCAAGCGCGGCGCGCTCCTTCTCGTCGGCCGGCCGGTAGGTCTTCGCCGGCTTCACGAAGTCCGCATAGTATTTCAGCGCATAGCCGACGAGACGATCGAGCAACGGATACTTCTCCGCGCTGGCGTCCGGCGCCTGACGGCGGATGAAGCCCCACATCACGTCCGGCGTTGTGGCGTTGGCCGCCGACACAAGGTTCAGCAGCATGGCGAAGGAAACCGGGGACCCGATCTCCGGCGGCGCGCCGCCATGGATGTGCCAGACCGGGTTCTCGATTTGCTGTTCCGGCGTCTGCGCCTTGAAGGCGTCGAGGAAGGTCAGGTACTCGTCGACCGCTTTCGGAATGACGTCGAAGTAGAGCTTCTTCGCGGCGCGCGGCTTCTGGAACTGATAGAGCGACAGGCTCTCCTCCGGCGCGTAGGCCAGCCATTGCTCGACCGAAATGCCGTTGCCCTTGGTCTTTGAAATCTTCTCGCCCTTCTCGTCGAGGAAGAGTTCGTAGACGTATTGCGTCGGGGGTTCGGCGCCGAGGATGCGGCAGATCCGGGAGTAGACCGGCGCGTTGGCCTGGTGGTCCTTGCCGAACATCTCGAAGTCGACGCCGAGAGCCGCCCAACGCATGCCGAAGTCGGGCTTCCATTGCAGCTTCACATGACCGCCCGTGACGGGGAGCGTGACGTCGCTTCCGTCCTCGTCTTCGAAGGTCACCGTCCCCGCCTGCGCGTCCACTGACTTCATCGGCACATAAAGCACGCGACCGGACTTCGGCGAGATCGGCAGGAAGGGCGAATAGGTGGCGCGGCGCTCTTCTCCAAGCGTCGGCAGCATGACTTTCATGATGTCGTCGTAGCGCTCGGCGGCGCGCTTCAGCATCGCGTCGTACTTGCCCGATTTGTAGAGTTCGGTGGCGGAGGCGAATTCGTACTGGAAGCCGAAGCTGTCGAGGAAGGCCCGCAGGCGCGCGTTCATGTGAGCGCCATAGCTTTCATGCGTGCCGAACGGATCGGGCACATCGGTCAACGGCTTCTGCAGAAACGCGGCCAGACGCTCCGGGTTCGGCACCGTGTCGGGCACCTTGCGCATGCCGTCCATGTCGTCGGAGACGCAGATCAGGCGCGTCGAGTATGCGCCATCAGTCAATTCCTCGAAGGCCCGGCGGACCATGGTGGTGCGGACGACTTCGCCAAAGGTGCCGATGTGCGGCAGGCCCGAGGGGCCATAGCCGGTTTCGAACACCACGGGCTGATCCTTGGCGCGGCCCTTCTTTTCCAGACCCTCGATGCGCTTCTTCAGCTCGCGCGCCTGCTCGAAGGGCCAGGCTTTTGCGGACTGCGCAAGTGCGTTCACGAAGGGATCTCCGGTATGGCTGGAGCGACGGGGGTATGCGGGAGACCCCGAAGGGTCAAGCAAATGCATGGCCCATCCGGGCTGGCGGCTCGGCCCCCTCCAGAGGCCGGGTTTGGCGGGATTTTCCGGGTTCCACAGGGCGCCGATCAGCGCGGTTCGGGACCGGGAAAGCCCCTTCCCTCCGCCTGACAGGACCGCTGCATCCTGCCGCAGGCACGGGACATGCATTGGCGATTGACAATCATTCGCAAAATGTTGCAAATCATTCTCATGATCGTTTGTGTCTGCCGCTCGCTCAACACCCGCAAGGTCGCCGACGCCATCGCCGCCGGCGCAAAATCGCCTGCGCAGGTGCACGCGCACCACGACACGCGGATCAATTGCGGCAAATGCAGTGAAGCGATGTGCGGGATGATCCGCGAATCGCGCGGCGTGTGCCCCGGCGGCGGCCCCTCCCCCATGCTGGTCGCCGCCGAGTAGGCCCCAAGAAGCTCGATCGAGGCGGTGCAGCAGGCGGGGTGCGCTCTGCCGTCTGTTGGACTTCGGAGAGACTCCGACTTAACCCTGTGGGCTAGCAGTTCCGCAATCCGGCGCCCGCGCGCGCCCACGCAATGGAGAGAGACCCTTGAAGGGCGACCCTCAGATCATCGAATTTCTCAACGCGGCGCTGAAGAACGAGCTGACCGCCATCAATCAGTACTTCCTGCACTCTCGCATGCTGCGCGACTGGGGCGTCACCATTCTGGCGGAGAAGGAATACAAGGAATCCATCGAGGAGATGGAGCACGCCGACTGGCTGATCGAGCGCATCCTGTTTCTGGAAGGGCTGCCGAACCTGCAGGACCTCGGAAAACTGTTGATCGGCGAGGACGTGAAGGAAATCCTCGAGTGCGACCTGAAGATGGAGCAGATCGCGGTTCCCCTTCTGAAAGATGCGATCGCGGCGTGCGAGACCGTGCGCGACTACGGCTCGCGCGAGATCTTCGAGAAGATCCTCACCAATGAGGAAGAGCATATCGACTGGCTGGAGACGCAATTCGATCTGATCGATCGCGTGGGGCTGCAGAACTATATCCAGCTTCAGTCGAAGCCTAACGGCGGCAGCTAGGCTTTCTGGCGCACCTTTGTCGCGGTGCGTTCAACAACCGCCTGAAGGTATTTTCGGTACAAGCCTTCGGCGTAGGCCGTGATCTCCGCATCGTAGCGGGTTCGGAAGTCACGCGATCCCGGTTCATCGAAGGCGTGCGTCGCCCGCTCGAGAATTTCGATCTCGATGGCGGGCCCGGGCGTCAGGATATTCGACAGCGTCTTGGCGAGGCTGCGCCCGCCTACGATCACGTCGTGCGTGCCCACCAGCGCGAGCGGGTTTACATCCAGGCGCAAGCCGCGTGTGCGCGCCAGCGAGCCCGGCCCGGCAAAGGGATAGACCAGGAACGCGCCCACGAGACCGGTCAGAGGTTCCTTCGGCAGTTCGGTGAGACCGGTCGCCTCCTCCGCGTCGTCGCCGGGCTTGAGGGCGAGCCCGTCGAGAATGGTCCAGGCGCCATGGCTCCATCCCGCAGCGACGATGCGGTCGGGATCGGCCCACGGTTGGCGGCGCGCCCATGCGATGGCGGCGAACAGATCGCCGGCGCGCTCCTTGCCCCACAGCCGCAGGCCCGTGCAGACCATCGAGTAGGCCTCCAGCGTGGAAATGTGGCGATGCTTGTGGCTGTCGATGACGACCGCAGCCCAGCCGCTTTCACGCGCGGCGGTCGCCCAGCGCGCCTGCGGCGGTTTCTTGCCGCCACACCCGTGTAGCTGGATCACGACCGGGAACGGACCGGTTCCCGCCGGCTTGTAAATGTCGATGCCGGGGGCGAGCGCGTCGATGCGCGCCTCGAAGGTCTCTTTTGTCGTCATGCGTCCGGGGCCTTTCCAAGACGAGGCGCGAAGCGCCGCGATACGTCCGGCGGATCTGGACCATCGCCCGCAGGATCAGGCGACGGTCCCGGGGGCTGGGGCCGCCGGTGTCGGACACATCCCCAATGTCAGGCGGTTAGCGCCGGGGTTCAATGCCCCAGGCGCCACAGATCCTCAAAAGGCTCTGAGCAGAGCGGTCGCGCAAGTGTTGGTTGCGCCGTGCTCCGGACTGGGCCAAAGGGGTCTTCCAAGCGCCGTTGCGCTTTGTTTTCAGGGTTTTCTCGCGAAATGCGCCAACTGGTTCTCTTCCGGCACGCCAAGGCCGAGCCGTCGCTGGACGAGCGTGGGGACTTCGATCGCGCCCTGGCCCCTGCGGGGCGGAATGACGCGCCCAAGGTCGCGGCCGAGGCGCGCTCGGCCGGAGCGGCGCCGCAGGTGGTTCTGGTGTCGGCTGCTCGCCGGACGCGCGAGACGTGGGAGCTGGCGCAGCGCTTTTTTCCCGACGCCGAGGTTCGGTTTCTGCCGGAGCTCTATCTCGCCAGCGAAGAGGCGCTGCTTGCCGCCGCCGCCGCGGCGGGCGCCGACAATGTGATGGTGATCGCGCACAATCCCGGCCTGCACGATCTGGCCTGCATGCTGGTTCAGGACGGCGGCGAGGATGTCGACCGGCTGCACAACAAGCTGCCTACGGCCGGTCTGGTCTGCCTTGAACGATCGGACGCGAGCACAGAGTGGGCGCTGCGCGCTTTTCTGACGCCCAAGGCGCTGCGCGGCTAGGCGAACGACCCGGCTGGGGCTCAGCCCGCCACACCGGTGATCAGGGAGCGGAAATCTCCGAACTCCCAGTTCATGACGAGCCCATAGAGATAGATCACGTAGCAGATCAGGAAGATCGAGGCCGTCACGAAGCCGATCTTGCGCCGCACCAGCGCGACAAGCGTGATCATCACGGCTGCCAACACCATCGCGTAATGGCTGTAGCCGTGGAATTCGGCGCTGAGTTGCTGGGGACCGACGAGCGCGACGATGCCGCCCGCACCGAGCATGTTGAAGATGTTGGAGCCGAGGATGTTGCCCATCGCGACCTCGGACTGCTTGCGCCACGCGGCGGCCAGACCGGCGCCAAGCTCGGGCAGCGAAGATCCGATCGCGAGGATGGTGAGGCCCACCGCCTCCTCCCGCATGTGGGTCGCCTTTGCGATGCCGATGCCGCCCTCGATCAGCAGCGAGGCGCCCAGCGGCAGCCCGACCAATCCGATCAGGATGAGGATCACCATGCGCCAGCTTTCCATGGCGCGAAGCTTGAGGTCCTCGCGGGTGTCTTCCGTGAGATCGGTACGGGCGAAGGACCAGGCCAGCACGAGATAGGCCACCAGCAGCGCCAGGAAGCCCGCGCCAATCAACGGATTGAGCCCGAAATAGAGCGTGATCGCCACCCACCCGATGGTGAGGACCAGCATGAACAGCGCCGTCGCCCGCATGCGCGGCGCGGTTGTGGCGACGGGAAAGATCAAGGCCGGAATGGCGAGCACCAGCCAGATGTTCGCGATATTCGACCCGATGATGTTGCCGTGAGCCAGTCCGGGCGCGCCGACGAGCGCGCCCTGTACGGCGATCAGGAATTCGGGGAGCGAGGTGCCGAAACCGACAATGACGATTCCGACCAGCAGGGGCGAGACGTTCGCCTTGTGGGCTGCGGCGAGCGCGCCGCGAACCACGCAGTCGCCGCCATAAAGCAGAATCAGGAAGCCGGCGGCTACGAAGCCGATTGAGGCCAGCAACAGGCCGTTGGAGAGATCCAGCTCCGCCATACCCTCATCCCCCGAGGGGCCGACGCCTAGTCGAGACGGCCGAATTCGATCAGGTTCAGCAGGCCGAAAGCCGCAACCACCGCAACGATCGCATAGATAGCCGCCATAATTCACTCCATCCGGTTGGGGACAATTACCGGGCGACTTCTATCCCGGTTCCGCCCGCAAAGCTATGCCGGACCCCGCACACGCGAGTTGCAAGCACGAATCGGAGGCGCTGGTGGCGCGACCTATCTCCGCGCGTCTTTTTCAGGCGTGGTGGCGGCTGCGGCGGCCCCTGACGCTCGGCGTTCGGGGCGTCGTGACCGACGCCGAAGGCCGGGTGCTGCTGGTGCGGCACACCTATACGCCCGGCTGGCACCTGCCCGGCGGCGGGGTGGAGAAAGGCGAGACGGCGGTCCATGCGCTGGACCGCGAATTGCGGGAGGAGACCGGCGCGGTGATGGGCGGCGCTCCGGAACTGATCTCCGTTCACGCAAACCATGCCGTCTTTCCCAACGACCATGTGCTGGTGTTCCGCATCAACGCGTGGACGCAGCAAGCGCCGACCGCCCGAGGCGAGATCGCGGAAACAGGCTTCTTCCCGCCGGGCGAACCGCCCGAGGGGACCACGCCCGGAACGCGAAGACGCCTCGCCGAGATATTCGGCGAGGCGCCCGTGTCTGCTGACTGGTAGTCGGCGAAACCGCCGCTACTGGACTGTTTCCGGCGTTGGCGGTTTGCGCGCCGGAGACTTGCTGTCCTCGATGAATTTGAAGGACAGCTTGTCGGGATCGTTCTTGTCGATGTCGATCTTGACGCTTCCGCCCTTCTGCAGCGAACCGAACAGAAGTTCGTCGGCCAGCGGCTTCTTGACGTGCTCCTGGATGAGACGCGAGAGCGGGCGGGCGCCGAACGCCTCGTCGTAGCCGCGCGAGGCCAGCCATTTGCGGGCTTTCGGCGTCAACGCGATGGTCACGTTGCGATCCGCCAGTTGTCCTTCGAGTTGAAGGACGAACTTGTCGACCACCTGCTCGATGATTTCCTCGCTGAGGCCCGCGAACGGGATGGTCGCATCGAGCCGGTTGCGGAATTCCGGGGTGAACAGGCGCTTGATCGCCTCCTCGTTCTCGTCTTCCCGCTTGCCCCGGCCAAACCCGATGGATTCCTTGGCGGCGTCCGCCGCACCCGCATTGGTGGTCATGATGAGGATGACATTCCGGAAATCGACCTTCTTGCCGTTGGCGTCCGTCAACGCGCCATTGTCCATCACCTGAAGCAGGATGTTGAACAGGTCGGGGTGGGCCTTCTCGATCTCGTCGAGCAGCAGGACGCAGTGCGGGTGCTGGTCGACGCCGTCGGTGAGCAGCCCGCCCTGATCGTAGCCGACATAGCCGGGAGGCGCGCCGATCAGGCGGCTGACGGTGTGGCGCTCCATGTATTCCGACATGTCGAAGCGCAGAAGCTCCACGCCCAGCAGCGAGGCGAGCTGCCGCGCAACCTCGGTCTTCCCGACGCCGGTGGGTCCGGAGAACAGGTAACAACCGATCGGCTTGTTGGGTTCACGCAGGCCGGCGCGCGACAGTTTGATCGCGGCGGAGAGCGCGGTGATGGCGCTGTCCTGACCGAAGACCACCCGCTTGAGGTCCGTCTCCAGCGAGCGCAGCTGCTCGGCGTCGGATTTCGTGACCTGCTTGGAGGGAATGCGCGCCATCTTGGCGATGACCTGCTCGATCTCGCGCGGGCCGATCTGCTTGCGGCGCTTGCTTTCAGGCAACAGCCACTGGCTGGCGCCCGCCTCGTCGATCACGTCGATCGCCTTGTCCGGCAGTTTGCGGTCGGTGATGTACCGCGCCGAAAGCTCAACCGCGATGCGGATCGCCTCGTTCGTGTACTTCAGGCCGTGGAAGTCCTCGAAATAGGGTTTCAGGCCCATCACGATCTTGATGGTGTCGGACACCGACGGTTCGGAGACGTCGATCTTCTGGAAGCGCCGAGCGAGCGCCCGATCCTTCTCGAAGTGCTGACGGTATTCCTTGTAGGTCGTGGATCCCATGCACCGAAGCTGACCCGACTGCAGGGCGGGCTTGAGCAGGTTGGAGGCGTCCATCGCGCCGCCCGAGGTGGCGCCGGCGCCGATGACCGTGTGGATCTCGTCGATGAACAGAACGGCCTTGGGCTGCTCTTCAAGTTCCTTGACGACCGCCTTGAGGCGCTCCTCGAAGTCGCCGCGATAGCGCGTGCCGGCCAGAAGCGCGCCCATGTCGAGCGAGAAGATGACCGCATCCTCAAGGATTTGCGGCGCCTCGCCGTCGACGATCTTCTTGGCCAAGCCTTCCGCGATCGCGGTCTTGCCGACGCCAGGGTCGCCGACGAGCAGCGGGTTGTTCTTGCGGCGGCGGCAGAGCACCTGGATGGCGCGTTCGACCTCGGCCTGACGGCCGATCAGCGGGTCGGTTTTTCCCTGCTTGGCTTTCTCGTTGAGGTTGACGCAGTAGGCCGACAGGGCCTCACCCACGGGCTTGACCGTCTCTTCCTCGCGATCGGATGCGCCTTCCACCGGCTTGGACTTGGACATGCCCGGCTTCTTGGCGACGCCGTGCGAGATGTAGTTCACCGCGTCATAGCGGCTCATATCCTGCTCCTGCAGGAAGTATGTCGCGTGGCTGTCTTTCTCGGCGAAAATGGCGACGACGACGTTCGCGCCTGTCACCTCGTCCTTGCTGGCTCCCTCGACGTGGAGCATCGCGCGCTGGACGACGCGGTGGAACGCCTGGGTCGGCAGGACCTGTCCGCTATCTTCGACGACAAAGCTGGCGCAATCGTTGTCGAGATAGTGGGTAAGGTCCCGGCGCAGCTTCTCGATGTCCACCTTGCAGGCGGAGAGAAGCTCCGAAGCGTCGGAATCCTCCGTCAGCGCGAGCAGCAAGTGCTCGAGCGTGGCGTATTCGTGCTTTCGTTCGGCGGCGAACTGGAGCGCCCGATCGATCGCGTGTTCAAGGCTTGGCGTCAGCGATGGCATGTGGGCTCCTAGTCCTCACGTTCCATGGTGCACTGGAGAGGATGTTCGTTCCGGCGAGCCAGGTCCAGCACCTGGGCCACTTTGGTCTCGGCGATTTCGAAGGGATAGATGCCGCATACACCCACGCCGTGATTGTGGACATGCAGCATGATGCGGGTCGCCTCGTCCCGCGACTTGTCGAAAAGGTGTTCAAGCACGAGGACCACAAACTCCATCGGAGTGTAGTCGTCGTTGAGGATCAGCACGCGGTACATGGACGGCTTTTTCGTCTTCGGCTTCGCGCGCGTGGCGACGCCGACATCCCGCGTGGTGTCTGGTGGAGTGCGCTTGTTCACCATGTCCTTTCGGGGTCTCCGTCGCCCCGGGCGGGCGGCGGCGTGGTCTGGTCTCCCCGGCGGCCGAACGGCCTGAAAAGCCCGTCTTAGTCTTGTCCGGTCGGCCTGTCGGGGGATTCGTGGTCGGGTAACGGGTCACCCGTATTAGATATTGATCCTGTCCCGATGTGGAAGGGTCCAGCCGAAATTCCCGGCAGCTCGCCCACAAACAGGTCAGGAAGCGCCCTTCCCGCCTCGCACGGTTCATGCAGGGTTCAAATCTGGAATGGCGTGATGTGGATAACAGGAGTCGCCCTGTACAAGTAAAACTGCTGCCCGCGCAGCCATTGTAATTTGCAGGTAGGCGCGATCTTCAGTTAGACAAGTATTGTACGGGGCCGCTGGGTTAATGATTGAGTAAGCGGGGACGTGGAGCATCCACGTGTCGCGCGTTGCGAGATAGGAAACCGTCCCGGATGAAGACGATTTCTGGCGTTCCCCTCTTTGGGCTCCAGCTCCGGCCTGCGTTCCGGACCGCTGCGGCTGCCGCCGTTCTGGCGACCGTGTCCGCTTTGCCGGCATGGGCCGAGAAATATGCGTCGATCGTGGTCGATATGGACACCGATCAGGTGCTGCACGCCCGGAACGCCGATGAGGACCGGTTCCCGGCCTCGCTCACCAAGGTGATGACCCTCTATCTCGTCTTCGACGCGCTCGAGGACGGAACGCTCAAGCTCAACGAACGAATCCCGGTTTCGAAGTACGCCGCGGGCCGCCCGCCGTCGAAACTCGGCCTCAAGGCCGGCAGCACGATCAAGGTCGAGGATGCGATTCGCGCCCTCGTCACCAAGTCCGCGAACGACGTGGCGGTGGTGGTCGCGGAACGCCTGGGCGGCTCGGAGAGCAAGTTCGCCCGCAAGATGACCGACAAGGCCAAGGAGCTTGGCCTGGAGCACACCACGTTCCGGAACGCTTCGGGATTGCCGGACGCCCAGCAGACCACGACGGCGCGCGATCTCGCGAAGCTGGCCGAGGCGGTCTACGAGGACCATCGCGGCTATTACAGCTACTTCTCGACGCCTGAATTCGTCTGGAACCGTCGCCGGAACAAGAACCACAACACCCTGCTCGACAAGGTCGACGGCGTGGACGGCATCAAGACCGGATACACCAACGCGTCCGGCTACAACCTGATGGCGTCCGCCGAACGCGACGGGCATCGCGTGATCGCCGTCATGCTCGGCGGGACCACCGGCAAGTCGCGCGATGCGCATGTCACAGAATTGCTGGAAGCGGCGTTTCTGCACATCAACGGCGTCGCCCTGGCCGACGGGAAGGGTTTCGTCGACGCGTTCGCCTCCGACAATGGCGACCTGTCTACCGCCGACGCCCTTGCGGCGGCGCAGCTCCGCCGGTTCCAGAGCGAAAGCGACGATGTTCGCGCCGTGACTTACATCGACGACGACTCGAACGATGAGGAATCGGCGCAAGGCGACGCTGATGCATCCGCCGCCCTGGACATGCCGGTCGACGACACAAGCGCGCCGCCGGCCGAATAGCCGGGCGTTTTCCGCCCCTTCTCCGGCTTTCGATTCTGGGGTTTCCGGATCTCCTAGAAGGAGATGTCCTTGCCTTCGAGGCCGGGCAGCTTGAGCACAATAAGCATGTCGCGGATTTCCTGACGGGCCGCGACATGGCTCATGGTCAGCGTCACGCCGGAATCGGCGTCCGTGAGATCGAGCAATGACAACCCCATCGGAAACAGTTCGCGGTAGATGACGCGCTCGGACATTCCCGGCGCCAAGCGAAAACCCACGCGCCGTGCGAGACTATCGAGCGCTTCGCCCACGCGTTGCTTGTTGCGGGCGTCCAGCGGCGACACCCGATTGCGCATCACCACCCAGTCAATCTGGCGGCGGCTGGCGGCGGCCTTGCGTTTGCGGCAGTCCCAGACCAGTTCGGAATAAAAGCTGGGGCGCGCGACCTCCATGGTGCGGGGGTCGACATCGCCCAGCAGGTCAAAATCGACGAAGCTGTCGTTCAGCGGCGTAATCAGCGTGTCGGCCGCCGAGTGCGCCAACCTGGACAGGAAAGTGTCGCCGCCCGGCGCATCGATGATGATGAAGTTATTGCGTTCGGAGAGCCGTTTGAGGCTGTCGTCGAAATGGCGCGCCTCTTCTTTCTCGGCGGCGTCTAGATCGCGCGCCTGACTCGGATCGATGCGGACCATTTCCGGCATCGGCAGGGTTTTTCCGCTGTCCCGCATCCAGCGCATGCGGTTTTCGAGATAGCGCGACAGGCTGCGCTGACGAACGTCGAGATCGAGCACGCCGACCGACATGCCCATGCGCAGAAGCGCAATGCACAGGTGCATCGCCACGGTGGACTTGCCGGCGCCGCCCTTCTCGTTTCCGACCACGATGACATGCGCCAGCCGGGTTTCGGCGGCGACCGGTCGTTCGGCGGCGGCTGATGGCGTATCGGTCGACATGGTCACTCCACAGGCCGCGCCGATTCCGGCGACGACAAACGACACCCGGCTACTACAGGCTCAAGCTGCTCGCATAGAGCCTTCCCCGCCTCCGGCGACATCAACGGCCCGAGCGAGACAAACGCATTCGTTGGCGTTTCGGTGATCCGGGTCTCGATTCCGGTCAGATGAATGTGGCGCGGGAGATCCTCCGCGGCGGCGCGCGCCTCGTCTCCCGTTGTGAACGGCCCTAGTTCCAGGGCGTAAAACAGCGAAACGGCGTCCGGCCTGCTCGGCGCGTCCTGAAACAGATCCGGAGACCGAACAGGCCCGTCCGGGACGGTTTCAGACGACGTTATGGCTGGGGTGGGTGGGACATCTGAGGCAGAACTATGCGCTAGATCGCCGCCGGCAGCGGCGCAGCCGCTCACGGCAAGCGCGCCGCAAGCGATACGCCCGAGGGTCGTTCGGGCCAGTCCGGTACTCGCGGGCCGCGATTGCATCGGCGGACGATCCCGTTTCGCGGTTAACGCCACATTGATTTTACCTTGCGGTAACGTCATCTAGCGCGGGTCAGCAGGGAGAGACGGGTGCGGATCGCACGGACCAAAGAAGAGATGCGCGAGCTTTCGGCGAGCATTCGGGCCGCCGGAAAGCGACTTGCGTTCGTTCCGACGATGGGCGCCCTGCACGAAGGGCATCTCAGCCTGGTGAAAACGGGGCTCGAGCATGCAGACGTCTGCGCGGCGAGCATCTTCGTCAATCCCACGCAGTTCGCGCCTGGAGAGGACTTCGCCACCTACCCCCGCGACGAGGCGGGCGACCTGAAGCGGCTGGAGGACGCAGGCTGCACGCTCGTCTACTGCCCCGGCGTGGAGGATATGTATCCGCCCGGCGACCTGACACGGGTGATCGTGAAGGAACTCTCCTACGTGCTGGAGGGCGAGTTCCGGCCGCACTTCTTCGAAGGGGTGGCCACAGTCGTTTCCAGGCTGTTCCTTCATGTTGCGCCGGATGTCGCGGTTTTTGGCGAGAAGGATTTCCAGCAGCTTCAGATACTCAAGCGGATGACGCGTGATCTGGGGTTTCCGGTGGACGTTATCGGCGCCCCAACGGTCCGGGAGGCGGACGGCCTCGCGATGTCGTCCCGCAACGCCTATCTGGCGCCGGAGCAGCGCAAGCTCGCGAACGCGATGTATCGCGCGCTGACGCTGGCGGCTGAGACGGCTTCAAAGGGCGGTTCAATCGCGGCGGCCGAAGTCGCCGGCCGCGACGTGTTGCTTGAGGCAGGCTTCGACAGCGTGGACTATGTCGCTGTGCGCGACGCCGAGACGTTGGCCGCCTTTGCGGATGACCTCCTTCCCCGGCAGGTCTCCGGCCGCGTTCTGGCGGCGGCGCGGCTGGGCAAGACGCGGTTGATCGACAACATCGCGGTCACGCGCGCCGAATAGTTGGGCGCCCTGACGGTGCGAACGCGCTACCAGGCCAGCGCATCCTTGAGCGCCGACACCAACGCCGGTGAAAGCTCGGCCTTTTTCTGATCGAGGTCGGCGGGCGCATCGTTGGCCGTCAGATATCGCCATCCCTGAAATGGACGCTTTCCGCGCGGTTCTGTGCGGACAAGCTTTGGCGCGAGAACGATGCGGCAAAGCGGCTTGCCCTCTGAGTCGACGGCCTCCTCCAAGCCAAGGATCGGCTGGCGCACCAAAATGAAATGCTTGATCACCCAGTAGAGCGAGCCGCCGTCGAGCACCTCGTCGGCGCGCTTGGGAAACATCCGGGTTTCGTGCCAGCTGACGGCCCGTTCGCCGGCCGCCTTGCGCTCTTTCACCCGACGGTCGATCCATGCCTGCATGTCTTCGACACTTTCAGCGCCGACGGCGAGCTTGATGATGTGCAACGGCATGCCGCTAGCTTAACGGATTGCTCCCGGCGAACCACCACCTAACGATATTGGACTGTGGATGGACGCTCCGGCTGGACAACCCGGGTCTCCAGGTCCTGGTTGGCGTCGCTGGCGAGCGCGAAGCGCACCGCGTCGAGCCTGACATGCACCTCGCGGGATTCCTGAACGCCCCAGCGGCCGCCGCGCGCCTCGAGATCGTAGGACGAAACAAACGACACGCCCCAACGGTCGGAGTGGGTGAAATGGTAGGTCTGACGATAAGCATAGAGCGTTGCGCCGGTTTCCAGCTTTACCGGGTGTTCGATCTGATAGGAAACTTCCTTCAGGCGGCCGGTCGCCTCCTCCAGTTCGAGATTACCCACCATCCGTGAGGAGATGAGCTGGTCGACCGGTCCGTCGTTCGGGGAAATCCGGTGACGAAACTGGATGGCCCATCGTGCGCCGTCGGCGAATAGGCGGACGTCGCCCAGGCTGGCGCGGAGATCGTCCGCAAATAGGCGCGCATCGGCCTGCCCTTCGGCGCGCCAGCTGTCGACGATCGCGTCCAGTTCCTCGGAGTCGCCGCGGCGACCGATGACGCGGAAGCGCTGGTCCGGAGCGGCATAGGGATCGAAGGCGATCTGCCGGATCCCGTCATCGCTGGTGATCGTGGCCTGAAAGGACGCCCGCAGCGACGGCGGCGGCTCCACTTCCTCAAGCGCATGCAACAGAAGGCCGCGCGCGGTCGCGGCGTCTATGGCGAACAGCAGCCACACGATCGGCATGTTCCACCCGTCCCACATTCTTCGCCGACCGCGATCAACGAGCGATCGGCCAGCGCTCCGACTCTGAGGTCATGAGGTTGCGGACGAATGTGGCGGGAGTGCGAAAGACCAGCGCCGTAAAGATTAACTCCGCAGTCGGCGCTATTCCACCGCCTCAAGGCGGACCAGAACCACGCCTTCGGCCGTCTGTTCGCCCGCCTCGGCGCCGACTTCCGCGATCACCCCGTCACGCGGCGCGGCCAGCGTGTGCTCCATCTTCATGGCTTCGAGAATGACAAGCGGATCGCCCTTCTTGACCTGCGCTCCGGCCTTCGCCTTCACCTCCAGCACCTTGCCTGGCATGGGCGAGCGGATCTCGTCGCCGGCTTCCTCACCCTCATGGGCGCGTGCGTAGTCCGGGGGAGCAAGCAGCATGGCTTCGCCAAACGCGAACATCACATGGCCAGCGCTGAGCGCCCTGACCTCGGCGATCTCGCGGCGGCCATCGACCACAATAAGCGCGTGGCCGTCGCCATTTGGCGCAGCATGGCCAAGCAGAAAAGCATCGTGGACGCCGCCGAGCGCCGCAACGCTGTAGTGGCCGGCGACGCCGGCGGTCAGCTCAACCGACTCTGGCCGGCCCTGATATTCAAACTGGAAAGTGGCGCGGGCGCCGGCGTTGATGCGGAAGCCGTCAGGTTTCGACCACGGGTCTTTCGACGCGCCCTGCTGAAGCGCCATCTGCGCGCCGGCGGCGAGCGCGAGCTGCTTCCATCCGGTTTCGACCGAAGTGGTCGCCAGCGTATCGAGCCGGCGCTCGACGAACTCGGTGTCCATCCGGCCTTCCAGAACATCCTCTTCAAGCAGCAGACGACGAAGGAAGGCGATATTGGTCGGCAGGGGCCAGACTTCGGATGCGCCAAGACGCGACGCCAGATTGTGAAACGCCTGCGTGCGCGTGGGCGCGTGGCAAATCAGCTTGGCGATCATGCTGTCGTACTTGTCGGGCACGACGCTTCCCGAGGCGAAACCGCTGTCGACCCGCAAGTCCTCTCCGAACCCAAGGGCTGTGGGAATGGAAAACTGCTCCAGTCGGCCGGCGACAGGCAGAAAATCCCGCGAAGGGTCTTCTGCGCAGACGCGCGCCTCAACCGCATGGCCCTTCAGCTCGATTGCATCCTGTGAGGGAAGCATTTCGCCCGACGCCACCCGCAGCTGCCATTCGACGAGATCCAGCCCGGTGACCATTTCCGTGACCGGGTGCTCCACCTGCAGCCGCGTGTTCATCTCCATGAACCAAAAACCGTCGGGCCGTAGGGGCCCGGAGCCGTCGACGATGAACTCCACAGTTCCGGCGTTCTCGTAGTTCACGGCCTTCGCCGCGCGCAGGGCCGCATCCGTCATGGCGGCGCGCACTTCGGGCGTCATGCCCGGCGCCGGACTTTCCTCGATGACTTTCTGCCGACGGCGCTGCAGCGAGCAGTCGCGTTCGAACATGTGGACGAGATTGCCGTGCCGGTCGCCAAACACCTGCACCTCTATGTGGCGCGGGTTCTGAACGAGCTTCTCGACCAGCACGCGATCGTCCTTGAAATGGGCTTTCGCTTCCCGCTGCGCGCTGGCCAGAGCCTCATCGAACTGCGCGGGCGCGTCGACGCGGCGCATGCCTCGCCCGCCCCCGCCGGCGACCGCCTTGATGAGCACCGGGTAGCCGATCTCCTTCGCGGCGGCTTTCAGGCGTTTGGGCGACTGATCCTCACCGTGATAGCCGGGGGTCACCGGAACACCGTGCTTTTCCATCAGCGCCTTGGCGGCGTCCTTGAGACCCATGGCCCGGATCGAGGCCGGCTGCGGCCCCACCCAAACCAGCCCGGCCGCGATGACGGCGTCTGCGAAGTCCGGGTTTTCGGACAGGAAGCCGTATCCCGGGTGGATCGCCTCCGCGCCTGTATCCTTTGCGATCGCGATGATCGCCTCGGCGTCGAGATAGCTCTCGATCTGGTAGGCGGTCGAAGCCTCGCGCACGAAAGGCAGACCCTCGTCCCATTCCGTGAACACCGCCACCGTGCGCACACCCAGGCGGCGCGCGGTGTTGTTGATGCGGCGGGCGATCTCGCCGCGATTCGCTATGAGCAAGGTTCGGATCATGGGCGCGGAAGCTAGAGGCGAGCGGGCGCGCTCACAAGCGGGTTATCGGCGATACATCGGGCGGCGGGCAAACAAACGACCTTCGCACGTTGCGTCATCCGGTCAGCCCGAGCGCGATGATGAGCAGAACGAAGACGACCAGGCACAGGAAGCTGAAAACCATCAGCAGGACGGTCCGCCACAGGGCCGAGAACCAGCCGAGGCTGTAGGCGCCCTTGAGGTGGAAGAACATGTGAACCGGGGTCGTCAGCAGGAGAGCGCCGTTCAACGCTCGCGAGAGCGGCGGATAGAACGCCAGCATGCCCAGGATCAGGAACAGAAGCGAGGCGAAGGTCAGCGAATACAGGATGAAGACTGTGTGGTCGAACAGGGTCGTCCCGCGCTTCCAGAAGAACAGCAGCCACACAAAGGGGAGCGATATCGGAACCAGCAGAAAAGCCAGTTTGTAGGCGGTGTTCTGCACCTTGTAGATCAGCAACTCCGGATTCTCGAGCTTGTGCTTGATCTTCTCGTCCAGCTTCTTGTTGCCGGTGGAGATCGAGAAACCGCTTTCTTCGGCGGTGCGGTTCAACTCCCGTATCAACTCCGCAGGGCTTACATTGGCGCCTTCGGCCTGCCCCGCTGGAGCCTCGGTCGCGCTTTCGAGAGGTGCGCCTTCAGTCTGTGCGACCGGCGCTTCTGACAAGCCGACGCGCGAGCCGCCTGAGATCGAGAACACAAAGAACATGGAGAAGACGGCAAGCAGATAGATCGCCAGCGGAGAGATGTATCGCGTTCGCTTGCCATGAATGTAGTCGTGGGTGAGCTTGCCGGGACGGAACAGCAGGTAGGGCAGCGTCCGCCACGCCCGCGTGTCAAAATGGACGATGCCGTGGAGAAACTCCTCCACCATGTGGCCGAGCGTTCGGTGCAGGTGAGCGGGCTGGCCGCACTGCGAGCAGAAATTGCCTGACAACGGCGCCCCGCAATTCAGACACGCGCCGTGGTCTTCGGGCGTTCCGGATGCCTCGCGGTTCGCGCCGTCAATAGCTGCGGCGGTCAAGCCAGCTGTCGCAGCGGCTCCGGCCGCCTCCACCTCCCCCGACATCGCTATCTCCCGGTGCGCTACTCGGCCCAGTGCGGCTTGCGCTTTTCGAGGAAGGCCGCGAGCCCCTCCTTGCCCTGATCGGTCGCGCGGCGATGCGCCAGACGTTTCGCGGTGCGCCGGCTGAGGCTGGCGTCAATCACTTCGCCCGTGACATCGGCGACCAGATCCTTGGCGTCCGCGATCGCTGCGGGCGATCCCTGGAAAGCCAGCCGCGTGACGTGCTCCACCAGCGCTTCGAATTCATTTTCATCGGCCGCAACATAGTGCGCGAGGCCGATCTGGTGCGCGAACTTGGCGTCGAACGTCTCGGCCGTCGCGAACAACGCCCGCGCCCAGCGGGGACCGATCGCCTGGATGACATAGGGCGAAATCGTCGCCGGAATGATGCCCAGCTTCACCTCTGAAAAGCAGAACTTCGTTCCTTCCAGCGCGACCACGACATCGGAAGCGGCGGCGAGACCGGCCGCACCGGCCATCGCAGCGCCATGCAGCATGGCGATCGTAAGCTGCGGCAGCTCGTAGAGCTTGCGCAGCATCTCGGCCATGGCGTGGGCGTCCTCCTCGTTCTCGTGGACCGTGAAGTCCGCGCCCGCCTTCATCCACTCGATATCCGCACCCGCGCTGAACACCTTGCCCGCGCCGCGCAAGATCAGGACGCGAGCTTCCGGGTTTTTCGAAAGCGTCTCAAAGCAGTCGGCCAGTTCCTCGATGACCTGCGCGTTCAGGGCGTTGCGCCGGTCGGGCCGGTTCAACATCACCACCGCCACGCCGGACCGGGAGACATCGATTTCGATCGTTTCATAGGCCATGGCGACCTCCTTGAGTGGCTGCGAACGGGCTTGATAGCGCCTTGAGACGGCGACGTCATCTGGCGGCGGCGTCAACCGACAGAAGCTGGCGCTCCGCCCCGAGGCGAACGACGGTTCCGGGGCGGCGCGCGCCCGCCTGCATCGCGCGGGTGACGCGCTCGAAATGCTGGACAAAGCGCGCGATCCGCGCGTCATCGGCTATCGAAAGCGGCCGGCCCAGTAGATCCGCCTCCTGCTGCCCGCGCCAACGCGCGACCACATCCCAGCTGGGCGCCTGAAGGTAAAGGATCGCATCAAGCCGGTCCCATATCGCCGGATAGTCGCGTTTCAGCCGCTCGTTGACGTATTCTCGCCAGACGCCCTTCGGGTCCTCTTGCGCCTCCAGATCGTTGATCGGATCGGCGAGCGCCACATCCGCTTCCGGCAGCGCGCCCAGGCACCATCCATCGAGAAGAATGGCGGACGGACGCCCGGCAAAGGCCGGCCACTCGGCCGCCGGGATCCGGGCGTCCGCCACTTTGTCGAAACATGGAATGGGCGTTCGGTCGGCTTCACCCGCCTCGGACAGGCGATCGAGCGTTTCGATCAAGAGCGCGAGGTCATGCATTCCGGGCGGACCGCGCGTGGCCAGAAGCGGGTGCACGGTCGCGGCCAACTGGCGGCGCTGTTCCTGATCGAGATAGACATCGTCGAGCGAGAAATGCGCGATTGCGGGGTGCATCCCCGACCAGGCGCGAGCGAGCGTGGTTTTCCCGGAACCCTGCGGGCCGGCGAGACCGATCACGGACGGGCGGCCATGGATATGTGAGCGCGCGCCGTCGACGATCCGGTCCAACACCGACAAAAGCGCCTGCGGCGGTTGGCGCGTACCTTCGGTCACATCCGGAACAGGCCGAGAGCGGGCTCGCGATCGTCGGCCCGGCCATGGGGCGCGTTGAGGCTGGCCGACATCGCCAGTCCCAGGACCCGGCGCGTGTCCGACGGCGCGATGACGCCATCGTCCCATATCCGGGCCGTCGAAAAATAGGGGGAGCCTTCGCGCTCATAGAGTTCCCGGATCGGGGCCTTGAAGGCCTCCTCTTCCGATTGCGGCCAGGTCTTGCCCTTCGCTTCCAGACTATCGCGACGCACGGTGGCGAGCACGCTGGCGGCCTGTTCGCCGCCCATCACGGAGATGCGGGCGTTGGGCCACATGAACAGGAAGCGGGGCGAATAGGCTCGGCCGCACATGCCGTAGTTTCCGGCCCCGTAGCTGCCGCCAATCACGACGGTGAATTTCGGCACACGGGCTGTGGCGACCGCCGTCACCATCTTGGCTCCGTCCTTGGCGATGCCGCCGGCCTCGTATTTCGAACCGACCATGAACCCTGTGATGTTCTGCAGGAAGAGTAGCGGTATGCCGCGCTGATCGCAAAGTTGATGAAGGCGCCGCCTTCTGGGCGCTTTCGGAAAACAGGATTCCGTTGTTGGCCAGAATGCCGACCGGCATGCCGAGATATGAGCGAAGCCAGTGACCAGCGTTTCGCCATACAGTTTCTTGAACTCGTCCAGCTCCGATCCGTCGACCAGCCGTGCGATGACTTCGCGGACGTCGTAGGGCTCGCGAACATCCATCGGGATGACGCCATCCAGTTCGGATGGGTCAACCGCCGGATCGCGCGGGTCCCGCATGTCGAGACGAACCTGCTTGCGCGTATTGAGATTGGCGACGATCGAGCGAACGATCTGAAGCGCGTGCGCATCGTCCGCCGCGTAGTGATCGGCCACGCCCGAGCGACGCGCATGAACATCGGCGCCGCCCAGATCCTCCGCCGAAATGACTTCGCCGGTCGCGGCCTTCACCAGAGGCGGACCGCCAAGGAAGATCGTGCCCTGCTTGCGGACAATCACCGTCTCGTCGGACATCGCTGGCACGTAAGCGCCGCCTGCGGTGCACGAGCCCATCACCGAAGCGATCTGGGGGATGCCTGCGGCGCTCATGTTGGCCTGATTGTAGAAGATGCGCCCAAAGTGCTCCCGGTCCGGGAAGACCTCGGACTGGTGCGGCAGGTTCGCCCCACCGCTGTCGACGAGGTAGATGCACGGCAGGCGGTTCTCCAGGGCGACTTCCTGTGCGCGCAGGTGCTTCTTCACCGTCACCGGGAAGTAGGCGCCCCCCTTAACGGTGGCGTCGTTGCAGACGATCATGCATTCGCGGCCGGAGACGCGCCCGATGCCCGTGATGACGCCAGCTCCCGGCGCCTCGCCGTCGTACATGCCGTCGGCCGCCAGCGCGGACAGCTCCAGGAAGGGCGATGCGGGATCGATCAGGCGTTCGACCCGTTCACGCGGCAGCAATTTGCCGCGATCCGCATGACGCTTGCGCGAAGCCTCCGGACCGCCCAGCGCCGCCTTCTCGGTCTTTTCGTGCAGTTCGGCGGTCAGGGCGCTCATGGCGTCGGCATTCGCCCTGAAGCGGGCGGACGAGGCGTTGAGCTGCGAAACGAGGCGAGCCATCGGGCACCTGACATGTAAGGGAAATCGAATCCGGACGACATTAACGTCAGGCAGGCACGGAATGGCAAGGCGGCGAACGCCCCTGCGGGGGCGGCGAAGCCCCGTGCTCTCTGCGGAAGCCCCCTCCTCCACACGTTTCCTTCAGGTATTGTTCGCGATAGTTGTCGACAATCATTCTAGGCGTTTGTTGCGCGACGACCGCTTGCTTACCACCTGAAGGCCAGCCCCATGGCGCTGAAACTGAGAAGCAAGTCCCGCGATCCGGGCGAACTGTCGATTCCCTCGTTGAAGACAGTCCCCTTCGTGAAGGACGCGCCCGAACGGGCGCTGAAACAGGCCCAGAAGGACCTGAAATGGTTCGGCCTGCCCGGCGGCTGGCAGCTGTTCGACGTCGGCGATCCGGCCGACATGATCTATTTCGTGTTGTCGGGATCGCTGGGCGCCTTCCGCAAGACCGCTTCCGGGGCGCTGGAGCTGGAGGGACATATCCGCGCCGGCGAGCCGGTCGGTGAAATGTCCCTGATCGCCGGGACCCCGCACGAACGCGCCGCGTATGCGCTTCGCGACACCGAAGTCGTCGGGCTGTCGCGGGCGGGCTTCATGCAACTGGTGAAGGCCGATCCCCGAATTCTGGAGCGCCTGACCCGCGTCATCATGCTGAGGATGCGGCAAGCCCGACGCAAGGTCGGGCGCACCGCCGAACCTCGCGTGTTCGGCCTGCTGTCCACCTCGCCGACCATCGACCTCAAACTGCGCGCCGAAGCGCTGGCGGCCAACCTGCGCGCGAGCAATCTGCGGGTCGCGATCGTCGGCGAGGAAGCCGCGAACATGCCCGTGGGTTATTTCGACGAATTGGAAGCCCACAACGATATCGTCATGCTGCTGGCTTCGATCGGAGACACGCTGTGGTACCGGCTTGTTCAGCGATACTCCGACAGGCTGTGGCTGTTTGCGCGATCCGACGCTCGACCGTCTGTCCCGCTTCTACCGGATGATCCCTCGCCCGCCCGACAGTTTCGGCTGGTTGACGTCGTGCTGCTGAATCTCGCCGGGACCCGCAAGGCCGCTGAAACCCTGGAATGGAAGAACGCCGCAGGCGCCTCGCGCATCCTCCACTGGCGGGGGATGAACGAAGACGACGGACATCGGCTGGCGCGCACGATGTCGGGCCGGTCTGTGGGTGTCGTATTCTCTGGCGGCGGCGCGCGGGCTTACGCCCATATCGGCGTCCTGCGCGCGCTGCGGGAAGCGGAGTGCCCCATCGATTTTATCGGCGGATCCTCGATGGGCGCGATCATCGCCGCCTGCCACGCCTGCGGCTGGGACATGGAGGAGATCGACCTGCGCATCCGCAAGGCGTTCGTGGAGAGCAACCCGCTGTCCGACTATCGCCTGCCGGTCGTTGCACTTGTCAAAGGTCACAAGGTCGATGCGCGCCTGAAGGAACACTTTGGCGATCTGCAAATCGAAGATCTGAAAGTTCCATTCTTCGCCGTGTCGACAAATCTCACGCAGGGCGCCTATCGGGTTCACTCCGAGGGACCGCTACGCAAGGCTCTTCGCGCCAGTATTTCGCTTCCGGGCATTCTACCGCCGATCGTTTGGGACAATCAGGTTCTGGTCGACGGCGCCGTCCTGAACAATTTCCCGGTCGACGTGATGCGCAACCTGCATCGCGGACGTATTATCGGCGTCGATGTGGCCCAGGCGCCGGAGGGGCTGTCCGCCGACGAATTCCGCGACCCGCCCAGCTTCTTTGGCTGGACCATGCACCATGGCCTCAGTTCGCCGCCGCCAATCGCCAACCTGCTGATGCGCGCCGCGACCGTGTCCGTCGATCCGAACGCCCATCGCGGGCTGACGGATATGCTGATCGCGCCG
This sequence comes from Hyphomonadaceae bacterium, assembly GCA_041398225.1. Classification (GTDB taxonomy): domain Bacteria; phylum Pseudomonadota; class Alphaproteobacteria; order Caulobacterales; family Hyphomonadaceae; genus JAWKVD01. Next base: position 118,076 of record JAWKVD010000006.1, on the reverse strand, counting down.
GAGCTGAGCGGCATCGAGCTGCGCGACTGGCAGAGCTATGATCGGGCGGTTGAGGCAGGATACAATGCCGCCAAGGAGGCGATCGGCGAACTCAGCGGACCTCTCGCCACGCTTATTCGGGGCTCCGCGAGCGCTGCCGAGGCCGAAAGCGTGCTTGAACCGCTGGATATGTGAGGCCTCGACAGAGCGCACCCGTCCTATACTCTCCACGCAAGGTAAGAGGTGCGAATGTCATCGGATAATTCGGAACAAATCGCGGACTGGAACGGCCCCGTCGGCGAACGCTGGGCCCGCCTGCACCTTGAGACCGAGCGGCTTGTTTCGCCATTCGGACTCGCCGCGCTTGACGCCGCTGCGGCGCGCTCAGGCGAGCATGTCATGGATCTTGGGTGCGGAGCCGGCGCAACCACCATTGCCTTGGGCAAGGCCGTCGCGCCTGAGGGATCGGTGCTGGGCGTCGATGTTTCCGGACCGCTGCTTGAGGTCGCGCACGCGGATTTGGCGGACGCACATCTGCCGAATGTGCGTTTCGTACAGGCTGACGCATCGGTTGCTCACCTGCCATCCGAAATCGATCTCGTTTTTTCGCGCTTCGGCATCATGTTCTTCGCGGAGCCGGTTGCAGCCTTCGCTCATATCCGCCGGGCCATGTCTGACAGTGGGCGCCTTGTCTTCTGCTGCTGGCGGCATCCGCGCGAAAACCCCTGGGCGATGACGCCCCTGGTCGCCGCTCGCAAGGCGCTGAACATCGAGCAAGCGAAGGCCGACCTCAACGCGCCGGGGCCGTTCGCCTTCCATGACGACACACGCGTGCGCGCCATCCTCCTGGAGGCCGGATTCCGGGATGTCGCTTCAGAGGCGATCAACCGCTCGATCGCCCTGGGCTCCAGCGCCGAAGAGGCGGCCGAGCGCATGGCCCGCGTGGGGCCCCTGTCCCGCTTCGTGCGGGAGGTCGGCGAGGAGCGCGCGCCCGAAGTGATCGACGCCGCGGCCGCCGCCATGGCGCCGCACGCAGACGATACCGGCGAAATTCGATTGGCCGGCTCCGCCTGGCTCATCACGGCGGATGCAGGATGACGGGCCTAAACTGTCTGTTCAGTAGCCGGCGCGCCCTGTGCGCCGGTAAGAAGGCGTTCATTCACATATCGCCCATCTGGCGATCCATCTGACGGCGCAGCGAACCCGCTCGACATCGAACCTTTCATGCCAGCACCGCACGCCATCGCCGCCATACTGCTCGCTACCGGAGCCTTCTTCCTCTATGCGCAGGGCCGCCTGCGTATGGAAGTGGTGTCGCTGCTGCTGATCGGCGTCATCGCGCTTGGCTTCTTCTTCTTTCCGCTTCCGGGCGAGGACGCCGGCGTGGGGATCGCGCGAGCCTTCGGCGGGTTTGGTTCCGAAGCGCTGGTGACAATCTGCTGCATGATGGTGATCGGCCGCGGCCTTGTGACCACGGGGGCGCTGGATCCGGTAACGCGCGCCATGGGTCGCGTCTGGATGCGCTCGAAAGTGATGGGGCTGCTTCTGACGCTGGTGTTCGCCGGCGTCACAAGCATGTTCATCAACGACACGCCAGTGATGATCCTGATCATGCCGGTTCTGCTGTCGATATCGGCGCGCACAGGCTATCCGCCGTCGCGCTCGCTGCTGCCGGTCAACTTCGCCGTTCTTGTCGGGGGAATGTGTACGGCGATCGGCACCTCGACGAACCTGCTGGTCACCTCCATCGCGCGCGACCTCGGCGTAGCTCCGATCGGCATTTTCGACTTCATGGACATCGGCCTCGGGGCCGCGATCATCGCTCTGCCGTATCTCTGGCTGGTGATGCCCCGCATGCTCCCGTCCTACACGTCGGTGGCGGAGGAAACGCAACGCAAGTTCGCCGCAGCGCTGTTCATTGAGGACAGTTCGAACATCGTTGACAGCACGCTTGAGCAGGTGCGGGCGCGGATCGGCAAGTTTGTCGACGTGCACGGCGTGACGCGCAACGGACTGAGCCTCAAGCGCCCTGAAATTCACATCCGCCCCGGCGACGTCGTCCAGATCGAAGGCGCGCTCAGCGACCTCCAGCTGGCCAGCGAACAGATGGGCGCGCCGCTCGCGCCGCAAAGCATCATCAAGGCGCTGCGAAGCGATCCGCGCGAAGACAAGATGATCGCCGAACTGGTGGTCGGCGCGAACTCCGATCTGGTCGGCCAGACCATTCGGGGCGCTCAGTTCGAAACGTCGCAGTCGGCGGTGATTATCGGACTCTACCGGCCGGACCGGAACTTCTATCACGAGGTTATCGACACGCTGGACGAGCGCCTTGAAGCCGGCGACGTGCTTCTGGTTCAGGGCGCCGCCGAGACGGTGAAGTCGCTTCAATCGCACACTGGCGCGATGCTTCTGGAGGGCGCGGCCGAAATGCCCAACACGGCGCGCTCGTCGGTTGCGATTGCAATCGCGGCGGCGGTCGTCGGCGTAGCCGGACTGCACCTGGTGCCGATCTCGATCTCCGCGTTGGCCGGGACGATCGCGATGATCGTGACCGGTTGTGTGTCCTTCGAACGCCTCGGCCGAGCGTTAAGCGCCGAGGTGATCGTTCTGGTCGCGGCCTCGATCGCGCTTGGCAAGACGATGCTGGCGACGGGCGCTGCGGCGTGGCTCGGCTCAGGCCTCGCCTACGCGCTCAACGACATGCCCGCAGCCGTATCGGTGACCGCGATCCTGTGCTTCGCGGCCTTCATCACTAACTTCACGTCCAATGCGGCGGCGGCGGCCGTGACCACGCCGATCGCGGTCAACGTCGCGGGACAATTGGGCGTACCGCCCGAGGCGATGGTGCTGGCCGTGCTGTTCGGCTGCAATCTCAGCTTCGCGACGCCAATGGCGTATCAGACCAACTTCCTGATCATGGGACCGGGCGGCTACCGCTTCGGCGACTATGTCCGGACAGGCGTTCCATTGATGCTGCTGATGATCGTGGCGCTCACGATCCTGCTGGTCACGAAATACCAGCTCTAGCGCCTTCGGCCAGCGACGGCTGCGTTAGACGCCGTCCTCGAACAACTCCCGACCGATCAACCAGCGGCGGATCTCGCTGGTTCCAGCGCCGATCTCGTAGAGCTTCGCATCGCGCAGCAGGCGGCCCGTCGGGTAGTCGTTGATATAGCCGTTGCCGCCAAGAAGCTGGATTGCATCGAGCGCCACCTGCGTCGCCGTCTCCGCCGCGTAGAGGATCGCGCCGGCGGCGTCACGGCGCGTGGTTTGCCCGCGGTCGCACGCCTGCGCGACGGCGTAGACATAGGCTTTGGCCGAATTCGTGCGGACATACATGTCGGCCAGCTTGCCTTGCACGAGCTGGAAAGCCCCGATGGGCTGGCCGAACTGCCGGCGCTCATGGACGTAGGGCATCACCACGTCCAGGCAGGCCTGCGCGATGCCGGTCGGGCCCGCCGAAAGCACCGTCCGCTCATAGTCGAGCCCGGACATCAGCACCTTCACGCCGCCATTGAGCTGACCGAGCACGTTTTCTTCGGGGACCTCGCAGTCCTGGAACACGAGTTCGCCCGTGTCGGACCCACGCATACCCAGCTTGTCGAGCTTCTGCGCGATGGAGAAACCCTTGAAGCCTTTTTCGATCAGGAAAGCCGTGATGCCCTTCGCGTTCGCCGTCGGATCTGTCTTCGCGTAGACGATCAGCGTGTCGGCCGTGGGACCGTTCGTGATCCACATCTTCGAGCCGTTGAGGATGTAGCGGTCACCCTTTTTCTCGGCCTTCAGCTTCATGGACACAACGTCTGAACCGGCGCCCGGTTCAGACATCGCCAACGCGCCGAGATGCTCACCTGAGATAAGCTTGGACAGGTAGCGCTTCTTCTGATCGTCATTGCCCCAGCGCCGAAGCTGGTTGACGCACAGGTTGGAGTGGGCGCCGTAGGAGAGCCCCACCGAAGCGGACGCGCGACTGATCTCCTCCATGGCCACGACGTGTTCGAGATAGCCGAGGCCGGAGCCGCCCCACTCTTCTTCGACAGTGATGCCGAGCAGGCCCATCTCGCCGAGCTTGGGCCAAAGATCGCGCGGGAACGCGTCGTCGCGGTCGATCTGGGCCGCTCTCGGAGCAAGCTCTTTCTGCGCGAAGGCCTCCACGCTGTCGCGGATCATGTCCGCGGTTTCGCCGAGGCCGAAGTCGAATCGTTGAGGAGCGTTAGGAAGCATGGGGCGCTCTATAGCGCACAAATTTCCGGATGGGCGCCCCCGTCTTCCGGAGGCTTCAGATTCCCGGTTCGGGCGATCCGCCGGGCCCGGCGTGACGCCGCGTCGCCAGGAAGTACACGCTGGCCGCAAGCAGCAGACCAAACACAACGACCAGAACCGGGGCCATTTTGCTGCCGCCGGCGCCCAGCAACTCGAACAGGCCGACGCCAAACAACGGAGCCGAAATCAAGAAGATCGCGATCCATGGCGCGAGACGCACCAGCACCTCTCCGCGCGTGGCGCGGCCGTTGACGATCGCCTCGTTGCGCACAGCTTCCGCGAAAATGTCTTCCGGCGCCCGGCCGGGGTCGAACACTTCGGTGTCGTCGATCAGGACCTTGCGATCTGCATCCTGGTCGGCCGCCTCGGGGGCTCGCGCCAGGGGCTGTCCGGGGGACGACGCAGGTTCCTCCGGCCGCGTCCGCAACGGCCGGGGCGCGTCGAAATCCGGCAGTTCATCGGGGATCGTCGCAACGCGCGCCGCCGGACGCACGGCGGCTGCGACGGTGCGCGATTTGGCGGGACCGGGCGGGGTATCTGACGGCTCGCTACGAGGCTCCGGCCTCGACGAAGCCTCGACCTGGTTCGAGTTGGACGGCTCGGGCGGCGTCATCGGCGCGATGGGGGCGTCGGCGCGCGACAGGATCTTCGCGATGCGCTCGGAGGCGATGCGCGAAGCTTCCTCCAACACGTTGGGTTCGTTGCTGCGGCCGTCTTTCTCAGGCGCCTTATCCGGACGCGTAGACGGCTGCTCAACAGCCGTAGCGCCGGGAAACTGCGGTTTACGAAGCACCGGAGGCGATTGCGACGCGGCCATCTCCGAGATCGCCTGAGCGATATCGGGCTCGTCCGGGCGGGGCCGATGCGCTTCCGGGACGGATCCCACGCTTGACGTCGTCGCGGCGCCGCGACTTTCCACGGCGAGCTGACCGACGCCCGTCACGTCGAGTTCTGGCGTAACCATGGGAGTCGGCACGACCGGGCGGCCGTCCGGGTGTTCGAGGAACAGCGCCTTCTCCGCGGCGCGCCGCCGGATGAGCGCGTCGACAATCATCACCTGCCCGTTGATCCGCGCCTTGCGCCAGGCGTCAAAGCCGAGCGCCGCAGCGAGGTAGTCACCAGAGTTGAGGTAGCGAAGGATCGCCGAGTCCTTGAACTGTCCCGGCGAGATGTTGAACACAAGCGAGACAAGCGCGTCGAACTGGTTCTGGTTAAGGGGGGCCAGCACCTGGGTCCGGATCGCTTCCTCGGCGGGCTTGAGATCGAAGACCAGAAGGTCTTCGGCGTCCTTTTCCGAGATCGTGAGGCCTTCGCGGGCGGTGCGGACATGACCGTACCCCACCGTCCACCGACCGTCAGGAAGGCGGACAGACGTTTCCCGGAACCCCTCGAAACTCTTAACGAGGTCGAGGCCGGCGCGTGAGGTGCGCAGGCGTGACGTCATTTATCTGGCTCGAACTGACACATCCTGATCTACGTTCGCCTCCCCGGTGCAAACGAAGCGCCAGTGTCGTCAAAGAAGGAATATTGTGGCCAGACCGAAGAACAGGAAGAAGCCCATCAGGTCGATTGAGGTCAGCACGAAGACCGATGACGCAACGGCCGGGTCGAGTTTGAGGCGCTTGAGAATGAGCGGCGCCAGAATGCCGATTAGACCCGCCCAGGTGAAGTTGAAGATCATCGCGGCCCCGGCGACCAGGGCCAATCCGGGATTGTGAAACCAAAGCCAGGCCACAAGCGCCGTCAGAGAGGCGATAATCAGGCCGTTGGCCAGCGCCGTCAGCGCCTCCCGCCGAACCGCGCGGGCGACCAGCGGACCCTCGAGGTCACGTTCCGCGATCGAACGGACCGCAACGGCCATAGCCTGCGATCCCGCATTGCCGGACAGGCCCGCGACGACCGGCATCAGGATCGCCAGCGCCACCAATTCCTGAATCGCCCCCTGAAACACCGAAATCACAAGCGCGCCGCAGAACGCCGTGCCAAGATTGACCGCCAGCCATGGCACGCGGGCGCGCACGGCCGAAACCACGCTCTGGTTAACGCCGGCCTCGGAAACGCCCGACATAGCAAGGATGTCTTCCCGGTTCTCTTCCTGGATAACGTCGACCATGTCGTCGATGGTGATCATGCCGGTGAGACGTCCGGCCTCGTCGACCACCGGGGCGGATGCGAGGTTGTACTGCTGGAAGATGTAGGCGACCTCTTCCTGGTCCATCTCCGGACGGACGCGGACATTGATCTCCTTCATGATCTGCTCAAGCGGCGTCTCGCGCGCGCTCCGCAGGAGGGTCGACAACGACACGCTGCCCTGCAGCCGGAAGGCCGGATCGACGGTGTAGATCTCGAAGAAGGTCTCCGGCAGATCGTCTTCATCCACCGAGCGCATGTGATCGATGGTCTGGCCGACCGTCCAGAACACCGGCGCGGCGACGAAGTCGCGCTGCATGAGTCGGCCGGCGGACTCTTCGTCGAACGAAAGCGACGTCTCGATCGCGGCGCGGTCTGACGCGGGAACTCGCGACAGGATGCGGGTGCGGCGCTCCTCGTCGAGGTCGTTGAGAATGAAGCTGGCGTCGTCCGAGTCGAGGTTCTCGGTCATCGCGGCGATCGCCGCGTCCGACAACTCCTCCAACACCGTCCAGCGAACGTCGTCGTTGAGTTCGGTGATGGTCTCGGCCGGAAGGTCCCGGTCGAGCAGATGGACCGCCTTTATAAGGGCGTCTTCGGGCAGACTTTCCAGAACGTCGGCCGCGTCGGCCGGGTGCATCTCGGTGATCGTGCGGCGCAGATAGTGCCGATCGCCGTCGCCGATCGCGCCGATAAACCGCGCGAGAAAGGCCTGCGAAATCACGCCGGGGGATTCGACCGGCTCCTCCTCGTGGAGGGCTTCAGCCTCACGGTTCTCGGCGTCCTGGTTTTCGGATTCCGGGCGGTCGCTCTCGGGGATGTCATTCATGGCGACTCCCTCCTGGTGCGATCGGCGTCCTTTCGGCCGGTTCAACCTCTAGTTTGCTGGTGCGGTCGAGAAGACTCGAACTTCCACGGGTTGCCCCGCTACCACCTCAAGGTAGTGCGTCTACCAATTCCGCCACGACCGCACGCCGGGCAAGGCGGGACATATACAACGTGCGACCTGTTTGTGAAGGGCGGGATTCCGGAAATCCTGCACAAGGAATTTCAAGGCGAAAGGGCCAAATCGCCCCAAAACCCGGCCGTTGGCCCCGCCGAAACCGGCCGGGAGCTACTGCGCCATGGCCAGATAGTCCTGAACCGGCGCGGCGCGGGTGATGTTGACCGAGATGCGGTCGCCCTCGACCACCAGCTCGCCCTTGGCGATGGGGTGGTTGTTGGCGAGGATCCAGACCTCGTCGTCTTCCTGGGTGTCGAGCTGGATCACCGCGCCGCGGCCCATGCGCAGCAGATTCTGCATGGGAATCACAGACCGGCCCAGCAGGACCGTAATCTCGACCTTGACCGCTCCGAGTTGCGAAGACACGCAAACGCTCCGACATGACGCCTAGGCGGCGCGGCCCGGAACCCCGAGTCGGACGCCCCCTGTACAGGAGGCCACTGTTGAATTCGCAGTATTGCCCGAGCGTTAACGATCCGGCCGGAGACGCCATGTGACCGACTGGGCCGTTTCCTCAAATCTCGTGGATTATCCCGCTGCCGTCGCGGTCATGGAGGATCGCGCGGCGCGAATCCGCGAGGGTTCGGCGAACGAGCTGGTGTGGCTGCTGGAGCACCCCCCGCTCTACACCCGGGGCGCGAGCGCCCGACCTGACGACCTGAAGGACCCTGAACGCTTCCCTGTGTTCGATTCGGCTCGCGGCGGGCAGTTCACCTATCATGGCCCCGGCCAGCGGGTGGCGTATGTGATGCTGGACCTTGCAACGCGCGGCCGGGATGTGCGCGATTTCGTGTGCAATCTGGAAGGATGGATCATCGACACGCTGGCCGATTTCAACATCAAGGGCGAGCGCCGCTCCGGCCGCGTCGGCGTGTGGGTGGATCGCACGCGCCCGGAGGAACGGTCCGCAGGGATGGTGCGGGAGGACAAGATCGCCGCCATCGGCGTGCGGCTGCGCAAATGGGTGTCGTTCCACGGGATCAGCCTGAACGTCGACCCCGACCTCGACCATTTCGAGGGGATCACGCCCTGCGGCATCTCGCAGGACGGGCTTGGCGTGACCAGCCTCGAGGCGCTCGGACAACTTGTGTCGCTGCCGGAGGTCGACGTGGCGCTCAAGCGCAATTTTGAAAAGCGTTTCGGACCGGTTTCGGGCGTCGAGCCCCCTACGGTTTAGGCAGCAGGCTGGACTGGATCACGTCGGCGCTTCCGACCGGAAGATCTATGCGCAGACCGTCATAACCGGATACCCATTGCTCCTGCGGGCGAACCGCATTCACCCCAGCGAAATAGAGCGGCAAGCCAACCTGAACGCTCGGCGTGTGATGAGAGTAGACCAGAAGCTTCACGCCCGCCTGGTTGGCAACGGTCGCCGCCTGCACCGGCGTCATGTGATAATCGGGGATGTCGGCCAGGATCTTTGCGATCCGCGGATTTCCCTGCGCGATCGCCTGCCTCGCGCCGAGACCGATCAGATTGTCCGCCAGCGACTCCGCAACCAGAACATCCGCGCCGCTCGCATTCCCTGTGAGGTTGTCGACAAGGCCGGTGTCGCCGGACAGCACAACCGACCGCCCTTTCCAGTCGAACCGATAGCCCACGGCGGGCACGACCGGATCGTGATCGACCTCGAAGGCGGTGACCTTCAACTCGCCATCGTCGAATATCACTTCCTGTCCGGTGTGGTCGCCGTTGAACGCGGTACCGAATTCATGCGGCTCCATACCGGCGTCGGGCAGATCAATGACCTCCGGACCATGGTGCGCAAGGCGGTGTTCCGCATCCTTGGCGTAGGCCTGATTGAAGCCGCCGACGACCGCCTTCACGCCCGGCGGTCCGTAGACCGGCAACGGCTGTGTGCGGCCCGCCACCATGGTTTGCATACGGAACTCGCCAAGATCGCCGATATGGTCCGAGTGATAGTGCGTAAGAAAAATGGCCGCGATCCTGGCGCCGGGAACCTGCATGCGAGCCAGCTGCTCCCACGACTCTGAGCCCGTGTCGACGACGTACGCCTTGTCGCCCGCAACGATCATCGTGCACGACTTGGCGCGGTTCGGATCAGGGAGCGGCGAAGAAGTGCCGCAAAGAATGACGCGAAGCGCTTGCCCGTCGAACACCTCCTCCATCGCGGGGCCGCCCGGAACAGGCGGCAGAAACGCCGCCGCCGTTTCGGGAGGAGCAGACGGTTGGACGCCGACGTCCTGCGGCGTTGCGCAAGCAGCTAACGCAATGCAACTCGCGGCCAAGCAGATCGCGCGCAACTTGGCTGGACCAGACGACCCGAACATTCCCGGCTCTCCTGCTGGTCGGCCATGCCGCCAGATTCGCACCCTTTATACTGCCCGGTAACATATCGGCTCGCATCGCCGATGCAATCGCCTTGGCTATGGCGGAAGCGACGCCTAGAGCGGCGTCGCCCCGGTGGGCGCGCCCCGCTCCGAGCGGCAGAACCTGACAGTTGTTCGGGCGCCGTCCCGCACCTTTTGGAACTGACTCTCATATTTGGGAGAAGCGGCAAGATCGAGCTTGGCGAACGCCGACCATTGCCGCTCGACGCAGTCGCAAACGCGCTGAGTCCGCGAGCCGTCAATCTTGGTGTATTGGGCGCCGATGATCGAATAGACCATCCCTTGGTAGAACAGGCGGATGTTGGTCTCGTGTTGATTTACCGTGGCCTGCTTGCCCCATTCCGTGTCCATGTCCGCGAGCACCTTCGTGCACGTAGCCGCGATCATCTGCGGCGTCTGCGTCTTGTCGCTGAATGCGTTGCTGCAAGCGACGGCTATGTTCGACAATCGGTCGGTCAGCGCCGTATCGACCTGAGCAGACGCAGACGGCGCCGCGCCCAAAGCCAAATGCCCAGCGATCAGCACCGCCATCGCTACACGCTTCATGCCTGATCCTCCCCCTGTCGGTCACAGACATGGTGGAGCAAGCCGCAACATGCGGCAAGTTTCTCCTTCAGGTGAACTGGACGCCCGCTGTCGCAGGATCGCACGGCTTTACCGAGATCGTTCCCGGACGGACGTTTGCGGTCCCGCCGGTCTAGGCGAACTCCACCATCACCTCGTCGGCCGCCACCGCGTCGCCAGCGCCGACATTGACCTTGGCGACGACGCCGTCGGCTTCCGCCCGGATGATGTTCTGCATCTTCATCGCCTCGACGACGCAGACGGTCTCTCCGGATTTCACTTCCTGCCCCGCCTTCACGGCGACGGAAACCACCAGCCCAGGCATCGGGCTCATGATGAGCTTGGAGGTGTCGGGCTTGGGCTTTTCAGGAAGTCGTGCGTGCAGCTCCGCCTGGAAAGGCGAGCACACGATGACGCGGGCTCGAACACCCAGGCGGCGGAAGATGTAACCCTCGTCACGACGTGCGTACTGAAGAGCGAACTCCGCCTCACCGAACGTGCCGGTAATCATCGGGTCGCCCGGCTTCCACGCGGTCGCGAGCAGCACCGGAGCGTCAGCGCCCTTGATGCGCACCTCGGCGCCGTCGTCGCGAAGCGTCACCGCGACCGGATTCGGTTCGCCGTCGATGATGACCACCCAATCCTTGCGCAATGCGCCCGCAGGCTCGATGCGTCCGGAAATACCCTCGGTGCGGCGTACATCGATCGCGTGCACATAGGCCGCCACGCCGACGATCATTTCGCGCGTCGCGTCATCCGGAGCGACGCCCTCGAAACCATCCGGGAATTCTTCCTTGATGTAGCCGGTCGTGATCTTGCCCGACTGGAAGCGCTCTTGCCCCAGCACAGCGGCAAGGAATGGCGAGTTGTCCTGAATACCCTCGACTTCAAGCCGCTCCAGCGCCTTCACATGGGTGTCGATCGCGACGTCGCGGTTCTTTCCATAGGTGATGAGCTTGGCGATCATCGGGTCGTAGAACATCGAGATCTCGTCGCCTTCGCGCACGCCGGTGTCGATGCGAACCTCGCCCTCGCCGAGCTCGCCCTCCGCCGGAAAACGCATGCGGCGCAGGCGACCGATCGACGGCAGGAAGTTGCGATAAGGGTCCTCGGCATAGATCCGGCTTTCGAGCGCCCAACCTTTGATGCCGACATCCTTTTGCTTCATCGACAGCTTTTCGCCGGCCGCGACCCGCAGCATCTGCTCGACGAGATCATAGCCGGTGATCAACTCGGTGACCGGGTGCTCGACCTGAAGGCGCGTGTTCATTTCCAGGAAGTAGAAATTACGATCGCCGTCCACGATGAACTCCACCGTGCCGGCGCTGTCGTAGTTCACGGCCTTGGAAAGCGCGACCGCCTGTTCACCCATCGCCTTACGGGTCTTCTCGTCAAGGAAGGGAGACGGCGCTTCCTCGAAGACTTTCTGGTTGCGGCGCTGGATGGAGCATTCGCGCTCGTTGAGATGGACGACGTTGCCGTGCTTGTCGCCCAGAACCTGAATCTCGATGTGGCGCGGCTGATCGACGAACTTCTCGATGAAAATGCGGTCGTCGCCAAACGAGGCCTTGGCCTCCGCACGCGCGCCGTCGAACCCCTCCTTGGCTTCTTCGGCGTTCCAGGCGATCCGCATCCCCTTGCCGCCCCCGCCGGCGGACGCCTTGATCATGACCGGATAGCCGATCGAGTCGGCGATCTTCACCGCTTCGGCTGAATCTTCGATCAGCCCCATATGTCCGGGCACGGTGTTCACGCCGGCTTCGGCCGCGAACTTCTTGGAGGTGATCTTGTCGCCCATCGCCTCGATGGCGTGCGGGTTGGGGCCGATGAAGACGATCTTCTCTTTCTCGAGACGCCGCGCAAAGCCCGGGTTCTCGGAGAGAAAACCGAAGCCCGGGTGGACCGCTTCCGCGCCTGTGTCGCGCACGGCCTGCACGATCTTGTCCTGAACGAGATAGCTTTCGGCGGCGGGCGATCCGCCGATGAATACGGCCTCATCCGCCATCTCGACCGCCATCGAGCCGCGGTCGGCCTCCGAATAGACGACGACCGTCTTCACCCCCAGGCGGCGGCACGTCTTTATGATCCGGCAAGCGATTTCGCCGCGATTCGCGATCAGGATTTTCGAAAACATACAATTGCCCCGGGGCCTAGAAGAGGTGTCCGCAAACTGACGAAAGCGCCGTCAAGGTCAAGGCGAATTCTCCCCTCGCGGGGGCGGCGGATCGACGTTCTGCTCGAGCGTTGCCTCCAACAGCCCCATCCGGGCCGTCACGGACACCAGAAACGCCGTCGACCAGCCAATCAGGATGAACCCGGAGATCGCCTCAATCGCCGGAACGAGCCGCCATTCGGAGCGCTCGACCACGATGTCCAGGCCCAGCGTGGTGAAGCTCGCGGCCGAGTAGAACAGCGCCGCCTCAAAGGTACGGAATATCTCCAGATACATGAACAGCAGCGCGTAGATGCTGATCTCGATGGTATGGAGAAAGAAAAGTCCAAAGACGACGCCCAGAATGGTGGCGCCCTGCCGCCATGAGGAGTGGTGGGCGCGAAACCGGCGCGCCGGCTCCCCGCGCAGGATAGCGATCAGATAAGACAGTCCCCGGAAGTGGATCAGGACGGTGAGGATCACCATTCCCAGGGAAACCAGTAGGCTCGGGACCAACATCGCTTTCTCCGGAGCGTCGGCTGCGCATTTACCTTCCAGGCGAGACCGCCCGGTTGAGGACTCGGTGAGGACTCAATCTTAGGGGCTCATTAACCGCAAGAACCGGAAGGTCGCGTATTCCTCAGGCGGGCCTGGGAGGGATTCGGCTATGATCTTCTATGGTTTGCACCGCTGGCGCGGCGAGTCCGGCCGCCGCTACATGTTCCGCAGCGTGTTGACGAAGCACGGAATTCCCGACGATTCCGGCGGCATCTACGTGTTCGTGCGTCGCCGTTTAGCCTTCTTCCTCGAGCCCCTTTACGTCGGCAAGGCCGCCAATCTGAGGTCTCGCCTTCTCGGCCACGAAAAATGGGGCACCGCATGGTGGGTGCTTGGCGCGACCGAGCGGCACATCATGCGGGTGGAGACGGAAGAAGAGCGCCGGAAGATTGAAGAGGATCTAATCCGGGGCCTGCGTCCGCGCATGAACGACATCCAGATCCCGCGCTCCGAAAACGACGCGCCGAACACCCCTGCGCTTCGTCGCAAATGGGAATGGCGACGCAAGATCGAGTCGCTGCTGTCGGGCTTTACCGGCGGCGGACGCGACACGCCGGTGGAGCGCAGCCACTAGGCAGGCCGCCCTCCACCGCTCACAAACGCTCCGAGACTTCCCTAGAAGGTCGACTTGTCGTCCTCACCCGAGAAGTGGTGAATGTTGCGCTTGTAGGTTTCCGGCAGGAAGAACAGCGCGATGACGAAGGTGACGCCGGCGATCACGACCGGATACCAGATGCCCGCATAGATGTTGCCGGTAGCGGCGACGATGGCGAACGCCACTGTCGGCAGCAAACCGCCGAACCATCCGTTGCCGATATGATAGGGCAGCGACATCGAGGTGTAGCGCACGCGCGCGGGGAACAACTCAACCAGCATCGCCGCCATAGGCCCATAGATCATCGCCGTGAACAGCTGCGTCAGAACGATGATCAGGATCACCATTCCTCCGTTGACCTTGGCCGGGTCCGCCTTCTTCGGATAGCCCGCCGCGGCGAGCGCATCGCCGAGTTGCGCATGATAGGCCGCGATCGCGGTGGCGCGTTGGTCGCCCGTCAGCTGACGCGGATCAGGGGCCACGTAGGTCGAGCCGCCGACATTGACTTCGGTGACCGCGCCCGCGGGAAGCTTCTCCGTCGTGTAGGTAACGCCGGCGCGCGAGAGATACGCCTTGGCGATGTCGCAGGACTTCTGATCGAACTTGTTCTTGCCGACCGGATCGAACTGGAAGGAACACTCCGAGGTATCCGCGCGAACCACCACAGGCGCGGATTTCACCGCGGCGTCCAGCGCCGGGTTGGCCGCCTGCGTCATGACATGGAAGAGCGGGAAGTAGGTCAGCACCGGAATGATAAGGCCCGCGAGCACCAACGGCCGGCGCCCGATCTTGTCCGACAACCAGCCGAAGAAGATGTAGAGCGGCGTGCCAACCGCCAGAGCGATCGCCACGAGCATGTTGGCTTGCCCGGCATCCACCTTCAGGACCTGCTGCAGGAAGAACAACCCGTAGAACGTGCCCGAGTACCAGATGACGGCCTGGCCTCCGACCATGCCGAACAGGGCGATCAGGACGTATTTCAGGTTGCTCCATTTGCCGAAGGCTTCCGACAGGGGCGCTTTGGAGGTCGCCGCCTCCTCCTTCATCTTGAGGAAGACCGGGCTTTCGTTGAGTTGCAGGCGAATCCAGATCGACACCAGCAACAGCGCCGACGAGAGCAGGAAGGGAACGCGCCAGCCCCAATCCTCGAACTGTTCGGTGCTCATCGACGAGCGAACGCCCAGGATCACCATCAACGAGACGAACAGGCCGATGGTGGCGGTGATCTGGATCCACGATGTGAAGAAGCCCCGTTTGCCGTCCGGGGCGTGCTCGGCGATGTAGGTCGCGGCGCCGCCATACTCGCCGCCGATCGCCAACCCCTGCAGGACGCGAAGCGCGACCAGCGCGAAGGGCGCGATCACGCCCATGCCCGGGCCGAGAGATTCCATGGTCGCGTAGCTGGGCAGCAGACCGACGGTGAAGGTCGCCGCGCCCATGATGATCATGGTGACAAGGAAGGTGTTCTTCCTTCCGACGATGTCGCCGATGCGTCCGAAAGCCAGCGCGCCGAAGGGGCGAACCAGGAAGCCGGCGGCGAACGCCGCAAGCGCCAGAATGAAGCCCGTGGTTTCGTTGACGCCCGAGAAGAAGTGATGGGTGATGTTGGCGGCGAGCGATCCGTAGAGGAAGAAGTCGTACCATTCGAACATGGTTCCGACGCTGGACGCGCCGATGACCAGCGCCTCGTTCTGCTTGGGCGCAGGCGCAGCCTGAGCGTCCGTATCCGTCGCCATATTCCCTCCTCCTGCCGCCATTCGCCGTGGCGACCGCCAAGCGGGTGCTTTCCCGCCTTTTTCTGGCGCGAAGCTGCAACGGACTGACTCAAAGGGCAAGGCTTGCCTCGCGTCTGCGTGTTCGCGGTGTCGTGAGATACATCTTCAACGATGTTTCGTTCTGCGGGAGAATGATCTGCCGACTTCGCTTGGGCCGACCTTATCGCTCACAACCCGCCCCGGCAGTTCAGCTACCAACGACCGCTTGGCGGAAGCTGCGAATGCGCCCTAGTCTCCCGCTCGACCGTCGCCGGGGACAGGCGGCCCAACAGCCAGGTGATTCATGAAGCGTGCTCTTTTCGCCCTTTCCCTCCTGCCGGCGTTCATGCTCGGCGCATGCGGTGAGAAGCCCGAACCGGCCGCCCCGGAACCCGAGTCCGAACCCATCATTTCGCTGGGAACGGTGGTGGACGCCGAGGATCACTCGACCATGGGTGCGTATGCGCGGCAGGTGTCGGCGATAGCCGACGCCATGGACAGCGCACACGACCGTGAAAGCGCTCAAGCGGCGGCGGCGGAGATCGACCGCATCGCCAAGGAGATGGAGCCGCTCGCCGAGAAGCTCAAAGGGCTCAGCGACGAAGAGCGCGCCGCTGCGGCGCTGGCCAGCATGCAGCCCTTGATGCAGGCCCAGACCCGGATCGCCATGACGACGAGCCGGCTCGCGGCGCAGGACCCGGAAAGCCTGCGCATGCTCACCGAAGAGCTGAAGAAACTGCCCGAATACTAAGGCCGGCGCGTCCGCTTCTAGAGCGGAATATTGTCGTGCTTCTTGGCCGGGTTGGACGCCTGTTTGCCCTTGAGCTGGCGCAGAGCGCGGACGATGCGCTTGCGCGTGCCATGTGGGTGAATGACGTCGTCGATATAGCCGCGTGAAGCCGCCACGAACGGATTGGCGAACCGGTCTTCGTATTCCTTCGTGCGCTCCGCCAGCTTTTCGGGATCGCCCGCCTCGGCGCGGAAGATGATCTCGACCGCCCCTTTGGCGCCCATGACCGCGATCTCGGCGGTCGGCCAGGCGAAGTTGATGTCGCCGCGCAGGTGTTTGGAGCTCATGACGTCGTAGGCGCCGCCATAGGCCTTGCGGGTGATCACCGTCACCTTCGGAACGGTGGCTTCGGCATAGGCGAACAAGAGCTTCGCGCCATGCTTGATGAGGCCGCCATATTCCTGCTTGGTGCCCGGCATGAAGCCCGGCACGTCGACGAAGGTGACGATCGGGATGTTGAAGCAGTCGCAGAAGCGCACGAAACGCGCGGCCTTGCGGCTGGCGTCGATGTCGAGCACGCCGGCGAGGCTCATCGGCTGGTTGGCGACGAAGCCCACCGTCGAGCCCTCAACCCGCCCGAAGCCGGTGATGATGTTCTTGCCGAAGTCCGGACCGATTTCGAAGAAGTCGCCCTCGTCGCAAACCTTCTGGATCAACTCCTTCATGTCGTAGGGCGTGTTGGGGTTCGCCGGAACGAGCGTGTCGAGACTCATGTCGAGACGTTCGGCGTCGTCGAAGGTCGGGACGACCGGCGGCTTCTCGCGGTTCGACGACGGCAGGAAGCTGACCAGACGGCGCATCTGCACCAGGGTGTCGATATCGTTCTCGTAGGCGCCGTCCACCACGCCGGATTTTTGCGCATGGACGCGGGCGCCGCCCAGTTCCTCGTGGGTGACGATCTCGTTGGTGACCGTCTTCACCACGTCGGGACCGGTCACATACATGTAGGAGGTGTCCTTCACCATGAAGATGAAGTCCGTCATCGCGGGCGAATAGACGTCGCCGCCGGCGCACGGCCCCATGATGACCGAGATCTGCGGGATGACGCCCGAAGCCAGCACGTTCTCCATGAAGATGTCGGCGTAACCGCCGAGCGCGTCCACGCCTTCCTGGATTCGCGCGCCGCCGGCGTCGAACAATCCGATAATGGGCGCGCCGTTGCGAACCGCGGCCTTCTGCACCTTCACGATTTTTTCCGCGTGCGCCTTGGAAAGCGACCCGCCGAAGACGGTGAAGTCCTTCGAGAAGACGTAAACGAGGCGACCGTTGATGGTGCCCCACCCCGTGACCACGCCGTCGCCGGGGATACGCTGGGCGTCCATGCCGAAATCGTGGGAGCGGTGTTCGACGAACATGTCCCACTCCTCGAAGGAGCCCTCATCCAGCAAGAGTTCGATCCGCTCGCGGGCGGTCAGCTTGCCCTTGGCGTGCTGGGAGGCGATGCGCTTTTCGCCGCCGCCCAGACGCGCCTCCGCGCGCTTCTTCTCCAGCGCCAGATCGATATCCTTCATGCCGTCCGCCTTGTTGAACCTGCGAATTTCGTCGCGTCCACATAGCGGTGAGCGCCCGGGAAAGGCAAGCTTTTGCCGGACTGGACGCTTAACAGCGCGCCAACGGGGCGAAAGCGCCCTCGACCACGCCCTTCAACCATGGAATCTGCCGAATCCGCGCCCCGGAGATCAGCGCCGGACCCGCACGCCCACCGTAATGTTGGCCGGCTCGCCGGGGAAATAGCGCTCGTTGCCGAAGCCATAGTCCGCCCGGTCGGCATAGCGCTCGTCGGTAATGTTGCGGATGATGGCGAAGGCTTCGTAGTCGTCGCTGAAACGCCAGGAACCGCGCAGGTTCGCGATCGTGTGCCCTGGATAGGTGACCGTATTGGCGGCGTTGGTGAAATATTCGCCGACATGTTCGACCGCGAGCGACAGCGAATAGCGCTCGCCTCGCCAACCGAGTTCGCCGTCCGCCAACCATTCAGGCGCGGTGTCGATCTGGGCGCCATCGACGATGTCCTCGGCGGCGTTCCCGACGTCGCGGTTGAAGGCGTAGGTCTGATCGGACCACGAGGCCGACGCACGCCAGAACAGGCCGCTGTCATATTCCCCTGAAAGCTGGGCCTCGATCCCGGCATGATCGGTCTTGCCGTCCGGAACGTTAAAGCCGTCGGCGTCGCGGAAGAAGAAGTTGTCCTTCTTCATCGTATAGGCGGCGACATCGTACCGAACCGGCCCCGCATCGCCGCGAATACCGATCTCCAGACTGTCGAGCGTTTCGACTTTGAGCGTGTCTTCGGTCTGGAAGCGTTGCAGGCGATACTGATCGGAGACCTGCGGCGCGCGTTCTCCGCGCGCATAGTTCGCATAGACCTCTGTACCCCCGGGCAATCCGGAATACACGACGCCCAGTTTCGGCGTCGCAAGGTCGAAGCTGTCGGAACGGCTTGCGGGAACACGAATGCGCCCGTCCACACCCGCCGGGATGTTGGTGGTGTAATCGTAATTGTGGTGCTCAAGGCGAAGGCCGCCGACCATGCGCCAGTCGGTCGCGAACGCCCAATCCAGCTCGCCGTAAACCGCTGACGTCAGCGTCTCGACATCGTAGTCGTAGTGAACGCCTTCCGGATACCCGGTCGTGGGCGATCCCAGATAAGGCACGCTCTGAATTTCCTTCAGATAGCCGTCGGCCCATTGCAGATCCGCGCCGACCGTCCAGCGCAGATTGTCCGGCCCGAAGACGTAGCGCGTGTTCAAACCGAGACTGCCATGGCCGTTCTTCTCGACCGGCTGGGTCGGCAGGAAGTGCTGAATGAACGCCATCTGCTGCAGGATCGCGTAGGGCGTGATTGTCAGCGTGTTGCCGTCGAAGTCGCGCTCGAACCGGACGTTGGCGCGGCTCGACCAGGCATCGCGATAGGCTTCCGGGTTCGGGTTGGTGGTGGAGAAATCCTTGTCTTCATAGGCGCGCGGACCCTGAATGTAGCCCGCCGTCTCCTGATTGAGATTCACGCCGGTGACGCCGCCGACGACGCGCCACGCCCCCATATTCCCGGCGGCGCGCCATGTCAGTTTCTGCATGTCGACGCCGGAGGCGTCGCGCCAGCCATTGTCGTCGGTGATCGAGAGCGCCGCGAACATGTCGACATCGCCGAGCTTGTAGGCGCTCGCCGTATCGGCTCGCAGGCGCTGCAGGGAATTGAGACTGAGGCTGGCCATGTAGTTGTAGCCGACCTGACCCGGCTCGGGCGCGATGACGTTGATCAGACCATGCTCGGCGTTGGAGCCGTAGCGGACCGATCCGGGACCACGCACCACCTCGATGGCGGCCGCCGTTTCATGGTGCAGTTCGAAAACGCTGTTGACGTTGCCGAAGCCCGGCGCCCGGATCGGAAGGCCGTTTTCGAGGAACAGGAACGATCCCTGCCCCGCGCCGCCGCTCAGAACCGGCGAGCGGATCGCCACCAGGTTTTCCTGCCCGGAGTTCATCTGCACGTTCACGCCCGGAACCGTGTTCAGGATCTCCGCCGGATGATCCGCGTGGACCTCTTCGATCGTGACGGACGAAATCACCGAGTTCGAACCCGGGTCCTGGGCCTGACGGTCGCCATAGATGATGACCACGGCCGCGTCGGGCCGCACGCGCTGGTCCGCAGGGCTCTCCGCGGCCGATTCCTCCGCGTTGGGGCCGTTCGTCTGCTGCGCCCAGGCGGCCGGACAGGAACACGCCGCCGCGATTGCGATCCAGCTGACCGCACCAAATTTCTTGAACAAGGAAACCTCCCGTATCCGACCGCCCGCTCTCCGGCGGGCTGTTCCTTCCGCACCCTAAACGCGCGGGCGGACGAAACCTGTCCTAACTCGCGAACAGGCTTGCAGGAAGGAGGCCGATCACCGCGCCTGATGAACAGGTCGCGAGCGTGCCGGAAAGCAACGTTTTCCACGCGAGAGACAGGAAAAGGTCTCGCTTTTCAGGGGCAATGATCGACAGGCCGCCGATCAGAATGCCCACCGAGCCGAAATTGGCGAAGCCGCAGATGGCGTTCGCGACGATTCGACGGGTCCGGTCGGACATCTCGTCCATTGGGACGGCGGACAGGTCGATGAAGGCGACAAACTCGGTCAGCACCGTCTTAACGCCCATCAGGGACCCGGCTTTCTGGGCTTCATCCGCCGGTACGCCGATCATGTACATCAGCGGCGCGAATATCCATCCGAGGATGCGCTGGAGCGACAGCGGCTCGTTGCCCATGCCGGGGATCGCCCCGACCGGGATCGCCCCCAGAATGGCGTTGACCAGATAGAGAAGCGCCAGCGCCGCGATCAGCATGGTCGCGATGTTCAGAACGATCTTCATGCCATCCGAGGCGCCGGTGGCGAAGGCGTCCATCGTCGAGTGGTACTCGAACTCCGGTTCGTGCGCGCGGTCCGTGCGGTCGGTGATCTCCGGTACGATGGTCAAGGCGATGGCGACTGCGGCCGGCGCCGCCATGAGGGAGGCGGCGAGAAGCTGCGACAGCGGGTCTTTCATCACCGGCTCAAGGAAAGTGATGTAGATCACCATCACCGACCCGGCGATGGTGGCGAAGCCGGCCGTCATCACGATGAAAACCTCCGAACGCGTCATGCGCTGAAGGTAGGGTTTGATGAGCACGGGCGCTTCGGTCATGCCCATGAAGACGTTGGCCGAAACCGCCAGGCTGGTCGCGCCGCCAAGCCCCATGGTGCGCGAGAAAATGAAGGCGAACCCCTTGGTGATCCAGCGCAGAATGCGCCAGTGCCAGAGGATCGCGGACAGCGACGCGACCACGATCACCAGCGGCAAGATCTGGAAGAAGAACACCGGCCCCGGCGCGCTCTCCGAAAAGGTCCAGGCGGTGTTGTCGCCGACATATCCAAAGACGAAATTGGTTCCCGCCCGGGTCGCGGCCTGAAGCGCGTTCACGACCACGCTGGCCTGCGAGAGGCCCTCCTTCACCGGCGGAAGGCCATAGAGCAGCAGCGCGAAAGCGAGCTGAAGCCCGCTGGCGCCGAGGACGATCTTCCACGGGAAGCTCTTGCGGTTCTCCGAGATGCCCCAAGCGACCAGATAGATGACGCCGACGCCGAGAATCGCGCGGGCGTTATCCCACCCCCATCCGAGGTTATCCAACATGCGCCCCGCTATCCCCGTAGTTCCGCCCCGGAATAGGCCCGGGACCCGACCGGCGAAGTAAGGCCATCCACCCCCCGCCTGTCCAGTTACGATTGGCCGCAGCCCCTCCGCAGGCGGAGCAAATCGGGGGATGGACTGTTTCGGTCACCGACCGCTCGCGCACGAGGCGACGCCGACCGCCCTAGTCCTCGATTTCCTTCACCAACGCCTTGGCCCCATAGATCTTGTCCAGCGCCGCAACGATGAAGGGCGAAGCGACGGAAACCGTGCGGTTCAGCACGGGGTCGTAGCCGAAGGCGCCGCCCAGCGAATGAATGTTGCCGTCGAAGGCCAGACCGATCACGTCGCCCTTGCGATTGAGCACGGGCGAGCCCGAATTGCCGCCAATGATGTCGTTCGTCGAAACGAAGTTCATCGGGATGGCGCCGTCGATCTTCGTCTCGGCGCCCTGCCAGTGCGGAGCAAGGTTGAACGGGAACGCCCCGGTTGCACGCTTCCAGAGACCCGAGACGTAGGTGAAGGCGGGGATCTTTCCGAAAGCGGGATCATCCCATCCCTTCACCTGTCCATAGGACAGGCGCAGCGTGAAGGTCGCGTCCGGATAAACCCCGGAACCCAGAACCGCGAACCGCACCGCGGCGATCCGCTCCGACGCCTGACTTTCCGGTCCGGCGACGCGCTCTTCATATGATTTGCGGGTCGCGCGCGCCGCCTCGTCGAAGAGGCGGAACAGGACGATTGCGGGGTCGTTCGAGGTCAGAACCTGCTCCGGGTGCTCCCACAGGCGTTTGCGCACGGCGGGGTCGGACAGTGACGAGTTTTCAGCGATATCCCGGGCGATGTCCGACGCCGAGCGACCTCCGAACAACGCCTTCACCGCAGAGTTGTCGGGACCGAGATATTCACGCGTCTTGAGCAGCCAGAACTCCAGTTCAAGGCGCTCCAGTACGGGGTGAATGGGGGTCTCGGCGGACAGCGCCTTCAGGTGACCGGCGAGACGCCCGTCGGCGTATTCCGGCAGGCGGTCCGAAGCGGGCTTGGCGCGCTCCGTGGCGCCGCGCACCAGCGTGCGTGCGTCGGCCAGCAGCTGGGAGCCCGCGCCCATGCGCAACTCCAGCATCTGGTAGGGCATCCAGAGTTCCGAGCGCACCGGAGCCAGCGCCTCGATGTCCTTGAAGGGGTCGCCATACTTCTCGCGAAGGCCAGCGTCGGCGGCCAGCGCATCGCGCAGCTTCTGCTCTCCGCTTTCAAGACCCGCGAAGAAGGCCGGCTCCACCAGCGCGCCGCGTTGTCCCTTGAACACTTTCACCGAGTTCTCGACGCCGAACAGCGCCTCGCGGACCTGGCGCTCCTCTTCTTCACCGATCGCGGCCGTCGCAAGCAGCGCACCGCGAATCTGGGCGAGATATTCGACGCGCCATGGCAGGTAGTGGTCGCGCTGAAATTCCAGCTGCGAAACGGTCAGCAGGCGATTGGTCGATCCCGGATGTCCCGAGACGAACACCGGATCGCCGTCGGACGCGCCCTTCGGATCGAGCTTCAGCGGGGCCTTGAAGGCCGCAGGCTTGCCGTCCCGGTAGATCCGCAGCAGCGCCATATCGACCGCGTAACGCGGGAAGTTGAAGTTGTCCGGATCGCCGCCGAAAAAGGCCGCCTGCAGCTCAGGCGCGAACGCCAGGCGCACATCGTCGTAGCGATCATAACGGTAAAGCTTGTACTGACCGCCGCGATACAGGGTGACGACCTCGCAATGGAGCTTGCGGTCGTCGCCGCAGGCTTCCTGTTCGATGCGGCCCATTTCGGCGCTACGCATGCTGGAGACCTGCGCCGGCGCCACGCCAGCGGTCGCGCCCTGCACGCGCTCGGTCACGTCGGTGATCGACTGAAGGATCGAAACCTCGAGGCCCGGGCACCCCTTCTCTTCCTTGCGGGAGGCGGCGAGGAAACCGTCCGCCAGCAGGTCGGCGCGCGCCGACGACAAAGACTGGGCGCAATCGGCCACGCAGTGATGGTTGGTCAGCACAAGGCCGCTCTTGCTGATGACCGACCCGGAGCAACCGTTCTCAAGACGCACCGACGCACGCTGCACGCGGTCGAGCCAGGCTTTGTCCGGAGCGAAGCCGTACGCCTCTTTGACTTTCGCCGACGGGAAGTTGTCGAACGTCCACATGCCCTCGTCGGCATGCGCCGCAGCTGAAAGAAAAGCGCAGGCGGCCACGACAGCAGTCAGACGCATGAGGGGAACTCCGTGGGTTGCGAGTAACGGCGGCCGGACCCTATCAGGACGGCGCTTGTATGCTCAAGCCGGAAGCTGAGCGGCAAAACGTTTCGCCGCGGCGTTGTTGCAAGGCACAGTTTGCCGCAGGCGGCCCGGCCGGGCGCGATCATCGCAGCAGCCTTCCGGCGCTAACTCGTCTTCAGGCTCATGATGTAGGCGACGAGGTCTTCGATGCGCTCAGGCTTGATGATGAAGTCCGGCATGGTCGGGTGCGATGAGCGCAGCCACGTCCGCAGCGAATCGGCCGTCGTTTCCGGCTGGTTCACGACCGACACGAAGGTCGGCGCTTCAGGGTCGGGCGATTCCGTTTCGTACTCGGCGATGGCGTGGCAGCGCGCGCAGGCCTGACGGGCATGCGCGTAGCCAAGATAGGCGTCCCCGATACCGGCGGCGTCTGAATCAGCGGCAGCCGGCGCGGCAGCAGCCGGCGCCTGCGCTTCGCCAGCGTCTCCAGCAACCGTGGCGGCGTCGTCGCCCCCTTCGGGCGCGCATGCGGCCAGCGCCATCACCGCGACCAAAACGGCCGACCCCATCGGGCTGAAACGAGACATCTATTCGCCTTTCGACTTCAAACCCCGGATGTACGCGGTCAGATCATCCACGTCTTCGGCGGGAAGGCGCAACTGCGGCATTTCGTTGTGGGTCGAGTGCAACCACACATTCAGCGCCATCGGCGTCATACCGGGCGTATCGGCGATCGTCTGGAAGGTAGGCGCTCGTGTCGCAGCCGATATGGTCTCGCCGGCTTCGACGGCATGGCAGCGCGCGCAGGATGCATCCGCAACTTCCTTGCCGTGAACTGGGTCGCCGGCGGTCTGGGCCGCAGCCGGGGCGGCGATCACCGCCAGCATCAATGCGAGCGCCCCTACGCCCGTTCCGTTCGAGACATGTGCGGGCATGAGACCCTCCCTGCACCAGCGCGCGCCATCTGGAGTCGTGCGCTTAAACCTGAATGCGCGGAACGGATTCGAGCCCGATTCTAGAAGACCGCTTCGTCCGCATCCCTTTTGTAGATCGACTGCCGGGGCTTCGCCAGCACGCGCTGCACCATGGGCTCGAACGCCTCAAGCGGCATGGTGTCGTAGTCCTTGCGGAAGGCAGGCTGGTCAAACTGGTGGCAGAACTGCGCGGTGTATTCGAAATTGGGATGCCCGCGGAACTGCTCGCGCATATCGCGGTCGAGACCGATATGGTGGAAGAAGTAGTAGCCTTGGAAGATGCCGTGCTGGGCGACCATCCAGTGGTTCTTCTCGGACACGAAAGGCTTCAGAATAGCCGCCGCTATGTCCGGATGATTGTAGGCGCCGAGCGTATCGCCGATATCGTGGAGCAGCGCGCACACCACATATTCTTCGTCCATGCCGGCGCGATGGGCCATCGTCGCGGTCTGGAGCGAGTGTTCGAGCCGGGTGACCGGGAAGCCGCCGCAATCGCCTTCCAGCAATTTCAGGTGCGCGAGAACGCGGTCGGCGTTGTGCCGGTTAAATTCGCCTGCCGCCTTCACGATGATCGCCCAATCCTCCGGTGTGGAGTCCTGGAAGGAACTGAACGTCGCCTGCTCCATTTCGTCGTGATGCTGGTTCGCGGCGCTTTCCGCCGTTCCCGCCTTCAGATCGTCCGCCATGCGCGGTCTCCCTTGCCTACCGTTTCCTGCCCGGTCCACCCCACCCGCCCGTCGGCCGCGAGGCCGAAGCGCGCAGGTTGAACGAACGTCCCGCCGGTTCCTCCGGCTTGCCTGTTGTTGCACCTATACCACTCGAAGCGGCTGTTCGCACGCCCGCGCAAGTTTGGCGCAGAAATCGCAGGGCGAGCGCGCCTAGAGTGGACGCCAGACGGGATGTTGGGGAACGGGCCGAATTGCCCGAAAACGGCGCGGCCGCCCTCAACCATCCGGAAACGGAGATCAGCTATAGTCCGCCAGATCGGGAGACAGACCATGGCGAAACGCCGCCGGACGGACGACGAGACCATTCAGGAGCTGATGCACGGGCTCTCCCGCGCGGCCGACGCGCTGGGCGAAACCGTGGGGCGCCGTTCGGGCGACGCCAGCCGGGCGCTGCGTCACCTTGCCGAAGACGCCGGACGCGAGTCGGTCGACCTTCTCGGCGCGGCCGCCAAGGAAGTGCATAAGCGCCCGATTGCGACGGCGGCCAATGTCACGGTCGCGGTGGTCGCCGTTCTGGCGCTTCGGGCCGCCTACCGGCATATCCGGGCCCAGCGCCGCGCTGTCGCGCCCACCGGCCGCGACCGTCTGGAACAGGACCGGCAGGCGATCGCCGCCTACGCCCGCATCCAGCCGCGCGACTACGCGGAATAGCGGTCGCTGGGACTAGCGTTTCGCGGGCGCGTATTTCTTCGCGAAGGCCAGCATTTTGCGCCGGTTGTAACCGCGCTCCTGCTCAAGAGGCGATGTCGGTTCAGAGGCGACGAGCCGACCCGAGGCGTCCAGCACGATGAAGTGCGGATAGCCCGGAATCTCGCCATAGGCCGAGAGGAAGCCTTCGTTGCGGTTATCGGGACTGTAGTTCACCTTCACCGCGACGAACGAGCGCGCAAACGCCGTTCGGACATCATCGTTGCCGGCGAGGTAGCGATCGAGGATGTGGCACCAGCTGCACCATTCGCCGCCGACATCGATCAGCACCATCTTGCCTGAAGCCGCCGCCGCTTCTGTGGCCAGCTCAAGATCGGCGACCGGATCCCGCGCGGGATCGTAGGCGTCGACGACGAAAAGATCGGCCATGCTCGGCGCAAGGGGCGCCTTCACCAGGGTCGCGGTTTCAACCTGCGGCGCGGCGGCGGTCGAGGCGGTCGCCTTCTCAGCGGGCGAACAGGCGGCGGCCAGAACGACCGCCGCCAATGCCGGAGCCAACCAGATGCGCATCAGGCCGCCATGATCATCTGCGCCATGATATTGCGCTGGATCTCGTTCGAGCCGGCGTAAATCGACGTCTTGCGGTTGTTGAAGTAGCTGCCCGCCGAGGGGATAAGATGCTCCGGCGCCGGCAGCGGTTCGTTCGAGCGACCGTCGAGGTGGGCGTAGACATCCTGAACGAACGGCATGCCGTAATTGCCCGCCGCCTCAAGCACCAGTTCGGTGATCTTCTGGCCGATCTCCGATCCGCGCGTCTTCATCAGCGACGACATGGCGCCCACGGACTGACCGGCCGCGAGGCTGGAGAAGATGCGCCGTTCGGTGAAGTCCAGCGCGTCGATCTGCACTTCCAGATCCGCTATCTTGCGGGCGAAATCCGGGTCCTGCGACAGCGGGCGACCATCCACTTCCTCAAGCGCGGCGATCTGTTTCGCACGCTTGAGGCTATGGCGGCATCCCGGCGCGTAGGCCGCGCCGCGTTCGAAGGTCAGCAGGTATTTGGCGCAGGTCCAGCCCTGCCCCTCTTCGCCGATGCGGTTGTCGACCGGGACCTTCACATTGTCGAAGAAGACCGAGTTGATCTCCTGCGCGCCCTCGGGATTGTCGTCCAGCGTGTTGATCGGGGTGATGGTGATGCCGGGCGACTTCATGTCGATAAGCAGGAAGGAGATGCCGAGCTGCTTCTTCTCTTCCTTCGAGGTGCGCACGAGACAGAAAATCCAGTCGGCCCACTGTGCGTAGGTCGTCCAGGTCTTGGTGCCGTTGACGATGTAATGGTCGCCCTCGCGGCGCGCCGTCATCTGCAGGCTGGCGAGGTCGGAGCCGGAACCGGGCTCGGAGTAGCCTTGGCACCACCAGACGTCCGAATTACGGATCGGCGGCAGGAACTTGTCCTTCTGTTCCTGCGTGCCGAACTTCATGATCACCGGCGCGCACATGCGCACGCCCATTGAGCCGTTGCGCGGCGTGCCCGCCAGCGCGCATTCCATCTCGAAGATGTATTTCTGCGTTTGCGTCCAGCCGGGGCCGCCATACTCGACCGGCCAGTTCGGCACGAGCCAGCCCTTCTTCGCCAGCTCTTTCAGCCAGGCCTTCTGGTGCTGCTCGTCCAGCGAGTGATTGCGCGAAAGGTCCAGCCGGCGCTTGAGATCGTCGGTGAGGACGCTCTTGATCCAGGCGCGCACTTCATCGCGGAACGCCAGGTCCTCGGCGGTGAACTCCAGATCCATGGGGCGTTTCCTTTTCTTGTCGTATCGGGGCGGTCCTGAGCGGCCGTCCTAGCTAACCTTGAGCGTGCGGATGATTTCGGGCGGGCCGTCCATGAACGCGCCCATCTGGCGACCGAACGTGCGGAAGTGATCCGATGCGCGATGCGCCTCCGTGGCGGCCACGTCGTCATACTCCTCCATGAAGAGGTAATCGACTTCGCTGTCCTGAACCTTGAAGCACTGGTACAGGCGGCATCCGGCTTCGTTGGCGTTCACCGCCGCGACGAGCTGTTTCACCACAGCCTCGAAATCGGCCTGACTTCCCGGCTTCACCTTGATCCGGGCCACAACACCAATCATCCGTTCCTCCCCGCCTGCGCGGTCTCCTGTTTTGGCCGGCAGCATACCGGCGCCGCCGGTCTTGGCAACGCTCCGCCGCGCCCCTGCGGCGACGACGCCGCAAACAAAGCCGGGGGCGGTCATGTCGCCTCGGCCGACACCCCCGTTCGTTCGGCGAAGAAGCGGATAACCTGTTCTTCCACCTCTTTCGTCGGGCCGTCTTCCTTCAGCGAGAGGGTCAAAACGGAGTGCGGCGGACGCCCCGCCATGGGAAAACCATCCTCGTCATTCAGTTCGATGCAGGAGATGCGATCGCCGAACGCCTTGCGCAACGCCTCGAAGCGCTCGCCCGGCACGAGAGGATCGCCCTTGAAACGCAACGCCATGGCGGAAAGGTCCTCCTCCTCCATGCGCCGGCGCACGATCTCGACTTCTTCGTCCGACATGTCGAACTCGCGCCGGGCCTTCTCCTTGCGGGGCCCGATCGTGACGAACGGCAGGGACGGCTGCGACGCCACCGGCGCCACGACCGCAGGTTCGGTCATCATGGCCATGGCGAAACCGCCGGTGAAACACATGCCGACCGCGCCGACGCCCCGTCCGCCGCAATCGGCGTGCGCCTTGCGCGCCAGCGCCCGCAGCCAGTCGACGAACGGGCTGGACTTTCCGCCCGCCCAAATCCGAAATTCGCGGCGCACGCAGATCGACAGCGCGACCTGTTTCAGCATGGCGCCGACCGAGGCCTCGGCGCCGGGCGTTCCGAACAGGCTGGGGCAATAGACCGTCATGCCCGCCTCGGCGACGCGGTCTGCGAACCGCACCACGCCGGGATGCAGGTTGGGTATCTCGTGAATGATGATGACCGCCGGGCCCGAACCGCGCTTGTAGACCGTTCGCGTCCAGCGGCCGTCGTTGAACGCAAACGTCTCGTAGTTGTCGAGAGCGGCCATCCCCACCCGTTCCTTTTCGCGCCGCGCGGGCGGGTCTATTCGCCTTCGGCGGCGTAGTTGACCTTGCCTTCGCGATCGTTCTTGCGGGCGCCTTCGAGAATGCCCGGCAAGGCGTAGTTGCCTTCGTGGCACGCGTATTCGTACAGCGGGCCGTCCGACTTGCTCATCGCCATCTCCGCCCGCCAGGGCTGAGTGTAGATCTTGGGGTCGTCGACCGTGAACTCGTACAGGATCTGATCCTCGGCGACGCGCGTGAACCGCTCGGTTACGGTGGCGTCCGGCGAAACATAGAACGAGTTGGCGAAGAAGGTGCGCAGGCTTTCCTCAGGGTTGAAGTTGGTGGTCTTCACCACCAGCGTATCGCCCTCCCAATGCCCCTTCGAGTTGCCGAGCCATTGCGGGTTCACCTGATTGGCGTCTTTCAACGGAATGATGCGGGCGTCGTGGTTCATCTCGACCAGGATCATCACGTAGTCGTCGGTCTGCACGAACTGGTAGGTGTTGTTGTACATCACATTGATCATCGGCGGACCGCCGGTTGAGCCGAAGCCGACCAGACACCGTTCGGCCATCGGGCGGGTCTCCGGCCCGTCGAACGTGTTGCGCACGAAGTGCAGACCGTCGTCGAACGCCTTCTGTCCCTGTGCGCTGTACGGCAGTTTTCCGTCCGCCGGGTCGACGATCCAGGAGGAGCGGACCTCGCCGTTGATCTTGGCGAAGTGGGTGCCGGCGTCGACATAGAAGTTGTTGTAGCCGCCAACATTGGAGCCGGCCTTCGGCGCGCCTTCGTTGGGATCGGTCGGGGCGGCGCCGCGGGCGTCGGCCGCCGCGCGCGCGGCTTCGAGCTTCGTCGCCTGGTCCTCCGGGATCACCAGAGACTTGAAGCGCGCCGGGCGCTCCAGGCTGGTCAGCGACACATTGGTCCAGAGACCCTGAAAATCCGGCGTGCCGGATGTGGTTCTGGGGGGCTCATACCCGCCCGTCTGCGCCAAAGCGGCCGGAGCGCCCGCCATGCCCGCCGCAAGGGCGAAAATCGAGGCTGCCAACAAGGTGCGCATGGATATGTCTCCCACGGTGCGGCCCTCTTCGGGACCTGATGCGGGCGTACAATAGGATTCCCGCCGGGAAAGTCACGCCAGCTGGCCTTCACAGGCGCGGGAAGTGGAGCGGACCGAAGCCCGCCCCGGCACTTTCCGTCGGCTGTTACTCCGATATTTCGGTGCGGCTGACGGTTCCCTCCTCGACGGCGGCGTCCGTGAAGCGCAGATCATCCCAGCCCTTGTTCGAATAGAGGCGCGTCTCGTCCGAATACCAGGGCGAGTTGGGGTTGGTGGACTGGGAATAGGTCAGGATGCCCTCGCTCTTCGGGCCATCGGGGGTGAACTCCACCGTCATGATCCAGCTTGAGCCGTGGCGGATGCTGGTCCAGCCCTTCTCCGGCTCCAGCGAAGCGGGATCGACGGTGATGACGTTGAACACGCCCTCCTGTCCTGCGCCGCCGTGAATCGGGATCGGCGCGCCGTTGCGAACTTCGTTCTGAACGGCGCTGAGCGGCGCATCGAGCGGGATCTTCAACTCGTTGAGCTTGTCGACCGCTTCCTCAAGCGCCTTCAGCACCTTCGGATTGGCCGTATCCAGAACCGCCGGCGTGGTTTCGGGATGGGCGGCGTCAAACTTGTCCTTGAAGACCAGCCCGCCCGCCTGTGCGAACAGATGGAACAGGTGCGCGCCGCGACTGTCGAGATTGACCTTCGCGTCCCACCCGGCCAGCGCATCGCAAGCCGGCTTGAGTTTGGCGCTCTTGGACTTCCGGCAGGCCGCCACCAGATCGTCGCGCACCAGCTCGCCGCCAAGATGCCGGTTCGCGTAAAGCGTCTCCTGCAGCGTGCGCAGGTCGAACTTCTTGCCCTCGAACCCGTCCGCCCCGGCCACACGCTGCGCGATAATGTCGACGCCAAGCCGTGTGCGCAGGCTGCGCGCCGTTCCCTCGTCTCCGAAGATCGGACTGTAGCCCGTCATCGGGGCTTTCGGGTTGGTGAGCCAATAGCTGTCATTGCTTTGCGACACGTAGTCGGTGCGGAAGATCTGCGGCGTCGCGCTGGCGCCGAAGACGCCCGGAGCGGTCGAGTCCGGATCGGTCGCCCAGTCGCATTCGGAACGCGAGCCGTCGAGCACGGGGACGCGGGTTTCGCTCCAGACCTTCTTGGCCAGATCGGACGTGGTGCATTTCCCGGCCAGGGCCGCCGACACGTTCGGCACCATGCCCATATCGCCGTAGAACGCCTCGCCAGACTTATCGACCGCCGTCGTGTTGAAGCCGGTGGCCTGGTACTTCCTCAGCGAGGCGGCGAGTTCATGAACGTCGTGCGCCTTCCACATGTCGATGTACTGATCGATCGTGCGCACGCCCTG
Organism: Hyphomonadaceae bacterium; assembly: GCA_041398225.1. GTDB lineage: Bacteria > Pseudomonadota > Alphaproteobacteria > Caulobacterales > Hyphomonadaceae > JAWKVD01. The sequence continues at coordinate 86,727 of JAWKVD010000006.1, read as the reverse complement.
CGGCATGATCCGCATCGCGTAGGCGTGTTCCTTCGACCAGGGCAGGCTCTCGGTCTCGATCAGCGGACCATATTTCGTGGTGTAGAAGGTGTGCGTCACCGGCCGGGTCGTATCGCCGTCCTTTACATCGACGGTCACATCCATGCTGGTCATCGGCGTGGAGACGCCGTCGACCATGTAGCGCGTGGGATCTGAGGGATCGAGCTTCAGCTCGAAATAGCCGAACCGGCGAGCGGTCGAGACCGTGTGCGACCATGCGAAACTGTCGGTATGGCCGATGCCGACCGTCGCGTTGGTGACCAATCCCGCGCCGACAACATTCAGCTTGCCCGGGATCATCAGGTGCATGCGATAGAAGCGGTTTTGTCCGTCCCACGGATAGTGCGGGTTGCCGAGCAGCACGCCATAGCCGGATTTCGTTACTTCGCGTCCCAGCCCGAAGGCGTTGGAGCCGAGTTGCGTCGTTTCAATCAGCGGTTCGTCGAGCGCGGCCTGCTTCTGCCCTTCGGCGCCGGGAGGCGCGGCAGTGGAGACGCCGGCGAGCTGGTAGACCACCTGCCCCGCGTAGATGTGGCGCCAGTATTCGGTTTCCGTGATCTCGCGCACCCACGGCGCGCCCTTGCAGCGCGGATCGGTGATGTTGTCGACGCCGGTCTCGCGCAGAGCCCGGTTGTAGCCGGCGACATAGCCCGCGATCATCGCGCGGGCGTCGGCCGAGGGGGTATCCACCGAGTCCGCCGGGCCGGACATGAGTTGTTCCAGTTCGCCGGTCTGGATGAGACGGCGGTGATACAGGTCGCTGGCGACGTTGGAGTCCTTCTCGCCCGGACCGAGCCATTTGGCGCGCGTTCCGTTGGCCGTGAGGATGCGTTCCGCGATCTCGCAGACATTGTCCTGTCCGCTGACATAGCCGATGCCATAGCCGAGGCCGCCATAGTTCTCGGCCTTGACGTGCGGCACGCCGTATTCGGTGCGCCGGATCGATGCGGCGAATTTGGGTGCCGGCGCCTGGGCGGCGACCGGCGGCGCGGTCGCCGTATCGGTCTCGGGCGCCGAACCCGTGGCGCAGGCTGCAAGGCTGGCGGCCAGCAAGGGGGCCATGGCGACCGCCGCCAACCTGACGGAACGCCGGCGCGGCCCTCGCTCGCGATCGGGCGCGTCTTGCCGCTGAATGCTCATGGTTCTCTCCCTTGGTTCGCCCTGTTGTGGTCCGTCTTGTTTGTCGCCCGTGGGCGGGCGCGTTTTGCGCGAAGCTAACCCCCGCTGCACGGCGGGGCCAAGCGGAAACCGATCACGCACGCTTGAGACCGCCTGAGTCGGGGCCCGCAGATATGCGTCGTCAATCACCCGTTGGGGCGATGCGCGCGGTGCGCAATTCCCCTACTCTCCGCTTCGCCTGCGTAATGCGGTCGGTAATGTACGGCCAAGGGAGACGATATGAAGCGTTCTGGATTTCTGCCGGTCATGGTCGTCGCGGTCTCATTGGCGGCCGGCGCAGCGTATGCCGACTCCGAAAAGGGAGCGGCCAAACCGGCCGCGGTGGCGCTCTATGAGCAGGGCAAAACAAAGTACGGCGAGGGCCAGAGAGACGACGCGCGCGCGCTGATGGAAAGCGCCTGCGACGGCGGATACGCGGAAGGTTGCTACCTCCTGGGCAAGGCCTACACAAACCGGTGGTTCGGCTCGGTCGGCGAAGAAGCGCCGCAAGAGGCCTTCCTGCGCGGATGCGATCAGGGCCATGCGCTGGCCTGCAAGGAAGCCGGCTACGCCTATGCGATCCAGGGCGTGGTCGACCCATCCTTCAGGCCGAAGGCGTTCGAACTGCGCAAGCGGGCCTGCGAGCTGAACGAATTGGTCGCCTGCCAGTTCGTCGGCGTCGAATACCTGAAATCGACCGAGAGCTGGCACAAGCAGGACTACGCCCAGGCGGCGATCTATCTCGGCAAGGCGTGCGACGACGACAAATCAACCGCCTGCGCTGAACTTGGCCGAATGCACTATTACGGCTGGGGCATGCCAGCGAACCGCGACGAGGCCGTTCGCCTGGTGCAGAAGGCCTACACGCTGTCGCGCGACAACACCCTGGTGACGGACATCATCGCCGAACTGAACCGGGCCGAAGAGAAGAAACAGGCTCAGTCCCAGTAGCGGCGCGGCGTGCGGACGCCCTTCAATGGGCGCCCAACGCTTTGGATGGCCGCCGGCTATTCGCCGGTGAAGTGCGGCTCGCGCTTTTCGAGAATGGCGGCGACGCCTTCCTCGTGGTCCTTGGTGTGGTGCATCAGGCCCTGGGCCGCCGCCGACATCTCCATGATCGTGTCGTAGTTGGCCTGCGTACCGTGACGCAGAAGCTGTTTGGCGACGCGCAGGCTTTGCGGCGGCTGCTTGGCGATGGACTGGGCCAGCGCCATCGCTTCAGTCATCAGCTCGTCGTGCGGAACGACTTTCGAGACCAGACCCCATTCGCACGCCGTGTTCGCGTCGATGACGTTGCCGGTGAAGAGAAGTTCGCAGGCGCGGCTCATGCCGATGGTGCGCGGCAGCAGCCAGGCGCCGCCGTCGCCGGGGATAAGGCCCAGCTTGAGGAAAGTGACGCCGTACTTGGCCTTGTCGGAGGAAATGCGGATATCCGCCATGCAGGCGACGTCGCAACCGAGGCCGATGGCCGCGCCGTTGACGGCGGCGATCAGCGGGATCTCCAGCCCGTAGAGGGCGCGGACGATCATGTGCACGCCGTTCTTGTAGGCCTCGCGGACCTCGGCGGGGTTGCCGGCGAAGGAGCCGACGCGATCACGCATCGCCTTGACGTTGCCGCCCGCGGAAAAACCCTTGCCCGCGCCCGTGAGGATGGCGCAGCGCAGCGACTTGTCCTTGTTGACCTCGGCGCACACGTCACGCACGGCCTCGCCGTCGCCCGGCTCGCCCAGCGCGTTCATCGCGTCGGGGCGGTTCAGGGTGATGATGGCGATGGGGCCCTGTTTTTCGAGGGTGATCATGAGGTCTCTCTCCGGCTTGTCTTGTTTCCGAAGCGACTAGCGCGCAGTTGCCCCGCTGTCATCCCATTGCGGGGTCGCGGCTGTTCTGGCTGCGCCTTCAGCCGGACCGGCGTGCGCCGTCCGGGTTTGCGTTTCACCTCCGCCGCTGGTTGGGGAGGCCGGGGCGCGTGGGGCCGCGCCGGATAAGTTGCCAACCGCTCCTTGCGGGAGTTGGGCTGGCGATAGACGCGATCGTCACGCGCCCCGCGGCCGGTTTGAGATCCGGTGCGGCTGGCGGGTTTGGCTGGGGAACACCGGTTGCGTCTCGATCGTCTGAGATCGCACGGCCCACGTCCAGCATTTGGACCCATTTCCGCATCCCGGACCCGCGTGCAGATCTCTCCGCGAGACCTGGAACTCCGGTTTCGACACCCCGGAGCCTGTTTGCAGGCTGAGGCCGCGTCCTTCCGGGGCGAACCCGGATGCTGTCAGTTTTCTCGTTCGATCTCTCGTCGGACAAACCGGAGCGGACTGCGGCGACCTCCACACGCCGGCCGGCGCCTGACATTCAGTTGGACTCGGAGACGTCTCCCGAACCCTCCCCGCGCCAGACGCGAGAGGAACTATGCGGGCGGAAACGAGTGGGTCGGATAAGTTGGTCGCCACCCCCTCCGTCTCGCTTCGCCCTTCGGGCTTGCGATCCACCTCCCCGCCAGAGGCGGTGGAGGAAAAGCGCCGACGTCGTTGCTGGACCGTTGCGAAGCCGCACACCGGCTGTCATCCCGGGCGAGGCCGCGGACGAAGTCCGGCCGAGACCCGGGACCCATTGAGAGATCGTCGAGGTTGAAGAATGGGTCCCGGGTCTCGCTGCGCTCGCCCGGGATGACAATCGCGGGTGACCGCGATGGGAAGCGTCTCTGCGCGACGCTTCCAGATGACAAGTGTGGGTGACAAGTGCGGGGGGCCGCATCGGGGCTGTCGTCGACGGCTTGAGTGTATAGCGTTTCGGCGGTGCGGGTTTTCAGCCCGCGCTTTGCGGCGTTCGGGCGTGAGGCTTGATTTGGCTCAATTGGTTTCTTGGCCTCATCTCCATTCTGCCGAATGATGCACGGAGACGGTGCGGCGCCGACGACAAGCCTTCGATGAAAGACACCATGACTGGCGAACTCTCCGGCAAGCGCACATTCTCGGTGCCCGATGTCGCGCTGATCTTTCAGATCGCCGCGACCTTCATTCTAACCTGGGGCGTTGCGGGCGCTTTCATCCTGTTTCCGGAGCAGGCCACCGCCGCGTTCGGAGAGATCAACGGCTCCCACCCGCTTTTCTTTCTCGCCACCTGGTCGCCGGCCATCGCGGCGTTTTCGATCGTCATCTGGTGCACGGGCCTGCGCGGTCTGCGGTCGTTTCTCGGCCGGCTGACGCTGTGGCGCTGTTCGCCCGTCTGGTGGGCGCTGATCCTTGTGGTCATCCCGCTCGTCTACATGGCCGGATCGCTGTACAAGGGCGGCGCGCTGCTGGCGGACCTTCCCGAAGAGGGAATTGGCGTCGCGATCGCCTTCCTGTTCATGATGCTGCTGCTCGGCCCCATCGAGGAGTTCGGATGGCGGGGCGTGATGCAGCCTATTCTGCAACGGCATGTCGCCCCGTTCTGGGCGGGCGCGATCATCGGCTCGATTTGGGGCGTCTGGCACTTTCCGGCATTCTACCTGTCGAGCACGGTGTATGGCGACTGGGAGTTCCTGCCCTTCTTCATCGGCAATGTAACGCTGGCGATCCTCGTCACGCCCATGTTCAACGACGCCAGAGGGAGCCTGCTGCTGCCGATGCTTTTCCACTGGCAGCTCATCAATCCGTTCTGGCCGGATGCGCAGCCCTGGGACACCTATATTCTGGTGGTGCTGGCGATCGCCATTGTGGTGTGGAAGCGCGACAGCATGTTCCGGCGCGAAAGCGCCGTGACCCGCGTGGTGCCCATGGAGCCGAAGCCCGCCGCATCGCTGGCCGGAGCGTAGCGGGCGTGCGGGGGGTCCGAGTCCTGCTGGCGTTTGCCTGTCTGTTCCTTGCCGCGTCCTGCACGAAGAGCGTCGAGTCGGACCCGTTCGCCAGAGATCTTCAGACGACGCTTGACCACCTCAGGGATCAGCACGGCTTTCCGGGGATCACGGCCGCCGTCGCCTGGCCTGACGGGCGGCTGGTCGCCGCCGCGAGCGGGTGGGCCGACGTGGAGGCCAAGCGCCCAATGTCGCCCGACACGCCCATGCTGGCGGCGAGCATAGGCAAGTCGTTCGTCGCCGCCATTGTGCTGTCGCTGGAGAGCGGCGGGCTGATTTCGCGGTCGGACCGCGTTGAAGACTATCTGGGGGACCGGCCCTGGTTCGGCTGTGTTCCCAACGCGCATACGATGACGATCGGCCAGTTGCTTCGTCATCAGTCCGGGCTGCCCGACCATGTTGATCTGCCGGCCTTTCAGGCGGCGTTCGCGGCGCGAAACGAGGCGGGCGGCGATCCGTTCAGCCCGGAGGAGTTGATCGGGTTTGTCTGCGACAGCCCCGCGCTGTTCGACGCCGGGACGTCGTGGTCGTATTCGGATACCGGCTACATCCTGCTGGGGCTTGTCGTCGAACAGGCGACCCGGCGCTCCTATTACGACGTGCTGCAGGAACGCCTGCTGGACCCGCTGAAGCTCGATGCGAGTCATCCTTCGAACACGCGCGCAATTCCCGGACTGGCGGTCGGCTATGTGGACGCCGGCAATGGCTTTGGCCTGCCGACGAGGTCGATGGGCCCGGACGGGGTTCTCGTCTGGGACCCTTCGACGGAATGGACAGGCGGCGGGCTGGTTTCGACCTCGGGCGATCTGGCGCGATGGGGCGATGCTCTGTTCGGCGGAGAGGCTTTGCCCGCGCCCTATCTCGACCGGCTGCTGGATGCGGTTCCGGTCTCGGCTGACGATCCGGGCGTTTCCTATGGAGCGGGCGTGGCCATCTACGCGGATACGCCTCGCGGGCCGGTATACGGGCACGCGGGATGGATTCCGGGATATGTGTCGAGCCTGAGATGCTATCGCGACGCCGGCGTATGCGTGGCGTTCCAGATCAATACCGACCGCCCCTCCACGAGCGGCCAGGGCGACACGCTACCCGCCGTGGAAGCCGCGCTGGCGGACATCGCCATGGGCCGGTTTTCCGCGCCGGAGTGATCGCGGGCCTGCGGGCGTCCGCCCTTCCGCTCTGCTAGGTCGCGGTGAGCAGAGTGTAGCCGTATTCCTGCGCGCGGTTCACGGCGACGACGCCGGCGGCCATGAGGTGCGCGTTGGGAATGAGGTTCTCGGTCAGCTCCTTGTAGATCGCGTCGGCGTCGCCGTTCGCAGCCTGCGCAACGGCGTTCGCCATGAAGCGCGTGGCCGAGCCGCACACCGCGAACTGCACGTTGCGCGAAACAAGGCTGGGAATGGTGACGCCCATATTGGTGAGCGAGCGCCCGGCCGTACCTGAGTTGTAGAGATTGGTGGTGGGCGCCTGGCCGGTCGTCGGGTCCTTGAAGTCGAGGACGTTCGAGAACGCCGCGCCGTACTTCGCCCAGATCGCATCGGTGTAGGCGAAGGGCGTGGAGAGGTGACGCAGCACGACGATGATCGCGATGTCGCCGGTTTCGAGGCCGTAGCCGGCCTTGTTGGCCGCGAAGGTGTTGTTGGCGTAGAGCAGCGCGGCGCCGCCCGAGGCGGGCGATGCGGAATCGACGACCACGCGGTGCGCGACGTTTGGCGTATCCATCCAGCCGTCTTCGGGGTGACGGCGCGGCTTGAACGCGGCTTTGGTTTGCGCGGCGGCCGGCGGCGCGGCGGCGAGGCCCGCGCCCAGCCCTGCCCCGATGACGGCGGCGCCGAAGCCCAGCCGGGACAAGAATGTGCGACGCGCCGTTTTGGTTGCTGTGTCGGTCATGTGCGTCTCTCCCTGATTGCCTGAATCGTTAGAAGAAACGCCAGCGGGGGTCTAGAAGACGGCGCCTATTTGGAGAGACGGGCGCCGCGCAGCGTGTTGGCGAGGCTGTAGTTTCCCTCGTGGCAGGCGCTTTCGAAGAGGACGTGCGAGGTGCGGACCAGAGGCAGTTCGACGATCAACGGTTCGACATAGAGCGCCGGGTCTTCGACCTGGTAGCGATAGAGGATGACGTCGGGCGACACGGGGATGAGCCATTCGGTGATCTTCGTGTCGGGCGCGATGGGAAAGCCCGCCGAGCCCGGACCCGATATGCGCCGGTTGGCGTCGTCCGGGCGGAAGCCGGTGGTCTCGATCACGAAGGTCTCGCCCTGCCAGCGATGCGTGGAGGTTCCCGCCCAGGACGGGCCGACCGAGCGGGCGGGATCTTCGCCCAGCGAAAAGATGCGCGGCGGGTCCATACCTTCTTTATGGATCATGAGATGGCCGGGCGTTTCGACGATCTCGAAATACATCTCGCCGGACATCACCCGGTAAGGCGCGCGGCCGGCGTCGGCGATGCAGCGCTCGTTGACGGGCCGGTCCTCGGGTCCGTCATAGCCGTTGGCGCGCGCGCGCAGGCGCGCCTGTCCGGCGGGGGTGAGGTTGAGGCGCCCGTTCGCGGGACTGACGACGGCGGAGGTGCGGTATTCGCCGTTTATGAAAGCGAGGCCGTCTCCGTCGGGGTTGGAGGTGCCGGGGTCGAACTGCTCGCCGGCGAGGCGCTGCGCCATGACGGTCTCGATCATCGCCGCTTCGTCGCGCGCGCTGACAGCGGGAACGGCGACGCCCTCGGGCCGGAAGAAGGGCGTGAGGGTGCGCATCGTCCAGCGGCCCTCGAAGTCGGGCAAGCCGTCCGGCCGGTGCGGGAAAGCGGTCTGCGCGGACGAGGCCGGCGCGAGGACGATCAGCGCGCCGAGAATGCAGGCGAGTGCGGCCGGCGCCGTGCGGGGGATGCGGGCCGCCGCGCTAGGAAATTCTGCCACGAACCGCACCCGCTATCGCCATCCCACCGCCGGCGATCATCAGGATTCCGAACCCCAGGAACAAGAACCTAGGGTCGATACCGCCCCCGTACACTTCCGTGACGACGTTCAGCACAAAGTACTCAAGAATGATCCAGACGCCGACGAGCACGAAGCCCACCCCGCAGATTCCCATCAGGATGCGCTGACCGCGCGAGAGTGGAACCTGCGGACCGCCCATCGCCCATCCCCCGTCCAACAGGTGGCCGTGCGGCCGGATGCGGTTACGCCGACAGCGCGGTGTAGCGCTTGAGGTGGAAGTCGGTGTCGCCGAACTGGCTTTCGATCATGGCGAGGCGCTTGAAGTAGTGGCCGACATTGAGTTCGTCGGTCATGCCCATGCCGCCGTGGATCTGCACCGCTTCCTGGCCGACCAGCTTGCCGGCCTTGCCGATCTGGATCTTGGCGGCGGAGGCGGCTTTCTTGCGCTCTACTTCGCCCTCGCCGAGCTTCAGCGTGACCATGAGGGTCATCGAGGTGGCCTGCTCGCCCGCCATGAACATGTCGACCATGCGGTGTTGCAGAACCTGGAAGGAGCCGATGGCGACGCCGAACTGCTTGCGCTGCTTGGAGTATTCGACCGTGGCCTGGGTGAGCACTTTCATGCAGCCGGCGGCTTCGGCGGCGAGCGCCGCGATGGCCTCGTCGGTCACCTGCTCGACCAGCGGCAGACCGTTGTCGACCTCGCCGATCACGGCGTCGGCGCCGACGGCCACGTTCTCGAACACCACCTCGGAGGCGCGCAGGCCGTCGACGGTGGGATAGTCGCGCGTGACGACGCCCTTGGCGTCTTTCGGCACGATGAAGACGGTGATCCCCTGCTCGTCGCGCTGGGCGCCGGCGGTGCGGGCGGTGACGACGAGGTGGCTGGCCATCGGCGTGCCGAGGGCGACCGCCTTGTGGCCGTTCAGAACATAGCCTTCGCCGTCCTTCTTGGCGGTCACGGCGACGTCGTTGAGATTGTAGCGGCCCTTGGGCTCGGCGTAGGCGAAGCCGAAGATGCGCTCGCCGCCGATGATGCCGGCGAGGTGTTCTTCTTTCTGGGCTGCGGTGCCGGCGTGCTTGAGGAAGCCGCCCGCGCAGACGACCGTTTGCAGGAAGGGCTCGATGACGAGACCTTTGCCGAACTCTTCCATCAGGATCATGGTTTCGACCGGGCCGCCGCCGAAGCCGCCATCGTCTTCAGAGAACGGCGCGCCGAGCAGACCCATTTCCGCGAACTGGGCCCACACCTCCGGACGCCAGCCGATTTCGGACTTCGACACCTTGCGGCGCGTTTCGAAGTCGTACTGCTCGCGGATGTAGCGCGCGACCGTATCGCGCAGCATGTCCTGTTCGGAGGTGTAGTTAAAATCCATCGTGTCTCTCCCTAGGCTCCTTGTAGGAGCATTGAGTCCGGTTGCAAGCGGCGTTCAGGCCGCAGGTGAAGGTTGTGCGGAAGCGGTGCGCCTGTTGCGTGTGCGAAGCCAGATCTCCGCAAGAACCAGGTTTGGAACCCAGCAGGCCCAGGCGATGACGCGATAGGCGTCGACGGCCAGTTCGCCATGATTGGCGATGACCGACGCCGGAATGTAGAGACGCAGCGTCACCGCCGCGAAGGTGAGCGCGAATGAGCGCACCATCCAGCGTTCGTGCGCTGCAAAGTCGCGGCGCATCGCCGAGACCCACGCAAGCGAAGTGGTCGCGAGCCAGAACAGGGCAAGCAACAGGAAGCCCGCCCCCGCCGGCAGGCCCGCCGTGCTGGACAGGGCGATGGTCGCGCCCGCCACGCCGCCGACCAGACACGCCGCGACATAGACGCGCCCCGACCAGCGATGCAGCCGCGGACGACGCGCGCGCAGTCTTTTCAGGAACTGAAACGGCCCCAGCAGCATCGCGAAGGCCGACGCGGCGATGTGCGTTCGCAGACCCCAGGGCGCCAGCATCGGGTTTTCGAGCGCCAGATAGCGGAAGCCGGTGACGACCAGGAACAGCGCGTAGCCGGCCACGCCGACCGACAGAAGCGCGATGACGCTCCAGGCCGCCCTCTCCGTGGCGTTCATCCCGGCTTTCACCGATGCAGCCATCGCCGCACCTCGTCCTCTGACCAGCGCCCGGCGAGCGGGCGTCGCCCGTTGGCGGGCGATGGATATGCAGACCCCGACCCAGCATCGCCGTCAAAACAGTCTCGCGCAATCACCAAGTTGCGACAGCGGCGGCCTTTGCGGCGCTTTCCCCGACGGCGGCGTGATCTTTTTCAGGACGGAGAGGCTGGACGGCCCCTTCACCGAAATCGGCGTGCCCAGTTCGGGCGCGATCAGCAACTGCTCCTTATAGTCTTCGTCGATCGCATCGTACTGGACGGACACGGTGTAGCCGTCGACCGTTTTGCCGCCCGGGATGGCGGCGCGCGCGGGCTTTTCAAGCGTCACCGTTCCGACGCCGTCGATGTGACCGGTTCCGGCGACGCCCTTTCCCAACGGCCACATCGCCAACAGCCTTTTGCGGTCGGCTTCGGCGGGCAGCACATCGTACTTGCAACCGAGCAGCAAGAAGCCGGCGAACTCGACCATGTAGCCGGGATCGTCGACCTCGGCGTCGATGGTGCGCGTGATGATGAAGTCCGGGCCGGACGCAACGACGAGGGTGTCGAAGGCGTAGGCGTCGAGACCGGCCTCGTAGTCGATCACGCTATAGGACAGCACCGTGCCCGGAGGCGGCGGCGTGTAGCCCGTCTGCGCGAGCGCATGCGGCGCGGCGCACGCGAGCGCCAGGCCGCACGCCAGACTGCGAAGTCCGGCCATAATCAGAAGCCCAGCACCATCTTGGCGATGATGTTGTGCTGGATCTCGTTGGAGCCGCCATAGATCGAGGTCTTGCGCATGTTGGCGTAAGTCGGCGCCGCCATGTGGGCGTAGTCGGGCCCGATCGGGATGGCGTTGTGACCGTCGTCCGGGAAGCCGCGGAAATACGGCATGCCGTAATTGCCGACCGCTTCGAGCGTCAGTTCGGTGATGCGCTGCTGGATCTCGGTGCCCTTGATCTTGAGCAGCGAGCTTTCCGGGCCGGCCATCTTGCCCTGCGATTCCGCCGCGAGCGTGCGCAGCTCGGTGAATTCGAGCGCGGTGAGATCGACTTCCAGCTCGGAAATCTTGCGCGCGAATTCAGGGTTGCGGATGATCGGTTCGCCCGCGTCCAGCTCCATCGCGGCGATCTGGCGAAGACGCTCGATGCCCTTCTTGGAGCGCGCCACGCCGGCGATGCCCGAACGCTCGTGGACGAGCAGGTATTTGGCGTAGGTCCAGCCCTTGTTCTCTTCGCCGACGAGGTTTTCGACCGGAACCTTGACGTCGGTGAACCAGGTTTCGTTGACCTCGTGACTGCCGTCCATGGTGATGATCGGCTTCACTTCGACGCCCGGCGTCTTCATGTCGACGAGGAAGAAGGAGATGCCTTCCTGCGGCTTGCGCGCGTTGGGATCGGTGCGGGCGAGGACGAAGATCCAGTCGCCATAATGGCCGAGCGTGGTCCAGGTTTTCTGGCCGTTGATGACGTAGTGATCGCCCTGGCGCTCGGCCTTGGTTTTCAGCGAAGCGAGGTCGGAGCCGGCGCCCGGCTCGGAATAGCCCTGGCACCAGAAGTCCTCGCCGCGGATGATGCGGCCGAGGTGGTATTCCTTCTGCTGTTCGTTGCCGAACGCGATCAACACCGAGGCCAGCATCACCGGGCCAAAGGGCGGAACCGGGATGGTTTCAGCGCGCGCGCACTCTTCCTGGAAGATGTATTTCTGGATCGAGTTCCAGCCCGTGCCGCCGTATTCGACCGGCCAGCCGGGCGCGCCCCACCCCTGTTCGTAGAGGGTCTTCTGCCACAGCAGGAAATCTTCCTTGGTGATCTCGCCGCGCGATTTGATGTCGCGAAGCCGCTGAGGATATTTCTCCTCAAGGAAGCGGCGGACCTCATCCCTGAACGCGATGTCTTCCGGCTTGAACTGCAGGTCCATGGCGTTTCGTTTCCTCTGGCTTTCCCTCCGGGGACGTCCGGCGGGGCCCCGCGGAGGGGCGCGTTGTGGTCGTTTCTGCCTCGTAACGAAAGTTATCAGCCGCGCGCAAGAAACTGAAGGGCAATAAATGTCGATAGACGCTGCGGCATGCTTCCGTAACCGATACCTTCCGTAAGGTAACTTTTGCCGCGGACTGGACCTGCCAGCGCCCGCGCCTATCTTCCCGGCATGCTGAAACCGATCCGGTCCCCCTGCATCAAGGTCTGCGTGGTCGACGGCGCGTCCGGGCACTGCCTGGGCTGCGGCCGCACGCTGCGGGAAATCGCGCAATGGGCGAGATTTTCCGACGCCGAGCGGGACGCGGTGATGGCCGACCTGCCGCCCCGGATCGAGGCGCTTGAGGCGGCCGGGAAGCGCTGACCCCTCCCCGCATGCGCGGCAGGTCTGGCCGGTCCGGCGGCGTGCAATTCGGACGGACGGCTTAACCGAAGCTTGGGCCGAATGTGAGAGAAGGTCCGCCGTGACACGAGCGGGGACGTGTCTTCGGCATGCGCACTGACATCTCCGCGCGGATTTTCACCTTCTCGGCGCTGGCGGGCGGCATCGCGCTGGGCGTTCTGCTGATGACGCCGAACGAGGCCGCGCGGCAGGACGCCGTCGCCACCGAGACCGCCGCGCATGCGGCCGGGACCGACGAGGCGGTTCCTGCACTCTCCGCCTTCATTCCCCGCCCGGAGCCGCTTCCGCCGGGAAGCGCGCGCCTGCGCAAGGAAGACGACGGGCATTACTGGGCCAATGTGCGCATCAACGGCGCCGACCTGCGGCTGATGGTGGACACGGGCGCGACCTATGTGGCGCTGACCCGCCGGGACGCCGAGCGCGCGGGGCTGGACATACTGGCGCTGCCCGAGAACGTGCAGGTTACGACCGCCAATGGCGAGGTTCCGGCGCGCAGCGCGATGCTGAAGAGCGTCGCGGTGGACGATATCGACGTAAGCGGCGTGCGGGCCATCGTAATCGACGACGGGCTCTCGCAGTCGCTGCTGGGGATGAGCTTCCTCAACCGGCTGAAGGCTGGAGCGTGACGTCCGACGCGATGGTGCTGCGGGACTGATCGCCCTACCCGGCTTGGCCTACCCGGCTTGCAGCGCGACGCGCTCGCGCTCGACCGACACCGCCTCAAGCGCCGCATCGAAGGCCGCGATCGCCTCGGGTCCGCGCGTGCCGGGCGCACGCTCGGAGAGGATGCGCCGCCAGTGGCGCGCGCCGGGCCGCGCATGAAACAGACCCAGCATGTGGCGGGTGACGGCGTGCAGCGGCATGCCGGATTCAAGGCGTTCGAGTATCCACGGGCGGAAGGTTCGCGCGGCTTCCTCGGGCGTGCGCGCGGGCGCCTCATCCGCGAAGATGCGGCGATCGACCTCGAGCAGAAGCGCGGGCGTGTGGTAGGCGGCCCGGCCCAGCATGACGCCGTCGAAGCGCGGCAACTCGCGTTCGGTCGTATCGAGATCCGGAACGCCGCCGTTGAGCACGATGACGAGTTCAGGGTGGGCGCGCTTCAGCTCGGCGACGAGATCGTAGTCGAGCGGCGGAATCTCGCGATTGTCTTTCGGGGACAGGCCGGACAGCCACGCCTTGCGGGCATGAACGATGAACACCCGCGTGCCCGCCTTCGCCTGCGTCTCGACGAAGGAGAACAGGCGTTCGCGCGGATCGTCGTCGTCGACGCCGATGCGGTGTTTGACGGTGACGGGGATGCCGGCCGGGACCGCTTCGCGCATGGCGGACAGGCAGTCGGCCACCAGGTTCGGCTCGCGCATCAGGCAGGCGCCGAACGCGCCGGACTGCACCCGCTCTGACGGGCAGCCGACATTGAGGTTGATCTCCCGATAGCCCCAATCGGCGCCGATGCCGGCCGCGCGCGCCAGCTTGTCGGGCTCAGACCCGCCGAGTTGAAGCGCAACGGGCTGTTCGGCGGGGTCGAAGCCGATGAGGCGCTGGCGGTCGCCGTGCAGCACGGCGTCGGCCGTCACCATCTCGGTGTAGAGGCGCGCGTGACGCGACAGATGACGGTGAAAGGCCCGACAATTGCGGTCGGTCCAGTCCATCATCGGGGCAATACAGAACTTATGAGATTGATTTTTCATATTTTTTATTGGAACATCAGTGAACTAGATGTGCTGATTTGTGACCGCACGTTCGACCTGTGTTCCGCATTTTTCCGGGCTTTTCCAGACTGCGTGTGACCGGAGCGTGACCAGATTCGGCTTGAGGCCCTCATCAGGCGGTTTGTGGTTGCGGAGCGCAGCTTCATGGCGTCGATTGATAAACGTCGGGGCAAATGGCGCGCTCAAGTGCGCCGCGATGGTCATAGCATCTGCAAGACATTCCTGCGCAAGTCAGACGCCGAGGAGTGGGCGCGCGACCTTGAGCGCGCAATCGACAAGCAAATTGACCCCACCACGCGCCAAGTAAGCCGCAAGGATAGCTTCGCGAGCCTGATCGATCTGCACATCAACGACCTCCATGAAGTCGGCAAACCGCTCCGCCGCTCGAAACGCAGCGTGCTCAATCGCCTCCGGGTCGAACTCGGCGCAACTCCCCTCTCTGGCTTAACCCGCGACAGGCTCATCCAGTACGGCCGTCAGCGCGCGAAGGACGGCGCTGGCCCCGCGACACTCGCGGTCGATATCTCATTCATCGGCACGATCCTCACGGACGCTGCTGCCGTGCACGGCGTCGCAGTCGATGCGGAAGCGGTGCGGTTGGCGCGCGTTGCGCTCCGCCGGCTTGGCCTTGTGGGTGCCGCCGACGAGCGCGAGCGCCGCCCGACCGAGAAAGAACTGGAAAAGCTATTCGCGCATTTCGATGCAAACCCGCGCTACACGATCCCCATGACGCGGGTCCTGAAGTTCGCGATCGCAACCGCCATGCGGATCGATGAGATATTCCGGATCGAATGGCACACGCTCGATGAGCGCACCCGGACCATTCTCGTCCCGGACCGCAAAGACCCGCGCAAGAAGGACGGCAACGACCAGCGCGTCCCCTTACTCTCGGCGACGGGTTACGATGCCTGGGAACTACTGCAAGAGCAGCGCGATCTCCGCCTGAATGGCCCGCGTTGTTTCCCGCACAATGCGAAGTCAGCGGGCACGGCGTTTCAGCGCGCGGTGAAAGACCTCGGCATTATCGACCTGCACTTCCACGATATGCGCCACGAGGCGACGAGCCGCCTATTCGAGGCAGGTCTAACAATCGAACAAGTTCCGCTTGTGACTGGCCACAAGGATTGGAAGCAATTGAAGCGTTACACTCAGCTAAAGCCCGAAGGGCTCTATGCTAAATTGGCAAAAGGCTCAGTCCAGTCTTAGGCGCTCTTTGTAAACCTGCAGGCGCATCGCCGCTTTGTCGACGATGTCATCATAAAATAGAATTTCCGAATACAGCTCACCAATGGTCGTGCGAGTGGCGGGATCTCTGATGTCGTGCGTTGCAAACCAACCCTTACGACTTGGGAATTCGGTATAACCGGCAAGGCGCAGTTCGTTGGCTGTCGTGCCGATTAGATAGCCGTAGAATTGCTTTAGCTTTCCCTTCGATTTCGCCGCCAACAGGTGAGCGTATTCGCTGAGATCGCCCGTGTGCTCATCAAGGTTCACGCCGGGCGCCTTGAACTCAACGATGATTGCCGCGCCCTGCTTAGAGAAGATGGCGATGTCGGGTCGCTTGCCGCCGTTGTCATCGTTGCGCTTGGCGAACACCTCCGCCAGTACGGCATCGATGTCGCTCTCGAAAAGCGGATCGCCGCCATCCCACTTGATCGCGGCCAGCTGTTTATCGGACGCGATGTAGTCGTAGTACTGGTACTCCTCGCTCAATATCCAGATGTCGTGGTCCTGCACGTCATCGCTATCCCGCCCCATCGGGAAGAACACACTATGGATCAGACGCTCATCCTTACGTCGTTTCTCCGACGGCTGTTGCTGGACGGCAAGCGTCTTCGTTACCGCGAGACGCAACACGTCTAGCATCCACGCGCGCCGCACGACCAGCTGCGAGAGATTAGCCATATTGATGTTCTTTAGAGATGACGCGAACTTCCACGTCATTTCATTCAGCTTCTCCCGAAAATCCGGAGCGTCCGGCGAAGCGCTGACAATCTTTTCTTTTAGATCGAACATCTCTGTCGTGTCTTTCAGGGCGCGATCCTGATATGCCTTCAGCACACGGCGCGCGACCTGTTCTTCCGTATCACCGACCTTCAAGCGAACGTCGACGTCGGCGATCATCGCCCGCGAGATGCCGTACTTCTCGGTTGTGCCGTCGATAACCTCGTCGCGGTCCCAATCTGGCGGCGCGAGCATCTCCCGGATTTCGGGATCAATCGCGTCATAGATTTCCTCCATAGACAGGTAGGCATCAAGAAGGAGGTCTTCATCTTCAACGCGGTCCGGAATGCGGAAATCGTCGCGCTGTTCATTAACCTGCTGGTCGAGGTATTCGGCTTCGATCAGAACCAGATGATAGAACCCGTCTAGCGGCCTGTTCTCCTGCCCGACTGTTTTGAGGTACCGCTTGGTTATTCGCTTGACCGGTGACGAATTTGCGCAAAGCGCAACCACGTTCTGCGAGAGGTCGAAAGCCGAGCTGTCGAGCTTGTAGTGAGAGATCACAAATCGCTTAGTCAGAGCGATCGGGTTGTCGGCTGCGGCTTTAACCACAATATCGATGGGCCGCGTTTCGGTCACAGTCGGGAGGTCAGAACGCTTTATCGCTTCCTTGCTCTCCGCGTCGCCAGTCTTTGTGACGATATGAATTTCGAAGTCGCCTAGATGTTCTTGGATGCTCACCAAGCGATGCAGAAAGGAGATCAGAAAGTGATGTCGCAGGTGATGCGCGGCAAACTCCTGCCGCAGGTCTTTTTGGGAGAAGAGCTTGCCATACACGTCATCTTTGATGCCATCGAGGATGATCTTGGTGCCCGGCGTCCCTTTGGTCAAATCGGCGCGAACGAAGCTACTCTCCTCGATCTCACGCACGCTCTCATCTGTCCGAAGGTCACGCTGAAAAAGTTGTATGTCGGAGCGATAAACTGAAGTGATGCTGAGCTTCTTGAAAAAGTGGAAGTATTGAATACGACCGGTGCCCTTGCACTTGCCCAAACCCTCGATGCGAAGATCATCCTTGAACGAAGTGTCTTTCGTAACGAACGCCTTGACTTCAGCGTCTCCGAGACCGGCTCCGTTATCTACACACGTGAGCTTTAGGTCGAAGGTTCGGCCTTCAAGGTCACGTTTGAAAAGCTCAAACGTGAGCGTCACGTACAGCGCCGGTGCCGTTGGCTCCTGATCTCTACGGATGAGATAAGCATCAATCGAATTGGACAGAAGTTCATCCGCGACGGTTAGCAGATCATGGCTGCGCTTGGTGTTTTTGAGCCCGCCGCGCACATCGAGCGTCATGGCCGCTTCTCCCCGCGAAGACGCAATGACGCTGAACTCGGATCATACACAAATTCGGTAATTGTACCGTCCCTGATTTTGGCGACAGCTTCATCTATGACAAACAGAGGCACGAGGAACCACTCTCTCGGCACTATCGGATTTCCGAAGCGGTCTTTGATCTCGATGTTCAACCGTGCAGGATCGAAGACGCGATGGATGATATTCTCTAACTTTGTCCGGTTGATGTTGAACAACTCATAGGTCGCGAGGATTTCCACGTCCGCCATAAGAAAGGTGGGGTCTAGCTTGGCGCCCGCAATGCGACGCTTCACGTCACTCCCGGTCACGCCGATTTTGTGCACGATCTCTCGGTTCTCGACGACGAGTGGATGATCAGAGCGGCTCCGCAGGACATAAACGAACCCTGCCGCAAGATCGTCGTCCACCGCCTCGTCAGCGAAGAGAGGGCCGGCATCCGGCTCCGAGACCCGGCGGCTCGTCTCATCCTTGTAGATTGCACGCTGCAATGAGCGAAGAAGAAGATTGCTCTCGGTCCCATTGGAATAAATTACGCGCAGCCGTGCATCCATGTCGCCGTTAGGTGCTTTGAAGGCTTCGCCGACCTCGGCAACATAGGCTGTCTGGCCGCCGACAATGAAAAACTCGCCAGCCTTGATGTCAGACTTCAGGAAGCCTGCGTCTTTTCTGATTTGACGAGTGATCCGCGCGCCTGTGGTAATGTCGTTGGTAACGTGCTCAAACAGCGGCTTGAACAAATCGAAGTCTTTGCAGGGCTCGCGACCTGCGACTTCCTCCGCAGCACGCTTGTCGGCAGCAGAGCGAACATGGCGCAGCTCACTGACATCGGCCCCGCCATCCGCCCCCTCAAGGGCCGCAGCTAGCTCATCAATACCTGGCGCATCAGGAAGCGCGCTGTCTTGGTCCTCTGCACCGGCGAGCAGGCCTTGGTGATCCAGCGGCAACAAGATGGCTCTGCAATCGGGCTGCGCCCTTAAGCGCTCAAGTCGCACAGCGTAAATCCGCTCGAAAATGTCGCGCTCGTCGCCGTGCATCGGCCTGCGGCCGTTTTGTTCAACGAAGCGCTGGATATCCTCGAATCCCGCAACGATCCGCTCCTCGCGCGCAGAACGCCCTCCCTCTCTTTGGGGGACATCGAAATCCGCTAGCGCTTCGGCCAATTCGTCTAGGTCGGGATCACTCATAGCGCCCCTCTTTCTTGAATCGCATAAACGCCGCTGCTCCCTCCGCCATACGACGTTCCCACGCATCTTGCGCGGTCGGTGCGGGAAGGCGTCCGCGTTCTTTCTGGAATTTGAAGGCGCGCACCGCCAAGTCCTTCGCTTCTTCCGGCGTCAGACTCGTCCGTTTCGCGGAAATGGCAGCCGCTACCTGCTTGAGGCTCTCTTCACTCATGCTCTTCGCGAGGATCGCGTAAGCCTCGCCGAACGGATTGATGCGGTCGATCAGATCGATATCGAGTTCGCGAACGTCCATTGCGAACTTCCGCACCCCATCAATTAGAGCCGTGTTGGCGCTCGGTTCTAGCGGATCGCTTCCGAAGGCGAGCTGCTTTGCTTGTTGCGTCAGATTTAGCGCTGCAATCGCATGCTGCCGCACCGCCTCCTGGTCTTCTTCATCAAGCTCAGGATATCTCTCCCTAACGATCTTTCCCATCCGAAGCTGCGTCAGCTCCTCGGGCACCAGCTCTTCGTCAAACAACCCCCGCTCCAGCGCAGTCTTGTCCTGCACGAAGGCGGCAATGACCTCATTGAGGTCTTGCTTGCAGATACGTGTGGCCTGGTCGCTCTTCGGTGTCGCAAGGCCGAGTATCTCGATTTGAAATTGGCCCGTTTGTTCATTGAAGCCGACATTGCACTTCGTCTGATCGTAACCGCCTTCGCCGTAGTCAAAGCCGGGCGTCGGCCCGCTGCCGGGGTTCTTTGGCTTGAACTCGAAGCGCGGTGCCAGTACCTGCTCCATCAGAAGGCTCGCCGCAATCGCCTTCAAGGTGTCGTTCACTGCTTCTGTGACCGCGTCTTCCGCAGCATCCGGTTCGGCGATCAAGTTCGTAAAGCGCGATTTTGTTTTACCTGGCGCGTCGCGTGTCGCTCGACCGATGATCTGCACAATCTCTGTGAGGCTGGAACGGTAGCCAACCGTGAGCGCGTGCTCACACCAAATCCAATCGAAGCCTTCTTTCGCCATACCCAAGGCAATGATGACATCAACATGGTCTCGGTTGTTCTTGTGCGCTGGGTCTTTAAGCGCGGTCAGGATCTTTGCGCGCTTGGTCGCGTCAGTGTCGTCCACCAGATCGGCAATCTTGAGCGTGCGCCCATTTGGCGTCCGAACAAGTTGGAAGCCCGTAACGGGGTCCGTCCCGAGCCAGGCATCCTTCACGCCACCACCAAGAGCGTCGATGATGTGCTCGACCTCCTTGATCTTGTCACCCATGCTCTCGCGCGAGTTTACGCTCGGAATATGGATGATTGTTTTCTCGGCGGGGTCGAGCACCGCGAGTATGTCGTCCACATAGGCGTTGGCGTAGAAGAAGTAACCAATGTCGAGCTGCTTCAAAAACTCATAGCCATTGAGCTGCTCGTAATAGGTGTAGGTAACAGTGTCGAACTTCGCCTCGTCCTGTGGCGAGAGCACCGCCACTGCGTCACCCCGAAAGTACGAGCCGGTCATCGCAACAACATGCACTTTGTCGCGCGCGATGAGGCGCCCGAGATGCTGACCGAGAACGCTCTCCGGGTCAGCCGACACGTGATGGAATTCATCAATGGCGATTAGACGACCATCAAACGCTTCGACCCCAAATTTATCGACCGCGAAACGGAATGTCGCGTGCGTGCACACAAGCACCTTGTCCTCACTCTTGAGGAATGCCTCGACCGAGTTGACCTTGCCGCCATTGTCGCCGCCCGGTGCATTGCAGAGATTCCACTTGGGCTCTACACGCCAGTCGGCCCAGAACCCGTACTGCGTCAGCGGCTCGTCGTTGAAGCTGGAGCCGATGGACCGCTCTGGCACCACGATAACGACCTGCTTCACGCCCTGGTTGGCAAGCTTATCGAGCGCGATGAACATGAGCGCACGGCTTTTACCAGAAGCCGGGGGCGACTTAATGAGCAGATACTGCTCGCCTCTCTTCTCATAGGCGCGCTCTTGCATTGGCCGCATGCCCAAAGTGTTCGCCTTGGTTGAAACACCGCTACCAGCATAAGTGACCGATACAGATGGTACGTTGTGCTTGCTGTCGGTCATTGCCCCGCCCTCGCCTTTCGTGGTTTCGCCGCGCTGTCTCCGCGAGTCATCTTTGTGTAGAGTTCAAAGAGCTTTTCTAGCCGCTCGGTATCGTTTCTGAACCGGCGCCCGATATAGATGCGTTCCAGTGCCTCGTCATTGCGCTCGTGCGCATCGCGCAACTCCACCGGCATTTTTTCTGGGTCATACAAGTCAGCTATCGTCGCAGGAAAGTGGGCCTCGCGCGCGAGCAGAATATCTTCCGCGCAGCGGGTCAGATCGGCTTTGTTTTTTTCCGTGAGCGTCGGCACCGGAAACGTGTTCCAGCCGAGGGTGTTGGAATACGAGAAGTCGGTCCGCATGCGCACACACACCGTGCCAATCCAGACCCAATGCATACGTGAAGCAATCAACGCCATATGCCAAAGCGGGGCATCATATAGTGCGAAACACTTGTCTGACATGATTGTGCCGGGCTCCATAAGGAGCACTGGAAGCACACTGCGATTTTCCGAACTCACCCGGGGCACAACGATAAGCGTCTCGTCGCCTCGCTGTCGCACCTGTTGAAACGCGTGAGAACGCGCTGCTGTGTCTCGCGTCATTTTCTTCGAGCTAGCGAGCCGCTCCCGACGCACCAGATCGATCCTGCTTTCTATGGCAGGAATTGATGAGGCGAAGTTCAGCAGCTCGTCGGGTATCCAAATGCAATAACGTACTTTTCCGTTAATTGCCTCCAGCGACCCCGCAAATCGGCGAATGAGAGTGGCGCGCTGTTGGTCAGTGAGAGGCAAGCCGCTCAACTCTTCCGGTTCCAACAGAAGATGCCCCCCATCAACGGCTTTATTGCCGTTGTCCATTTTTTTCATACCTCCGAGCACAGAGTCGGATGGCATGACGAACAAGATGGGACCGTGGACCAGGTAGGCGTTTATACTTGGGCCAATCTTTACCACCGTTGACCCATCTTCAGCCGTCGAAAACAAGGGTCTCGCTGGCCCGGCTTCTCGTGAAATGCCGACAATCGCAACCGTCACGCCTGCCTTGTTGCTTGCCAAATTGGCCCACTTAAAGCTCGTGTGAGCGAAGGCGATCTCATGTCCGGTAGAAAAGATGAGAGGCCACAAGATAGGGACCTGCTGTCCCTGACAAACGGAGTTTGTTGTAACAAACGCTGATGCTGCTTTGGTATGCGCACCGTAGTCAGCGGCTTTCATTATCCATCCGGCGACATAGTCCAGTGACTTCCATGTCCTCGTCCGGTGCTCGAAGATCGCCTGCAGTTCCGACTTCTGTTCATTTGTCTGCCAAGTTGATCCCAAGTATGGCGGGTTCCCACAAATGTAGGTCTCACCTCCCTCGTTTTCGAAGTCGATTTGAGTCTGATCGAGGGGCGTTTCGAACAAATCGTCCCCTCGCACCTTTACGCTGGTCCCTGTTGGCGGGCAGATGCTTAGCCAATCTAGCCTCAGCGCATTCCCACATGTGATCCAATTGTCGGTCGAGAGTGGAAGCACTTCCGCTAACGCGAGCTGCTTTCCGCGATAAATTACGTCGCACTGATATTCAGCGATCACCAGCGCTAGGCGCGCGATTTCGGCAGGGAAGTTTCGAAGCTCGATGCCTCTAAAATTCGTGAGAGGGATATCCGACGCTCGCCCGATCTCGCCGCGACGCTGATTGATCTCAGCCTCTATCGCTCGCATTTCTTTGTAGGCGATGACGAGAAAATTCCCGCTGCCGCACGCGGGGTCAAAGACACGAATTCGCGACATGCGAGTACGCAGATTCAGAAGCTTGCGGGCACTGTCGCCGGCTTCAGCCAAGTGATTGCGCAAATCATCCAAAAAGAGCGGGTCGAGCACTTTCAGGATATTCGGTCGACTCGTGTAGTGCATCCCAAGCGCACCGCGCTCTTCATCGTCCGCAACCGCCTGGATCATCGACCCGAATATGTCCGGGTTGATCTCTGTCCATTTCAGATTGCCGATATGGATGAGGTAGGAGCGCGCCATCCTGCTGAATTTCGGCACTTCCATGCTGCCGGAGAACAGACCGCCGTTCACATACGGAAACGCGTTCGCCCAACGCGGGATGCCTGCCGCTTCGCGTTCGTCGGACTTGGTATTCATGGCGCGGAAGAGCGTCGCCATAACCTCGTGCGTGTTCGACGAGTCCTTCGCGCTCATCTCCTCCACCTTGGCGGTAAAGTGCGCGTCCGCGCCGAAGATGTCAGTGTCCTCTGCAAAGAAGCAGAAGATTAGCCGCGCCATAAAGTGGTTCATGTCGGGACGGCGCTCCGCCGTCCCCCACTCCGGGTTATCTTTCAGAAGCTCGACATAAAGTCGGTTGAGCCGGCTGGTCGCCCGGATGTCGAACGAGCTGTCACGGATTTGCTTGACGGTGCTGATGCCCGCGAGCGGTAGGAAGAAGCCGAAATGGTTCGGGAAGTCTGCGTAGGTGCAGGCGACGGTTTCGCCGTTGTCGATATCCTCGGCCTCGAACGTGTCTCCATCGGTCGCCAGGATGAACTTGGCTTTGAAACGGGTAGTCGCTGGGCTTCCGCGCAACGCAGCGAGCGTCTTAGTGACTTCGCCTGCTGGGGCGACAGCGATGTGAATGTTGTTGGTCTGTAGGACGCCGCCGATGTCGGACTTGTTGGTGCTGCCGCTGCCGCCGCGCAGGCGGCGGATCGTGGTCTCCTTGTTATCGAACGCCGTGAGAAATTCGTACGGAAACTCGGCCGGGTCGAACGGGCGTTCGGCCAGGGCGCTTACCGCCTCTTCAATCTCAACAGCGTTCATTTTTTGGTTCCAGAAGCACACACAGCCGAACACGAAACCGCCGAGCGATGCTCGGCGAGCCGCGTCTGGCATCCTTCACGATTCAGAAGCGGTTATCGTAGCGGCGCAGGGGTCATTTCGGAACCCCAAAACCTCCGGTTGGCGTCGATGGAAAAGCCTCCTGAAATCTGTGGTCTAAGCTCGGATTTCCCGACTCTCACAAGCTGCCACCGTCAAACCACCCCGTTTTCCAAATCATCAATCGCCCGCTCAAAGGTCGGGTCGCTCTTGGCCGGAGGTTTGGGCCGTCTGGGAGCTGCCGCCCGCCCCGCAGGTTCTCTGTTCACGGTCGCGTCCCCAATCGCCATGCCTTCCATCGGCTGGCGAGCTTCGGTGTTCGTCTGATGACCATTCGCCAAGCGCGGCGTCACCGCCCAGAACCCGAACACCAACACCAGCTTGCAGACAACGGCCAAGGCAGCGGCCAGCACGACGCGCACGGTCTCAGGGTTTAGAGGCAGCCCGATTGCCGCCGCCAACCCGACCAGGCCCCCAATCTGCGCATTAGCGGTCTCAGGGCGCGCTCCCGCCTCTCGGAGCTGGCGTCTTGCCTCATCCCGCACGCTTGTTCGTTCCGCGATAGTTACGGCCACAGCCTGCGCCGCATCGAGCGTCGCGATCTGCTCAATCAACGAACGCGACGGCATACGCCCGATGGCGTCATAGCGCGCCCGCCGTTGCTCCAAGCCCCGCAACCGCGCCGCCAATGCGCTGGCAGGGAGATTTAGCCCCTGAGCTTCGAGCGCGGCAGTCAGCCGCTCGATGTCGGCGGATGCTTCAGCCTCAATTTGAACGGCACTGTCATAGGCCGCGACCGCGCGAGCGCGCGTCTCGGCGTCAGCGCTGGTCTTCGCAGCGATGGCGCCAAAATCTGCAATCACGTTCGCAAACAACACGAATGCGAACACCGCGCGCCAAATCCTGGCCTTGGTGATTTCACCTCGGGCCTTCGCATCTGCCGCCACAACGAGAAAGGTGATTTCGATCGCGGCGATGCAGCCGCCGAAGATCTGAAAGGGCAAAGGATCGCCGCCGCCCAGGCTGCCCCAGAAGCCCACAACCAACCAGACATTCACGCCGGCAAGCAGCGCGAGCGGGATGAGTGTGAGCCGAGTCAGAAGACTTGCACGCGCGCCGTTCATGGCGTGGGCGCCCCACCCTCATCGTTTGCGCTTTGGGTGATGTCGCGCTCAAGCCGATATTTAGCAATGAGCAGCTTTGCGCCTTCAAGCATCAGCGCCTGCAAACTCATCCGCGTTTGCAGCTTCAATGAGATGAGCCGCGCATAGAGCGCCGCCGGCACTTTGGTGACGATGCGCCGCTCCGTTCGCATACCCTGATCTGCACGGCTCATTGAAACGCCTCGCTCTTTGGCTTGATGTCATGCTGCTGGCTGATTGGTTCGGGCGCTTTCCTCGGAGCCGCAGAGCCGCGCGTGAGGGTTCACGCAGCCCCGCCCTCGCGCGCGGCTCTGTGGCGACTAGCGCACGAACCGGCGCGCTTTCCTTGGTGAGCGGTGAGCGCAGAGGTCGAGACCTCTCGTGGCCGACGCAGGTAGTAGAAAGCCTCGTTCGCCTCCCACTCCGCCCATTCCGTCGCCTCATCCGCCAAACGACACCGACAGCACAGCGCCGCCACTACGCGGCTCACGGCGCCATGACCTTCGGGGCTTCGCGATCGAGCGTCGATCTCCGTCGGCTTCCGGCCAGCCAGTCATCAAGATCAGCGATGTCATAGACGACGCGGCGCTTGCCGACTTTGAGGAACGCCGGACCATCGCCCGCGTTCATTCGCGCCTTGTTCATCCAGCTCTTGGACATGCCGACATAGGCGGCAGCTTCTTCGACGTTGAGACGTTGCTTCTCCGACATCGGGGCAATCCCACCGCCTGAACGCCCCAGCGCGTCAGTCCGGCATATCAACAATGCCGATTCGGGCTTCATTACACAATCTGTTTTTCCATTACTTCGGCGCGGATTTTCCCGCACGCCATCGTGCAACGCGTTTACGATTGAGCTCACGGGCGTGTTCAAGTCGTGCGTCTGTCGGACCAGGGTTTCTCGGCCGACCTGTTGGAGAAGGAGGCAACAGGTCAGTCAGCTTTTGGTTTTTTCGAGAGAGCGTTGATGACAATGTGGAATAGAATGCGGGGTCTGCGCGCTTCAAATCTGCGCCAAGAACCTCACCTGCATCGACACGCGGTTTCCACACCTGATCGAACCATTCAAGCGCAGTGGGCTTCTTCCCTGTCGAGGGATCAATTAGTCGGTCGCCGAAGAGTGGAACGAATTTCGACGGATTGGCGCTGACGATCTCAGCCGCTTCACCAATCAACTTAGCGACACGCGCCAACCGGTCAGAGGGCGTGGCTTCGAGTACGCCAGCTGTCTGCAATTCGCCG
This sequence comes from Hyphomonadaceae bacterium, assembly GCA_041398225.1. Taxonomy (GTDB): domain Bacteria; phylum Pseudomonadota; class Alphaproteobacteria; order Caulobacterales; family Hyphomonadaceae; genus JAWKVD01. Next base: position 60,807 of record JAWKVD010000006.1, on the reverse strand, counting down.
ATGTAGGCCATAAGGCCCGCAATCGTTTTCTTCCGATCGTGATCGTCCATGCGCTCCAAAAAACGCCGGAGGTTCTCCGCCGCGTCGGCTGCAAGTCTATCAGCATTAATACTTTCGCCGGTGATGAAAAACTCGATGAACGCCCAACAGATGCTCGAAAACCGTTCCACCTCGGCCTGAAAATATTCGATCAGATAATAATCTTGCGCGCGCTCGCCGGGGCTCGCCAGGCGCCCCGTACTGACAGCATGTGCTACAATCTGGGTCAGGGCCTGAATTCTTGCCTTGTCGCTGTCGGTGATCGTGAGCCCGCTGAGCCCCCCTGAGGTCACCGCCATTTCAGCAAAATCGTACACTTCGAAATCGGCGAGTCCTCTCGGCGGCTTTTTGGGAACCGAGTCCGTCCGACGGCGCTGCTTCAGCACACCCTGCCCTGCGGGGCGTCATCCCAACTCCAGTCGAGAAATCCCCTAGCTTTCCTGGCCATTCCCTAGGTTTCCTGACGCCCGGCACGACTAGCGCGCCATCCAGGCTAGCTTCATATGTGGCCAAAAGGGGTCGTTTCGGGCAAGCGGCCTTAGCTCCCCTGCCCGCCCCCGAACTTCTGTTTGGCGGCGTAAGCCTGGACGTACTGGGTCAGCGCCTCTTCCATGATTGCCATCATGGTCTTGTTGGTCTGGGCGTGGATCGACTTCAACCACATGAAGGTTTGCGCATCGACGTAAGCTGTCACCTTGCGCTGATCAGCATAGGGCTTCTTGGCGCGCACAGGCGCACGCGGAGTCGACTCCGCCTCGCGCTCACGCGTTGTCTCGGTCGCACGCGCACGCACGGGCTCAGGCGCGGTCTCGGGTTCATCATCGATGATCAAACGGTTCTTCGTCATGCGACCTCGTCACGGAGCTTCTGCGCAAGAAACTCAAAGGGATTGTCCAAAATCTTCTTTGGCGCTGTCGCGACTTCAGGCGCCGCGTGAATCTTCGGCGTCAGGCCGGCGAGTTCGCCCTTGAGCCAATTCCATAATGCGCCGATCTCCTGCGCATGACGGCCGTCCGGCACGAGCTCCGGCGCGGTCAAACCATCGCGAAGCGCGCGCACGTAGGGCTGCAACAGCGTAACCGTGACGGGAGCTTGATGGATGCCTTTGCTTTCGAGAAAGGCCGCTGCATCGGTCGCGATCTGCTGACTGTTGTGTGGCACCTGGTTCATCACAAAGAAAGCGTAAGCCTTGAGGTCATTAACCAGCGAGACGGTTGCCTTGGCCGCATGCAAGTCGAAATAGCCAGGGCGCGATGGCATCAACACGATGTCGGCAGCTTCTGCTGCGCGTGCAGCCGGAAAGTCAGCGTGCGGCGGTGTGTCGATAATGACGAGGCCGAAGCCCTCGCCTTCCGCTTTCGCAATTTCTTCGCTGAGGTCGTTTGCAAACAGGCGGCGCACTTCAAGGCGCGTCTTCACCCAATTGCCATGCTCGGCGGCAAGGCGGCTGCGATCCTTCGACCATTGTGCGGCGCTGCCCTGAGGATCGAGATCAAGGAGCAGTGTTTGGACACCGGCATGCTGCGCGGCGACGGCGAGGTGCACGGCCAAGGTCGTCTTGCCGACCCCGCCCTTCGTTGAAACAATAGCTAGTGTATGCATGCGCCTCCGAATGTTTCAGGTGGAACAATGCACAACAACAGAACTGTGGCGCTCTGCGCCTCTGCTCCTATGTCGCTGTGCATCTGTGATGATATGTGCATCTGGGAATCTGCATAGCCACAAATTTGCGCCGACACAGGCACACAGCACCAGAAGGCCAGACTTCTGCTGTTGTGCTGTTATGGCCAAATCGCGCGCCGAAGAACTTCTGCTTCTATGGTGTTTTGGCCTTATGCGTCTGTGGCGTTCTGCGTTTCTGGCGCACAGCACATGACGGCAAACCCGCGCCAAACATGGGCTCTCAGCGTTGTTATGGTCTTCTGCTGTTGTGGTCTTATGCGCTTGTGCGCTTTTGGTGCATGTCTCGAAGCACTGCGTACGGATCGCGAGGGTGACGATGCGGAGGCGGGGTCGGGGCCATCTCGCGGGTATCGCCCTCTTTCGTGAACGCGCCCGCATACGGAATTATTGGCGGTCGCATGGAGTGGGGAGCCTCAAGCTGCACCTGCTTCCAGTCCGCTGGCGGCGGCGCGCTGATGACGCCCGCGAGAAACAGGTCCTCCAGAATAGCGTGCTTCACGCCCTTGCACCGAAGGCCGTTATAGCGGGGCATGTTCCAGCTGGAGGTGACGGTCAGCGCGTAACCATCAGCGGGTAAGGGGCCGTCACCCTGGGGCGCGAGATAGGCTTTGATGTCGCGACCATAGCCGTTTAGATAGAGGCGTTGGCCTTTCCAAAGGCGCACGGACAATCCGCACGCGGAAAGAATCGCCGCGAGGTCTTCGATAGACGTGACGCAATTGTTCGTATCGTGGTGGCGCATATTTCTTCTTGTTGATTATTTCGCCTTCCTGCAAACTTAGCCGCATGACGCCAAACAACAATAATAAGAATGGCGGTCGGCTCGACATTTCCGCGCGCGTTACGGAATCGCATCTGCCCACCGACATGAGCGCACGAATGCGCGTCGGTGAACGAGATGCTTGCTGAACTTAAGGAAGGCGCAAAGCGCAATCCGATCTGGTTCGGTGCAGTCGCGACGATCACCGGTGTGCAAGGCTTCTTCGCCTGGGAGTTCTGGGGCGCGATTAGCGCTGACCCGGCGCATCAGCTCGCACTCCGGGCGCTCGGCGTCAGCTTTGTGGCGGGCGAGGTTGTCGCCCTTGATATGGCAAGCCGCGCCGACCTCAATGAAGAACACAAACGCGCAACCGGCCTTCGGGCTCTTTGGTGCGTGCTCGCTTTGAGCACCTTCACAGCGGACATCAACGCCCTCTCCGGTGTGCTACGTGAAGGCGATGCCCCCCGTATTGAGGCTGCAGCCGCGTTCGACGCCAATCAGGCGCGCATCACCGATCTGGAAACCAGCATCGATCGCGCGGATGACCCGTTCAATAATGAGCTTCTGAGCGTTTCGGCCTACGACGCCGCGCTTGAGGGCAAGGAAGCCGAACTTGCCACCGCGCGCGCGTCACGCGCCCGCATGTGGCGCATCCTCGAACTTCAAAGCCAGCTGACCGAGTTGCAAACAGCCCGCGCGGCGGCGGTGGAAGTCGCGGCATGGCAGACGGAGTTACAACAGGAACGTCAGGCGCCTGCCACTCATGCGCCCCGGCCGGAAATCGGCGCTGTCGAGTTCGCACCGTTCGCCGATATGCTGACCAGCGCCGGCCGCAAGGTCCAGGAAATGACAGGTCAGCCTGAGACGGCTTCCGTCAAGCCCGAGGACGTGCGTGCCGGCATGGCTTGGGTCGCGACTATCGCGATGAAGCTCATGCTGACTTTCGGCGTGTGGGTCGGTTTGCAGCGTGGTCGAGGGAGCCAATCCCCTTCTGTGGGCGACCCAAAGCAAGGCGAGACTGCTGGCGGCAATCAGCAAGGTCAGAGCGGCTCGCCGTCAGCGCCATCTCCAACGCCCAGAGCTACGGCGAAGCGCACTGCCTCAACCACGACCTTCAGCCGGCGTCAGCAGCACTTCCGGCGCGGTTAGTCGCGCTCGAAGCCTCGATCACGCTGCGATTCTCGTTCGGCGACCTCACGGGCATTTTCCCGAGCGGTCTCCTGGCGCTCTTCGCGCGCGTTCTTTGGCTGATCGAGATTGAGGCTCGCGCGCTGGAGTGGGGACGGGGTCGCCGCGTAATCGAGGACGGAATCCTTCTGACGATCGCGTGACAGCAGCCGCATTAACTCCTCGTCTGTCTCGAACTCCTCGCGGTCATAGAACAGATCGACACGCTCGCGGTGCCGCGTCATGGCGACATAGGCTGAATGGGAGTCCATGCCGTAGGAGCCGTACACATAGGCACGGTCCACCGTCATGCCCTGCGCTTTGTGAATGGTGAGCGCATAGCCATGCTCCAGATAGCCATAGACTTTCGGATCAATGGTCTTGATCGACCCATCCGACGCTGCAACGTGCATGACGCCGCTGCGGTCGGCCGACACGATGGTGCCGACCGCACCGTTCTCGACGCCTAGCTCCTGATTGTTGCGTGTGAAGAGGATGCGGTCGCCGATTGCGAAACGTCTGTATTCTGGGTGTTCCTGTAATTCCCCGCCGACATCATCCGTCACCGTGACTGTGACGAGGAACTCCTCTCCGAGCGCGCACTCCGCCTTCAACGCCTCACGCAGCTCCGTATTGAGGCGTGCGGCGTCGCGGCGGCGATGAGCGAGGATGATCTGTGAGCCCCCGCCAGCGTCCCGGTCGTTCTTCCATCGCTGCACAAGCGCGGCCATCGCCTCTTTGGCGGACGCGCTGGCATGGAGCGCACCTCGGTTTCGATAGGCCTCAAGCGCCGCAACCGCCCTGCCGCGCGCGAAATCGTGGGTGGCATCGCGTTGCCATTCGTGGCTCTGGCGGTGGACCTGTGTGAGCTTGGCCGCACCATGCCGCTGCACGATGCTTCGGAAGGCGGCGCCTGCTTCGATAGACTGAAGCTGACGGGTATCCCCTACCAATACGACCTTCGCGCCAGTGCTTGCCGCGTGACGCAGAACGGCTTCCATCTGCCTTGTCCCGATAAGGCCCGCCTCGTCCACGATGAGAACATCACCCCGTTCGAGTGGCGCATAGGGACGGGGGCGGGCGAGATCTTTGAGGAGCGCGTGGATTGTCTGGGTCGGTATGCCGACGCCATCACCGAGATCGCGGGCGACGATCTTCGATAAGGCTGCGCCCCGTACGCGATAGCCTTGGGCTTCGAGCGCGCGCCTCACAGCGCCCAAGAGATGGGTCTTGCCGCCGCCAGCAATGCCTTCGAGGGCGGTGAGGTCCGGGCCGCTCACGATGTAGTGGGCGGCGCGTGATTGCTCGGGTGACAGGTCTGACGTTTCAACCTTGATGCCTTCAACGCCCGGTCTCTTGGCCATGACCTCGGCTGTCTTTGCCATCCGCACTTCACACTCGAACATCGCGCGCGTCGTGAAGCGGTCGGGACCGGCGATATCGGCATGGATTTTCATGAGGCTGCTGGACGCGAGGATGCGCTCCTTCAAGCCGTCAAAACGCGCATCATCGGGGTCATAGCCCGCGTGCCGATACAGGAATGCAGTAATGTCCTTTTCTGTAAATGTGGCCTGCATGCGCGAGAGCTGTTCAAGCGCCCATTCGGGGTTCGCAAGCATGCGGGCGAGGTTGCGCTCCTTGACCGCCTCGCGGTCTCTCGTCCGCTGATCGATGATAATGCCGCTGATCGCCTTGCTCTTCGCGGGTCCGACATACGTGTCGGGCTCAAGCTCGATATCCCGGTCTTTGAAGCTCCGATGGTCGAGGCGCTTGTCGATGCCCCGCTCTTTCAGCAATGCGTTGGCTATATCGGCCCAGGCTTCCCGCCATTCTTTCACGATGTCGCGGCGGTTCCACTCGCGCACCTTGTTGCCGAAGCCCTCCGGCTTCAATTCACGCATGGTCAGAAGCACATGGACATGCGGATTGTCTCCGCCATCGGCCGCACGCTCATTGTGATGGGCGACGGTCGCGACCATGCCCTCTCTCACGCAATGCCGTTCCACGAAGGCCCTGACGAGCGCCAGGCGGTCCTCGGGGCTCAATTCACGCGGCAGACTGATCTCCAGCTCCCGAAACAGCTGCGCGTCCTTGCGCTTCTCTGCGGCTTCTACGCGGTTCAGGAGCGATTGGAGGTCGAACACCCATGGCTTGGCGCCGGGCGGCGCCAGCACTTCAACATGCCGGACGCCATAGCCGTTCGCGTCCAATCGGCCCTTCGCGCGATAGTCATAGGATTGGCCCGTGAGCGGGTCGGTGAGCACGCCACCCACGCGATACGCGAGACCTGACGCACTGGAGCGGCCGCCCGTCCGATAGGCGGTTGCGCCGGCTGCAGAGCGCCCGCTTGATCTCCCGATCACTTTGACCCGGAAGTGGTACATCGTTTCCTTGTGTATCCAGTTGTTTTCTTGTTATTGCCTAGTATTCACTGGTATTCGCACACATCGACGCAGTCGATGTATAAGTGCACCTTTCCTCTTTACTTGCCAATGCTTTTATTCGCGGCTATGCAGGATGGGTGGCCGAAATGGATGATTCGAAGGCGAGCGGATGGGGAGACCTGGTGGTCTGCAACGCTACGCCGGACTCGATTCCGCCCTGTCGGCTGAGGCGGGCGCGCGCAAAGCGTGCGCGCGCGGCGAAGTTCTTGAGGCGTGTTTCGGTGCGGCGCGAGTGGAGCAGCAAAACATGGCGGACGAGGACGGAGCGGGTGAGGGACGGCCGCCGCGTAGCAATGGTCGGCGTACTGGTCGGCCACGCGGCGACCCCGGCGACGGTACGAAGTCGCTCGCACGGATCGAAGAGCGCATGGTCAAGCGCGCGGATCGCACCGCGCTTCGCGATGCCCTCGATCTCATCCGGCAGCAGGAATTGCTTGAGAACATCGAAGCGCGCCGCGCGCGTACACGCCAGCGGCGCTGGTACGTCATTGGCCGCGCGCTTGATGAATTGATGGAAACGGACGCCGCGCTACGCGCGGTCGTTTTAGAAGCGCTTGATCGTCACCTGACACGTCGGGATGAACGCCAGCTCGTGGGGCTCGCGATACATCCCTCCACGAAATGATTGAAGCATGGGGCGAGAGGGCTCATTGCCGCCCTCTCGCGCTCTCCCGCTAGGATATTGGACCAAGGATATCGTGCAGAATTCTGCATTTGTGCGTTTCTGCGTTTGTGCATTCCTTCACTTAGGCGTGGAGTCAGAGGGGGCGAGGCGCCCCCTCCACGGCGTCACCACCAGCTGTCGTAGAGAACGGCTGCGCCCTCGGCGAGCGCTTGCCGCGCCTTGGCAATAAACTCCAGATCGTCTTCGCGCTCACTGCCGTCTGTAAGGCCGAAGAAGAAGCCGATCGTCTCGGGCAACAGGTCGTCGCGCACGGCGGTTTCGAGCGCATCGAGGTCTTCCGCTGTCAGGCGGACGGTTGTGCAATTGAAGACCTTCCTGCCGCCCTTCGCGCGGTAGAGCATTTCCATCCAACCGTGCAGGTTCGGATGCTTGCGCCAATAGTGGATTTCACTGACGTGTTCGATTGCGTTGAGTTTGATATCCACGTCGCCGACGATCAAATCGCGCGGTGCGGTGTAAGCGTACATATCTAGTCCCATGCGGGCTCCTTTCGTTTCAGCCCGCCTGATTGCGCGGCTGATGAGCCCGGCCACGGACGCGTTGCGGCGGGGGCAAGGAGCTACACGGGAGCGCCGCAGGACGGCGGCGCGAATGGAGCGGGCCGCGCCTTGCGCCGGCTAGCCGCAAGCGGTCGTAGGGATCGAATGCAGCCGCTTTCTTCAGGCGAATGCTGTGAGGAGCGGGGCCGCGAGCTGAAATGCGCGACGCTGCAACCCCGCTACCGGATCAGAACAGTGAGAACTGACGCGCCGCCGCTTCTTGCTCCTTCCACAGCGGGTCTTTTGCGGCCTCATCCAACCAAGCGCGGACGAAAGCGGCAGGTCCGCCGTTCGCCTCGACCAAACCCGGCTCCAGGAAGCGCGAGAGATAACCCGTCTCGGTGATAGGGATTCCCGCACGGACGGGCTCTAAGGTCTCGATTGACAGGTGAGACAAGAAGTTAACGAGCCAGTCGGGTGTGTAGAGGACCTCGATCTGAAATCCTCGCCACGCGAGCACCTCCACGACCGAGTATTGAGGCTCATCGGGCGCATCATCTTCTTGCACATCAATTGGCGGGCTCACGTGGCACCGCCTTCCCGAAGGCTCACCCAGAGCTGGTGATCCTCGTAGCATGCGAACGTGTCGGGATCTTCGAGGCACTCACGCTCGTACTCGTTGAGATAGACGGCGTTGAACTCCTCCCAATCGCCGCCATAGCCCATGACCATGACGACCGCGATGTTGTCATTGTTGATGAGCGCACACAGCTCAAGCGCACCCACGATGGCCTCGTGGCTTGGCAGCGGTATCACGAAATTGCGGATGACCTCGCTCATGCGGCACTCCCTTCGGCGGCGCCAAGGAGTTCTGACTCGATATGCTCGATTCCGCAGTTCCGGTGCTTGAACGGACCATCGCCCTCTTCGCAGAGCAGACGCTGTGCCTTCAGCTCGGCCGCCTTCTGGCTTTTCGCCTCAATGCAGATTTCCCAGACGTTCCACTCGGTCAGTGTCACGAGGTAATTGTTGAGGGGCGCGCTCATTGCGCACCCCCTTGCTCGGATTGGCTCTTCGCGGGACGCATGACGATCTTGCCAGTTGGCGGAAGCGCTTCAAGATTGAGATTGAAACCGCCGCCGTTCTTGTGCGGCCAGGCTGCGCCGATTTCGGTCCAGCGTTTCTTCTCGCCGTCGCCGGTGACGACATAGAGAACGTGGGTCGGGATATTGTTTGCCATTCATTGCTCCTTCGATTTCGCCGCGCCTGATTGCGCGACGGACGGAAGCTGCAAACGGGGTCGTTTTAGCCGAGACAGCATAGACCGCGCGGCACGCGCGCCCGGAGGGGCGCTGCTGCACGGAGCAACGCGGAGGAAGCGAGCGTCTTGCGGTCACGGCGCGAGCCCGTAAGCCCCGTTCGACCGTTGCGCCTTGATGATGCGCGGGCATGGGGAAGGGAGCGGGGAAGGTGCCACTGCCCTTCCCGCAGGTCTTTCATTCGGCAGGCGGGCCGAACGCGACTTGACCTTCGAGCACACGGGCCGCGAGCGGCGCGGCAACCAAAGCCCCAAGCACGAATGATCGGCTCACTCCGGAAACGCAACAATCTTGCGCGGAATGTTGAGCAAGCACGTCCATAGGTTCTGCTAGTTTCCGGGTGCGGAACAAGCCGTGGAAGCTAGGGGACTGTGAACGATACAACAGGTGCGGTTGAAGAGAAAATTCATGCCGGAGGATTGAGCGCACGCGAGAGTGCGAGGCTCTTTGCCCATCACGCACGCCTGGCGACCGATGGCATAGCGTTCGATATCGCGGACCTACTCAAAGCCTGTGCATTCAACTCGTCGTTACTCGAAATCACGCCGGAGACACTATCGGCCAACGTTGCCGGCACAGCCGCGCGTCTCGGGATTGCGCCCGCGCAGTACGTCGCAGCTGCGCTGAAGAGTCCATCGCTGTTTTGTCGGCAACCAGAAACCATCGCCGCCAATATCTCAGCCAGCGCCGCGTTGCTTGGTATTGCACCCGCGCAATTCATTGCGGCGGGTCTCAAGCATCCGACATTGCTGTCTCTAAAACCTGATACGATTGCTGCAAATGTTGCCGGCACAGCGGAGCGCCTCGGCATCGCGCCCACGCAATTCATCGCCGCCGCGCTAAAGCAACCATCGCTGCTATCTCAGCGGCCGGAGACGATTGCGGCCAACGTCGCGGGAAGCGCTGCAAACCTGGGCATTACATCAGCGGAGTTCGTCGCCGCCGCTCTCAAACAGCCGCCATTGCTGTATCTAAAACCCGAGACGATTGCGGCGAATGTTGCTGGGAGCGCCGCGTTGCTCGGTATTGCGCCAGCGCAATTCATCGCTGCGGGCCTTAGACGTCCAGCTCTGTTTGGTCAGCGACCAGAAACCATCGCCGCCAATGTCTCGGCCAGCGCCAAGCTCCTCGACATCGCGCCAGCGCAATTCATTGTAACGGGTCTCAAGCATCCAACGCTGCTGAGCCTAAAACCTGAAACGATTGCGGCGAATGTTTCTGGCACAGCCGAACGCCTCGGCATTGAACCGCTCCAATTTCTTCTCGCCGGCCTCAAGCAGCCGTCACTGCTTGGACAGAAGCCTGAGACCATTGCCGCCAATGTCGCCGGCACAGCGGAGCGCCTCGGCATCGCGCCAGCACAATTCACTAAGGCGGCAGTCAAATACGCGTCGCTATTCGGTCAGCGACCAGAAACCATCGCCGCCAATGTCTCGGCCAGCGCCAAGCGCCTCGACATCGCGCCCGCACAGTTCGTGACCGCAGCCCTCAAGCACCCGCAGCTGTTCAGTCACAAACCTCAAACCCTCGCAACCAAGGCAGGGTATATCCGCTCGATCGCCCACGTTACCAAAGTCGACGCGACCGCACTCATTCTGAAATACCCAGGTTCGTTGGCCTTCTCAACGCGCCACCTGCATGCGCGGTACGTTGCTCTTCAATCCGGCGCGATAACATGCGGCGCGGCGACTGCGATATCCCGCACATCTACCGATATAGAAGACCACCTCAAAGCACATTATCTCCGCAGACTAAAGACGGCGGGAAAGGGACGCCGAACGCTACAGGTGTTGCACGCGATGGGAATCCTTAAAACGCTCCCTGAGAACATCGCGCCATTGCCCGCACGCGCACAGCCAGCACATCACTCACGTCAAAGCGATACACTGAAGATCACCTGACTAAAGGAACGGGGAAGGTACAACTGCCCTCCCCGCCGATATGTCACTCGGTAGGCGGGCCGAACGCGACTTGACCTTCGAGCACACGGGCCGCGAGTGGCGCGAGTTCATAGTAGTGCATGCGATCGATCAGGCATTCCGGCATGCGGTCCACGAAAAGCAAGGTTGAGCTTTTCGGCATGCGGCGCACCTCATCGACCGTCATCGTCCGACGCCGCTCGGTGTAGGTGACCGTCTTGCCGTTGGTGTCGCCACGCGTGCTCGTGACGCTCTTGGTCGTGCCGTTGGTCTCTGTGTCCGACTCCGAACTGGATCTGTTCGTGCCAGCGCTGACAGTGCGGCTTCGACCATGCGCTGTGCTCCAGCTGGCGGATTCGGACTCGCTGCCGCCCTCAGTTTCAGATTGGCTCGTTTGCGTCCCGCGTGACTCGGAGACGCTGTTCGTTTCGCTGTAGCTCTGTGTACTCGACTGCGAGCTTGAAGCGGTTGCGGCGGTACTGCTGCCCTTGGACGATGAGCTATTGGGAAATGCACTGGTCTCCTGCTTGCTGCCGCCGGCAGTAATGCTCATCCCCTCCGTCACGCTGGTCGAATGTCCGCGCGTGATGGACTTCCCCGTCGTGGTCGAGAGGCTCTCAGACCTGGATCGCGATTTCGACCAATTGCGGCTCTTCGACGTTGAGCCACCGCGTGTCTCGGTTGTTGATGCACCGTCGGCGACACTTCGCGAGCGCCCTCTAGACTGCGAATAGCCCTTGGCGAAGCTGCTTGAGGAGCCTTCCGAGTTCGCGAGGCTCGTGCTCTCGGATTCGCTGAGCGCCCGGCTGAAGTCCACAACCGAGATTTCGCCAGCGAGTTTCGCGATCCATTCGAGAGTATCGACCTCGTTCGACCCTAGGAAACGTGTAACCCGCGTGTCGGTGATGGAAGACCAGCCTTCACCCCAGACTTCCTTGATCTGACCAAGCCCTTGATAAAAGAGATGCAGCGAGATGCGGGCGCTCCGCATCGCGCGCAGGCCATCCGGGATAAAGCTCCAGGCATCGAATGCCTTGGCCTCATCAATGATCCAGTGAACAGCGCGATCGACCGCGCTCCGGGCGATACGCTGGCGGATCACTTCACTGATAAGTCGCAGCCAGGGCGCCGATTGGCGGAGATAATTCTCATCCGAGACGATGTAGACGGTGGCTCCATGGCTTCTCACCACCTTGGGGTCAAAGGTCGAGTGATTGAGCACGCGCTCCATCATCGCGCTATCAACGAAACGCGTGGCTTCCTTGATCGTCGCGATGTAACCGGATGCCTCGCGCTCAGCCTTCTTCGTCACGCGCGCCATGTCTTTTGCCATGTCACGCACCCAAGCCGGTGAGGCGGCATTGGTCTTCATGGCGTCCAGCACCGCCGTGAACTCATCCTCCTCCACGGCGAAGATGGAGCGCAGACGCCGGAGCGTACGGGTTTCAGCTGGGTCGAGCGCCAAGTGAGCGATCATCGCTGTCAGCCATTCGGCGCCTCGGCTGTCCCAGATAAAGTCATTGCCACGCTTGCCCTGCGGGCGCTGCACGACCAGCGCCCCGGCGAGACCAGCGCAGGCCTCGTAGAAATCCTCCGCAGCCGGGTCGATAAAATCAAATGGGTTGAGACAGTCAGTCCCTCCCGCCTTATTGTAGGGGTCGATAACGAAGACCTGTTCTTCCCGAAGCGTGCGGCGGTAAGGCCCGGTTATCCGGGCGGCTTCACCGTTCTTTGCGTCGATGAAGACCATGCCAGCGGCCACACCGTTCTCGTCCAGCACATCATGAAGGGCGAGGGGCGCAATAACGCTTGAGAACTTGCCCTCCCCCGACGAGCCGATCGTCAATGAGTGGCCTTCAAGCGGTAGGTACACGGGTTGATCATCCACAAGGCCAATTGGCAGGCCCTCGGCACGCTCGGGCCAGTTTTGTAGGATGGGCATCTTGCTGATGAAGTGGCGCAGCAACGTCAGCTGCGCTTGCCGGTCGCCCCGGCGCACCCACGTGGCGAGTTCAGCGTGCGCGTCGTTGCTCATTGGTCCCGCTCCAGGGTCTTGGAGACGGTGCTGGTGAAGCTGTTGACGTTTGCCAGCGCGAGGGCGAGCACGCCTTCTTCCTGCTCGATCTCGCTGACCAGCGCACGCAGGGCCTGCTCGGCCGCTGCGGGGATGCTCGCGCGTGTCTCCTGCATCAGCGCCTGCATGTCGGACACGATATCCCTGAAGACATGCGCGCAGGCCCGCGCCTCGCGTGACGCGGCCTCGGCGGTGGCCAGGCGGTTTTCGACTTCCGTGGCTTTACTGCGGAAGTACGTGGTCGCCGTGTCCATCTGCCGCTCAATCGCGGTCTGTGAACGATCGACCAGCGCCGTCAAACGCGTGACCGCCTCGGCGTGATTGTCCGCGCGCGCTGTCGCTGCATTCAACTGACTGATGGCCTCTTCCAACTGGCGCATCAGCGCCTGCGCGTTGGCTTCGCTCAAGGCCAGTTGGCAGGCCGCCTGTTCTTGCTGCTCGTCGAATGCCCTTTGCATCTCCTGCCGATCTGCATTGAGCGCATCATAGACCCGCCTCTCAACGCTGCGAGGAAACTTTCCCGTCAACCGAAAGACAAACCAGTCCCAGAAATCGGACATCCTGTTCTCCCGTCATTCCGCAACATTCCGCATGTTTCAGTGAGGGAAATCATGCTGACGATTGATACATATCTTCGTGGATTTCGTCGATATGTTGCGTTGATTTACACGGCGCAGCGCTTCATCTTGATCGCGTTACACGTCTTCCCTTCGACGAGTGATGGAGCTGCACATGGCCCGCGTGAACGAGCTGTACGTTGACGGATATGCGAAGCCGCTCGGTCAGTGGACTGACGCCGCCCTTTCGCAGTTGAGCGCTGATGTGAAAGCAGTGCTCGCTACGCATCCATCGACGAGGGCGAGAACGGAACTCTACGAGACGCTCTTCGTGGTCGAGGCCGAGCAGAAGCGTCGCGAACAAGCGCCGGAGCGTGAGGCAATCGCCTTGCCCCAGAAGCGACCGACCCTCAGCCTCTTCCGACGTACGCCTCAGCAGTCAGCTGCACGCGAGACGCCAGCCGCCGAACGCAGTGCAGCGGAAGCGAGCCGAGCGGACGAGATCGAACGCAGCGGCGCTGAAGCCAAGAATGATGGACTCGGGCTTTAAGCAGGACGCCGGTGCGGGTCGGGCCTGCTCTGCGCAAGTGAAGCCTCGTCCGGCGCGGGTCGGGACGGGGGCGTGAGTTCGCCAAAGGCCAACAGATAGCGCGCCGCCTTGTCGGCTTGGCTCGCTGCCGTGAAGACGGCTTTCTTGTCGTCCTTCAGCACTTTCAGCCAGTGGGCGATGTAGGAGGCATGGTCGGGACGGGGTGCGGTCGCGATTCCGAGATCAGCGCAGAGGAAGGCGCTGCCGAGTTCGGCCACGAGTTCTTCCATTGCATAGGCCTCGCTACCGAAACGGTTTGCGAGGTCACGGTCGAGGCGATGTTTCGGGCCGGTCCAGTGCACGAGTTCGTGGAGCTTGGTTGCATACCAAGCATCAGTCGGCGTGCTGGTGTCAGTGCCCAGGAAGCGCGCGCGATCGGGCACGGCGCAATAGTCTTCGGTTGGTCGGTAGTAGGCGCGGTCGCCGCCCTCGCGAATGTCAGCGCCCGTTGCGCGGATGAGCATCTCGACATGCTCGATGAGATCGACACGGTCTTCGGTGGGTGGCGCTAATTCTGGAAGCTCGAAACCTTCCACCTGATTGACGTTGAACACCCATGAGGCGCGGGCGAACATGACTTTGTCGGCGCTCGCCTCGCCAGTAGCCTCATCGGTGCGCGTGATATCGAGGTCCTTGTAGAACACGATAGGGCTGCCGCGCTCGCCTTTGCGTACCTGAGCGCCCTTCTCCTGCCACTGCTTGTAGGTGCCCCAGATCGGCGCTGAGAATTGCTGGCGTTCGGCCGCCATCCAGAGCGAGAGCACGTTCACGCCTTGATAGGTGTTGTTGGTGAGGACGTTCTTCGGGCGATGAAGCGCTCCGCCGGCACGGCGCCAGGGCATTTCCCAATCGGCGACGCCTGCCTCGATGGCGGTCACGATCTGATCGGTGATGGTTTGGTGGATATCGAATTGTGATGCTTCTGCTTTCATCGGGCCTCCTAGCCGTAAGTGTTTTTGTTGACCGCACACGCGGCCTGACGGGGCATTACTGCAGACGCGCGGGCGAGCGCTGCACCACAGCGTGGGGAACGGGCGACACGGGAGCGATTGCGAAGCGGCGCGAACGGAGCGGGCTGCCCGTTGCAGCGAACGACAGGCGGCTGCAGGCCCCGATCAGTCAGGCTGCGATGCGGTCACGAACATGGCGATTGGAGGTCAGCAGAAGCATCAAGCGATGAGCCCGTCGCACCGGAGGACGGACACGACGGGCCTTGCTCGCATCGGAACGGGGCGCCTAGGCGTCCGTTCTTGCTTTTGTTGTCCGCTCCCAGACGAGCAAGAAGCCTTCGCCCTGCTTCGGCTGCACGAGGCGGCAGAAGATCGGCTTGGCGAAAGTCGGGTCGTCGAGCTTCACGTCGAAGTAGACCGTGCCGTTCGCTTTGCCGGCCTTACGCCAGGCTGCGCCTAGTTCAATCTCATCGCCCGTGTACACGCGGTACGCCGGCGCTCTCGGTGAGGCTGCGTCTGCGACTGGCTCGAAGACGACCTTGTCTGATCGGAAGAACAGCGTGCGGGTGTGGCCGATAAGGGTTCCGTCCGCGCTCTCGGTGAAACGTCCAATGATCATCTTCGAGCCCTCCGCGGATTAGGCGCTCTTGCGCTTACCAGCGCCGAGTGCGGGTTGATCGAGGCTTTCGGCTGCGGCCGCTTGACCGGGAGTGACTGCGGGTCGGGACGGAGCCTTCGTTGGATCGGGCGCCTCCCATGCCATCACGAACTCATTGTTCTCCCCTTCCACGAGAATGGGATAGAGCGGCTGGCCATCATTGAACTGAGGATCACGCAGTACGAGCGAGATGTATTTCTTGCCCTCGGCGCTGAGCTTATTCCATCCGGCTCCGAAATCGCTGCCGGTCGGCCCATAGACGCGGAAGTCAGGGCTTTCTTTGCTGCGTTTGGTGGATGGTGCGATCTCGACGTGATCGACGGTGGTGCTGAGTGTACGGATGGAGCCCGACAGAATGCCGGTGCTCGCATCCTTGGTGAAAATACCAAGTTGCATCGTTGCTCTCTTTCTTTTCTTGTTTTTGTTGTTGTCTTGTTGGCAACGAAATTTGCGATAGCACTCGTAATAGTTACGCCAAGAGGAAAATTGCGCTCGCGGACAAATACGAAATGATGTTGCAGACGAATTGAACGATTGTTGCGATGTCGGTGGAAAAGTCGCGAAACATCTTATCGCTTACGCACAGCGTGATATGTTCGCTTCACGGTACAGGCAGGGATGCCGATGACCGTCAAGGATATGAACGGCGGCAGCTGTGCGCAGTTGTCGCCGTTTTCCATCAGAGGCGGCAATCATCACCCCGGCGGTTGCCGCCAACGATTGCAACGCCTGAGCAGCACGCAGGCCAATGCAGCGCTCCGTCTAACTCATTCGACTTCCACGAAAGTCGCTCTCCGATTTAACAGAACAATTGATGTGCGAATTTCCGCAATCGATCACCCCGCCGCTCAATAGGATGTCCTGCCCGCACGATACGCTGGATTAGATCGGCAACACTCTTTGACAAAGTTAGCAGCGCCGCGCACGACGCGATCATGGCGGTGATACCCGCGACTCGCGGGACCGGCGTCGGACGCCTTGCCTGCACCGTCCCGATTGCCTAGAGGCTCCTCGCAGGTGCGGACTAGGCTTCAGCGCACGCCGTCGTCATCCGGCGCGTCGTCGTCCATGAGGATGCGGGCGGCGGCCCCGTCGAGGTCATCGTACTGCCGGTCTTTCAGCGCCCAGAGGAAAGCGCCAAGGCCGATGAGGCCGAGCCCCAGTGCGATGGGAATAAGAAAAAAGAAGTCGCTCATGGCGATGCGCTCCGTCCGATCCGCATCGCGTTCGCGACTACGATCACCGAAGACCCCGACATCGCGATCGCGGCAATGAGCGGCGTCACCTGACCCGCGATGGCGATGGGCACGGCGATGAGATTGTAGAGCACCGCGAGCGCCATGTTCTGGCGCACGAGCGTCGCCGCGCGGCGCGCGGTCAGCACGGCTTCTGGCACGGCCATGAGGCTCGGCCGAAGGAATACGAAATCGGCGGCGTTGCGACCGACATCGGCTGCGCTTGCCGGGGCGATCGAAGCATGTGCCGCCATCAGCGCCGGCGCGTCGTTGAGACCGTCGCCGACCATGAGCACCTTGCGCCCCTCCTCCGTGCGGCGCGCGATGTGGGCGACCTTCCCGGCTGGCGTTATGCGCGCCGCATGGGGTACGCCGAGCGCGGAAGCCAGGGCCGTGACAGGACGCGCGTGATCCCCGGAGACGATCTCGATCTGGAAGCCCGCGCCCTTGAGCGCCGCGACCGCTTCGGCGGCGCCGGGGCGGAGCGTATGCGTGATGACAAAGCGCGCGCATATCTCGCCATCGCGCGTCAGCAGCACGGCGTCCTCGTCGGCCGGCGCATCCGCCGACATCTGCGTCCAGGCAGGACGCCCCAAGCGATAGCACGCGCCCTCCAACATGCCTTCAATGCCGGCGCCGGGCTCTTCGCGCACGCACTCGAAGGCCATCGGGGCGCCCTCCGTCAGGCGGGCGATGGCGCGGGCGTAAGGATGCAGGGATCGCGCGCCGAGCGCAGCCGCGCAAAGGAGCGCCGAGGGATCGGCCCCCGCGACCATGCTGGCCTGCGGGGCGGCAAGAGTGAGCGTGCCGGTCTTGTCGAACACGACGCTGTCCGTTTCGGCGAGGCGCTCAAGCGCGCCGCCGTCCTTGAGCATCACGCCCTGCGCGAAAAGCCACCGCGCCGCCGCGACATGGACCATGGGCACCGCCAGCCCCAGGGCGCATGGGCAGGTGATGATGAGCACGGCGATGGCGATGGTGATCGCTTTGTGCGGATCGCCGCTAGCCGCCCACCATGCGATGAGGGTCAGGAACGCGGCCAGATGCACGACCGGCGCGTAGAGACGCGCCGCGCGGTCGGCGATGCGACGATACTGCGAACGGCCGCTTTCCGCCGCCTCCATCATGCGCGCCATGTCCGCGAGGAAAGAGGCGCGCGCGGTCGCGGTTGCGCGCACCAACAGCACGGCGCTCAGATTGAGCGCTCCGGCCCAAAGGACGCCGCCGGGCTGGGCCGGTTCGGGCGTGCTCTCGCCGGTGACGAGCGACAGGTCGACGTCGGAATTGCCGGAGACGATCTCGGCGTTGACCGGGATGCGTTCGCCCGGCGCGATCATCAGCGTCATGCCAGGGGCGATATCGTCCACCGCGATAGGCGCATGGGCGCCATCCGGCGCAACGTGCGTCGCGCTGCGCGCCTCAAGGCGCAGGAGCCCTTCAACGGCGGTGCGGGCCCGTTCGCGCATGAGATGATCGAGCGTGCGGCCGATGAGCAGAAAGAACAGCAGCGTGACAGTCGCATCGAAATAAGCATGCGGGCCGTGCGTGATGGTTTCATAAAGGCTGAGGCCGAAGGCGGTGATGACGCCGACCGCGATCGGCACGTCCATGTTGGTGCGCCCATGGCGCAGGCTCGCCCAGGCGGAGCGGAAGAACACGCGGCCCGAATAGAGGATCGCCGGCAGCGCGATGGCCGCCGATATCCAGTGAAACAGCGCGCGCACTGGCGCCTCCGCCCCGGCCCAGATGGAGACCGAGAGCAGCATGATGTTCATGGCCGCGAAACCGGCGACCGCAAGCGCGCGCACGAGTTCGCCGCGCGTAGCGTCGTCCGCTGCGGGCGGCGCATCGTGGACATGCGCGCTGAACCCGAGACGCTGCAGGGTTTCGATTACGGGCGGGGACGCAGGGGCGCGCCAGCGCAGGCGAACGCGCTTGGTCGTGAGATTGACCCGCGCCTCGGTCACGTCCGGCAATTGCTTCAGCGCGCGCTCGATACGCGCGATGCAGCCCGCGCAGTGGATCTCCGGCACGACGAAGTGCGCTTCGCGCTCGTCGGCGCCTACGGCGCGTGACAGGAGGTGAAGCTCGGCGGCGGCGCGTCCTTGCGCCGCTGCATCCAGCTCAAACGGCGAGTGCGCGGTAAGCATGCCACACTCCGTGGCCGAGCACCGGGAAGATGATGACGAGGCCGATGAATCCGCTCGCGACGCTGAGCGCGGTCAGCACGCAGACGATGGCGCCCCAGGCGATCATGACCGGCCGGTTGGCCCAGACGCGCGCCATGGACGTGCCCATGGCGGTGAGCGCGTCAGTGCGTGTGTCCAGCATCATGGGGATCGCGAACGCGCTGATAGCGAAGGCGAAGGCGGCGAAGAGTCCGCCGACGGCGGCCCCCACCACGAGCATCGCCCAGCCGGTGGGCGTTGTCAGCAGCATCTGGGCGATGTGATCGAGGCCCGGAAACGGACGCACGCCGAAGAAGAGCGCGTAAATGATGACGGCGGCGCGCATCCAGAGCAGCATCAAGAGCGACAAAAGCACGCCCGCGAAGATGACCTGATAGCCTGAGCGCGGCGCGACGAAGAGCATGCGGAAGAACCGCACCGGCTCGCCTGCGGCGATGCGGCGGCTTTTCTCGTAAAGGCCGATCGCGAGCAAAGGTCCGACCACAAGGAAGCCGGCGAGCGCCGGAAAGAGGATGTAGTCGAGGCGAAGCGCGAACAGCCCCCAGACGACACCGGAGGACAGAGCGGCGACGAGTAACCCGTAGAGCAGGCTCGCGAGCGGATTGACCCAGAAGTCGCGCCAGCCCGCAGCGAGCCAACCGAAGGCGGCGGATGCCGGCAAGTGACGACGAAAGTCGTAAGCGGGCGGATGGCGCGGTTCGACGGCGGGCAAGGACATGGGCGCCTCCTATTCGGTTCGGCAGGCGGATTTCGCCGCCGCCTCTGGCCCGGCGCGCGTGTGCGCGACGCAATCGGGCTGGGTGGTCATCGCCACGTAGACCAGATGCGCATTCGCGCCAGCGAGCAGCAGCAGCAGCGCCGCGACGGCGAGCCAGAGCGCCAGCTTCCGGCGATCGGTTACGGCTGCGCTCATGGGCCGCTCCTCTCGCGATCAAGGAGATAGAGGAGGATGAGGCGCCGCTCGGCGACACTCAGCCGTTCGTCCCAGGCGGGCATCTGTCCCTGGCGGCCGTCCCACACGGATTCCTGGATGGCGTCCGCGCCATAAATCCAGTCCTGGTCCGCAAGGTTCGGGGCGCCGAGAGCTTGATTGCCTTCGCCGCGCGCGCCGTGACAGGAGGCGCAATTGGCGGCGAACACCTCGGCGCCGCGCGCGGGCGGCGCCGGCCTCGCGGTTCCCGTTGCGGAGAGCGAACGCACATAGGCGACGACCGCGCGGATATCCTCCTGCGGCAGCATCTGATCGCGACCGAAGGCTGGCATCTGCGAGACGCGCGCGTCCGGATGGCCGGAGTTCACGCCCGCGCGCAAGGTCGCTTCGATGGCGTCGGGCGACCCGCCCCAAAGCCAGGTCGCATCACGCAAATTGGGATAGCCGACAGCGCCTGTCCCCTTCTGGCCGTGGCAGGCCGCACAATTATCGGCGAAGAGAACGGGCGCCGTATCGCGCACGCGCGCCATGAGGGCGTGGTCCTGCAGGGCCTGATCCACCGGCGTTGTTTCTAGCGCACGCACCCAAGGGGCGCGTGCGGCGTTGGCCGACGCAAGATCGCGCGCGACGCTCGCGCGCTGGTCGAGGCCAAGCAGGCCCTTTGTGTAGGAAAGCCCGGTCGGCCAGGCCGGCATGAGCACCCAATAGACCACCGAGAACAGGAAGGTCACGATCAGGAAGAAATAGACCGGGCGCGGCACCGGCGTGTTGAGTTCCTTGATGCCGTTCCATTCGTGGCCCGTGGTCTTGTAGCCGCTGTGCGGATCGCGTTCGTCTACGGACATGGGCGATCCTCGTCGGTCAGGATCGCGCGCGCCGCTTCATCGAAGCGCGGCTTGTTGCGCGGCCAATAGGCGTAGATCACGACGCCGATCGAGAGCGCGATGAGATAGAAGAGCCCGAAGGTCTTCGAGATATGGAGGAGCGTCTCGTGTGCAACACTCATTGGCCCTCCTCCGCCTGCGCCGTCCGCGCAATATCGGTCTGGCGTCCGAGCATCTGCAGATACGCGACGAGCGCGTCCATCTCGGTCGGCGCGCCGGGTTGGCCGTCGAAATCGCGGATATTGGTCGCCTCGCCGTAGCGCTCGGCCACGCCCCAGCTGCGGTCGGTGTTGGGCGTCGCCTGCCCCGCCGCGTCGGCGGGGGCGTTCGCGATCATCGCCTCGCTGTAGGGCACGCCAAGCGCGCGCAGACGGCGCAGATGGAGCTGGAGGTCATCGATGCGAAGTCCGGTTCGGGAGAGCCAGCTATAGGCCGGCATCACGGATTGCGGGACGAGATCGCGCGGATTGTTGAGATGCGCGGTATGCCAGGCGTCGGAATATTTCCCGCCGACGCGCGCGAGGTCGGGGCCGGTGCGTTTCGAGCCCCAGAGCATCGGGTGGTCATACTGCGACTCCGCCGCGCGCGAGTAAGGCCCGTAGCGTTCGACCTCGTCGCGCAAGGTGCGGATCATCTGCGAGTGACAGGCATTGCAGCCTTCACGGATGTAGATGTTGCGCCCCGCGAGTTCGAGCGGCGTCAGCACGCGCATATCGGGCGCCTCTTCGACGGTCTGGTCGATGGTGAAGAGCGGCGCGATCTCGACAAGACCGCCGATACTGGAGACGCCGATGATGGCGAGCACCAGGGCGATGGCCTTCCTCTCCAGTTTATAGTGTAATCCGAACATGGCTCACCTCCCCGCTTCGAGCGCCGGAGACGCGGCGGGTTCGGGGTGATCGCCTTCGAGCGCGGTCTCCGCGTGCGCCGCGCGGATCGTCTTCCAGATATTGTAGCAAGCGACCAGGGCGCCGAGGAGGAAGAAGAGCCCGCCTACGGCGCGCGCGATGTAATACGGATGCATCGCCTCTAGCGAGTCGACGAAGGAATAGGAAAGCGTGCCGCTCTCGTTATAGGTGCGCCACATGAGACCCTGGATGATCCCCGAGTTCCACATCGCGAAGACGTAGATGAGCGTTCCCGCAAGCGCGAGCCAGAAGTGGACTTCGACCAAGGTGGGCGACCACATGCGCTTCTGTTTCCAGAGCCAGGGCACGGACGCGTAGATCGCCCCGAACGTGATCATCGCGACCCAGCCGAGCGCGCCGGCATGCACGTGGCCGACGGTCCAGTCGGTATAGTGTGAGAGCGCATTGACCGAGCGGATGGCCATGAACGAACCTTCGAAGGTCGAGAGCCCGTAGAACACGGCCGCCACGAACATAAAGCGAAGGGTCGCGTCGTCACGCACGCGGTGCCAGGCGCCGTTCAGCGTCATGAGCGCATTGCCGGCGGAGGCCCAGGATGGCACCAGCAGCATCACCGAGAAGGTCATGCCGAGTGTCTGCACCCAGTGCGGCAGCGCCGTGTAGTGCAGATGGTGGGAGCCGGCCCACATGTAAAAGAAGGTGATGCCCCAGAACGAGATGATCGACAGCCGGTAGGAGAAGATCGGCCGCTCGGCGCGCTTGGGCAGGTAGTAGTACATCATGCCGAGGAAGCCGGCGGTCAGGAAGAAGGCGACGGCGTTGTGGCCGTACCACCATTGCGTCATCGCATCCTGCACGCCGGAAAAGAGCGAATAGCTCTTGGCTTGCGTCCATGAGAGCGGCAGCGCGAGGCCGTTGACGATATGCAGCACCGCGACCACGAGAATGAACGCGAGATAATACCAATTGGCGACATAGATATGCGGCTCCTTGCGCCGCGCGAGCGTGCGCAGATAGAGCACGAAGTAGACGACCCAGACGATGACGAGCCAGAGATCGGCATACCATTCGGGTTCGGCATATTCCTTCGATTGATTGATGCCCCAGAGATAGCCGGTGACGGCGAGCAGGCAGAAGAGATTGTAGCCCCAGAGCACGAAGAGCGGGCTCAAGTGCCCCGCGAGGCGCGTGCGGCAGGTGCGCTGCACGACATAGAACGAGGTGGCGATCAGCGCATTGCCGCCGAAGCCGAAGATCACGCCCGTGGTATGCACGGGGCGCAGGCGCCCGAAGCTCGCCCATGCTTCTTCGGTGAAGGTGAGGTTCGGATTGACGAGCAGCCAGGCGACCCAGTCGCCGACGAACATGCCGACGACTGCCCAGATCATGGCGAGAATGATGCCGGCCTTCACCGGCGCGTCGTAGTACTCAGCCGAGCGGTCGGCCTTGGGTTCGGGATCGTAGAAGCGGCCGATGACGGCGAAGATGCTCAGCAACGCGACGACGAGGACGAGCCAGCCATGCGCGGCGATCGGATCGGCGCGGCCAAGCGCGGCCACGAAGAGGCCAAGAATGGCTAGCGGAATGAGGAACGTGAGCGCCGCCTGGCGCTGCCCGCTCGTAAGTTCCCGCAACATATTCCCCCCTTCACCCTGCACGACAGCGCAGCACGTAATGTGGCATATTAGATGCCGCTTTTAAGATCGGTCAACGATCCAGTGATCGGCGAGCTTACCTCGTTCCGGAATGATTAGGACCATTCAACCGTTTCGATATCGAGCTGGTGCGCGCGGCCATCGGCGCCGGTCCAGGCGATGCTCTGGCCGGGGCTGAGACCGAGCAGCATGGCGCCGACCTGGGAAAGGACGGAGATACGCTGGGCGCTGATATCGGCCTCTTGCGGATAGACCAGCGCAAAGGCGCGATAGGCCGAGCCGTCATAAGTGAAGGTTACGCGGTCATTCATGCGCACGACGCCTTCCGGCGCTGCGGCCATGGCGCCGATCCGGGCGCGGCTCAGCTCCTCGATCAGAGTCTGCGCGCCGGGTTCGCGCCCGAGCGCGGCATAAGCGAGGTCAAGCAGCCGGTCGTGTTCTTCCATCGTAACATAGATCGGCGGGCGGGATGTGGTGGTGGTCATGGAATGCTCCGATACACGGCGCACGCCTCAAGCTCCTGCTTGACGCGCTCCGGCCGTGCTGTGGGTTGAAAACAGAGTGTGTCGCGAAGCCCCTAGCGCTGCCGGGGCTATGGCAGAACTAGGGGCTAGGCGCGTGCGGGGGCACGCGAAGCGAAAAAGTGCGCAAGGGCGACGTTGACGATCATGCGCATTATCATAGAGCCGGCGCCCGCGTATTCAAGGCGCGTCACGACTGCTGCATCATGCCCGGGCAGATGGGCGTCGCCGGCAGGTCGGTCGCGAATTGCGGGAACAGAACATTATTCTCCAAATGGATATGTTGCATGAGATCGTCCGCGAGCTTGCGTACGCCGGCGGCAAGCGCACGCCAGCTACCGCAAGCATCGTCCGGCACAGCGCCATTGCGATAGAGCCGTTCGACCGCGCGCAGCCGCTCGCCATGGTCGTCATGCTCAAGCCGCATGCGCGCGATCGGATGGGCGATGCCAGGATGCGGCCCGAGGCGCATCATCGGGAAGAGCACCGCCTCTTCCTTCATCATGTGCGTTTCCAATTCCTGCACCATGGCGCGGAGCGCCTCGGCGAGCCCGCGCGGTACATCCGGATGCGCCGCATGCACGCGCTCCACCTTTTCCGCAAGCCGGATGAGTTCGGGTAGTTCGCGCCGGTGTGTTTCGTGATAGCGCGCCAGAATATGATCGATGAGCTGTCCCGGCTCCTCCGGGAATTCCTGCGGCGCTGACTGATCCAGCGCGCGCAGCTCCTTCACGATCTCGTCCAGAACGACGCCGTGCTGCGCGGCCGCGTCGTTGAGGCGCTGATCGCCGCCGCAGCAGAAATCGAGGCCGCTGCGGCGGAACACGGCGGTTGCGCCCGGCAGCTGCACGGCGATCTCGCCAAGACGCATGCTGGCAAGGTCGGTAGTGGCGTTGACTGTCATGAGCGACTCCCTTCGGCGGATGGAGCAACGAGCGGCGGCAAGCGCTCGTCGGTGCGCAGCATCAGGCCGCGCGTCGACGCGATGCCAAGCTCAAGGCTTTGCGCGATGCGGTGCGCGCGATCGATGAAGAGCGCGGCGGCGGCGCCGCAGATATGGTGCGCGGCGGTCTCGAACAGCGCGAGCCAGCGGTCGAAGTGCGCCGCGTCGACCGGCAGGCGGGCGTGCATCGGCATGGGCTGGCCGTGATAGCGGCCGGTGCGCAGCATCACCGACGACCAGAAATCACACATGCGCCGCAGATGCGGCTCCCAGTCCGCGATGCGCGTCTCGAAGACCGGCCCGAGCACGGGATCAAGGCGCACGGAGGCATAGAAATGGCGCACCAGACGATCGATCATGCACTCGTCCACGCCGAGCGCCATCGCATCGGCGACATAGTCAGGTCCAGGCATGGGGCGCGGTTTCATAATTGGTATCTTATATACCTCTTTTAAGCCCTGCAAGAGCCCAGATTGCCGCGTTTTAGGGGGAGAGCAGCCGTTTCATGCGCTTGGCGGCGGCGGGATTGCGCATCAGATCGGCCAGCGTGTAGCGGTCGAGCACGCTCATGAAGGCGCGCACAGCCTCCTCCAGCGGATCGCGGAGACCACAGGCCGGAGCGACGATGCAGGTGTTCGTTTCGCGGCAAAAACACTCCACGATGTGGAAATTGTCCTCGGTCGCGCGCACGACGCGGCCGAGATTGATGTCATCGGGTTTTCGCGCGAGCCGCACGCCGCCGCCGCGTCCACGCAGGCTTTCGATGAACCCCGCCTGGGACAAGGTCTGCACGACTTTGTTGAGGTGATTGCGCGAGACATCATAGCGCCGCGCCACGTCCTCCGCAGTATGCACCTCCTCCGGCTCAAGCGCGAGCAGCATCAGGAGCCGCAAGGCATAGTCGGTGTGGAGCGTGAGCCGCATGAGCCGCCTTTCGATAGGGTTGCGCGAGCGGCGATTTCACCTCTCGTCAAAATCAGCATATCAGATACTATTTTAGTCCTGAATAGGGAGAATTGCCGTGGCTGCGGCCATCATCGCCTTGATATGGTTTGGAATGCTGATTGGCGTGTCGTTTCTGGCGACGCCCGTGAAATTCGTCGTGCACGATCTTTCGCTGCCTGTCGCGCTTCAGGTAGGCCAGGCGACCTTCGCGCTGTTTTCCCGCGTGGAATGGGGCTTTGCTGCAATTCTCTTCGGCGTCTGCCTCTGGATGGCGCGCACGCGTCCGACCATGCTCGCACTGGCTACGCTCGTTGCGAGCGCTGTTCTCGCGGAGGCTGTTTGGCTGCTGCCGGCGCTAGATGCGCGCGTGGATGCGATCGTCGCCGGCAACCAGCCGCCCTCCTCTTCCCATCACACGCTGTATGCGGCGCTTGAGGCGCTCAAGGCCGTCCTCCTCGCCGCGCTGGCGTTTCTTGGCCTGCGCCGTTCGCCTGCCCGGAGTCCCTGTCCATGACCCATCTCCTGCCTGATCTCCCCTACGCCGCTGACGCGCTCCAGCCCTATCTCACAGCTGAATCCTTCGCCTATCATCACGGCAAACACCATGCCGCCTATGTCACGAAGCTGAACGCGCTTCTGGCTGGGCACGATTG
This sequence comes from Hyphomonadaceae bacterium, assembly GCA_041398225.1. Classification (GTDB taxonomy): domain Bacteria; phylum Pseudomonadota; class Alphaproteobacteria; order Caulobacterales; family Hyphomonadaceae; genus JAWKVD01. The sequence goes on along the minus strand of JAWKVD010000006.1, from coordinate 34,659 downwards.
GGCAAGTCTTCCGCTTGAGCAGCTGGTGATCGAGGCGCATGCCGCGCCGCAAGGGCGCGCCATCTACAACAACGCCGCGCAGCACTGGAACCATTGGCAGTTCTGGCATGGCATGCGTCCACCCTCGGATGACACGGCCGTACCGCCGGCGCTGGACCACTTATTGCGCAAGAGTTTCGGCAGCGTCGCCACGTTCAAGGAACAGTTTGTTCTCGCCGGGCTCAACCAGTTCGGCAGCGGCTGGGTGTGGCTGACGGAGAAGGACGGCGCGCTTGCGATCAGGACGACCGGCAATGCCGACAATCCGCTCATCAGAGATGAACGCGCGCTCATCGGCTGTGACGTTTGGGAGCATGCCTATTACATCGACTATCGCAATGGTCGCGGCGCCTTCCTCGAAGCCTATGTCGATCACCTTCTCAATTGGGACGAAGCGGCCCGGCGCTTAACGGAAACGGTCATTCCACACTAGCACCAGACAGCCCGCGAAGCCCCCTTGACGAGGGCGACGCTTTTTGCTTAGGTCTCCTATATGTTGAAAGAGCAAGTATCGTTCGGCCTCGCCCGCCTCGCCGCGCTGGCGCGCCAGGATGATTGGCGTACAGGCGAGCTTGAAGGCTTGACCCCGACCCAGGGTGACATCCTGCGCCTGCTGCTGCAAAGGCCCGATGGCCTGCGCCTCACGGCGCTTGCCGCCCAGCTTCAGATTTCCCAGCCCACGGCGAGCGATGCGGTCGCAGCGCTCGTGCGCAAAGATTTCGTGCAAAAGCATGCAGACCCCGATGACGCGCGGGCGCTATTGCTGCGCGTGACGCGCGCCGGGCGCGCGCTCGCCAAACGCTGGCCACTGAGCTTCGGCGCGGTAGTCGAGGCGCTTCCGGCATCCGATCAGTCGGCGCTGCTCGGCATCGTCATGCGTGCGATCGAGAATTTACAGCGCCAGGGCGCGATCGCGCCACAACGTATGTGTCACAGCTGCCGCTATTTCGCGCCCAACGCCCATCCGGGCCGCGCACGCGCGCACCATTGCCGCTTCATCAACGCCGCGATCGGCGAGGCGGATCTGCGCGTGGATTGCGCCGAACACGAGGCCGCATGAGACGATAAGTATTCGGGTCATCCGAAAGGCGCGCGCGTCGCCTCTACGCGTTTATTACATAGGAGTACTATTCACATGAAGACAAAAGCCACCTTCTACCACGCGGGCTGCACGGTCTGTGTAACCGCGGAGCAGCAACTGGCCGCCGCGCTCGATCCCGCGAAATACGACGTTGAGGTCGTCAATTTCGCGAGCGCGCCGGACCGGATCGCGGAAGCCGAGCGCGCGGGCGTGGTCTCCGTGCCGGCCTTCGTCATCAATGGCGCGCCTTTTCATATCAATTTCGGCGCCTCGATGGCCGATGTGAAAGGCAGCTGAGCCAACGCACGCACAAACACCAATCGGCGTCCGGGCAGAGGCCGGGCGCCGATAATCTTGCAACTGATCAGGAGAAACCATGCCCCCACTCCGAGCCGCGCCAGCCTGGCGCACGACAGAATGGTTCAACAGCCCGTCGCCCTTGTCGCTCGCGGAGCTGCGGGGACGCGTCGTGATGGTTTGCGCCTTCCAGATGCTTTGCCCCGGTTGCGTCAGTCAAGGCTTGCCACAGGCGCAGCGCGTCGCCGAGACCTTCCGCCCGGAGGATGTCACGGTCGTCGGGCTGCACACTGTGTTCGAGCATCACGACGCTATGACCCCGAGATCGCTCGCAGCCTTTCTCCATGAGTACCGCATCCGGTTTCCGGTCGGCGTTGACGCGCCGGATGGCGATGGCGTGCCGCACACCATGCGGGCCTATGCCATGCAGGGCACGCCGACGACGCTGCTCATCGACCGTGAGGGACGTTTGCGCCGCCAGGCTTTCGGACACCTGGCCGATCTGCAGCTTGGCGCTGAGATCATGGCGCTGCTCGGCGAGCGACCGGCAATGCCCGCCCGTGCCGAGGATGCTGTCTGTACGCCGGACGGCTGCTCGTAGCCCCACTCGGGCTCAGTTGCCGCCGCGCGTTGGACAGGCCAAAGTCCGCCCCATGAGCGCACCACCGAAGACTGTCCTCAACACAACGCCCGCCGAAGCGGAAGCCATCCGCGCCGCCGTGCGGCGCGCGGACCTTGCGCTGCTCGGCGACAATTTCGTCGTCGCAGGCGATGCGCATGTCGATGGATTGGTTGCACTGCTGGAAGACCCGGCGGTCTCCGATCCCATCTATGACCTTCCGCGCCCGCTCACGCGCGCGAACCTGTCGGCCTGGGTGGACGAGGCCGCGCGTCTCCGCGAGAAGGGCGAAGCGCTGCTCGTCGTTTGCCTCGATGCGGGCGGCACGCCCTGGCTCTATTCGCGTTTTACCGTCTGGCCGGACCTGTCGGCGGCGGAGATCGCGGGCGCGCACCGCGCCGATCATCAGAACGACGGCCTTGGGAAAGCGGGCGCGGCGCGGAGCTTCAACTTCATGTTCGAGAGTCTGGGCGTGCGCCTCATCTGCGTCACCGCCGCGCTCGACAATGTGCGCTCGGCGCGCGTCATCGAGGCTGCCGGATTCGTCGCGATGGGCGAGCGAGACGGTGTGCGCCCTGACGGTTCAGTGCGCCTCTCGCGCTATTGGGAGATGACGCGTGAAGCTTGGCGGCGTCGCGAACACGGCCCCGTGTGAGACTTTAGGTCAGCGCCTTGGTATAGGTGGCCATGTCGAAATAATCACGCCAGACCTTGATCTTGCCGTCCGCCATCTCGAACACGCCGCAGCAAGGCAGGGCGACAGTCTTGTCCCCCACCAGCGTGCGATCGAGCCGCTCGACCATGACGAGGTCGCCGGCGGCGAGAACAGCGTGAATATCCCAGGTCGTCTCTGTCCAGCCTTTGAGGAAGGCCTTGATGAAAGGGCGCAGTTGTTCATGCCCTTTGACGGGCGCGACCGGCATATTGTGATAGACACCGTCCGGCGCGAAGAACGTTAGAAGCTCCTCGACGTCGAGCCGTGACCAGGCGGCGATGAAGGCGCGAACGATGGCTTCGTTGGTCGACATGGCGTGCTCCACTGCTGCGTAGCCATCCTAGCGGGTTCGCGTGGCGCTCAAAACCCCACAACGTCAGGAATCGAGAGCGCGCGTCAGCGAACGAGTGCTTCCATGTCGCGTTGAACGTGTTCAGCTGAAACGCTCACGCTTTCGAGTGCGCTCGCTATGGCGTTGATGCTGCCGTCAGTCGCGCTCACCGCGACTGTTGCTTCCTGCATGTTGCGGGAAATCTCATTGCTGACCGCCGATTGCTCCTCGATGGCGGCCGCAACCCCGCTCACGCTCCCCTGCACATCCTGCATAGCCTGCGCGATACCACGCAACGCATGCGCCACGTCGCCTGCAACGGATTGCATGCCCTCAATGTTCGTGCTGATTGTCGTGCTAGCGTTCTTGACTTGTCCGGCGAGGTTCTTGACCTCGCTAGCGACCACCGCGAAACCCTTCCCGGCCTCGCCTGCGCGAGCGGACTCGATCGTTGCGTTCAACGCCAGCAGATGAATTTGCCCCGTGATGGTTTGAATGGTCTCGACAATCGAGCTCATATCGCTGGCCGACTGGTTCAACTGCCCTCGTTATCCTGAGATCGCGCGCGCATGATCAGTCTGACGTTCCCGAGTTGAAGATCACCGCGCACATCGAGATCGAACCGCCAAGCACCGGCATCAGCGGGCAAGATGTGCTCAATGGACAAACCGCCTGACGCTCGCGTTCCCCCGCCGGGCTGCCCCGAGCCGGCTGGGGTTATGAGGTGCTTCCTGCGTTCCACAGACGCAATCGACCGCGTTGACTGCTGGTCGTCAAGCCGGTGACATACCCGCGCGCGAAACTTTCCACGCTTGCCGAATTCGAAAGCGCACCCTTTCCATTCCCGACATGCTGCGCGGGATTCATGGCAACACATCCTTACCAGCGCACGGAGCCCGCCGATCACAGCCAATATCCTTGCGGAAGCATCCTAGCGGGGGTCTTCGAGGGGGCGGCAATGAGCCCCCTCGTTTCAATGTTTGCTCTTTAGCTCTGAGCTGCAGAGACTGCCGTTAAAGAGAATATGTTAATAGAAGAAGTTAAGGCGTTAAGCCGCGTGCGGAGCGCCATTCTCGGCGCCGCATCAAACACTTAGCGTATGGCCCTGCATTCGATACACCGACCCTAGGCATTCAATACACCGATTGTCCTGCATTCTATCCACCGAGTCCGGCTGCACCCGATACACCGATGATTGCCCCTTCTCGGCGCTGCGCACTGCTGCATTCGAAGTCCGATAATCTGCATCTGATACACCGACATCTAATGCTCTAAGCTATTGATGTTGCTCACCGCCGAACGCGGTCAGGACGCATCGTCATGACTGGGGCGGCGCTTAACCGACCCCTGCATGCCTTCCCTGCATTCGATACACCGATAGGCTCGCACTCTAAGCCGCTGAAAATGCATGATGAGTAAGGCGCGAGGCCATCGGCTTTCTGCTTTTATGGGCGCATAAAATCCTAAATCAGGCACCCTGCATCCGATACACCGATAGTGAGCGCACCTAAGTGCCTGTGATTGCTCATTGCCCGCGCGACCACGCCAAACTGTTTCTGCATTCGCATATTTCTGCATGGACCGCGCGCATGCTGCATCCGATACCCGATAGGTCCTGCGCCTAGCCCAGACATCGACGCTCGCTAGCGCGCCATGCTCTCAGCTTGTTGGTGCACCCGGATGAATTCATCGGGCTCACGGCCGTCAGAAAGCCAGCGCGACCAGGTCGCCTCGAAGCCGCGCGGATTGCGGCCACTGTCGATCCATGCGGTGCGCGCCAGATCCCGTGCTTGCGCCAACTGCCCACCGAGTGTCGCAGGCAAAGATGGTGCCTCCACCGCTTTGACGAATGCGCGCCCGATGAAATGCACGGCCTCGGAGCCGTCAGCAGTCTTCGTGAGGCTCATGACGTAGCGCGGCAAGTTATTCCGCTGAACAAGACGACGAAGGCGGACAGCGAAATTGCGGATGGGTTCCTCGCTGCCGGTTTTCTGGTGCAGAAGCTCGACGCGGCACGTCCATCCTTGTGGCTGCTCGCCGGCATGCTTCCGGGCGATGCGATAGATCACACGCTCAAGGCCGCCCTTCAGCAGAAACCATTCACGGTCGAGCGTAAGGACGCCCTTCCCTGACATGATACCTTTGAAGAGCCAGTTCGAGAGACGCAGCTCCAGCGTCTTTAATTGCTCGGGGTTCTCGACCATACGGCCCTCCCCCTCGACCTCCGCAAGCCAGTTGAAGATGGCGATGCGGTTCTTGCCGCCCCGGATGTTGGTCTCGATAGTCGTGGTCTTGAGGCGCTTAATGGCTGCCATCAGCTCATTGTAATTCTTGCCGCCGGTCTCGCGCGCGATGCCCTTCAGCAGCTCGTAGGGCGTCACGAAGATGCTTGCGCCGAAATCGTTGTCACCAGCATCACGCGCCGCGACGACCTTCGAGATGCAATAGATGAGAATGTCGGCGTCCCAGATGGTCGCCATGCCGTGCTCGGGGTGGCCGGTGACTTTGATCCAGACCGAGCCATCGGCATTCTCGTACACGATGGGGCGCAAGCGTTTCCGCTTCGCGATCGCGAAGAACGGACGCTCCATCATGTCAGGGTGATCTTTCGGCGCGTAGTCGATCAGCTCGCCGATGAAGAAATCTTTGATCGGATGAGGGTCAGGACGCGTCGCGGGCGTAGAAAAGCTGCTCTTTGAAACCACAGCCGAGAATGCCAGAGCACGGACGTGCGGCAAGGGTCATTCGGCTTACTGCAGCACGCAATGCCTCACACACCAGTCACCCACGCGATGAAGGCCGTCTTATCGCTGATGATGAAGAATTTTGAACAGCGGCGCGCACACGCAGGGCTGCAAACCTACGACCCTTCGCTAAACCCGCATTTCGCGCCTAAATACGCAAGAAAATTGCGCATCCAATTAAACTTTAGTTTCGAGGTCGCATCGTATTCTTGCTCCCATGTGCCGCAGAACGCGGCGCCCAATGAAGGGGGGGCAGAATGTCCAAGAAGAGAAGTACGAACCCACTACGCCGAATTGCGCGCCAATTCACGTCTCTTGAGAAGATTGTCGAGCGTGAAGGCCTAACCGGCACAGAACTCGACGCAGCGCACGAACAGCTGATGGATGAGCGCGGTAAATATGCGCTTGGCAGCACCGCGCTTGCTGCCGGCGTTCTGGCCACATCACCTTTGAAACTCGGCGTCACAGCACCGATGGCGTTTGCTCCCGCCATCGCCGCCAGCATTGCGGTAGTCCGTATGGCTCAGTCTGACGAGAGACTGCCAGAAGAAGACCGAGCAACCGTCGAGCGCGCGCCATCAAGAATCGCAAAAAGAAACTGGCAGCAGGCCCTGCGCCCGCATAGAAGCCGATACACGCGATTGAAGCCACGGTGATCGCTAGCTGTTAGCGCCGCACGTGGAGTGAAACAGAACCGGAGAAGAGTGCATGCTCTTCTTCGGCTTTTTCATCAGTGCTCTGCCAATTCACTGGCTGGCGAATCCGCCCATCTCCGGCACACTTGGCCCATGGCCACCGACCCCGTCCTCATCGCCTACACCGTCAAGCGCCGGAAGAACGGCGCGGCCAGCTGGCAGCGCATCGAAAACAGCCGCCCTATCCCGCACGAGACCGGCGCAGGCCTCACGTCGTGTGCTGGATGCGCTCCCGCTCGATAACCGCATCGTGCTGCTGGGCCGGACGTGGACTGAGCCAAAGCGGGAGAAGAGCATACATTCTGTATGGCTTTCTCCTGCAAAGCTCAATGATTGGGCGCGGTTTGGCCAAAGACCCTTTTCGATACCCTCGGTATCGAGACCGAGATTGTTAAACGATGAGCGGCGGCGATCCGCATCAAAATGACGTTCATATCGGTCACAAAGGCTTCAATGACTTACCTGTAAGTCGTTTCCTTGACTTTTGGCGCTTTCTCTGGCATGCTTGTCAGATGGCTCGAAAGACCGCCCCCACCCCTCCCCCCGCAACGCGCCGCACGGCGCGCGCCTACGCACGCCAAACGCGTGAAGCAGTGACGCTGCTTGGGCAATTGATCCGCGCCGCGCGTATCGAGCGCCAGCTGAGCGTGCAAGCGCTGGCCGAGCGCGTGGGGGTATCGCGCGACCTCATGCAGCGCATCGAACTTGGCGACCCGCGCGTGGGCCTCGGCGTGGCCTTTGAGGCCGCGACGGTTGTCGGGGTCCCCCTCTTCACGGCTGAGCCCTCACGGCTTGCCGCCGAGCGTGCACGGCAAGACGAGAAGCTAAGTCTTCTTCCTAAAGCGGTGCGGCGACGCGGCACGGCGGTGAACGATGATTTCTAGCCCAAAGGGGCAAGCCCCAAAGGAATCCCCTAAAGAGGCCTTTGTTTGGGTCTGGTTGCCGGGCGCGACAGAGCCGGTGGTGGCTGGCCGTCTCGCAAAAGGCCCCGGCGACACGCTGGTGTTCAACTACGGGCGTTCGTACCTCGATCGGGGTGAAGCGATCTCGCTGTTTGACCGCGAGTTGCCCTTGCGCGCAGGCGAACTCACACCCCTAACCGGTCTCTCCATGCCTGGCTGCCTGCGCGACGCCTCACCGGATGCTTGGGGCCGGCGTGTGATCATCAACCGCACGATGGGGCTCAAGGGAGAGGCTGCGGGCGCGGTTGAGCTTGATGAGCTGACCTACCTCTTGGAGTCAGGCTCTGACCGTATCGGCGCGCTCGATTTCCAGGCCTCGGCGACCGCGTACGTTCCGCGCGTTGGACAAAGCGCGCCGCTTGCGACGCTGCTTGCGGCGGCGGAGCTTGTCGAGCGCGGCATGCCGCTCTCGCCTGAGCTCGACCTCGCACTGCGCCATGGATCCTCGCTCGGTGGCGCGCGCCCCAAAGCCATGATCGAGGATGGCGATACCAAGTACATCGCCAAGTTCTCGGCCTCGAATGACCTCTACAGCGTCGTGAAGGCAGAATTCATCGCGATGCGCCTTGCAGCGGCTTGCGACCTTCGCGTCGCACCCGTGCGCCTAGAAAGCGCGCTTGGCAAAGATGTCCTGCTGATCGAACGGTTTGACCGCGAACATACCGACGCCGGTTGGCGCCGACGCGCGATGCTGTCAGCGCTCACCTTGCTCGAACTCGATGAGATGATGGCGCGGCACGCCAGCTATGAAGCCTTAGCCGAGATCGTTCGCCATCGCTTTGACGCGCCGCGCGAGACGCTCCGCGAACTGTTCGGCCGCCTCGTGTTCAATATTCTGTGCGGCAACACCGACGATCACGCCCGCAACCACGCGGCCTTCTGGGATGGCAAACAGCTCAGCCTCACGCCAGCCTATGACATCTGCCCGCAAGCGCGCACCGGCAATGTGGCGAGTCAGGCCATGCTCATCCACGGCACCGCGCATCAAAGCCAGCTAGCAACCTGTCTTGCAGCGGCAGAGACTTTCTTGCTGACCGCTTCCGAGGCACTCGCCATCATGCGGTCGCAGATCGCCATCATCCGCCGCGAATTTGAAGCGGTCTGTGACGAAGCGAGCCTGACCGTCGTTGATCGAGCGCTCTTCAGAGGACGTCAGTTTCTGAACCCTTATGCCTTCGAAGGCGTAGGAGCGGGGGTTGGCGAGGCTGCGTCATGATGAATGACCGGTCTCTATAGACTGCAGGCCATGCTCGATATTCTCAACACCCGCGAACTCGCCATCGGGATCTGGCTCGTCATCTTCTTCGCCTTTGCAAGCATCGTGGCGGGACGCGCGCTCTTGGGTGTCGCGAAGGCGGCGATTGCACCACAGCTAATCAGCGCCTTTTCACTCTTCGCCACATACGTCGTGTTCAGCATTTTCTTCTTGAGCCATGTGGGTCTCTGGGACTGGCCGCAGCTAAAAACAACACTGCTCTGGATGGTGTTTACGGCCCCAGGGATGATCGGCCGCATGATCTCGAAGGAGGAACATCCAAAGCTCCTGCGCGGCTGGGCAAAGGACTCTCTTGGCGCAGCGGTCATTGTCGAGCTTGTCACCAACACCTACACATTCCCGCTCTGGGGCGAGCTGCTTTTGGTGCCCTTTCTGGCGTTGATTGGCGGCATGCTCGCGGTCGGTGAGAGAGAAGCTCGGCACGCGCCTACCGTTACTCTTCTGAACTGGGTTCTTGGCCTTTTCGGCGCATTCGTGATTGGGCGTGGCGTCTGGATGATCGTCACGAACTGGGCCTCGTTCGCAACGCTCGCCACTCTTCGCGATTTTTACACCGTGCCGCTGCTATCACTGGCGCTAATCCCCTTTCTGTACGTGATGTATCTCTACGTTCGCTATGAGATCGCGTTCGTGCCGCTTTCCATTTGGATCAAAGACAAGCACCTGCGCGACTAATCGTGACGCGGCGCTTGTGAAATTCAAGGCGGCCGGCCAACGCCTTATCGAGCGCGCCCTCAGTCCTGATGAGCGGAGTAATGCCAGCAAACTCCTCGACGCCGGCGCGCCATTCACGACCATCGGCGCGACAAGTGTAGCGCTGATGCGCGAGGACTTTCCGAACAAGAATATCAGCGGTTACGAACTGACGCTTGAGTTGAAACGGCCGCCTGTTCGCGACACTCAGGTGTAATCATCGATGGACTCAAAAAGCGCCTCGTCAAACTCCACACCGAGTGCGCGGAGGTGAGCTTTCATAGCCCCTTCCTTGGTGAAGAACGTGCCGCCGGACTGATGGCAAATCGCATCACCCTCGGAGAATATTCTCGCCACGCTCCAATCCTTGACGCCGTTCGTCGAGTTGCAGACGACCGAAAGAAAATCTGGTGTCCTGCCGGCCTCCACAACGGTGCTCTCGCCGTATCGGTTACGGGCAAACACGGTTCCAACAACGAGACGCTCAAGATAATCATCCAAGGCGGTTTCACTGACCCTCTCAGGACATTGCGGGAATTCAGTCGGGGTCCTCCAATTGCGTTGGATGGCGCCTGGCGTCAGCGACGGCGTGTCGGTCGGCTGCACCTCGTCCCTGCTCTGTTGAGCGCTATCCAAGCGCCCGCCAGCGGCTCCGGTCGCGCTGGGCGGACGCAGTTTGGTTTCAAAAGACTTCGGCTCAGCCTTGCGCGGCGCAAAAACCCAATCCCCAAGCGCTCCGCCTGTCGGCGCTCTTCCCTCCTCAGCCCATTTCCGCAAGCGCGCGAGGCTCTGCGCCGCTTCCTCCTTGGTGACAGTCCGCATCCAGTCCCAATTGCCGACAGCATGCACGCCGGGATTTTCGAAGAAGGCTTCGAGCGATCCATAGGTGAACTCAATGCGCGCCCGCGTGATTGGATTAAGCAGGATATTTTCGAGGCGCGTCACCCAGCGCAGGTTCTCCGCGCGATTGTTGTGCCGGTTCGTATCGATGTGATCGACGACATGGCCTGTTGAGGGCGGATCGCCATGGAAGGCAGCAGCGACGACGCGGTGCACCACATGATCGCTGATCACGAGATAACCACTGCTCCGGTTGAGCACGCCGAACGTCCAAACCTCGTCGAGCTTCCGGCGACGTGCGCCAACGCGTGAGCGCCGCCATACAGCGCCATTGTCGCGAACAAGATAGACTTCTTCCTTGAAAGTGACCTCACGCTCCTCATCAAAGCGATGGAGCAGCTCGTCATTCTGCGGTTGCTCAGCAGCCGAACCCGATGCTGGCATCCGCAGAAACATGTTGGTGTCGTGCATGGCACGGCCTCCGTCTGTTTCCGTGGATTTCGTCAGCCTTACCGGCACCATGCCGGCGCTGGGTTCTTGTCGGCAGCTGGTTCGAGGTGCCAGGCGCTGCTTTTGCTCACATGCACCGTGAAAGTGTGGGTGCGACCCGATAATTCGTCAAGGCAGAACACGTCACGGCACCTACCCCGACGCCTAGCGGCGACCCGGTCTTCGCTTTCGCGCGCTCGGCATTGAGGCGAGCCAGGCACGCAACCCGTCTGCGGGAATGAGCGTTCGGTTGCCGAACTTCTGGGCGGGCAGCACGCCGTCTGCAATCGCCTTCCAGATGGTAGTCTTGCTGAGACTGAGCGCGGCGGATGCTTCCTTCACGCTGAACGTCAACTTCTCTTGGGGAATGGCTGGCGGCGGCGGCGCTGGCATGGCGACCGGCTCTGGCGTCGGTTTCTCCGGCGGTTGATATGGGTCCAAGGCGATCAGCTCCAGGACATCAATTGCGGATCGTAGGTGCCTATAGAACTGAAGCACGCGCGCGTCCTTGTGCTTCATCTGCGCCATTTGGAATGCGCCAAGTCCTCTCATGGGAGCCTCCTTCGAGTGGCGGAATGCTATGCCATCTCGGGGAAACTCGTCATTTTGAGACAGTGTTGTGACCGCGCACTTGCAACCCCGCGAAAAGCCTCAGCTCTCCGTGCAATCCATGAGGGGCGCCACGGCGAATTTTCGCGACTGCAATTTCATCGATTCTTCTTTGTGACCGCGCTGTGACCGCGCCGCCCTAGCTGATTGAAAAGATTCAACTAGCCGTCCAATCCATCATCGGGGCGACTGAAAATCTGTACGTCTGGTCGGTCATATTCGCTTTCGGCGCCGGTGCGGCGGTTTGCGCTTCTGCCTGTCGTTTCGCCGCGCATTCGTCAATTGGCCGTATCCGGCGCGCTCTCGGTTCGCCGCCGCCGGGCGGCGCCCGGCGCGCTGGGAGGTCGCGGGCGCGGTAATTGTGTCATTTGACGGTCCAGTTTAATCTGTTCCGCACACAGAAGGCGGATACACCGCCGATAAAGGGAAAGGGATACGCTCTCCATGCGGGTCACGGCCTACACCAACTACGCCATGCGTGTGCTGATGTATTGCGCCCTGCACGCCGGACAACTGGTGCGCATTCAGGACATCGCCGAAGCGTACGGGATTTCGCGGGCGCATCTGCTGAAGACGGCGCGCCACCTGGGCCAGCTCGGCTATCTGGAGAATGTGCGCGGCCGCAGCGGCGGCATCCGCCTGAAGCGTCCGGCGCGAAACATCGTGATCGGCGAGGTGTTCCGGCAGACCGAGAGCGATCTCGATATCGTCGAGTGCTTCAACGCCGACACCAACACCTGCCCGCTGATCGGCGCGTGCACGCTGAGCACGACGTTCCGGGGCGCGCTGAAGGCGTTTCTGGCGGAGCTGGACGCCCTGACGCTGGAGGATCTGGTGCGCAACAAGCAGACCCTGCTGGGACGGCTGGGCGCACCGGCCTAGCGTCGCGCGGGCGCGGCTAGTCCTCGACCTCGCAATCGATGTCCTGGCAGGCCAGCGCCTCGTCGGAGAATTCGTTCCAGAGCGCGTTGAGAATGCCGAAGGTCAGCGCCAGACCGATGCCGAGTATCCAAGCAAAATACCACACGTGGGGACCCTTTCCTGATCCAGTAGGCCCGATCTAGTAGGCGTGCCCGCCGTCCGCGCCGGTCGCTTCCTCGGTGGTCACGCGGCCCCAGAGGACCTTGTAGACCCAAGCGGTGTAGAACAGCACGATCGGCACGAAGATCACCGCCATCGCCAGCATGAAGAAGAGCGTGAAGTGGCTCGACGAGCTGTCCCAGACCGTCAGGCTGGATTGCGGGTCGAGCGAGCTGGGCAGAATGAAGGGGAACATGCTGGCGCCGACGCTGAGGATGACGCCGACGATGGAGAGCGAGGAGCCGACCATTGCAAGCGCGGTCTTGGAGCGCAGACCGAGGAAGGCGATGACGGCGCCGGCGAGCCCGAGAACGGGCGCGACGATCATCCACGGATAGCGCGCATAGTTGGCCATCCACGCGCCGTGTTCGACCACGACTTCCTTGCGCAGCGGGTTGGGCAGCATGTTCGGATCGACCTGCGAGGTGATGCGATAGCCGTCGATGCCGAGGAACAGCCAAATGCCCGCGACGAGGTAGAGCGCGAGGGTGGCGAGAGCGGCGATCGAGCCGAAGGCGGCCGCGCGGTCGCGCACCACGCCCTTCTCGACCTTGATGGTGAGCCAGGCGGCGCCATGGGTGACGAGCATGGCCACCGAGACGAGACCGGCGAGCAAGGCGAACGGGTTGAGCAGGCCCAAGAGGCCGTCGATCAGCCCGCCCTGATAGGTCATGCGCAGGGTGTCATCGAGGGTGAAAGGCACGCCCTGGATGGCGTTGCCGACCGCGACGCCGAAGATCAGCGCCGGAACGAAGCCGCCGACGAACAGCGCCCAGTCCCAGCCCGACCGCCACGCGGCGCTTTCGCGCTTGGAGCGGTATTTGAATCCCACGGGCCTCAGGATCAGCGCCGCCAGAACCAGGAACATGGCGATGTAGAAGCCCGAGAAGCTGACGGCGTAGACCAGCGGCCAGGCCGCGAAGATGGCGCCGCCGCCGAGGATGAACCACACCTGGTGGCCTTCCCACATCGGGCCGATCGAGTTGATGACCAGCCGGCGCTCTTCATCTTTCTTCGCGACGAAGGGCAGAAGCGAGCCGACGCCAAGGTCGTAGCCGTCGGTGAGCGCGAAGCCGATCAGAAGTACGCCGAGCAGGCCCCACCAGAGCACTTTCAGCGTCATGAAATCGAGGGGGATGTCCATGTCCTGTCCTCCTACTCGTCAAACGCGGGCGTTGAGGTCGCGGCGGGCGCGGACCCTGCCCCGCCTTGTGCGCCGAGATTTATGATCGGTCCGCCGCCCGGCCCTTTGGAGATGGCGCGGACCATCAGCGACATCTCGATCACCAGCAGCACGCCGTAGATCAGGGTGAAGCCGACCATGGTGGTGATGACCTTGTCGACGGTCAGGCTGGAGACGCCCAGATGCGTGGGCAGAACGCCGTCGATGATCCACGGCTGACGGCCGATTTCGGCGACGATCCAGCCCAGCTCAGCCGCGATCCACGGCAGGGGGATGAGCCACAGCGCCGTCGTCAGGAACCAGCGCGGGACGTTGCGCTTGATGTTCATGAAGTAGAACGTGGCGGCGAAGACGGCGAGGAACAGGAAGCCGATGCCGACCATGAAGCGGAAAGCCCAGAAGGACAGCGCCACGTTGGGCACCAGATCCTCGGCGGCCTTGTCGATCATGTCGGGCGTGGCCTGACGCGGATCGGCGACATACTTGGTCAGCAACAGGCCGTGGCCAAGCTCGGTCTTGGTGGCCGCGAAGGCCTCCTGCGCGGCGGCGTCCGCGGGGTTGGCCCGGATGCGCTGGAGCGCGTCGTAGGCGGCGATCCCGGTGACGATGCGGTTGCGGGCTTCGGCGACCAGATCGTTGATGCCCTCGACCGGCTTGTCCAGCGAACGGGTGGCGATGAGGCCCAGTACGTAAGGGATTTTCACCGCCGCGTGGGTTTCGTGGGCCTCCTGATCCGGCAGGCCGATCAGCGTGAACGAGGCGGGCGCGGGCTCGGTCTCCCACAGGGCTTCGATGGCGGCGATCTTGAACTTCTGGTTCTCGCCCGCGACGTAGCCGCTTTCGTCGCCGAGCACGATCACCGAGGCGGCGGAGAGAACGCCGAAGGCGGAGGCGACCATGATCGAGCGCTTGGCGAGGCCGACATGGCGATTGCGCAGAAGATACCAAGCCGAAATGCCCAGCACGAAAGCCGAGGCGGTGACGTAGCCGGCCGAAACCGTGTGAACGAACTTGGCCTGCGCGACCGGGTTGAAGAGCACCTCCATGAAGTTGGTGACTTCCATGCGCATGGTCTCGGGATTGAACTCCGAGCCGACCGGGTGCTGCATCCAGCCGTTGGCGATGAGAATCCACAGGGCGGAGAGGTTCGAGCCGATGGCGACGAAGAAGGTGACCATCCAGTGCGCCGGCCGCGACAACTTGTTCCAGCCGAAGAACATGACGCCGACCATGGTGGCTTCCAGGAAGAAAGCCATCAGGCCTTCAATGGCCAGCGGCGCCCCGAAAATGTCGCCCACATAGTGCGAGTAGTAGGCCCAGTTGGTGCCGAACTCGAACTCCATGGTGATGCCGGTGGCGACGCCCAACACGAAGTTGATGCCGAAAAGCGTCGCCCAGAACTGGGTGATCTTTTTCCAGACTTCCTTTCCGGTCATCACGTAGGCACCTTCCATGACGACCAGAAGCATGGAGAGGCCCAGCGTGAGCGGGACGAACAAGAAGTGGTACATGGCTGTCAGCGCGAATTGCCAGCGCGACAAGTCAGATACGAGAAGGTCGGGCATGAATCAGCCTCCGCTCGAGAGAGCAACAGCCTATAGTGATTTGCGGGGAAAATAATCCTTCGCCCCAACAACACGATGGCGCAAAAAGTCGCATCAAAAATACCACTTATAGAGTCCTTCTCCGCTCCATGACCGACGACAGCAAACGAATCGAGCGCAGCCGCGCGCGCGCCGCCATTTCGAAATGGCTGGTTTCGGCCAAACGTTTCGTAGGGTCGGCGCTGCTTGCGCAGGTGCTGGCGGTGCTTGGGTGGATTGCGTTCGCGTGGGGCACGGCCCACGCCGCCGGGGCGATCGTGAACGGTCGCCCGCCCGGCGCGGACCTCGCGCTGGCGCTCGCCGGGGTCGTGGCGCGCACAGGATTCCTCTGGATAAGCGAACACATGGCGGCGAAGGCCGGCGCGGCGTTCACCGCCGCCGCGCGTCGCGACGTGCTGGGCGCGTTCGCCGAATCGGGCGCGGGGTTTCTGGGCGGAGCGAACGCCGGCGAACGCACCAGCCAGATCATCGACCGCACCGCGAAACTCTCGGCATATGCCGCGAACTGGCTGCCGGGGATGCGGCTGGTGATGTTCGGGCCGGTGCTGGTGCTGGTCGCGGTCGCGTTTCAAAGCTGGCTGGCCGCCGTGCTGCTGGTGGTGTCGGTGGTGACGACGCCGGTGTTCATCTGGCTGACCACGAGCCAGACCGCCGCCGCCGCGCGCGCGCAGCAATCGTCGCTGGACGCGCTGTCGGGTGCGTTCCAGGCGCGCACCGCGAACGCGGGGCTTATCCGCGCGTTTCGCGCCATCGGACGCGAGCGAGCGGCGTTGCAGGTCGCTTCGGAGGATCTACGCGCGCGGACGATGTCGATCCTGCGCATCGCCTTTCTGTCGACGGCGGTGCTGGAGTTCTTCGCGTCGGTGTCGATCGCACTGGTGGCGGTTTATATCGGCTTCAAGCTGCTTGGCGTCTTCCCCTTCGAGACCGGCGAGACGATCACGCTGGCCGAGGGGCTTACGGCGCTGATCCTGGCGCCGGAGTTCTTCGCTCCGATCCGGCGGCTGTCGGGCCTGCACCATGATCGCGCAGATGGAATGGCGGCCGCGCAAATGCTGTCGACGTGGATCGCGGACGGCGCGTCGACGCCGGCGACACGGCTGGCGAAGATGAACCACGCGCCGCGCATTCGCTTCGCCGACGTGTCGCTGGCCTATGGCGACGGCGAAGCGGCGGTTCGCGGCGTCAGTTTCGAGGCCGGTCCGGGCGAAATGATCGCGCTGTCCGGTCCTTCGGGTTCGGGAAAGTCGAGCTGCCTGCTGGCCCTGATCGGGCGCGTGCGCGCAACCGGCGGGACAATCGAAATCGACGGCGGGGCGCTTGGCGCTGGCGAGAGCCTCGCGGACAGCGTCGCCTTCCTGCGGCAGACGCCGTGGGTGAGCGAAGGCAGCGTGGCGGAGAACATCGCGCTGGCGCGGCCCGGCGCAAGCCGCGCGGAGATCGAGGCGGCGGCGAAGGCGGCCGGCGTCGACGCTTTCGCGAGCGCGGAACGCGGCGGGCTCGACCTGCGGCTGGAGCGGTTCGGGACCGGCTTGTCGGGCGGACAACGCCAGAGGCTGGCGCTTGCGCGCGCAATCCTGCGCGATGCGCCGATCTGGCTGCTCGACGAACCGACGGCCCATCTCGACGCAGACGCCGAGGCGACGTTCCTGAAACAGCTACCGGAGCTGGCGCGCGGACGCACGGTGGTGATCGCGACCCACTCCGAGGCGGTGAAAGCCGCATGCAGCCGGGTGTTCGACATGCCCGCCCCGGTCGCAAAGGCGGACGCGGCATGATCCGGCTGTGGCGAAAACTGGGATCGCCCGCGCGCGGCATGCTTGCGGCGGCGCTTGGCCTGTCGGCGCTGGCGGGAATTTCCGGGGTCGTGCTGCTGGGGCTGTCGGGATGGTTTCTCACCGCATCGGCGATCGCGGGGCTGGGCGGGGCCGGATTTGCGTTCAACCATCTCAACCCAAGCGCGGGCGTTCGGGCGGCGGCGTTTGCGCGCGTGGCGTCTCGCTATGGCGAACAGGTGTTGGGACATGACGCCATCCTGCGGCTTTCGGCGGCGCTGCGGCCAAGCCTGTTCGAGCGCGGCGCGCGCGGCGGACGGGGCATATCGCCAATGGCGTCGAGCGACCTCAGCGCGCTGGTCGACGATGTCGATGCGGCGGAAGGCGGGTTCCTGCGGATCATCGCGCCCAGCGCCGCCATCGGCGCAGGCGCGGCGGTGGCGGTTGGCTTTGCGTTCGCCGCCGATCTGGTGGTGGGGTGTCTCGCGCTGGTCGCGCTTGGCGTCTTCATCTACTGGCTGCCGGCGCGCGCGGCGGCTCAGGCGCGGCGGTCGGCCGAGGGGCTGGCCGAGAGCGCGGCCGACATGCGCGGGCGGGTTTCGCGGCTGGTCGAGAACGCCGCCGAGCTGGACGTGATCGGCGCGCTGCCCGAGGTGTGCCGGGACACCGCCGAGCAGATGGCGGCGCACCAGAGCGCGAGCGATCGCGTCGAGCGGCCGTTCCGCGGGTTGGGCGCGCTGGGCATGCTGGCCGGCGCCGCGCTGGCGTTGTTCCTGTTCAGCCGCGCCGATGCGGGCGGCGTCGCGATGGCGACAGGCGCCGGGCTGGCGCTGATCGCCGCGTTCGAAGCGGCCGGGGCCATGGTGAAGGTGTTCGACGCCGCGCCGCGTGCGCGCGCCGCCGCTTCCCGCCTTGAGATGCGGATCGACGCCGCGCCCTGCCCGCCTGAACCCGATCTGGCGAACGCAACGCCGCTTGAGAGCGCGCTTCCCATCGTCGCCCACGCGCTGGAGGTCGCGGCGGCGGATAGCGCGCCGGGCGTTCGCGTGCCGGACTTCGAGATACGGGCCGGCGACCTGATCGAGATCGTCGGCGCATCCGGCAGCGGCAAGACCACGCTGGCCGAGACGCTGATGCGGTTGCAGCCGTTGCGCGGCGGGACGCTGAGCTATGCGGGCGTATCGTTCGATGCGGTGCGTACGTCTTCGGTGCTGGCGCGCATCGCGATCAGTCCGCAATTCCCGGCCTTCCTGGGCGGGACGCTGCGGAGCCAGATGCAGATCGCCCTGCCGGACGCAAGCGATGACGCGATCTTCCAAGCGCTGGAGACCGCCCACATCGCCGACGTGGTGCGGAGCAAACCGCTGGGGCTGGATACGCCGGTGGACAGCGACGGCGCCGGCTTCTCCGGCGGGGAGTTGCGGCGTATCGGGCTGGCGCGGGCGCTGCTGGCGGCGCCGGAGGTGCTGGTGCTGGACGAGCCGTTCGCGGGACTGCAGGCGGCGCTGGCGGAGACGCTGGCGGCGAGCCTTTCAGACTGGGCGAAAACCGGTGCCCGGGCGATCGTGGTGCTGCAGCACCAGCCGGGCGAGCAGGACTGGCCGGGGCTGGTTCGTCAAACCGTTCGCCTGCCTGCCGCCGCCGGATAGCGCCGGCATCACGGTCTCAGTCGCGGAAAAACACGGGCTTGTGTGCGGTCTTGTGCACATGTCGCAGAACCCGAGCGCCTGTTCGCGCGTTTTTCAGGTGATCGGGACGGCGACGGCCCGTGTCCGCCGCTCGCCCCATCTGTTTTGCATGGAGGCATGTGCGATGAACGCGCAGGATCTGAAAGTTGAGCTGGACACGCTGGCGGCGGAAATCCGCCATAGGCAACACGAACTGGAAGTGTTCGGACAGTTCCAGAAGGACAAGGCGAAGCTCGACGCGGAGGATCTGCGGCGCGCCCGCGAACTTCAGCAGCGCGTTGAGGACGCCATCGCCGAAGGCGATCTCTGGCGCACGATCTTCGCGGAGTGGGCCCGCGATCTCGACGCGCTGCGGCGCAGCTTCCGCGACTTCGTGAACAAGATGGACGCCGAGGCGCTGCGCGACGCTTCCGAGCGGTCGCACGCGGACGCCGCCGTTCATTCCTGACGGGCGCCTGACGGCTCGTTTTCGACTGGCGGATGCGCGGACCTAGGGCCGCATGCCGAAGGTGCGCGGTCCGGTCTTGAGGATGGGCCAGGCGTGGCGCACGAAGTCGACCAGCAGCGGGCGCGTATCGCGCGGATCGACAATCTCTTCGGCGATGAAGGCTTCGGCGGTCCGGAAGGGCGAGCGCATCGCCTCGAACTTGCGATACAGCTCTTTCAGTTCGGCTTCGGGATCGGGCGACGCTTCCAGCTGACGGCGGTAGGCCGCCTCGATGCCGCCCGCCATGGGCAGGCTGCCCCAGTCACCCGAGGGCCAGCAATAACGCCAGCGCGTGCGCGTGGGGTTGAACATCACGCTTCCGGCCAGTCCGTAGGCCTTGCGGATCACGACCGGACAGATGGGAACGGTGGCCTGATAGATCGCCGCCATGGCGCGGACGCCCTTGCGGGTGACGCCGGCCTGTTCGTGACGACGCCCCACCGCGAAGCCCGGACAATCCACGAAGTGCACGATCGGAAGATGGAAGGTTTCGGCGAGATCGACATGGCGGATGATCTTGTCGCAGGCGTCGGCGGTCCATGCGCCGTCGAGAAAGAAGGGGTCGCCCGCGATCACCGCGACGGGGCGTCCGTCGATGCGCGCGAAGCCGGTGACGACCGAGCGGCCCCAGAGGGCGCCGATCTCGAAGAAGCTTGAGCCGCCTGGCTCGCGGTCGCAGACCGCCTCGATGATGCGGCGCGGCTTGTAGGGCGTCTTGCCGTCCTTCGGCACGATGTCGATGAGGAAGTCCTCGCGACGTTTCGGGTCGTCCGCAGGGGATGTGACGGGCGGCAGCTGGTCGTTGTTGGAGGGCAGATAGGAGAGGAAACGACGGGCGCGTGCGAAGGCCTCGGCCTCGGAGTTCACGACATCGTCGACCGTGCCGTTGCGCGCCTGTATCTCCCAGCCGCCGAGCGTTTCCTTGTCGGTTTCCTCGCCGATGGCGCGCGCGCGACCGGCGGGCCGGCGACGAAGACCTGCGAGAGGCCTTTGACCATCACCGAATAGTGGCTGGCGGCCACCCTGCCCGCGCCCAGCCCGGCGCAGGGACCAAGCGCCAGCGAGACCACCGGCGAGCGGCCCATATTGGCAACGATCCACTCCCACGCCGGGGTGGTGGGGATGTAGGTGCGGGGGTTCTGCTCCAGCGATTTGACGCTGCCGCCGCCGCCGGTGCCGTCGATCATGCGGACGATGGGCATGCCATACTCGTTGGCCATCTGCTCGGCCATCAGCATCTTGCCGACGATGGAGGCGTCGGAAGCGCCGCCCCGAACGGTGAAGTCGTCGCCCAGGATCACGGCGGGCCGCCCGTCCAGCGTGGCGCGGCCGAACACCATGGTGGCCGGCAGGAACTCGGCGATCTCTTCATCGGGACCGTAGGCGGCCTTGCCGGATATCTTGCCGACTTCGTGGAAGGTTCCCGGATCGGCCAGGAAGGCGATGCGCTCGCGCACGGTGAGCTTGCCCTGGCTGCGCTGGCGTTCGACACGTTCGTCGCCGCCCATCTTCTCGGCCAGCCGCTCGCGCGCCCGCAATTCCTCGATACTGGATTTCCAGCTCATCCGGCCATCGCCTCCCCGCCCCGGCTGCTCGGCCGGTCATGATCTTGGGGTCGAGCCTAACGCCCGTGCGCGGCCACGGCGAGAGGGAGCGCCGCCGCATGTGCGCATCGGGCCCAACCGCCCGCAACGATCCGCCGGACCACGGTTGCGGCGCGGGCCCGCGTGGGCCACATTGCCCTCAACAGACGACCTCCAACACAGGGAACGGAGCGACCCCATGACCCTTGAAGACGTGATCCAGCGCGTGCAGTCGGCCCTCGACGGCGGCGCCAACTTCGACAAGACCGTGAAATTCGATTTCGGCTCCATCGGCAAGCTGTTCATCGACGGCATCAACAAGAAGGCCTCGGCGGAAGATGCGCCGGCCGACGCCACGGTCTCGGTGGACTTCGAGGACTTCAAGAAGCTGGCGCAAGGCGCGCTCGATCCGACGATGGCGTTCATGTCGGGCAAGCTGAAGATCGCCGGCGACATGGGCGTGGTGATGAAGCTGCAGTCGATCCTGGGCAAGCTCGGCGGCTAGGAGCTTTCGCCGATGGCGGACGGCGGCGAAGACAGGATCACCCTCGCGGATGTCGTGACGGCGGACGCCGCCCCGAACGAGACCGCAGACGGGGCGCCTACGAACGATCCCGACTTCGCCGTCATCCCAGGCAACCCGCCGCCGGTAGGCGCGCGGGCGATCTGGTACCAGGGACGGTACGGACGGCGGCTGCGGATGATGTTCGCGCCCGCGCCAAAGACGGTCCGCCCTGCCGGGGCACGGTGTTCGTGCTGCCGGGCTTTTCCGAATTCATCGAGAAGTATTTCGAGGTGGCGCGCGATCTTCAGTCGCGCGCCTTCGCCGTCGTGGTGCTCGACTGGCCGGGACAGGGCCGGTCCGAGCGGCAGCTGAAGCAACATCCCGAACGCGCGCACATCCGGCACTATGCCGAGCATGTCGACGCGCTGCGGCTGGCGGTGGCCGCGATCGGTAGAGAGGCGCCGAAGCCGCATCTGATCCTCGCGCATTCGATGGGCGGCTGCATCGCGCTGGAGGCGATCGCGCGCAAGCGCGTGGAGGTCGCCGGAGCGGCGTTCAGCGCGCCGATGTGGGGGATATCGATTTTCTTCGCGCTGCGCTGGCTGGTGCGGGTGCTGCGCCTGATCGGGCTGGGCGCCATGCCGTTGCGCGGCGGCGTCGCGATCGAGACCTTCGAGACCAATGTGGTCACCAACGACCGCGGCCGCTGGCAGATGCAGCAGGATCTGTTCCGCGCCGATCCGCGCCTGAAGCTGGGCTCGCCGACGGTCGGCTGGGTGGTGTCGTCGCTGCGGGCGATACGCGGACTGTTCGAGCACGGCCTCGGTCCGGCCGAACGCCTGCCGATGCTGGTGGCGCTGGCCGACGACGAGCGGGTGGTCAACAAGTCCAAGGAGAAGGCGCTCGCCCGGCGGTTGCGCGAGGCCAGCGTGTTCACGGTGGACGGCGCCAAGCACGAAATCCTGATGGAGACCGACGCCCGGCGCGCGGAGTTCTGGAAGGAATTCGACCGCTTCTGCACGCGCCTGAAGGTCTGACGGACACGCGTTTCCCCGCGCCGCGGGGCGGATCGTTCGGCGTTGACCCTACCCAGCCGCATCCGGGCGGGCTAAGGTTCCGAAAAACAACGGACCCCGGCTTCAGCTCCGGACGGTTCGGAGAAACACACAGGCAGGACACTTCCCATGAAAACCCGCATCACCGAACTCTTCGGCATCGAACACCCGATCATTCAGGGCGGCATGCACTATGTCGGCTTCGCCGAGATGGCGGCGGCCGTATCCAATGCGGGCGGGCTGGGGATCATCACCGCCCTCACCCAGCGCACGCCGGACAATCTGCGCAAGGAGATCGCGCGTTGCCGGGAGATGACCGACAAGCCGTTCGGCGTGAACCTGACCTTCCTGCCGGCGGTGACGCCGCCGGACTATCCCGGCTTCGTGCGGGCGATCATCGAAAGCGGGATCAAGATCGTCGAGACGGCGGGCAACAACCCTGTGCAGGTGATGCCGTTCTTCAAGGAAGCCGGCGTGAAGGTGATCCACAAATGCACCTCTGTGCGGCACTCGCTGAAGGCTGAATCGATCGGGTGCGATGCAGTGTCGGTCGACGGGTTCGAGTGCGGCGGCCACCCCGGCGAAGACGACGTGCCGAACTTCATCCTGCTGCCGCGCGCGGCCGAAGAGCTGAAAATCCCGTTCGTGGCTTCGGGCGGCATGGCGGACGGCCGCTCGCTGGTCGCCGCGCTGGCGCTTGGCGCGGAGGGCATGAACATGGGCACGCGCTTCATCGCCACCAAAGAAGCGCCGGTGCATGAGAACGTGAAGAAGGCGATCGTCGCGGCGAGCGAACTCGACACGCGGCTGGTGATGCGCCCGCTGCGCAACACGGAGCGCGTGCTGCAGAACGCGGCCGTCGACAAGATCCTCGAGATGGAACGCGAAAAAGGCGCCGACGTGAAGTTCGAGGACATCATCGCCATGGTCGGCGGGGTCTATCCGAAGATCATGACCGAGGGCGACATGGACGCCGGCGCGTGGTCGTGCGGCATGGTGGCGGGCCTCGTGCACGACATCCCCTCGTGCAAGGAGCTGATCGACCGGATCATGTCCGAGGCCGACGCCATCATCACCAAGCGCCTGGAAGGCTTCATCAACCCATAGAAAACAGAAGAACGGAGGCGGCGGCGATCACCCGCCCCTCACGTTCACACGGGCAGGAGACGCACATGAAGACGTTTCGATCTGTGACGGTTTCCGTCTCGCGATCCGCCAAGGCGGCGGCGGCTGTGACGATAGCGGTCAGCGGCGCCCTGCTGGCGGCGTGCACGTCCTCGCCGGACACCGAGGCGACGGCGTCGAGCCGGATGACCTGCATTAACCCGATCCACATACGCAAGCAGGAGATCGTCAGCGATCAGGAAATCCGCTTCGTGATGGCGGGCGGCGACGTGTGGGTGAACAACCTGCCCCACCGCTGCCCGGGCCTGAAGTTTCAGGGCGGGTTTTCGTGGGAGGTTCGCGGCTCGCAAATCTGCTCCAACATCGACGTGATCCACGTTCTGGACATGGGCACGCCCTGCCGGCTTGGCGAGTTCAGCAAGCTCGACCCGGAGAAAGCGGCGGCCGAATCGCAGGGCGACAGCGAGACCTAGACACAAAGACCCGGGCGGCGGAGCCGAACGGAGCGCCTCAGGTCGCGAATGCGCGTCAGTCCTCGTCGGGATTTTCGCCGCCATACATGGCGGTCGTTTCCGGGCCTGACAGGCTGATGCCCAATGCGGCGGCGCCTTCTTCGATGAGATCGCCGAGAAGCGGCATCTGCATCAGATAGGCCGAAGTCGGTCCCTTGCGCCGGTCGGCGGCCTCGCTCTTCGCTTCGTCCCACGAGGCGGCGTCGAAATCGCCGCGCCCGATCCAGACGAGCGCCACGAGCGCGAACTGTTCGTCGTCGTCGAGGTCTTCGATCGCCTCGGACAACACAATCGCGGCCGGATTGTCTGACTGATCCTCCAGCACCGAAACGGCGTTGTCGTCGACGAAATCGGAGGCTTCGTCCGGATCGGATTCCTCGGTCAGAACATCGAAGGCGCGCGCCTTGAGCACGATATTGGCCAGCGTTTCGCGCGAAATGCCCACCGACTCGACGTCGTTGTTGTCAGGTCCCTGACGGACATGTCCCTTCGTCATCCGGGTCTCCTCTGGAGCGGGTTGCGCCCTACTCTATCATGCCGCCGCCGGCGTTGCAGCCTGCCGCGACCCCTCGCCGGCCCGCGCGGCGCCTCAGGGGTTGCTCGCGCCGCCGCCGCTGATCTGCAGGAGGATTTTCAGCGCCGCCTGTTCGCCGTCCGTCAGCTCCGTGGGCGGACAGCGCGGATCGGTCTTCTGCAGGGCGCGGATCATGTCCTCGCTGAGCGGGATCGGATCGCAACCGTGATCGGTGCTGCAGATCATGTCCCACTGGGGCTCGGCCTTGGCGTGGCAATCGAGGCAATTGCCGCCGAAACGGTTGACGACATCGGTGTGGCCTCGCGTGCGGATGGCGGCTCCGTCCGGCGAAACGTCAAGTTCGAAGAACTCCCAGTCCGCCGTGGCTTCGCTAAAGCCGGCCTCGCGCTTCACCATCACTTCGGTGGGAACGAGTTGAACGACCGACCCCAACGGGTAGGTTCCGCCGGTCTGCGACCGGGCGACGGCAAGCGTGCCTTCGATGTCGCCGACGATGTTGCCGACATAGAAACGCCCGACAGGCTCCAGCTTGCGGATGCAGCCGAAGTTCGACGCCGAGATCTCGGGAAAGGGAAGCAGATGATCGCTCGGCCAGCCCGGGCCGTCCGACTGCGGGGGCCCGGATGCGAGCTGTCCGGAAGCGACAGGCTCGGCCTGCATCGCTGTTTCGGGCGTCGCCGTATCGGGCGGGTTGTGGCCGCATCCCGCCATCAAGGCCGCCGCCGCAAAGGCGAGCGCCGCAGAACGTAGCGATATCGGCATGATGTCCCTCCCGAGCCCGGTTTCGCGCAGCCTAGGGGCTGAATGCTGCCCGAACAAGCAGAGGAAAGGCGTCGGCAAACAACGCCCTCGGCCTTCGGCGGCTGAGGATCGCCGCGACCCGTTCCGATGGTGCGACCGCGGGGCTCACCTGAACGGGGGAGGCGCGCACCATCGGGGCCGTGCGACGATCAGCGGACGTATCGAAGAGTTCGGAGATTTGGATGTTGAGAAAGCTGCTTCTGTTGGGACTTTCGCTGGGCGTCGCATCGATCGCGTCGGCGCAGGAGTCGGCCTCTGAAGGCGCTTGCCGCAATGGCGACGCCGAGTCCTGCTTCTACACCGGCGCGGAGTACGCGCAGGGCCAGGGCGTCGCGGAAGACAAGCAGAAAGCCGTGACCTTCTTTCTGAAATCCTGCGACATGGGCGTTCCCGACGGCTGCTCGAGCAGCGGCGCCCTGATCGTCGGCGGATCGGGCAATCTGGAGAAGAACGTCTCCCAGGGCGTGGCGCTGATCGAGCGCGCCTGCGGCATGGGGCATGTCGACAGCTGCAACTCGGCGCTGTGGTATCGTTCCAACGACAAGTCGGAGGCGAAGGATCTCACCAAGGCCATCGAGGTGTCGAAGGCCGGCTGCCTCGCGGGCGTGGAGCAACCCTGCTTCTGGGGGCTTTATGCGGCCTGGGACGGCAGCAAGGGCAAATACCCCAGCCTGATCAACAAGGCGAACGCAGGCTGGTTCGGCGAAGAAGCCTGCAACCGGTATCATGACGTGATGGGGTGCGACGTCGCGGCCCGCGTGTACGCCAATCCCGACGAACCCACGTTCGACGCCAAGAAGGGTCTCACCTACTCCATGATCCGCTGCGACGAGCAGAACAGCGGCGGAGACTGCCGCAATGTCGGCTGGACCTATATCGACATCGAGGAATACGACATCGGCGTCACGTATCTGCGCCGGGCTTGCGAAAAGGGCCACGGCGAATCCTGCAAACCCGCAACCGAGTGGGAAACCTACATTCGCGAGAAGGCGGAGTACGAAGCCAAGATGGCCTCGCTCAACGCCATGGTGAATACGCCGCTTTCCCAGGGCCGCTATGGCGAGGCGGTCAGCGCCGCGATCAATTCCGCCGGCTCGAAAGACCTCGCCCAGAAAGCAATTCTCGCCACTCAATCGGCCGGTCGCATGCGCGACATCTCCACCAACGATCTCTACGCCGCCGCGCTGTGGTTCCCGTCCGGTCCGGTGCGCGCCGCCGCCGATGCGGAACTCTCCGCGCGGGGGACAGGCCTTGAAGGCACGTTCGGCACGGGGACCAACAGCCCCGGCATGGCCGACGCCCGCTGGCGTCAACTCTATGGCGGCAGCGCCCCCACCTATTCCAGCAGCAGCGGCTCGTCGTTCAGGCCCGCGCCGATGAAGAGCGCGACGCAAATCTCCGAAGAGACCAAGCAGAAATACCGCTGGGCGCACTGCACGATGAGCGGCAGCAACACCAGCGCGAAGGTCTGCCAGTAACACCAGGATGGGGGACGGGCCTCGTACGCCGGCGTCTTGAACAAGGCGTCGGCGTATACCCCCGGGAGCCGGCAGGTCGGGCTGGATCCCTGCAGCCCGCTCACCAAAAACCCGCTCACTGCAACCCGTTCAACGGCAGGCGCAAACGCGCCTGCCGCTTTTCTTTGTCGGGAAGATCAGAGGATCGCTTGCACGCATGGCTTCAGCGGCAGGCGCTGGTCTGGCGTCCGGGAGCCATCAAGCGACATGAACGTCGGGCCCGCACGTCGAGGGCAGATACCAAGACCGTTCACGCCGCTGTCCGAGCCACCTCAGTTGTAGAAGCAGGTCTCGACTTTCTCGCCGGTGCGATAGCAGCGCGGTTCGCTCGGCGGCGGGCGATAGGAGGGCTTCCACTTGTTCGCCTCGTCGGCGGCCTGCTTGAGGTTCGCAAAGAAGGCTTCGCGCTGGGCCATCTTGCGGTTCGCCTCTTCGCGGCGGGCGGCCTGTACTGCGCGCTTGCTGGCATAGGAGGCGTAAGCCCATTTCGGCACGGCCACGCACATCGCGGTACGCTGGCTGAGGTCGAGCTTGAAAGCCGTGTCGAACAGGAACTTGCTCTGCGGATCACTTATGCCCGGATTGGCGTAGTACTGCTCGACCAGGAAGGTCGCATAGTCGGCGCAGAGGTCCCCTTCCAGACTGATCTGGGGCGAGGCTTCGGTCTCGTAATGCCCCATGACGCGGGCGATATACGACTTCCAGTCCTCCATGCTGTTGCCGTACGGCCCGCGCTTGCGGAAGCCTTCGAACGGGTCCGGCGCGGGCTCGAACTTGGTCAGCGGCTGGGCCTGCACCCAGTCCGACAGGGAGGACGACATGAACGGGCAAAGCTGGTTGTCGATGACGGCCTGCTCGTATTTCAACGCCCAGCCAATGCCTTCATCCGGCACGCGGGCCACGCCGCCCTGCTGGGTCAGCCCCATCGTGACAACGCCATAGGCGATCTGACAGCCATTGAGACCGGCGATCCGTTCTTCCACCGGACGGTTTTCATGGGCCAGCTTGTAGGCCCTGTCGGCGGCGAGGTTGTCGACCGCCTGTCGCGGCACCCATACCGGCCGATCGCAAACAGCAGCGGCATCGACCTGGGCCTGGAAGCTGGCCTGCCATGGCAGGTAATAGCGATGGTTCCCCTCGGGATACGAAACACCGATGAACCGCTGAGTGACCATCTCCGGATATAGCTTGCAGTCATCCTCCGGCGGCGTCACCTGAACGAAGTCGATCTCCTCGATGGTCGGCTGCCCCGGATCGTCGCCGAAGCAGAGGCCCAGATCATTGGCGGCGAAGCGAATGGCGGAGGCCGGCGGCTTCTGGCCGAAATACTTGTCGATCGCCTTCCGGTCGCCGTTCGACAGGCTCTTGCCGAAGCGCATCTTGTTGATGGCCTTGGCGACCTTGTTGTCCTTCTTCATCCCGCACTGCTCAGATGAGCCCTTGCTGACGCAGTTGATGAAATAGGACACCGCCATACTGTTCATCTCGTGAATGGCGGCGGCCCCGCCATAATACCAGCTGAGAATGGTGTGCTGCCGATAATGGAACGGGTTGTCCTCCCGGCCGCGTGAGACCAGACTCAGCGTCGACGTGCCGGGCGGCTGCTCCCAGTGGGAGGCCTTCACGACGCATTGAGCATTCTCGACAAAGCCGTTGGGCAGCGCGGTCTGGGCGCTGGCCGAAGCAAAGGCGGACAGCGCAGCAAAGGCGGCGAGCGCGACGCTCAGGACTCGACTCATCGGAATGCTCTTTTTCGAACTGACTACTGGTTCTCGAACTGGCTACTGGCAGATTTTGGCGCTGGTGTTGCTACCCTTCATCGTGCAGTGCGCCCAGCGGTATTTCTCACGGGTCTGTGCGCTGATCTCCGCGGCGCTGGGCATCTTCGGCAGCGACGGCGAGGAGACGTTGGCCGTGTAGGTCGGCGGGCTGGAGCCATAGGCCGCGCGGTAGCGGGCAGCAGCCATACCGGGCGCGTTGGTTCCCTCGCCGAAGCGACCTTCGAGGCCCGTGCCACGGTTGGAGAGTTCCTTGTCCGCGGCCGCTCCGACGGCCTTGCCCGGGAACCAGAGGGACAGGACATAGAGATTGTTGGTCGAGAACGCCTTGTAGTCCGACGCCTTCCCGGCGACGTATTCCGCAAGATCGGTCGAGCCGTAATCAAACAAGGCGGCGCGCATCGCGCCGTCCAGGTTTCCACCGGAGATGAGCTGGTTCAACTGCGCCTTGCGTTCGGCCTGCTGCGCCAGCCACGCCTCGTAGGCGGCCCGTTCCGTCAGCCAGGTTCTGAAATTTCCGGCCACCGTGCAGGCTTCTTCCACCCCCAGCTTGCAGGCCTTGTCGTAGTTCTCGACGCCGAGTTCGTATTCCTTGATCTCGACATAGACATTGCCGAGGTTGGAGCAGCTTGCCCCGGAGTTGTCGGCGCAGTTCTTCAGCGCGTACTCGAAGCCCGCCTGAGGTTCGAAGGTGGCGTATTTAGGAAGCATGTAGGCCGACTCGACGAGCAGGCAGGCGTCCTGTTGCTCCAGCGCGCAGCCCTTCTTGCCGAAGACAACCGCCTTTTGAGCGTCGATCGGCGTTCCCTGCTCGCCGTCCAGATATTCGGTGGCGGCGATCGCGCAGGCCAGCGCGTCTTTCAGGTCGCACGCTTTTGCAAACAGAGGCAGCGCCAATTCGACATTCTGCGATACGCCGTCGCCCGAATAGAGCCGCAGCGCCGCGTCGGCGCATTGCAGCGCCATGCCAAGTTTGCAGCCAGAAGCTTCGACCGCGACCAGACGGGGATAGTCCGCCGGGAAACCGTCGGCGAGCCCGCTATAGACTTCGGACGCCATCTGGCAGCCGTCGGACACGCCCAGCTTGCACGCCTTGCCCCAGTATTTCGCCGCATCGCCCCAGCTCGCCTGAATTTCGATGCCCTGCTGATAGCGGATGCCCTGATTGATGCAGGCGTCGGGGTCTCCGGATTCACACTGCTGCGGCCACAGCTCGGCGCCCGGCGGCAGGGCCAGTTGCGCGAACGCGGGCGTCGAGACGCCGCCGACAGACAGGACGAAGGCGGCCAGTCCCACGGCCAGAGTCCTCGCATGGTGCATCGTTTGTCGCCTCCAGATCCACGGATTCCCGGTCTTGCCATCGCAGTAGGACAGCGCGGGGAGATTCGCCTCCCCGGTTCAGGGGGGATCAGGACTTCATGAGGCCGAGACGCGCCGCCTGCAGGGCCGCTTCCGCGCGGGAGGAAATGCCGAGCTTGGCGTAGATCGACTTGATGTGGCTGGCGACCGTGCTTTCGCTAAGACCCAATGCGAGCGCCGTGTCGGCGTTGCGCAGGCCGCGACCGATCAGACCCAGCACATCGCGTTCGCGGGGCGTGAGGTCGGCGCTCTCGTCCTGAGAGATGACCGTCTTGCGGAAGTGCTCGACGATCCGCCGCGCGATGGACGGAGACAGCGCCGGCAGGCCCTGCTCGATCAGCGTCAGTTGGCGAACGAAAACGTCGAAGGGGGAGTCTTTCAGGAGGTATCCCTGCGCGCCCTGCGACAGGGCCGCGACCACGGAGGCGTCGTCTCCCATGACCGTCGCCACGACCACGGTCGTCTCCGGGCGGCTCGCGGAGAAGGCCGAGATGACCTCCGTTCCGGAGCCGTCAGGCAGGCCCAGATCGACGATGGCGATGTCGAAGGAATGTCCCTTCATGGCGAAGATCGCCTCGCGCACATTCATCGCCTCGCGAATGTGCGGCCCGGGAAACGCCGCTTCGACGGCCTCGCGCAGCCAGGCGCGCGTTTCGGCGATGTCCTCGACGAACAGGATGGATATCATGATGCAGCCGCCTGGTGGGGAAAGTGCGCCTGGAGCTGAGCGCCGGTTTCGCCGCGCGAGAGCGCAAACGCGCCGCCCACGCCTTCGACACGCGCCTTCATGTTGGCGAGGCCCTGGCCGAGCTTCACGGTTTCAATGTCGAAGCCCGATCCGTCGTCCTCGACGACGACCTCGACACGATGCGGCGTGATCTGGAGGCTGACGCCGAGGCGGGTCGCGCCGGCATGCTTGATCGTGTTGCTCGCCGCCTCTCGAATGACGGAACGAAGCGCATGGACGGTCGAAGGCGTCAGCACGAGGCCGGCGTCGGCCTGAAGGCTCCAGCGCAGAGATACGCCGTGGGGCTCCAGCCGGTCCGCGGTCTCCGCGCGGAGGTCCGCCAGCACTGCGTCGAGCGGCAGCGCGGGGCTTTGGGCGTTGTTGATGACGTCGCGCAGGTCGGCCAGCGTGTCGCGGATCATGGCGTCTTTCCGGTCCGGCTTGGTCGAGTGAAGCGCGCGCATGAGCTGGGCGCCGATATTGTCGTGGATGTCGCGCGCGATCCGCAAGCGCTCCTCGGAGACGCCGCGGTCATAGGCCGAGCGGCTCGCTTCGGCCTGCTGCATCAGGCGGACGAGGTGCGTGACCACGCCGGCATCGCGCGGCGTGAACAGCGAGCGGCCGTTATTGGCGTGCATCAACCGAAACGCAGGGGCGCCCGCGACGCCGGGGGTTTTCAGCACAAGGCCTTCGCCGCCGATTTCAGCCTCGGCGATTTGTTCAGGTATCTCCACCATTTCCAGCGGATTGAAGTGATCACGCAGCAGGTTGCTCCAGCCCGTGGCGCGCTCCTGTGCGGTGGGCTTGAGCGCTGCGTCGAGGACGAGATGAAACAGCCCATCGGCGTCGGCTGGACGTCGGCGCACCATGCGCCGCCAGAGAATGTCGCGCAACGGCAGGTAGGCGACGGCCACAACGATCAGGGAGACGCCCAGCGCCTCCCCCGGATCGAGCGCCAGAAGGCTTGCAAGCGCGATGTCCAGAACGATCAGGGCGAGCGCGGCGGAGGCGTAGAACACAAGCCGGTAAGCCCACGCGCCCAGATCAAACAGGCGGTAGCGCATCAATCCGACCGCGAGGCCGACATAGATAACGAGGAAGAAGCTGAAGGCGTAGTTCTCCAGCACCAGCGGATCGAAGCCGAAGGTGAGCGGTGCGGCGACGGTGACGATGAAAGCGCCCGCGCCGAGCAGCGTGGAGGCGCCAAGCCAAAGCGCGATGGCCCGCAAGCGCGGATCGTCCGCCGAGGCGCGGACCTGCCAGACGACCGCCATGACAATGGCGACCATCTCGAAGGTGGTGATGCGTTGCACCTCGGCGAGGTCCTGAAACGGCCCGAAGGTGCGCAGCAGAGTCCAGAGACCGAAAACGACGACGACGGCCGCCGCGAGGGGTTTCCAGAAGCGCAGGCGCGACGGATAGATCAGGAACAGGCAGGTCATGATGACGCCGAAGGCCGACGCGCCGAGCATGTTGATTCGCCAGATCCATGCGACGACGCCCGGCTCCATGGGCAGCGCTATCCTTGGGGCGAAGGAGGCGAAACAGAAGGTCAACGTGGCGAGACCGCTGGCCGCGAACAGCACGGCCGCGGGGGCCGCGGGTTTCAGCGCCCACACCCATGCGGAAATCAGCCAGGCCAGCAGGCCCGTGCCCAGCGAAACCCAGACGGCGGGGTGCACGTCCGCGACCGGGCGCCATTCGGCGGGGGACCAGGTCCAGCCGGTCGCGGGCTGCATGGCCACCAGCGCCATGGCGAGGAGCAGAGCCAGGCCGACGACGGACAGCAGGATCAACCGCGTAAGCGGCGACAGGAGTACGTGTCTGGCGGCAATCATTTCACGCGACGTCCCTCATCCTGCCGAACATCTAACGGGTCGATGCGCTCTGTCAGCTTCGCACTTGGCGCAAGACCCGACGATCGGCATTCCGGGGCGACAACATGAAGGTTCAGCTTCCACCTTCCAAGCGTATCGCGCTTCCCTCGTTCAGGGGATGCCCTATGGGCCGGCGAGACCTTTATCGGGCGAGCGGCCGCGATGGGAGCCTTATTCCCACTCGATGGTGCCGGGCGGCTTGGACGTAACGTCGTAAACGACGCGGTTGACGCCCTTCACCTCGTTGATGATGCGCGTGGCGGCGCGTCCCAGGAAGTCCATGGGGAAGTGGTAGAAGTCGGCGGTCATGCCGTCCGTGGAGGTCACCGCGCGAAGAGCGAGCACGCTTTCATAGGTGCGCTCGTCGCCCATCACGCCGACCGTGTTGACCGGCAACAGGACCGCGAACGCCTGCCAGATCTCGTCGTAGAGACCCGCCTTGCGAATTTCGTCGAGATAGATGGCGTCGGCCTTTTGCAGCACCGCGACGCGTTCGGGCGTGATCTCGCCCGGGATGCGGATGGCGAGGCCGGGACCGGGGAAAGGGTGACGCCCGACAAACGCTTCAGGCAGACCGAGTTCGCGGCCCAGCGCCCTCACCTCGTCCTTGAACAGGTCGCGCAGCGGTTCGACCAGTTTCAGGTTCATGCGTTCGGGCAGACCGCCGACATTGTGGTGCGACTTGATCGTGACCGACGGTCCGCCGGTGACCGAGACGCTTTCGATCACGTCCGGATAGAGCGTTCCCTGCGCCAGAAACTCCGCACCGCCGATCTTGCCGGCTTCACGCTCGAAGATGTCGATGAAGGTGGCGCCGATGAACTTCCGCTTCTTCTCGGGATCGGACACGCCGTTGAGGCCGCCGAGGAAAACGTCGCCAGCGTCAACGTGAACCAGCGGGATGTTGTAGTGCCCCTTGAAGAGATTGACGACTTCATCGGCCTCGTTGGCCCGCATCAGGCCGGTGTCGACGAAGACGCAAGTAAGCTGCTCGCCGATGGCTTCGTGGATCAGCACGGCGGCGACGGAGGAGTCCACGCCGCCGGAGAGACCGCAAATGACTTTCGAGGACCCGACCTGCGCACGGATGCGCCCGATCATCTCCTGCCGGAAGGCCGCCATGGTCCAGTCGCCGGACATGCCGGCGACGCCGTGGGTGAAGTTGCGCAGCAGGTCGCGCCCGCGCGTGGTGTGGACCACTTCGGGATGGAACTGCACGCCGTAGAAGCGGCGCTCCGGGTCGGCGATCACGGCCAAGGGCGCGCCGGGCGATCTGGCGATCACGCCGAATCCGGGGGCCAGTTCGGACACGTGGTCGCCATGGCTCATCCACACCTGCTCGTGAGCGCCGTCTTCGAGCAGGCCGTCGAGGAAGGGATCGTCCGTGACCTTTTCGATGAAGGCGCGGCCGAATTCGCGACTTGTGCCGCTCTCCACTCGGCCGCCGAGCTGGGTCATCATCACCTGCTGGCCGTAACAGATGCCCAGAACCGGCACGTCGGCCTCGAACACGTAGGGATCGGCGCGCGGACTGTCGTCCCACGTCACGCTTGCCGGGCCGCCGGACAGGATGATCGCCTTTGGGCCATATCCTTCGATGAAGGCCCGGTCCGCCTTGTTATACGGGTGAATTTCGCAATAGACGCCGCTTTCCCGCAGCCGCCGCGCGATCAACTGAGTGACCTGGCTGCCGAAATCGATGATCAGCGCCCGCTCGTGCTGCGCCGGAGAAACGGATGTGGGGGAAGGGTTCTGCGCCATGGCGTCAGATGACGGCGTTCGCGCCGGTCGTCAATCGCCCTTCGCCCCTGATCCCCCCAGCCAGCGCCGCTGCGCTCACAACCTGATCGGGCGGCGGAGATCCAGCGTCAGGGGGAATTCCGGATGCGGCGTCTCGGGCTGCAGCGGATAGGCGCCCGGCGTGCCGCCATAGGGTTCGAACCGCGCCAGACGCCGCGCCTCGGCCTCGTTGGCGTTGACCGGGAAAGTCTCGTAATTCCGGCCGCCCGGGTGCGCGACATGATAGACGCAGCCGCCCAGCGCCCGACCGCTCCAGGTGTCGTAAATGTCGAAAGTCA
>JAWKVD010000005.1:0-214708 GCA_041398225.1 Hyphomonadaceae bacterium | reverse complement strand
GTTGTTCTGGAAGGGACATGTGGGTATCGCGCTGGGCGACGGGCGGCTGCTGCACGCCAACGCCTGGCACATGGCGACCGAGGTTGAGCTTTTGACGGATGCGCTGTCTCGCATCGAGGCAGCCGTGGGCGGAGTAACCTCGGTGCGGCGTCTGTCCTGAGCGGATCAGCTCAGGCCAAGCTTCTTCTTTTCGGATTTCGAGAGCACGCGCTTGCCGACCGCGCGCACGCCGGAGCGTCCGTAGAGTTCGTCAGCAGACAGCTCGCTCAGGCCCGCGGCCAGAACCGCGTCTTCGTCATTGCCGGGACCGCTGCGCGCCAGCTTCACCTCCCACCAGACCTCGTCCTTGAGTTTGTGAAGCTGGGTGCGGGCGTCGATCTCGCGCATGCGCTGCGCACGCGCTTCGGCTTCGGCCTTGCGCCGCTCGCGCAGGCGCTTCGTCCAGCTGCGATAGTGCGGATTGGCGCGCAGCAGTCCGGTGCGCGGATGGACGTAGAAGGGGCGATAGTCGTCCTGAAGGGCGCGTTCGCCGCCCCAGACGTGGGACGCGACGATCCCGTCGGCGCGCATGCGGGTCTCGACGGCGACGAAGTCCTTGAGATGGTCGCGAACGTGCTGCTGCACGGTGGAGGTGGGTTTGAGGTTTTCGGATATCTCCGAATAGACCTTGTTCCACGGGCGGCCGATCTGCTTGCCGAGATAGCGGCGCAGGGGTGCTAGATTCTCATTTAGGCTCTTGGTGCGCACCGGACGGGTGCGTCGCGGTTCGCGCGCGCGCAGGGGTTCGCCATCCTCGTCGAGGAGGACGCGGGTGCGGCCGGGCTTGTCCCAGCCGCCGGAATGTCCGCGACGTGGGCGCTCGACGATGACCTTGGACATGTCCTTGCGCATGGTGCGTCAAAGGTAGCGGGCGTCGCCGTGCATTCAAGCGCCGAGCACGGGCGGACGTCGAAGGCCGGTTGTGGGGAGGCCCAAACGCGAAGCGGCGCGCTCCGGGAGGGATGGGGAGCGCGCCGCGAGGCCGGATCAGGAGAGAGACCCGACGATGACTGCCTGGCGTTTGCTAGGCAGCTTTGATGGTCTGTTTGCGAGGCTTGCCGGTTTCGCCGTCGATCATATCGGTCGTCCGGGCGTCGCGCGGTTGCGTTCCGCCGATGGCGATCTTGCGGGGCTTCATCGCCTCGGGGAGTTCACGTTTCAGGTTGATGCGAAGCAGGCCGTTTTCGAGCTTCGCGCCGGAGACCACGACATGGTCGGCGAGTTGGAAGCGACGAATGAAACCGCGTTCGGCGATGCCGCGATGCAGGAAGCGACGGGCGTCGTCTCCGCCTTCTTTCTTGCCGACGATGACGAGCTGGCCTTCATTGACCTCGATGTCGAGATCGTTCTCGCCGAAACCGGCGACCGCAAGTTCGATCGCGTAGGCGTTCTCATCCTCGACAGATTGTTCGATGTTGTAGGGCGGGTAACCCTGAGCGCCG
The DNA here is from genome assembly GCA_041398225.1 of Hyphomonadaceae bacterium. Taxonomy (GTDB): domain Bacteria; phylum Pseudomonadota; class Alphaproteobacteria; order Caulobacterales; family Hyphomonadaceae; genus JAWKVD01. Next base: position 213,227 of record JAWKVD010000005.1, on the reverse strand, counting down.
TCTAGGCGCTGGGCGCTGTCGATCAGGCTGGCCATGCGGTCGAAGCCGACGACGGTGCGGTAAAGGGGGGAGAAGTCGAAGTTGGTCATGTCTCTGTCCTCAAAGAAGCAACATAAACGTCTTGAACGGCCCCGAAGGCGCGCGTTCGGTCTGGTCGTTGGAGGCCCGATCTCGGCGCCTCGGTTGTCAGGTGGGATGGCGGGGAACGCTGTTCAAGATGTCATCATTCGATAAGCTGGCGCTTCGCGTCGGGGAACGCGCCGGCGAGGGGGTCTCCGGTGATGGGGGCCGGGGCAAGCAGCAGGGATGAGGTCTGAATGACCGGACGGCGTATGGTTCTGGCGGGGCTGACGGGCCTTGCGATGGCGGGCCTGCTCGCGGGATGCGGGCGCGGGGCCGGGGACGCGGCGGACGCGTCCGGTCCTGCGAAAGGGCCGCTGGAATGGGCGGCGGCGGGCGGCTGGCGTCTGCAGGCCGAAACCGAGCGCGATGTTTGGCGGCACCCTGTTGAAACATTGAATTTTTTCGGAATCAAGCCAGACGACACGGTGGTCGAGATCTGGCCGGGCGGCGGCTGGTACACGGCGATATTGGGTCCGTATCTCAAGGAGGGGGGCGGCAAACTTTATGCGGCCAATTTCGACGTCGCGACGATGCCGGGAGCGGCCGAACAGGTCGCCGGCTTCCGGGCTGCGTTCGTGGACAAGCCAAACATCTATGGCGACATCACCCTGACCGCGCTGTCGGCCACCTCCGGCGATCTCGCGCCGCCCGGAACGGCGGATGCGGTGCTGTCGTTCCGGAACGTTCACAACTGGATGATGGGCGGGTTCGCCGACAAGGCGTTCGCCGACGCCTATCGGGCGTTGAAGCCGGGCGGGGTGTTCGGCGTGGTCGAACACCGGCTGCCGTCGTCCCGGGATCAGGACCTCGCGGCGGGCTCGGGCTATGTGCAGGAGTCCTACGTCGTGCAGCTGGCTGAATCTGCCGGTTTCGTGCTGGAGGAAAGCGCCGAGATCAACGCCAATCCGAAGGATACGGCTGACCACCCTGGCGGGGTGTGGATGCTTCCGCCGGTGCTGCGGGCGCCCGCGGCGGGATCGGAGGCCGCGGAGGGCTACGATCCGGCGTTCTATCGCGCCATCGGTGAGAGCGACCGCATGACCCTGCGCTTCCGAAAGCCGGCGCCGGCCGCGCCAGCGGACCTGGTTGCGCCGGCCTCGCCCGAGCAATAGCGTTCGGCCCGACTGATGGGCCGCCCGGAGACGGCCCGGGGAAAAGAGGAACGCCCGATGTCATTCAAATTCACTGGCGAGCCGGCAGGCCATCTCGCCGGCAATTTTGCCGGTCGCTTCGTCGGTCGCTTCGCCGGGGGCGGTGTTGCGGCGATCGTCGCCGCGTTGTCGCTGGTCGGGTGCGCGCACGACACGACGGCGGCGTCGCCCGCAGTCGAGGCTGCGCCCGCGGCGGTCGCGAGCGCGGCTCCGGCTGAAACCGCGGCGGCGCTTCCCTCGGACACGGCTCTGGCGCGGGCGCGCGTGCTGTTCTGGTCGCGCGATGAGCGGATCAAGAATTATCCCGACATGGAGAAGCTGTTCCCGGCCAACACGATTCATGCGGACGGCAAGTCGACGCCCATGCCGCGCGCGGATCAGGCTTTGGAGGTTTCGTTTCCGTTCGACGGCGAGACCTGGACCATCGACGACTACATGACCAAGAACGAGACGGCCGGTCTGTTGGTGATGAAGGACGGCGAGATCGTGCTGGAGCGTTACGGTTTCGACCAAACGCCGGACAAGCGCTGGACCAGCTTCTCGGTCGCCAAATCGTTTTCCTCGACGCTCGTGGGGGCGGCGATCAAGGACGGTTATATCAAGAGCGTCGACGATCCGCTGACCGACTATCTGCCGAAGCTGAAGGGCACCGCCTATGAGGGCGTCAGCGTGAAGCAGATGCTGCAGATGGTTTCGGGGGTTAAGTGGAACGAGGACTATGAGGACCCGAAGTCCGACGTGGCGCTGTTCTCGCTCGAACCGACCGCAAACGGTTCGGACCCGGTGGTGAGCTATATGGCGCGTCTGCCTCGTGAAGCCGAGCCGGGCGCAAAATGGGTCTACAAGACAGGCGAGACCAACCTCGTCGGTTCGCTGGTGCGCGCCGCCACGCACAAGACGCTGTCGCAGTATCTTACCGAGAAGGTCTGGACGCCGCTCGGCATGGAGCATGACGCGATCTGGCTGATCGACGACTCGGGCGGCGAAGTCGCCGGGTGCTGTTTGTCGGCGACGCTGCGCGACTACGCCCGCTTCGCCGAGTTCTTCATGGAAGGCGCCAAGATCGACGGCGTGTCGATCGTTCCGGACACGTGGATCCACGATGCGACGACCTCGACCAAGGTTGCGTCTGAAGCGATGGGCGGCACGGGCGGCTATGGCTATCAGTGGTGGACGACGCCGGGCCCGCAATACCGGGCGTCGGGCATTTTCGGTCAGGGCATCTGGATCAATCCGGAGAAGAAGCTGATCGTGGTCACGCAAAGCGCATGGCCGGGCGCGACCGACCGCAAGTCGGCGCAGGCGCGGCAGGCGCTGATCGACGCCATCGAGGCGCACTACAAGTCGTAGCGCGACGGACGGCGGGATCTGTCCGCCGGATGAGGAGAGAGACGAATGCGCTTCGCCGACCGGGTCGCGATCGTCACCGGCGCCGCCGGCAATCTCGGATCCGCCATCGCCCGGGAGCTGGCGGGGCAGGGCGCCAAGCTGGCGCTTGTCGATCATGGCGGGGACCGCGTGCGAACGCTCGCGGCCTCGCTGCCGAACGCCGATGTGCTGGCGATCACCGGGGTCGATCTTCGCAAGGAGAGCGACGCTAGGCGGATCGCCGATGAAACGCTGGCGCGGTTTGGGCGGATCGATGCGCTCACCAACACGGTGGGCACATTCCGCATGGGCCGGATCGAGGAAGAGGAAACCGCGGCGCAGTGGTCGATGCTGATGGACCTCAACGCGCTGTCGGCGCTGTTGATCTCGCGCGCCGTGTTGCCGGCGATGACGCAGGCGGGCTATGGCCGCATCCTGCACACGTCGGCAGGCGCCGCGATCAAGGCCGGCGCCGGCATGGGCGCCTATGCGGCGTCGAAGGCGGCTCTGTTGCGTCTCACCGAGTCCGTCGCCGAGGAGGCGCGCGGGGCGGGGATCACCGCCAACTGCATCCTGCCGGGGATTATCGACACGCCGCAGAACCGGGAGGCGATGCCCGGTGCGGATACGCGCCTGTGGGTTCAGCCAGAAGCGATCGCGCGGGTCGCGGCTTTTCTGCTCTCCGAGGACGCTGGATGCGTGTCGGGCGGCGCTATCCCCGTGGCGGGGTAGATCGGAAAATCTGCGACAATATAGCGCGATTTGTGGTTCCGGCGGACAGTTTTGGCGGCGGTCGGGCGTTAATGTCAGCGTCCGCCTTGAACAGAGCCGAATCAGTCCACATTCCGTAAACGGCTCATTTTTAAGTTCACTGGATGTTCCAGTGGCGTACGTTCGCTCCTGTCGCTAGCGCAGGAGAGGCGCGGCTGATCCGGTGTCGGAGCAGCCGGATAGAGGGCTCAGGCAGGGCATGCAGTACCCCGATGGGTTTCTCGAAGAGATAAAGGCGCGAGTCCGCCTTTCGGACGTCATCGGACGGAAGGTGAAGCTGCGCAAACAGGGTCGCGATCTTGTCGGCCTGTCGCCCTTCTCCAACGAGAAGACGCCCTCTTTCCACGTCCATGACGATCGCGGTTTCTACAAATGCTTCTCGACCGGCAAGGGCGGGGACGTAATCCGCTTCGTGATGGAGACCGAGCGGCTCAGTTTTCCGGAGGCGGTCGAGAAGCTGGCCGGCATGGCGGGCTTGCCGATGCCGCAGGCGTCGCGCGAGGACGCGGTGCGGTTCCAGAAACGCTCGACGTTGCAGGACTGGGCGGAGAAAGCCTGCGCCTGGTTCGAGACGCAGCTTCGGTCCTCCAGCGGCGCGGATGCGCGCGCCTATCTCGAGCGGCGAGGTTTCGGGCCGGACGCCTGGACGCGGCACCGCATCGGCTTCGCGCCGGACGCATGGCGCGGCCTGTCGGACCATCTGACCCGGCAGGGCGCCAAGATCGAGGAGCTGGTCGAGGCGGGTCTTCTGGTTCAGCCCGACGACAGTTCGAAACAGCCCTGGGACCGGTTTCGAAACCGGGTGATCTTTCCCATCCTCGATACGTCCGGAAGGCCGATCGCGTTTGGCGCGCGCACGCTGGAGCCGGACGGAAAGCCCAAATATCTCAACTCGTCCGACGGTCCGCTGTTTCACAAGGGCAAGGTGCTCTACCGCTACAAGGCGGCGCGCGAAGCCCTGGCGGAGATCAAGGACGGGCCGCTGTCGCGCGGCCTGATCGTCACCGAAGGGTATGTCGACTCGATCGCGCTGGCCGAGGCCGGGATCGGCACAGGCGTCGCGCCTTTGGGAACGGCGTTGACCGAGGACCAGCTCGAACTTCTGTGGCGGGCCGGGCCTGAGCCCATTCTATGTTTCGACGGCGACGCCGCCGGTCTCAACGCGGCTTCGCGCGCGATTGATCGCGCGCTGCCGATGATCTCCGCCGGACGGACGCTCTACTTCGTGCTGTTGCCGGACGGCATGGACCCGGACGATGTAATCCGCGCGCAGGGCGCAGACGCCATGCTTCGGCTGCTGTCCGATGCGCGGCCATTGGTCGACCTGCTGTGGCGGCGCGAGCTTGAGGCCGAGCCTCTGGATACGCCCGAGCGCAAGGCCGGCTTCGAGAAGCGGCTGAACGACGCCGTCGAGACGATCCGCGACCCGGCCGTGCGCCGCGCCTACCAGCGCGAATTGCGAGACAGGGCGTACTGGCATTTCCGGAACGCCGGGCGAGGGCCTGAAAGGGCGACGCAAGGGAAACCTGGGCGGCGGGAATCGTCGATCCAGAAGACCTTTCATCCCCGGGCGACCTATCTGTTGGTCAAGGCGATCGATACGCCGGACCTGCTGGAGGAGACACGGGAAGCCCTGTTCCGGGCGCGGTTCCCGGATCCGGACGTGGAAGCCATCCGGAACGCCGTTTTCGACCTTCTCGATCATGCCGAGTCGCTTGACCGGACGGCTGTCGCAGCCCATTTACGTAATCTTGGCCGAGAGCGGGCCATTGAGCTTCTGAACGAACTACCGGTTCGCGAGCCCCTGGACCCGCATTCGGGGGCGGGACGCGAGTGGGTTCGTGCGCTGGAAGAATTTGCGGTCGTCGATTCCATCGCCCAAGAGGCCAGATCGGCGATCGGGGCGGAAGGGAGCGACCACGAAGTGATGAGCGCTCGGCATGAAGTGCAGTTGAGAGCTGTCAGCATGGACAAGCGGCGCATCGGCCGGTTCGGGGAAGGTGAAGCTGAAACCGGCGCGTCCGACAGCGGTTCTTCCCGCCTGCGCGATGCGCTCGCAGGCTTAGACGATGCATTCGATCAACGGCGGTCCGGCACTTGAAGAAAACTGAAAAGACAGCGTCGGGGTCGCTGCGCTCGAAGCAGCGGACCCAGGCGGCGACCAGCAAGGCCGCCGGCAAGACTTCCGCGGCCAAGACCGGAACAAAGGCGCCTGCGGCGAAAGCGTCACGGTCTCCGGCGCGAGGCGCAGCGGCCAAGCCGGCAGCTGCAAAGAAGGCGACGACAAAGGTTGAGTCTTCTGCGGCGCGCGCTAAATCCACGCCGGCGAAAAAGCAGCCAGCGGCGAAGAAGGTGTCGGGCGTGGCCGCCAAGGCCGACGCCGCGGCCAAGCCGGTGAAGTCGACTGGAACCGCGCGGGCGCGCATAGCGTCCAAGCAGGGATCGAAAAAAGACGCGGCGAAAGACGCCGCGACGGTGAAAACGGATACCGACGTGTCACGTTCGCCGGGCAAGAACAATCGCGAGGATCGTCCGGGCAAGGCGGACGTTCAACGGAGCAAGTCCATGGCAAAAGCCCAGTCGAAACGCACTGCCGCATCGGAGGCGACCGACGGCCCCCTGCTGGACATGAACGATGCGGGCGTGAAGCGTTTCATCAAGCTGGCGAAGGCGCGCGGCTATGCGACGCTTGACGAGCTGAACAAGGTTCTGCCGTCCGAGGACACGAATCCCGACCAGATCGAGGATGTGATGGCGCAGCTGTCCGAAATGGGCATCAACGTCGTCGAGAGCGAGGAAGAGGTGGAGGAGTCCGCCTCCGACGACAACAATGAAGAGGGCGAAGAGGACAGCGAAGGCCGCACCCCTGCGCGCACCTCCTCCACGGCGCTGACCACGACCGGCAAGTCGGACCGCTATGACCGCACCGACGACCCGGTGCGCATGTATCTGCGCGAGATGGGATCGGTGGAATTGCTGTCGCGCGAAGGCGAGATCGCCATCGCCAAGCGCATCGAAGCCGGCCGCGACACGATGATCCGCGGCCTGTGCGAAAGCCCGCTGACGTTCGAAGCGATCATGGTGTGGCGTCAGGAACTCGCCGAGGAGCGCGTTCTGCTGCGCGACATCATCGACCTCGAGGCGACTTACGCGGCCGCGCATGGCGGCATCGTCGATAATTCGCAGATCGTCCTGCAGGGCGGCACGCCGCCGCCTTCGACCGCTCCGATCACGGCCAAGAAACTGGCCGAGCAGGAGGAGAAGGAACGCGCCAAGGCCAAGGCGAAGGCCGCCGAGGTCAAGCGCCGGTCGCGCGGCGAGGAAGACGAGGTCGAACTCGAGCGCCAGCGCCAGGCGGAAGCCGAGGCCGCTGAAGCCGCCGAGGAAGAGGAATTCGACGACGGCGGCGCGATGTCGATGTCGGCGATGGAGGCTGAGCTGCGCGAGGGCGTGACCAAGACGCTCGACGCTGTCGCCGAGAACTTCCAGCGCTACCGCAAGCTGCAGGAACGTCTGGTCAACCGGCGCATCGAAGGCAAGGCGCTGACGCCGAAGGACTTCAAGGAATACGACGAAATCCAGTCGCAGATCATCGAAAACCTCAAGACGCTGCACCTCAACAATGCGCGTATCGAGACGCTGGTCGAGCAGCTGTACGAGATCAACAAGAAGCTCATCCAGCTCGAAGGCCGGCTGATGCGCCTTGCGGACGCCCATGGCGTGCCGCGTCAGGACTTCCTGGACAATTATTTCGGCAAGGAGCTGGCGCCGAACTGGACCGAAGTGGTCGGCGAGCTTTCCAAGCAGTGGAAGAAGTTCGTCACCTCTGAAGCGCGTCGCATCACGATGGCGCGTGAGGAAATCTCGACGCTCGCCCAGGAGATGGGCGTGCCGATCGACGACTTCCGTCGCATCGTTCAGACGGTGCAGAAGGGCGAGCGCGAGGCCCGGCAGGCGAAGAAGGAGATGGTCGAGGCCAACCTCCGTCTCGTGATCTCGATCGCCAAGAAGTACACCAATCGCGGCCTGCAATTCCTCGACCTGATCCAGGAAGGGAATATCGGCCTGATGAAGGCGGTCGACAAATTCGAGTACCGCCGCGGCTACAAATTCTCCACCTACGCAACGTGGTGGATTCGTCAGGCGATCACGCGTTCGATCGCCGACCAGGCGCGCACCATTCGTATCCCGGTGCACATGATCGAGACGATCAACAAAATCGTCCGCACCCAGCGCCAGATGCTTCACGAGATCGGTCGCGAGCCGACGCCGGAGGAGCTGGCCGAGAAGCTGGGCCTGCCGCTGGAGAAAATCCGCAAGGTGCTGAAGATCGCCAAGGAGCCGATCTCGCTGGAGACGCCGATCGGCGACGACGAGGATTCGAACCTCGGCGACTTCATCGAGGACAAGTCGGCGCTTCTGCCGGTGGACGCTGCGATCCAGTCGAACCTGCGCGAAACGACGACCCGCGTTCTGGCATCTCTGACGCCGCGCGAGGAGCGCGTGCTGCGCATGCGCTTCGGCATCGGCATGAACACCGATCACACGCTTGAAGAAGTCGGCCAGCAATTCTCGGTTACGCGCGAACGTATTCGCCAGATCGAGGCGAAAGCGCTGCGCAAGCTGAAGCATCCGAGCCGGTCACGGAAGCTGCGCAGCTTCCTGGATACCTGATCGGGACGATCGATCGGACGGAATTGAAGAAGGGTGGCCCTGGGGCCGCCCTTCTTTGTTGCGCTTGGGTCGTACCGTCGTTCTAGTTCGACGCCTTGAGCGCCTGATCCAGGTCCGCCATCAGATCGGCTGCGTCTTCGATGCCGATGGAGAGGCGCACGACGTCGGGCGCGGCGCCCGCGGCGACCTGTTGTTCCGGCGTCAGCTGGCGGTGCGTGGTCGAAGCCGAATGGATGACCAGCGAGCGCGCGTCTCCCAGGTTGGCGACGTGGCTGAACAGTTTCAGCGCGCCGACGAATTTCACACAGGACTCATAACCGCCCTTGAGCCGCACGGTGAACAGCGCGCCGGCCCCTTTGGGGCAGACCTTCTCGGCGCGGGCTTTGTAAGGCGAGGAGGGCAGGCCGGCATAGGTGACGCCGGCCACCGCCGGATGGCCTTCCAGCCATTCGGCGATCTTCTGCGCATTCGCGATATGCTTCTGCATACGCAGGGACAGGGTTTCGATTCCGAGAAGTGTATAGTGCGCCGCTTGCGGGTTCAGCGTCATGCCGAGATCGCGCAGTCCGATGGCGATGCCGTGGAAGGTGAATGCGGCGGGTCCGAAGGTCTCGTGAAATTTGAGGCCGTGATAGGCCGGCTCGGGCGCCGACAGCGACGGAAACTTGTCGCTCGCCGACCAGTCGAACTTGCCGCTGTCCACGATCGCGCCGCCGGTGACGGTGCCGTTGCCGGTCAGGTATTTCGTCATCGAGTGCACGACCAGGGTCGCGCCGTGTTCGATGGGACGGCACAGGAAGGGCGTCGCCGTCGTGTTGTCGACGATCAGCGGAACGCCCGCGTCGTTGGCGATCGCGGCGATTGCGTCGAGATCGGTGATGTATCCGCCGGGGTTGGCGATGGTCTCGCAGAAGATCGCGCGCGTGTCGTCGTCGATGGCCGCCTTGACGGCGTCGAGATCGTCGAAGTCGACGAATTTGCACGACCAGCCGAAGCGTTTGATCGTGTGCGTGAATTGCGTGATCGTTCCGCCATAAAGACGCGTGGAGGCGATGAGATTGCGGCCCGGTCCCATCAGCGGGAACAGCGCCATGATTTGCGCGGCGTGGCCGGACGAGCAGCATACCGCGCCGGCGCCTCCTTCAAGGGCGGCCATGCGGGCCTGCAGCGCTCCGACCGTCGGGTTGGTGAGGCGCGAGTAGATGTAGCCGACTTCCTGAAGGTTGAAGAGCGCCGCTGCGTGTTCGGCGTCGCGGAAGGCGTAGGCGGTGGTCTGATAGACCGGCGTCTGGATCGCGCCCGTAGCCGGGTCAGGCGCGGTCCCGGCGTGAATGGCGAGCGTGTCGAAATGTTGGGGGGCTGCGTCGCTCATGGGATCCTCCGGCTATGTTTCTTGTATTGAGCGTCGCTAGCGAATCCCCGGGGCGCGGGCAATCAGCAAACCTTCACTGCCTCGTCACGCCGGCTCACGTGCGACCGCCGCGCATTGCGCCCGGCGGTCGTTTCGCTACTCTTGGGGTACGGGATCGAGAACGATCTTCAGGGAAACACAGGATACGGGATACGGCCTATGACGACCCTCCGAGAAAGGCTTGAAGCCGCCGGCGGCTCTACGGCCGACGAAGCCGAGGTGACCCCATCTCACGTGACCGACGCGCGCATCTCGCGTCTCGAGGCCGAGCTGAAAAGGCTTCGCGGCCAGATCCGGACAACGCGCATCCTCGCGCTGATCGGCTTCGCGGTTGCGGTTGGTCTGGCGCTTCGCACGCTGATGCAGAGTTTCGGATAGAACAGGCCGGCGAGCGGCGGTTGCAGGCCTCATTTATGGCGGCGTCCCCCTGAAGGAGCTGGAACGCGCGGGGGTGTTGCGGGCGAGCGGGGATCGAGCGGCGCTCAAGCGCTTTGCGGGGCTGTTCTGCATGCCAAAGAAGGCGGGGTGACCATGGCGGCCAGTTTCGAGATTCGGACGCGTGGCCCCGGCCTCTACGAATTCACGGACGATGTGCGCCGCCTTGTTCGGGAGAAGGGCGTGAACGAGGGCGTGCTGACACTGTTTGTGCAGCACACGTCCTGTTCGCTGGTGATCCAGGAGAACGCCGATCCCGACGTTCAGACCGACCTGGCGGACTTCCTCGCGCGTCTGGCGCCGAGCCTGCGCGATCCGTCGATGGGATGGGTTCGCCACCGAACCGAAGGGCCGGACGACATGCCCGCGCATATGCGCGCGGCGTTGTTGCCGACATCGCTCTCGATACCCGTATCCGGCGGCGAACTGGCGCTGGGCGTGTGGCAGGGCGTCTATCTGTTCGAACATCGCCACGCACCGCACGTCCGGCGTGTGATGGGGCAGATTGTTTCCGCGGACAGGTAGCCTCGCCATTCCTCGGCCGCCCCGGATCGCGACAGGATCAGTTCAAGGTGGCGCAGGCGGAAGGATCGCCGTTCTGGTATCCGCGGTTCAGCCACTCCATGCGCTGTTCTGAGGTTCCGTGAGTGAAGCCCTCGGGCGTCACGCGGCCCTGCATGTTGCGCTGAAGCGTATCGTCTCCGATTGCGTTTGCGGTCTTCAGACCTTCCTGCAGATCACCGGCCTCCATCGCCACCTGACCGCCGGAGGCGGCCGAGGCGTTCGCCGCCCAGACGCCGGCGTAGCAATCGGCCTGAAGCTCGAGCGCGACGGAATAGCGGTTGGCCTCGGCCTGTCCGCCCGCAGCCTGTTGAGCGCGCCGGACCTTGTCCATCGTTCCGGTCAGGTTCTGTACATGGTGGCCAAATTCATGCGCGATCACATAGGCGCGGGCGAAGTCCGCGCCGGAGGCTCCGAGCCTGCTCTCCATTTCGCGCCAGAACGACAGGTCGAGGTACACGGTCTCGTCGTTGGGGCAGTAGAACGGCCCCATGGCGGACTGACCGTATCCGCAGCCCGTACCGGTGCCCTGATCGTAGAGCACGACCTTGGGCGCATGATAGCCGGGAACGAGCTGGGTCCAGACGTCGTTGATGTTGGCGCCGACGACATCGACAAACAGACCGGCCTGATCGTCCGGCGTTCCGACCTGGCCCTGTTCCTGAGAACCGGCGCCGCCGAACTGGCTGGCGATCTGCGTGGTGGTTTGCGGATCGATACCGAAGACGAAGTATCCGATCAGCGCGATGATCGCGACGCCGATACCGCCGCCAGCGACGGTTCCAGCTCCCATGCCGCGGCGGTCCTCGATGTTTCCGCCGCGCCGTCCGCCCTGCCACTTCATGTCTGCGCACCCCTTGCTGTAACCCCGCGCCGATCCTGCGTCGGCCCCGCCGGGAGAAAGGGCAGGACAGGAGGCCGAACGTCAAGCGTCTTGCGCTGCTAGGCTTGCGCTTGCGCAGTCCGGCCGGGCGGGTAGGTTGGTCGGAGCAGGAGGCGCAGGAACGAAGTGTCGGGCGAGTCATCTGAAACTATGGACGAAAACGCCGGCGGCGGCGCTGGGACCGACATTCTGTCGGAGATCTCAACCCTCGGGCCGCGGGAGAGTTTTTACGTGATCCTGGCCTGCGCCATGGCCGTCGACGGGGCCATGCATGACAGCGAGCGCGAGGAGTTCAACGCCCTGCTCACGCGCACCAAAACGCTCGGACCATTGCGGGCGCGTCACGATATCTGGTGGAGCCAGTGCGTGGCTCTGATGAAGAAGGACGAACAGTTTGATTTCGGGCGGATCGCCGATCTCGCCGAGCGCGCCGCAATGCGGCTTCCGAAGGACATGAGGCTTTCAGCCTTTGCTCACGCCTGCGACATCGTTCTGGCCGACTCGAAGGTAGCGATGGAGGAGCAGTGGCTCATCCAGATGCTGATCGATACGTTCGAGTTGCCGCATGATCAGGTGCGCGACGTGATGCGTGTTCTTAGCTGGAAAAACGCCTTCTAGCGCTGTTTAGCCGATCGGCGTTCGGCTTTATTTTTGCTGCTTGTTTAGCTCCATGCGCATTGCGGAAAGCGTGGATCGGTAGCTCCGGGCCTCGTTCCAAAGGTCCTGTGCGGTTTGGCGCAGCTTGTCGCCCTGAAACGGCTGAGGTGAAGCGTAAAGCGGCGTGTGGTTGTCCGGGCAGAAGCTCAAGTCGTGGTCACGACCGTTGAGATTGTGCGTGTAGTCTGCGTCTTCCTTGCTTCGGGCCTGACAGAGCTGCCCTGTTCGCTCCATGTCTTCAAGCAGAACCTCGCCGGGTTCCAGGTTAGCTCGAAGAAGCGCGACCGCATCGCTCCAATAGCCGAGCGCCCAGACGTCGCTGAGATACTGGGGAGCGTCGCTGGCGGGCGAGCGTTTGGCGACTCGATCGGCGGTCGCGACGAGTTGACCAAGAAAGAACTCGCCGTCGCGTAGATAGGCTTCGTTGATCGTATCGGCGTTGTCGGCGACATAGGATTTCAGGTCGCGGAGGGCTCCGGCCATGTCGTCGCCCTTGTTCTTGCGCTGATCGATGAGGGCGCGTTGGACAAAGCGGACTTGACCTTCAGTGAGATCACCGCGCGTCAGAAGCGTTTCATACCCAGCCGTGGCGTGCTGGTCTTTCATGTCCCATATCTTCTGGATCTCGGCGGTGAATTCCGACTTTGAGAGGGTTTGTCGGGGTGCGTCCTGAGCCGCTGCCGCAGGCGCCAACGCCAGTGCAACCGCAAGTGCAGGCATGATCGCGCGGACCCAGGCACAGTGCAGCATTCGAATCTCCCCTCTCGATTTGACGCCACCAAGGGGAAGTGAACCGTGATCGGTCGCTTATGGCAATGCCGGAGAGGTTTGGGCTGAACCATCCGATGGATGTTCGGCTTCATCGTAGCGTCGTAATTGATGAGCCGGAGATATGATGCGCGCTGTGTCCTCAATTCGTGGAGGCGAGGCGCGCCGCGATGCGCGAGACGTCTTCGGCGCGTTCCTGGCGTGTGGACGCCACGACACGTTCATAGCGTTCGAGAATTTCCGGGCGGGCGAGTTCCGGGCGTCCCGACATAAAGGGAGGCTCGGGGGCGTATTCGAGGCCGAGTTCGATCGTTTCGGCGATGTCGTGACCGCATATCTCTTCGAGCAAGGTGAAGGCGAAGTCGATCCCGGCTGTTACCCCGCCGCCGGTGAAGATGTTTCCGTCGCGCACGACGCGTGCGTCGTCCGGTATGGCGCCGAGGTCGGCGAGATGATGACGCCAGGCCCAGTGGCAGGCCGCGCGCTTCCCCTTGAGAAGACCCGCGGCCGCGAGAATGAGGGAGCCGGTGCAGACCGAGGTCAGGTAGCGCGCGCCGCTGGACAGTCGACGCAACTCAGCCAGGAAGATTTCATCCTGCGCCACCTTCAAGGCGTTCACGCCTCCGGGCACGCAGAGGATGTCGCAATGCTCGATGTCCGCAAGGCGGTGGACGTCCGTGAACGCCAAACCGTCAGCATGGATTTCGCCGCCGTCGCGGCTCGCGACCAGTGTTGTGGCGCGGGGAATGCGCGAGAGGACCTGATGCGGTCCTGTGAAGTCGAGATGGGTCATGCCGTCATAGACGGCGAAAACAGTTGTGACGGACATTCTGAACCTCGTTCGCCTGACTGCGATGATGGGATGATGGCGTAGACAGGGTTTGTCTGAAATGACATTGTTCCGTCGTTTTCAGCCAAAGCCGGGAGAGACGATGAACAAGACCGTCGCCGTGCTGATCTATCCCGATTTTCAACTGCTGGACGCGGCCGGTCCGATCGGCGCCTTCGAGATGCCGATGCGGATGGTGTCGCCTTCGCCGTATCGGTTGGAGGTGATCGCGATGGAGCCTGGCGTGGTGCGAAGTTCGTCCGGCGCCGGGCTGGAGGCGGTCTCGCCCGGACGGATGAAGATCGACACGCTGATTGTTGCGGGAGGCGCGGGTTCGCGCACAACCATGCGCTGCGCCAAGACGCTGGCCTTTGTCAGGAAGCAGGCGCGTTCCGCGCGCCGCGTGTGCAGCGTCTGCTCAGGGGCGTTCATTCTGGCCGCCGCGGGCGTTCTGGACGGTAAGGACGCGACGACCCATTGGGGCGCGTCCGCCGGCTTCCAGCGGCGATTTCCCAACGTGAATCTCAAGCCGGACCGTATTCACGTGCGCGATGGAAGTGTCTGGACTTCGGCGGGCATCACGGCGGGGATCGATCTGTCGCTGGCGTTGATCGCCGACGATCTGGGCGAGGAGGCTGCGCGGGCGACGGCGCAGCAATTGGTGGTGTATTATCGACGCCCGGGCGGCCAGTCACAGTTTTCGCCGCTGGTCGAGTTTGCGCGCGGCGAGGGTCGTTTCGAGCCGCTGCTGTCGTGGATGCGCGAACATATCGATGAACCGTTGCACGTTGAGACGCTGGCGCGTCGGGCCGGGATGAGCCCACGCAATTTCGCGCGCGCGTTCGTGCAGGAAACAGGCGTGACGCCGGCGCGTGCGGTCGAGCGGATGCGTCTCGATCTGGCGCGTGAGCGAGTTGAACGCGGCGGCGATTCGATGTCGGTGATAGCGCGTGAAACAGGCTTTTCAGATCCGGATCGGATGCGGCGGGCGTTCCTGCGCGCGTTCGGCGGATCGCCCCAAGCGTTGCGGCAGCTGGCGGTTCAGCACTAGGCCGCCCATCCCTAAGTGCAGTTTAGAGCTTGCTTCCAGCGGATGAGCTGACCGCGCATCACGGGATCGAAGCGCCGTGCGATATTGGCGTCTCCATCGCCGGCGACGTGGACACCGGCGAACAAGAACTCGTTGTGATCGGTGAGGTAGCGAAAGACCGGGCAACCGCTTTGTCCCGGCATGGTGTCCATGCGGTATCGGAAGTTGGTCATCTCGAGCGATTGCGCAAGTGCGGGGCCGGCGTCGGTCTTCAGCGTCAACACACGCCCGTCATCGGGATAGCCGGCCACGTTGAGCAGCGAGCGGCGGATCTCGTCGTCGGTCATGGGCGGTTGCGCGGCGAGGTCGGCGCAGGTCCCGGCCCAGTCGAAGAGCGCCGTCGTCGCGAGCTTGATGACGCCGAAGTCTGAAACATGACGCTTGCGGTCGTCGTGGGCGAAGCTGCGATAGGCTGGGAGGTGTCCTGAGCCTGGAAACACTTCCACGCGCACGCCGGCGGCGGATGCGGCCGGCGCGTTGTGGTGCAATCCAACGTGAGCGTGCACGGCGCTGACAAAGCGGCGCGAGCGCAGATCGTAGAGATTGTGCGCGGCGGTGAGGATGAGATCTGGCGCGACCAGAAGGCCGCTGCCGATCCCATGACGGCCATCAGGGAAAGCCAGGTGCAGACAGCAGAAGGGGCGCCATGGATCGCTCTCGACGTTGGCGACGACAACGCGGCTGTCGTCGTTTCCATCGAGAACGCCATCTTCAGCGATGATCGATTCGGCATGATGCACCGCAAGCGCGTCCGCGTTCTCCGGCGTCAGGTCCGCGCCGGAGAGGTTGCGTTCGAGCATGCGCGAGACGAAGCCGGTCATGTCCTGCGTGTCTTGGGAGAAGCTAGGGCGTCGCGCCCGATGGTTCTTGGGAAAGCGATTGCCCATCGATCTGCGGTGATTGGCTGCGAAACGCTGCGAATGACTCGCCGCCATGAATCACAATGTCGAACATCTGTCCGGATGGGCCGGGCACGCCCGCGGTAACGTCGCCCGCACCGATCGTCGTGGTTTGCGAGCCGTTTGAGCCGTAGGAGTCCTGCATCGGGCTGGCGCTGCTTTCGTCGCTGTATGCGCGCACGCCAAGATTGTCGCCGATAAGACCGTTTTCGTAGGTTGTGCGGCGGCTTTCGGCTTCCTCACGCGTCGCCTCGCTGTCGAGCTGCTGGGCGCGGGTGTTGTTGTAGTCGATGCGGAATTTCAGAACCTGGCCGACCGCGTTGAAACCGGCTTCGATCAGTTTGAAGGGCAGCAGGGTGACGGCGACCAGTTCATTGTTACGGTCGACGACGTAGCGTGCGGGCATTCCCTGGTAGAGTTCGACGCGGGCGCGTGCATCGGCGAAGACTCCGGCCGGAATGGAGAGCGCAATAACGGGCGCTTCGTTCGGCAGGCTGACGATCTCGGCGACATCGGTGGTGTTGGCCACACGCAAAGCGAGGTTGTACGGCGCCGGCGCTCGATAGCAGATCGACCGCGTGCAATCGTCTGCGCCGCGACGTTGGCGCGCGGACGCCAGCGGCGCAGCGCTGAACAGCGGTTCGAGGCGGATATCGAAGTAACGCGGATCGGCGGCGATGGCGTTGCACAGCGTTTCGTTGACGACGCGGCCGGGAACGGAACAGTTCAGCGCCATTCGGGCGGCCTGGTTGAGTTGGAGCGTCAACGGTTCGAAATCGCACACTGTTCCGAAATCGCAGCCGGGGTAGGCGAAAGGATCGACGATGCGCGAGAAAACGACCCGCTCGGGCGCGGCGTCGCTGTAGCCGCCACGCACGCCATACTCGTCCATGGTGTAGCCGCCGGCGGCGCTTTTGACGGCGTTGACGAGGATATCGCCGGCTTTTCCTTCGGATTCCGAATTTATGTAGGTCAGAAGGCGTGTCTGCGGCTGGACGACGAAAAGGTATTCCTGATCGGCGAGAAAGCCGGACGAGGCGTTCATGACGTAGGACGCCTCGGTGTCTCCGACGTAGAAAGGTTCGGAAATCCGCAGGTGAAGGTCCGTTCCCGCGCTGACGATCTCCACGCGGAAAAGCGCCTTTGGCATGGCGTAGTGGAGTCCGTTGTGGTTGGCGCCGGTGACGTAATCGACATGCGATGACTTCACAGCCGTGCACGCCGGCGTCGCGAATGCGGCGATGGCGGCGAGCGCGAGTTTTCCGTTCATGACCCCTCCCTCCGGGTTTCTCCGGACTATAGCGCTCTGCCGGGCACGCGCCAGCTTGGGTCTCAAGCGTGCGCGCGAAGGACGCGCGTTCAGCCCTTGCGGTGTGTATCGTCGACCGAGGGAAGCGCGGCAAAGGGCGGGTCAACGACTGGCCGTGGCAGCAGCGTCCACCAACGCGCCGGGGCGTTCATTCGTTCCGCTGCGGCGCCTGCGTCGGCGCCGGTGCCGAAAAAGACGTCGCCGCGCTGCGGGCCGCGACGGATCGCCCCTCCGGTATCCTGCGCGACAAGGAGGCGCTGAAAGGGCGCGCCGTTATATTCGCCGTCGACGAAAACGATCGCGCCATAGGGATGAAAGGCCGGGTCGACGGCAATGGAGCCCATTGGCGTCAAGGGAATGCCGGCGGCGCCGCGCGGCCCAGCGGCGTAGTCGGTGACGGCTTCCTCCGAAAAGAAGACATAGGACGGATCGGCGTTGAGCGCCGAGCGCGTGTCGCCGGGATTATTGTCGATCCACATCCGAAAAGACGGCCAAGTAACAGAGGCCAGGGCCCCCGTTGCTTTGAGCGCGCCGAGCGCCGAGCGCCACTTGTACCCGTTCTGTGCGGAGAAGGCCGCGCGAACTTCGGTGCCGTCTTCGAAGCGGAGACGGCCGGAGCCTTGAACCTGGAGATTGTAGACGTCGGCGGGATGGGCCCAGCCGATGACTTGTCCGGGCGTCGGCGCGATCGCTTCCCGTTTGGGATAGGGTTCGACGCGACCGTTTTCGACCTTCCCGGTGAGGCTGCGCGGCGCCCCGCGCAAGGCGTCGTCCTCACGGGCGTCAGCGAAGGCGCCGAGATCGATTGTCACGAGATCTGCCGGGCGGCGCAGGATTGGTTCGGAGAATGCGCCGTCGGGCAGGCGGCGCGCGTCGATGACCGGCTCAAAGTAGGCGGTGAGGCGCGCTTCGCCGGGCCCTTCAATTCGAGCGGGCTGAAAATAGCTTTCGAAGAAGGCGCGTTCTCCCCCGGCCGGCGCATTGGCGGCGGCGTAGCAGGCGGGCAACCAGTCGCGGACCTTTCCGCCGTATGCGCCGGGCATGTTCGTATCGGGCGCACGCTGGGTGAGCGCGGTGCAATGACGGCGGAAGGCGGTGATGGCGGGAACCAGGTCTGCGTCGTACCAGCCCGGCAGGTCGCCGAAGACGACCGGCGTCATTGTGAAGGCGGGTTCGGGCGCAACGGGCGGGATGGTGGGCGTCAAGGGCGCAGGCTGGGAGGCGCAGGCGCCTAGCCCCAATACCAAAACGATCGATGCGAGGACGCGGGCGGGTGCGGATCGGGATGGGACGGTCGGGGTCATGGCGGCTCCTCGACGGGCGGGCGCCCAAATTTTGGGTCAGTCTTGGACGGATGTGCGCCCAAGGACAACTCGTCGACTGCATCCTTTACGGCGTTGTCATGCCTTGCGGGGGCGCGCAGAACGAGGCTGAAGCTCCTTCATGATTTCGGCGATGATGCTGCGTAGCCAGGCGAGAACGGGGTCTCCGTTGCGCACGCCGCTCCAGACCAGCGTGCCATCGAGCGCCACTTCGCTGAATGGAGGTTCTTTCAGGACAAGGTCGTATTCTTCCGCGAAGCGTTCGGCGAAGGAACGCGCGATGGTTGTTACGAGATTGGTTTCGCTTGCGATCGCCAGCGCCGCGATGAAATGCGGGGTGGTGATCGCCATGCGGCGAGAGACGCCGGAACGGGCGAGTATGGCGTCGAGATCGGATTGCGCGTCGCCGAGCAGCGACACTCCGACGTGATCGACCGCTGCATAGTCTTCGATGCTCCAGCGGCGCTTCGCCATCGGGTGGCGGCGACGCATTACCAGCGCAAGGCGGTCGTGGCCGATCACTTCGCTCATCGTGCCCGGCGGCAGCGGGGTGGTCGCAACGGCGAAGGCAAGGTCGAGTTCGCCGGTCTCCATGCGTGCGATTGTATCGGGTCCGTAGGAAACAAGGCGCAGGTCGATGCCGGGCGCTTCGGCGGCCAGGCGAGCCATCAGTCGCGGCGCCAGAAGAATGGTGTGGGTATCGGCGCACACGATGCGCACTGTGCGTTCCACGGTCGCCGGATCGAAGGCTGGCGGCACAAAAACAGACTTCACCTGGTCGAGCGCGGGGGCAAGGCGTCGACGGAGCGCTTCAGCGTGAGGCGTCAGAACCAGCTCGCCATGCGCCCGGACAAGAAGCGGGTCGTTCAGAAGTTCGCGCAGACGCGCCAGGGCGCGACTCATGGCTGGTTGACTCAAGCCGACATCGTGCGCGGCGCGCGTGACGTTGCGCCGCCGAAGCAGCGCTTCGAGTTGCGGCAGAAGGTTGAGGTCAACGCCCGATAAATTCACGTCACGCATGAAGATTATAATAACTATGCATTTTTGATATATTCAAGCCGGGTGTATCGAATCCTTCAGAACAAACGCAAATCCAGAAGGAGGTCGTGATGACGACCGGATTCGATCCCCATCTGTTCAAGCTTGTCACCGTGTTTGGTTATGGACCGACAGGGGCGGCCAGCGTTCGACGCCTGCTCGATCGCGGCGTGCGGGTGCGTGTGGCGCAGCGTAGTCGACCGGGCGACCTTCCGCCCGGCGTCGAGTTCCGGCGTTGCGATGTTCTGGATGCGCGGCAAGTGCTGGAAGCGATGGATGGCGCCTCGCAAGCGGTGGTGACGCTGGGGTTCGAATATGTCGGCAAGGCGTGGCGCGCGAAGTGGCCGGTGGCGATGGCCAATCTGCTCGCCGCGGCGGAGACGACTGGTGCGCGTATCGTGCAGATCGACAATCTCTATATGTATGGGCCTCAGGACGCGCCATTGCGTGAGGACATGCCGCTAACGTCGCGCGGGTTGAAACCTGCGGCGCGAGCGAAGATCTCGCGCATGTGGTTGGAGGCAAGCGAGAGCGGGCGTGTGAAGTTCGCTGCATTGCGCGCTCCGGATTTCTACGGGCCGGGCGTAAGGCGTTCGCATATGGGAGACACGGGTCTTGCGGCCGTCGCTGAGGGGCGAACGGCTACGCTGCTCATGAAGCCCGACCTCCCGCACGCCTTCGCCTATGTCCCCGATATCGCCCGCGCGGTCGAAACGCTGCTGGATGCTCCGGACGACGCCTACGGGCAGGCCTGGCATGTGCCGTGCGCGCCGGCGATGAGCCCACGCGCGATGCTTGAAATGGGCGCCCGCACGATTGGCGCGAAGCCCAGAGTAGTCGCCTTGCCGCCGAGTCTCCTGCCTGTTCTGGGGATCGTGTCGGGCTTTGTCGCGGAACTTGCGGAAATGCGATTCCAGTTTGACCGGGCCTATGATGTGGACTGGAGCAAATGGGCCGGTCGGTTCTGGTCTGATCCCACATCCTTTGATGCGGGCGTCGCCGCTACGATGCGTTCATACGGTCAGGCCGTTCGGCTGGACACAGCGCACGTCGGCGCGCGGATGGCGACTTAGGCGAGCCAGGAAGCAATACGAGCGGGGCGTATCCTCCCCATAACGATCAAGAACGCCCCCGCCAGCGCCGGACCTTGTTCGCAAGGTCCGGCCGTTGGCGTTCGAGCGGCGCTTGTTGCGGCGTGCCGATATGAATGAAGCCGGCGAAGCGTTCGCGCTCAGATAGTCCCAATGCGCGCGCAACATTGACGTCGAAAGCCGGCCATTCGGTCAACCACACGGCGCCCCAGCCTGCTGCATTGGCGGCGATGAGAAGGTTCTGGCAGACTGCGCCAGCAGATAGTTCCTGTTCCCAGACCGGGGTCTGTTTGGGGTCGTCGACAGGCGAGGAGATGACGGCGACGACCACGGGGGTGCGCAGGGCGAGCATTCGGGCCGCGGCGAGGGAATCCGCATCCGTGTCCGGCGCGCACGCCAGTTGGGCCTCGGCGAAAATATCTCCCAGGTCGTTGCGGGCTTCACCTTCGAACACAAGGACGCGCCACGGCTCCAGCTTGCGATGATCGGGTGCGCGCAAGGCCAGGCGCAACAGCGCGTCCAGGTCTTCCTGGGGCGGGCCGGGGTCGCCGAGGATGGCGACCGGCGTCGAACGCCGCAGCGCCAGCAGTCTCAGCGTGTCCGGACTTTCATGCGGCGCCGCGACGGGAGCGCCAAGTTCAGGCTGAGCAGGAAGGTCGGGGCGGATCGGCATTGTTACTCCGCGGCGAGTGCGGCGTCGATCTCGCGCGCCATCGTTTCATAGCGCGCGTCGTCGACCATTTTTCCGTTGATGAAGAAGGTCGGCGTGCCGGTGACGCCGAGCTTGTCCGCGTCTGTTTGAACATCGAAAATACGCTGGGCGGCTTTCGGGTCCTTGGTGCAGGCTTCGACCTGTTCGGCGCTCATGCCGACAGCCTTGCCGAGGTCGATGAGCGCCGATTGAGCATCGCCGCTGCGGTAGGCGCGTTCGATCGCGGCCTGACGTTCGAAGGCGAGGTCGATGACCTTGAAATAGCTGTCCTGACCAGAGCAGCGAGCGATGTAGAAGATCGCCGCATCCATCGGCGGGTTGTGCGAGGGGAGTTCACGGAAAACGAATTTGATCTTGCCCGTATCGATGTAGTTCGATTTCAGCTGTTCCCAGAAGGCGTCGTGCCAGCCCTTGCAGGACGGGCAGGTGGGAGCGCCATATTCCGTGACCACGACCTTGGCGTCCGCGGGACCGAGGAAGGAATCTCCATCCAGCGCCTTCATTTCGACGGCTGGAGAAGAGCATGCGGCCACGAAAAGGGCGCAGGCGGCAAGGAACCACTTGAAGGGCATTCTTGAACTCCGGATGTCGGGTCGGTCAGATCGGAGCGGACCCTAATCGGACGCGTGCCGGTGTCAAAACATAAAGACAACAGTCGCCGGGGTCCCGCGATCGACAGATCGGCTCTCCTTGCGGGACGGACTGTGGACGACTAGTCGGATGTCGCATGAGCGAGGATTCATCCAAGAACGGCGGTTCCGGGCCCGGCTGGCGCAAGCTGGCTGAGCGACCTGTCTATGACAATCGGTGGATTCGCGTGACCGAGTTCGATGTGGTCGCGCCGACGGGCGCCGAGGGCATTTACGGGCTCGTCCATTTCAAGAATCTGGCGGTGGGCGTCGTGCCGATCGACGACACGGGTTGCACGATCCTGATCGGTCAGGATCGCTTCACGAGCGGCGCCTATTCATGGGAGTTGCCGGAAGGGGGAGGCCGGAGAGATCTGGCGCCGGAAGAGGCCGCCCGGCGAGAGCTGTCGGAGGAGGCGGGGCTTGGCGCGCGCAATTGGGCTCCGTTGTTTTCAGACGTGCAGATGTCGAATTCGGTGACGGACGAGCTGGCCTACGCGTTTCTCGCCTGGGACCTCTTTCCCGATGCGCGCTGGGAAAAGGATGCAACCGAAGCATTGTCGGTCCGCCGCGTTCCATTTCCGGCCGCCGTTGAAATGGCGGTTTCCGGTGAAATCGTGGACGCCTTCTCTCTTGTCATGCTGCTGAAGGCCGACCATTTAGCCAGAACCAAGAAGCTGCCTGCCGATCTTGCGGGTTTGATGCTCGGGGGACAATGAGATCGCCGTACGCCCCTGAAGGGTTTGCGGGAACGATCGGGGACCGAAGACATGCCGCTGCAATTCAAGCAAGCGGCGCGAGGAGGCGAGCCATGCCGGACTCCAGCCAATCGGCCAACCATCAATCCGAAAAGACATCGATGGACCCCGCCAGAGAGGCCTCGCCGATCTGGATACGCCTTCGGGCGGACGCTCGGCTTGCCGCAAGTCACGAGCCCGCGTTGTCGAGTTATCTCAGCGCGACCGTGCTGAACCACGAAACTTTCGCCGAAGCGCTGTGCTATCAGCTCGCCCAGAAGGCTGGCGGGCCTGACATGAGCGCGTTGGCCATTCGCGAGATCTGCGAGGAGGCCTATCGCAAGGACCCGTCGATTGTCGCGGCCGCCGAGCGCGATCTTCAGGCTGTGCTGGATCGCGATCCGGCTTCGCGTTCGTCGCTGCAGCCTTTCCTTTTCTTCAAGGGCTTTCTGGCGTTGCAGACCCATCGTGTCGGTCACTGGCTGTGGGGAGAAGGGCGCGACACGCTCGCCTTCTTCCTGCAGAGCCGTATGTCCGAGTTGTATGCGGTGGACATCAACCCCGCGGCCCCGTTCGGGGCGGGCGTGTTCATCGACCATGCGACCGGTATCGTGGTCGGCGAGACGGCGCGCGTGGGCGACGACGTCTCGATGCTGCAGGGCGTGACGCTGGGTGGTACCGGCAAGGTGTTCACCGATCGCCATCCGAAAATCGGCAACGGCGTCTTGCTGGGCGCTGGCGCGAAGGTGCTGGGCAACATCACCATCGGCGACGAAGCACGTGTCGGCGCAGGCTCGGTGGTGCTGTCGGATGTGCCGCCGCGTTGTTCGGTGGCGGGCGTTCCGGCGAAGCCGGTCGGGTCTCCGTGCCATCAGCCGTCCAAGAGCATGGACCAGAATTTCGTGTCCGAAGAGTAAGGCTGACGGTCGTTTAGGTCGGGCCGGCGCGGGCGCCCGGTCACCTCTCCCCTTCGCGTGGTCGTACCGAAGACGCTTTTGTGAGCTTCCCGGGAAGGGGCCCGTTTTGCGGGGCGGCGCGGGGTTGGCGCCGGACTTTCTGGGGGCTAAGCCTCACCAACGCTGGTCCATCCGTCTGTGGCCGCGAGGGAGTGTTGAATGCAACCGGACGTCGTCAAGAAGCTTGAAACCTATCTGCGGCGGACCCTCAATCCAGGCCTCACGCTTGCGGTTAGGCCGCGCGTCACCGATAGCGTCGAGGTGATGTTGGGCGGTGAGCATGTCGGATTGGTCTATCTCATCGAAGATGAAGGCGAGACGTCGTATCAGCTTGAGGTCACAATCCTCGAGGAGGACCTTTACGATGTCAGCGAAGGCGACGACCTCGGTTAGCGCCTCCTTCCTGCATTGAACTGACGTCCACAGTACGGACTTTCCCTGCAAGGTCTCTGAGGCGGCGCTTTCCTTTAGGGAATGATTGAGCGTTTCCCCTGCGAGCGCTAGCGTTGCGTCTCAAACAAGCGGGAGAGAAGCAATGCGCATAGCGGCGGCGATGATGGCGGCGTGCCTGTTAGGGGTGAGCGCCTGTGCGCCATCGACGGAACCGGTTTCCGCCGACCCGGTGAAGCAGGCAAAGGCGGCTATTCCTCTGGAAGACAAGTATGCCGACAACAACGGCGTGAAGATCCACTATGTGGCGTCCGGCGAAGGTCCGCTGGTGGTGTTGATCCACGGCTTTCCTGACTTCTGGGCTACATGGACCGATTTGATCCCGGCGCTGAACGACGGCTATCGCGTCGCAGCCGTCGACACGCGCGGCTATAACCTGTCCGACAAGCCGACCGCGATGGAAGACTACGCGATGCCGAACCTCGTCGGCGACATCCTCGCCGTGATCAAGGCTGAGGGGCGCGAGAAGGCGACGGTGGTCGGTCATGACTGGGGCGCCGGCATCGCCTGGCAGGTGGCGTTCACTCAGCCTCAGGCCGTGGACAAGCTTGTGATCCTGTCTGTTCCGCATCCCACGGCGTTCGCAAACGAACTCGCCAACAATCCCAAGCAGCGCGAAAACAGCACCTATGCTCGCAACTTCCAGAAGGAGGGCTCCGAGAACGCGCTGACCGCAGAGGGGCTTGCGGGCTGGGTGAAGGATCCGGAGATGAAAGCGAAGTATGTCGAGGCATTCGGGCGCTCGAGCTTTGCTGGAATGATGAACTACTACCGGATGAACTATCCAGCTGCCGACGCGGCTCAGTCGGCTGGCCCGCCTCCGCCGCAGCTTCAGGTTCCGCTTCTGGTGATCCACGGCATGGACGATCAGGCGTTGCTGGCGTCCGGGCATTCCGGGACGTGGAACTACAATGACAAGGACACCACCATTCTGATGATCCCGCACGCGGGACATTTCGTGCAGCACGACGCCGCCGAACTGGTGGACACGACGATCCGAAACTGGCTGGACGCGCACAGCCAGTAGCAGCGATCGCGACGGCGAATGCAAACGGCGGGACCGGCAGGTCCCGCCGTTTTGGTTTGTCTTGCGCCGTCTAGCGCGTTGTCCCTAGAGCCAGGCCGGGCAGGCGTAGGGCAGGTCGAGATCGCGGGCCAAGGCTTCATGGGCGATCTTGCCGTCCGCTACATTGAGGCCGTTGGCCAGATGCGCATCGGTTCGCAGCGCCTCGCGTACGCCTTTGTTTGCAATGTCGAGGGCGAAAGGCAGGGTCACGTTGTTAAGCGCATAAGTGGACGTGCGCGGCACGGCTCCCGGCATGTTTGCGACGCAATAGTGGAGGACGCCGTCGACCTCGTAGATGGGATCGTCGTGCGTGGTTGGATGTGAGGTCTCGAAGCAACCGCCCTGATCGATTGCGATATCGACCAGGACTGCACCGGGTTTCATCTCCTTCAGCATGGGACGCGTCACCAGCTTGGGCGCCGATACGCCGGGGATCAGAACCGCGCCGACGACAAGGTCAGCCTCGATCACCGCCGCTTCGACGGCGGCGGGCGTGGAGAAGGCCGTTTTTACGGAGCCGGCGAACTGGTCGTCGAGCTCCTCCAGGCGCGGCATGTAGCGGTCGAACACGGTCACGTCGGCGCGTGCGCCAACGGCCATCTCTGCAGCGTGCGTACCCGCAACACCGCCGCCCAGTATCACCACCTTGGCGGGCGGCACGCCGGGCACGCCGCCCAGAAGCAGTCCTCGTCCCCGGCGGGTGCGCATGAGCGCATAGGCTCCCACATTGATCGACATGCGCCCGGCGACCTGGCTCATCGGTTGCAGCAGCGGCAGGCGGCCCGCGCGGTTCGTTACGGTCTCATATGCGATGCAGGTCGCACCGGAGGCCATCAAGGCTTCCGCCTGCGGTTTGTCGGCCGCGAGATGGAGATAGGTGAAGAGGGTATGTTTCGGCGTAAGCCGGTCGCATTCGAGGGGCTGAGGCTCCTTCACCTTCACGATCAGTTCGGCGGCCGAAAAGACGTCATCGGCTGTGTCCAGGATGGTCGCGCCGACCTTTCGGTAGTGGTCATCCGATGCGCCCGAGCCGACGCCCGCGCCCGTTTCGACGAGAACCTCGTGACCTGCACGGACCAGTTCCGCCACGCTTTCCGGCGTAAGGCCGACCCGGAACTCTTGTACCTTGATTTCCTTGGGTACGCCGATCTTCATGCTCATCTCCAGCCAGAATGAGGTATGATATGCCAGATTTTGTGTGGTTCGCGCCAGCATCCCTCGGGAAAACATGAAGGCGCGGTGAGCGCACCCCGGCTCAGGCGACTTCTGTCTCAGTGTCTGGCCCCTGGGCGGTGAGGCCTCGCCGTTCGGTCTGATCGGCTATCCAGACCGCGATTTCGTGTTGATCGACGCCGAGTTGAGCCAGCAGGTCGGCGACCAGTTCGACGCCGCGCGGTTCAGCTAGCGACATGTGTACGCGGTGACCCGCAGCCAGGTGTTGTTTGCGCGCGGCCGCCGTTTCGGCGGCGGCGAAGGCGATTGGTGCGCCGATATGCGCGCGTGCGAGGATGCTGGGCGGTTCGGCGTGCGGGTCCCCTATGACCAGAGCGCGTGCGCCGTGTTTTCCGATCTGGTCGAGCAGGTACATGTCGCGCGCGTCGCCATAGACGACGGCGTAGCCATCCGATGCGGCGGCGACAAAACGCTGCGGGTCCGAGTCGAGGCCGATATAGGGGAGATGATGGTCCTTAAGCGCGTCCGCCGCGAGACGTCCCTCGCGCGTCATGCCAAGGATTATGACCGGCGGACCGCCTTCAGGCTCTGGTGTTGGGGCGGGGTTGGCCTTGGCGCGTTCGGCCAGGCGGTGAGCGAGCCAGACGCCTGCCGCCGTCCACACGGGCGCGACGATCAAGGTCACGGCGACCGCGGTGACGATCAAACTGGACCAGTCGCTCGACATCGACAGCGCAACCGACTGAATGCCGACAATGACGAGCGTGAACTCCGAGCCTTGGGAGAGCAGGAAGCCAAGCTGGGTCGCGCCCGGAACCGACCAGCGAGCAAGACGTGCCGCCAGGATGATCAGAGCCGTCTTCAGAATCATGATTGTAAGCGCGGTGAGCAGTACGGCGGGCCAGCGCGACAGCATCAACGGCAGGTTCACATTCATGCCGACGGACATGAAGAAGAGACCCAACAGCAGGCTCTGGAAGGGTTTCACTTCGCTTTGGACGACATGGCGGTAGGGCGTTTCCGATAGGGCCATGCCGGCAAGGAAGGCCCCAGTGGTGAGCGCGAGTCCGGCGTTCGCGCTGGCGGCGCTGGCGGCCAGGACGATGAACAGGGCGACGACGGTGAAGGCTTCCTGATTGTTTGTTCGGGCGAGAGCGTCGAAAACGGGTCGGACGATGAAGCGGCCCGCGACCAGCGCAACGGCGAGGCCCACCAACGCCTTGAACACCGCGATGATGAGGCTGAGGCCCAGCGCATCGGGCGCGCCGCGTAGGGCGGCTGCGAAGACCAGAATGAAGATCGCGACCAGATCCTGCGCGACGAGGATCGCGGTCGCGGATCGCCCTATCGGGCATCCGGGTTGATTGCGGTCGGACAGTAGTCGAGACACGACGGCGGTGGAGGACAGTGCGAGCGAGGCGCCGACCACGCCGGCGATCGGCGGCTCGAAGCCCACCGCGAGACCGACAGCGGCGAAGCCCAGTCCGCACAGAACGATCTGAAGCGGAGCGAGACCAAGTATATCCGTGCGGCGTGTCTGTATCTCGCGCAGGGAGAAATGCAGCCCGATGTCGAAGAGCAGGAAGACGACGCCGAGTTCGGCGAGAAAGTGCGTCGTTTCGTTTTCGGCAACGAGACGGAAGCCGGAAGGGCCGATGAAGACGCCGGCGATGAGGTAGCCGATCACCGGACTGAGGCGCGCCGCACGCGAAGCGAAAGCGGCCGCCAGTCCGGCGCCGAGATAGATGATGGCGGGTTGCAGAGCCTCGGCTGGCGTCAAGTCGTTTGCGTCTCCAGTTCCGTCCATCCCTCTTCAGTCGACATCGTTCGAAGTTTCGCGACGCCGGGGCGTATGAGCAAGCGACAAAAAGAAAGCCGCCGCGAATGTCGCGGCGGCTTCCCCTGATCCGCCTTTCGGCCGACCTGTCCGTTCCGTCAGAAGCAACCGCCTCGCAAGCGAGGCGGGCCTGATTACATGGACTTCCCGATCGAGAAGACGACGTTGTCGTTGTCGCCGGACATGTCGTTGTCGTAGTAGCGCAGGTCGAGATCCACGCCCATCACAGACCACGTGCCGCCGAGGTTCCAGCCGCCGTATTCACCGAAGCCGTCCAGGTACTTGCCGTAGCCGGCGTCGACCGAGAACGCGTCGCTGAAGGAGTAGCCGGTGGAGAAATCGGCGTAGACGGTTTCGTTATCCGGATCCCAGTTGATCGTGCCGCCGAGGCTGACGCCGCTTTCGAACTCTTTCGAGACGCCGGCGTTCAGTTCGAAGAAGTTGAGGTCCGAATCCTCAGCGTCCGGGTAGGTGTAGTAGATGGCGCCGACAGAGAAGTCCGCACCGCCAGCCGACCAGCCGTAAGCGCCGTAGAAGTCGACTTCGACGTTGGTGTCGTCGGGCTCGTCCTGGAAGTCCACCGAGGAAGCCCAGGTGCCAAGCGAGAAGCCGTTGCCGAAATCGACATCAAGGCCGCCCTGGATGGCGATGTCCTGGTTCGACTGGGTGACGTTCCGCCAGTGGTAGTCGGTAGTCAGAGCGACGTTGCCCGAAACCGAGACTTCCTGCGCGAAAGCGGGAGTCGCGACGAGAGCAAGTGCTCCAAGAGCCAAGAGGTGACGCATGCTATTCTTCCTTTTTTATTCCCCAAGCACGGCGCCTGTTGGACGCCGGGGATTTCCTCTACCGACAGACCTGACCGGCGCCGGTTGAGCTTCACTCTGGCGGTCGATTCCGACACACCTCAAACCGAATGCCGCTCGTGCGAAAGCGCGATGCGACACCGCTTAATCTGAGTGCGCGCCAACTTGTCCCTGCACGGAAAATGGGCGGGGAAGGTCGTTGCGGACAGCAGAAACAGCGTGTGTGATAAGTAGTTCGCCCAATTTCACATGGGTTAATTCTCTTCACCTCAGCTGTATTGGCGGGTGAGGTATTGCCCGAAAGACACAGACAGGCGATCTAGCGCGCATGAACGACCCGTCGAACATTACAGGACTGAAACAACTTGGCGCGAATGTCGCCGCGCCCAACTCGCCTGAGGAGGCGGTTCTTGAGCGGATTCCAAATCCGCATCCGGGCACGCTTTACCTCGTTCGATTCACTGCGCCTGAATTCACCTCATTGTGCCCGGTGACGGGGCAACCCGATTTTGCCCATCTCGTGATCGACTACGCACCGGGTGACTGGTTGGTGGAGAGCAAGAGCCTGAAGCTCTACCTGACCGCGTTCCGCAATCACGGTGCGTTCCACGAGGACTGCACGTTGGCGATTGGGAAGCGCCTGGTCGAAACGCTGTCGCCGACCTGGCTGCGTATCGGCGGATACTGGTATCCGCGCGGGGGCATCCCCATCGATGTGTTCTGGCAGACCGGCGTTGCGCCCGAAGGTCTATGGCTGCCCGACACGGGCGTCGCCCATTATCGTGGGCGCGGCTGAAGCCTACAGCCTTGACGCGAGGGGGAACGGGCGGAGAAGCCTGAGACGCAGAAGCCCTAGGACAGGGCTTTCTTCACCGCATCGAGGCTCTTGGCGAAATGGTCGTCTGCAGCCTTGCCCGAGAGCTGTTCCGTCAGGACCGCAGCAGCGGCGCGCGAGGCGGTTTCGACTGCAGCGGCCTTCACGTCGCGCAGGGCGTCGGCTTCCGCGCGGGCGATACGATCCTCGGCCATTTTCTGGCGCCGGGCGATCGAGTCCTGAAGCTGGCTGGCGGCGTCGGCGGCGAGAATCTCGGCCTCGCGCTTCGCGGCAGTGACAATCGCCTTGGCTTCTTCTTCCGCTTCGGCCTGACGTTTCTTCGCGTCTTCCAGTTTTCCTTCGGCTTCCTTGCGGAGCGCCTCGGCGTTGGCGAGTTCGCCGGCGATCTTGGCGGCGCGGTCGTCGAGCGACTTGGCGATTGCGGCAGGCACCTTCTTCCACACCAGGATGGCGAGGAAGATGATCAGCGCGATGCCGGTCCAGGTCGCGGGGTCCTGGAAGAGCGGCGTGGCGGCCGTGTGGGCGGCTTCGGCGGCGGCGTGGACGTCGTGCTCCATATCAGCCTCTGTCTCAGCCTTGTGCTGCGGCGGCGGTCACCGCCTTCTTCAGAAGAGTTGCATCGGCCTGAACGCCGGTAAGCTTCTCGACGATCGCGCTGGCGGTGTCTTCGGCGACGGCGGCCACGTTGGCCATGGCGGCCGTACGAACCTCGGCGATGCGAGCCTCGGCCTCAGACAGTTTTCGGTTCAGCTCGGCCTCGACCTTGGCGGTTTCGGCGGCGATGTCCGCATCAACCGCTGACTTGGCCTGGGCCGCCGTTTCGCGTGCATTGGCGCGTGCGCGGGCGATGTCCGCCTCGAACGCCTTGACGGCTTCGTCCGCCTTGGCGCTGGTGGCGGCGGCTTCCGCCACGTCACTTACGATCTTGGCTTCGCGATCCTCGATGGCGCCGCGCAGTTTGGGCAGCAGGAAGTTCGACACGGCGAAGTAAAGAACGCCGAACGTCACCGCCAGCCAGAAGATCTGGCTGGGGAAGGTGTCTATCTGGTCGAAGGGCGGAAATCCGCCCCCGGACGCATGCTCGGCTGCTTCTGTCGACACGTCTGCTGCTCCAATCGACGGCGGATCGAGGTTCTGCGAACCCTCGGAAACACGGGGTCACGGGGACCCCGTACCCCCTAAGACTAGACCGCGAAGATCAGGATGAACGCGATAACAAGGCCGAAGATGCCGAGCGCTTCCGTCACGGCGAAGCCGAAGATCAGGTTGCCGAACTGTTGCGGGGCCGCAGACGGGTTCCGCATCGCGCCCGAGAGGTAGGAGGCGAAGATGTTGCCCACGCCGATCGCCGCGCCGAGCATGGCGAAGCAGGCGAGGCCGGCGCCGATGAAGTTCAGACCTTCCATGATGGTTCTCCTTAGAAGTCGGGTCCCGTGTTTGCGGGGTCGTGAATACGAATTGACCGTCCGGGTCAAGCGGTGGGTTGGATTAGTGTCCCGGGTGCAGTGCGTCGTTGAGGTAGACGCAGGTGAGAATGGCGAAAACGTAGGCCTGCAGGAACGCGACCAGGAATTCGAGCGCCGTAATCCCGATGACCAGGGGAAGGACCAGCAGGCCGCCCATCGCGACGCCCAGCGCGCCGAGGCTGATTGCGAGCGTCGGGATGAAGCCAGCGAAAATCTTCAGGGCCACGTGGCCCGCCAGCATGTTTGCGAAGAGACGCATCGCGAGGGAGAGCGGACGCGACAGGAAGGAGAAGATTTCGATGATGACGACGAACCACAGGACGTAGATCGGCACGCCTGACGGCACGAAGACTTTCAGGAACTTGAAGCCGTTTTTCCAGACGCCGACGACAACGACGAGCCCGACGGTGAAGAGCGCCAGCGCGCCGGTAACGGCGACATGGCTTGTGGTGGTGAAGACATGGAAGGGGCCGAAGCCGATCATGCCCAGCATGTTGGCGACGAAAATGAACGAGAAGATCGTGAACACCAGCGGGACGAAGGGTTTTCCGTCCTCGTGGTTCACGTCCTTAACGATGCCGTTGACGAAACCATACCAGATCTCGGCTAGCGACTGGGCGCGGCCCGGAACGGTCTTGAGGTTGGCGGTGACGAGCGCGAGGAAGACAATCACGCCGAGCACGCTCAGCACCATCCAGAGCGCGGAGTTGGTGAACGACAGATCCCAGCCGTTGATCTCGATCGGCACCAAGCGCTCGATCTGGAATTGATGCATCGGGTCGGTGGAGACCATCATGCGCCGTCGCCTTCGTCCGTTTCGCCTGCACCGTTTCCGGCGGCTGTGTCCGTCTGCCCGGCCTGCTTCTGCGCCGCTATCGCTTGGGCGACCACGTTCCGCACACCGGTGATGAAACCCAACAAGAGGCAGACGATCAGGCCCCACGGAGAGGTGTGGAACAAGAAATCGACGCCCCAGCCCAGAGCCAGACCCACGATCACGGCGGCGACGAAATCCGACGCCATCCGTATTCCCTGGCCCACGCCCTTGCCTGTCGACGCCTTCGGGGGACGCGATTTCGCGTCAAGTCTGGCCTGGGCGTCGGCGATCCGTTTGTTCAGATCGTCGCCCATTCAAGCACCCGTCGGTCGCGGCAGGAGGAAATGGTCAGTCCAGCCCTGTGCACGTTCGGACGCACGCGTCCGACCGCGGCGCACCTATATAGAGGGCAGTTTGCGGGCGCAAGCGCTCAAATTCGATCGGCTGTGTACTAGCGCCTTGAAATTCCAAGCTAATGGTTGCGAGATTACGCCGCAGCCGAACCGACCTAGCGATGCGAGCCTAGATCGTCCCCAAATAGCGGAATCTGACGTTAGGTAAGGACGCTTCCAGCTGTCGGTTTCAGGCTGCGGCGAGGCGCTCAGCGGCCTCCAGATCAACCGATACCAGCCGCGAGACGCCTCGCTCCTGCATCGTAACGCCGAACAGACGATCCATCCGCGACATCGACACAGCGTTGTGCGTGATGACGGTAAAGCGGGTGTGGGTACGCTTGCGCATCTCGTCGAGCAGACGACAGAAGCGGTCGACATTGGCGTCGTCGAGTGGGGCGTCGACCTCGTCCAGTACGCAAATCGGGGCAGGCCTTGACAAAAAAACTGCAAAAATCAACGCTGTGGCGGTAAGCGCCTGCTCGCCGCCAGACATCAGGGTGAGCGCGCCCAAGCGCTTCCCCGGGGGGCTGGCGTAGATCTCCAGACCGGCGTCCAGAGGATCGGGGGCGTTCGTCAGACGGAGTTCCGCCTCGCCGCCGGCGAAAAGGGCGGTGAAGAGCGATTTGAAATGCTCATTGACCGCCTCATAAGCCTCCAGCAATCGGGCGCGGCCTTCCTCGTTGAGCGCTTCCACGCCCTCTCGAAGTTTGGCGATGGCGGCCACCAGGTCGGCGTGTTCCTCCATCTGAAGACCCATGCGACCGGAAATCTCGGCGAGTTGCTCGTCGGCTTCCATGTTGACGGCGCCGAGATTGTCGCGGTCGCGGCGGAGTTGAGCGAGACGGGCGTCGAGCGCGGCGGGATCGCCGGCGGATGCCGGGGGCGCCGGTTCCGGATCTCCCCCTGAAGAGTCGTTTTCGGGCGCGATGCTGGCGACCAGCGCCTCAAGGTCTTCGAGATCACGATCGAACGCGGCGCGTACAGTCTCGGCGATTTCCGCTTCGCGGCGCGCCGCCGCCTCAAGACGGGCTTCGGCCCGGGCGAGCGATTCGCGGGTGGCGGCGGAGCTGTCCCGCGCCTGACGAGAAGCGAATTCGGCTTGTCGCAGAGCGGTCTCGGCGACGGCGAACCGATCAGCGGCTTGTCGACGAGCATCCTCGGCGGCTGAAACCTGATCGGCCAGGGCGTCGAGCCGCTTCTGGAGACGTTCGGGTGCGTCAGCAGCTTCCGCGAGCATCTTGCGGGCGGCTTCAAGTTGACCCGCGACCGTTTCGAGGCGCGCAGCTGCCGTATCTCCGCGCCGGGTCCATTCCGCATTGTCGGCGGCAAGTTTGTGGCGGACGGCGGCGGCGCGCTCGCGCTCGCGGGTGAAAGCGTCAAGTTCCGCTGTTGCGGCGCGTTCGTCCTGGCGTAGCGCGGCAAGCCTCGCATTTATCGCGGTGACGGCTTCGCGGTCGGTGTCCGTGGGGGCTTGCGCTTCTTGCGCTCGCGCCTCTTCGATCGCGGCTGCGGCGGCTTCGCGTTCCGGGGTCAGGCGTTCGAGTGCAGATTCCAGCGCTGCGCGGCGCAGTTTGAGGCGTTCGACATCCTGTTCGGCGCGTAGCTCCGCTTCTCGCGTGCGGGTGGCTTCGCGAGAGAAATCAGGGGTGCGCCGCCGAAGACCGATCAGGGTCAACTCTGCGCCGGTGAGGGCTGCGGAGGCTGCCTGGCGGGCGTCTGCTGCGGCCTGGAGATCGGCCTGCGCGCGTTTGAGTTCGTCCATCGCTCCGGCGCGTCTGGCGCGATGGGCGAAGTGTTCGGCGGCGGGAAGAGGCGCGTCGTTGCGGCGGACGAAACCGTCCCAGCGCCAAAGATCGCCTTCGCGTGAGACGAGCGCCTGACCGACCCTGAGATATGCCTGCAAGCGGTCGCCGTCGTTCCGATCGACCAAGCCAATCTGGCTGAGCACGGCGTGGAGCGCTGCGGGGGAATGCGCGATCGCGGAGAGGGGCTCTGCGCCTTCTGGCAATGGCGCCGCCGCTTCTGCGCTGCGGCCCGACCAATAGGCCGACGCCGAGCTGTCTTCGGAGGCTTCAAGGTCAGCGCCGAGCGCGGCCGCAAGCGCTCGCTCAAGTCCGTGCGTGTCCATGCGGTCGATGACGGCGGGGGCTGTGTCGGCGCTTTCCCGGATCAATCGATCAAGACCGGCAAGTTCGGCTTCGAGTTCGCGAACACGCCGTTCGGCGGTGTGCAGCGGCGGGGTAAGGCGCTCTTCTTCTTTGCGAGCCGCTTCGACATTGCGCGTCGCTGCGGCCAGCGCCTCTTGAGCGGCGTGAGCGCGACGGCCCGTTTCCTCGCTTTCAGCGCGTGCGATCGCGAGGCGTTCCGTAAGTGCGTCGAGATCGCCGAGCGCCCTGAGATCGGACGTCGCTCGCGCGATTTCGGCGTCCAGCCTTTCGATCCGGCGTGTTTCGCTGGCGACAGCATGGCGGGCGGCCGCGGCGTTGGCCTCCGCGCGCGCGAGCTTTGTTCGGAGCGTATCCGCTTCGGTTTCGGTTTCTGCGAGAGCGCGACGGACGGTGTCGACACGCTCATTCAGGGCTGCGATGTGGGCGGCTTCCTCTTGCGGGTTTTCGGGCGGCAGGGCGCTCAAATCGTTGCGGGTCAGTTCGGCGCGTTTTCGCGCATCTTCCAGCTCTGCACCTATGCGCGTTTCCTCCTCATTCAGGCGGGCCGTGTCGGCCTCGAGACGTCGGAGCGTTTCACGTGCTGCATCGCGTTCGGATTCCAGACGCGCCTGTTGGAGCTTGAGCGCTCCTGCCTGGCCCGCCGCTTCGGTCTCCGCGGCGCGCAGCGGGTCGATCGCGGAACGAGCGTTTAGTTCGTCGGTCGCCGTCCGGGCGACGGCGGCGACGGTCCGTTCGATTTCGGATTGAATGTGCGCGATATCAGTTGCGGCTTGGGCGTGTTCGGTTACCGCGCCGCGCCAGCGAGCGGCCCCGAGGCGCGCCTCGACAGCGGCGATCTCGTCGGAGAGGGCGCGATAGCGACGGGCTTTCCCGGCCTGACGCTTGAGCGAGTTGGCCTGACGTTCGATCTCGGCCATCACCTCATTGAGGCGTTCGAGATTGGTTTCGGCCGCTTTCAGCTTCAGTTCCGCTTCGTGGCGGCGCGCGGCGAGCCCGCCAATGCCGGCGGCCTCCTCCAGAATGCGGCGGCGGTTTTCCGGCTTGGAGTTGATCAGCTCGGAGATCTGTCCCTGGCGGACGAGGGCCGGTGAATTGGCGCCCGTGGATGCGTCGGCAAAGAGAATCTGCACATCGCGTGCGCGTACGGTGCGTCCATTAATGCGGTAGGATGATCCGGCGCCTCGGCGGAGCGTCCGGCGGACCTCGATCACATCTTCGTCGTTGAACTCCGACGGCGCGGTGCGGGCGGAGTTGTCCAGGATGAGCGAGACTTCGGCGATCTCGCGAGCCGGGCGTTCGGTCGTGCCGGCGAAGATCAGATCATCCATTTCGCCGCCGCGCATTGCGCGAGCGGATGTGGCGCCCATTACCCAGCGCAGCGCTTCCAGCAGATTGGATTTGCCGCAACCGTTCGGCCCGACAATGCCGGTGAGCCCTTCCTCGATTGGAACCTCGACAGGATCCACGAAGGATTTGAAGCCCGCAATCCTGAGGCCGGTTACGTGCAACGATGGCTCCGGGCGGGCGGGCGCGTCATGGTTGGCTTAGCCTTCGTCTTCCGGCTGCTCGCCGGTGGATGGCGCTTCGGCGGCAGGGGAAGGTTCAGCCGTCACGCCAAGCGCGGCGTCGATGGCCGCCGTGACCGACTCGTAGTTTGGGCTGGTGATTTTCTCGCCGTTGATGAAGACCGTGGGCGTGCCGCTGACGTCCCGTTGTGCGTCGCGCACGACTTTGTCGATGTGGGACTGGATGCGCGGGCTGTTGACGCAGGACTTGACTTCGTCGGGCGTCAGGCCGTGCCGCGTGCCGATCTCCAGCAGCATCGGAGCCGCGCCGGCTCCACTTTGGACGGCGTCGATGAGTTCGTAGAAATTGTCGAAGACGTCGTCGACGACGGCGAAGTAGCCATCCTTACCTGTGCAACGCGCGATCGCGGCGGCGGCGATAGAGAGCTCCGCGGGGGCGGTCGGGAAGTCGCGAAGGATGTATTTCACCTTGCCGGTGTCGATGTAGTCCGCCTTGAGGCGCGGCATATCCTGCTTCCAGAAATCGCGGCAGTGGGGGCAGGCCAGCGAGGCGTATTCGATCATTTCGACCGGGGCGTTGGCGTCGCCCAGCATGACGTCCTCTAGATAAGGATTGATCGGGACGGTCTCTCCCGGGCCTGAGGTCTTTTCGCCGGAGCAACCGGCAAGCGCCAGCGCGGCGAGGGTCCCGACGGCTCCGATGGAGCGGACGGAACGGACCAGAGCGTCAAGCATAGAATGGCTCCCGAAAGCGCAAAAACCGACTATCAGGGCATTGTTTGGCCTGCGGCGGCGATGCGGTCAACGCATCAAGGCGCTGCGAGGCGCGCGCGGATTGGGGGGTGAATCAGCTCGATTTTCGCGCCGACAACACAGCCTCGCCCAATTGCTCAAGGGCTTCACGCACGCGCGGCGTCTTCACATCGCCCAAAGCGGAGGTGAGGCTCGCGCGTTCGGCTGGGGTAAGCGGCGGGGCGGGGCGGTCCTTAGCTTTCGGTTTAGGCGTCGTGGTCTGAATAATGCGGATGGCCTTGATTTTCGCGCCTGTGGCGAGACCGACGCGTTCGCGTATGTGGTCCTCGGCGTGCTGGATCATGGCTGCGGCGGCTGAGGAGGCCTGAAGATGCAAGGTCGAGCCGCCCTTGCCCGGGGCGACCTTGATTGGGCGGGTGACTTTGGCGAGACGCGGGCCGACGATTTCCGGCCAACGCGCTTCAAGCGTTCCGGCCGCGGGGCCGGCTTCCTTCAGAATTGGGGCCAGGGCCCGTGAGATCGCGTCGTTAAGGGAACGGCCCGGGGTATAGGCGGCGCGTGTGCGTACGGATTTCAGAACCTCCAGCGCGGCGCGTTCTTCCTGGCGTTGTTTCCAATCCGGTGTTGCGTTCATACGGTGGGATTCTAGCCGGATTTTCGCGGAATGGGTTAAGAGAGTTGCAGATGCTCCACAGTCCCGAGAACCTGCTGACAGACCTGAATAAGTGGTACGGTCGAAACGCCCGCAGGCTGCCTTGGCGCGTTGGGCCGACCGAGCGGGCGAACGGCGTTCAGCCTGACGCTTACCGCGTCTGGCTGTCCGAGATCATGTTGCAACAAACGACCGTTCCGCATGCAGCCCCCTATTTTCAAGACTTTGTCGAGCGATGGCCCGTGGTGACCGATCTGGCCGCCGCGTCGTGGGAGGAGGTCTCAGCTGCCTGGGCGGGATTGGGCTACTATTCACGCGCGCGCAACCTGCATGCCTGTGCACAGGTATTGGCGAAACGACTGAACGACGGAACTGGTTTTCCACAGACGGCGGCGGACTGGCGTGCGCTGCCCGGGATCGGTCCCTATACGGCCGCTGCGGTGGCGGCGATCGCCTTCGACGAACCGGTCGCCCCGATGGACGGAAACATCGAACGCGTTGTCTCGCGATTGTGGGCGGTCGAGTCGGATCGATCCGAGGCGGGGTGGCGGGCAGCAAAGAAGGTCGCCGCCGGGAGGGCGCAGGCTTTGTTCGATGCGGCGTGGCCCAAAGTGCGGGCGCAAACAGCCGCACGAATGCGGCCCGGAGATCTGGCGCAGGCGTTGATGGATCTCGGCGCCATGGTGTGCACGTCCACCCGGCCGAACTGTGACATCTGCCCGTTTGCAAAGGGCTGTATGGCTCTGTCGGCAGGCGATCCCGCACGCTACCCCATGAAGCCGGAAAAGAAGGAACGCCCGGTACGTTACGGTGCGGCGTTCGTGCTCACGCGCCGGGGCGGTGAGGTGCTTTTGGTGCGACGTCCCCCCAAAGGGCTGCTGGGCGGAATGTTGATGCCGCCCACCAGCGCATGGCGTGAACGGGATGTGGCCTCGGCTCTCGACGACGGATTGTCCGAGGCGCCGGCGGCGACTTCCTGGTCCCACATAGGCGAGGTGCGCCATGTGTTTACGCATTTCGCCTTGCGCTTGAATGTCTACCGCGCCGATGCGGACGGCCCCGCCACCAATGTCGAAGGCGAATGGATGACGATTGACGCCGCAATCGCGGCTTCACCGACAGTTGGTCGCAAAGCGCTTGCGCTTGCTCTTAAAGACTAGGCCCGTCCGGACGTTTGGCTCCTAAGAGCCGGTGTCCGTTTTCTTGCGGGTCGCCCAGAGCGAAAAGAGGATCGCGCCGATCAGCAGGCTGAGCGTCGCGATTAGCGACCAGTGTGCGTCGAGATAGGGCACGAGCTTCAGTTCCTTGTGAAGGCCGAAGTTCCAGATGATCTTTCCGCCGATCAACACGAGCACCAGCGACAGCCCGTATTTCAGATAGGTGAAGCGCTCCACGGCCGCCGCCAACATGAAGTACAGCGAGCGCAATCCTAGAATGGCGAAAATATTGGATGTGTAGACGATGAACGGATCGCGCGTGACGGCGAAGATCGCCGGCACACTGTCGACAGCGAATATGATGTCGACGAATTCGATTGTGATGAGGGCGACAAGCAACGGTGTTGCGTACAGGCGGACATGGCCGTGGGGATCGGCTTGTCGAACTAGGAAGTTGTGCCCCTTGAGTTCGTTGGTCACCGGCAAGAAGCGTGTGAGGACGCGTACAACCGGGTTTCTTGAGATGTCTTCATCGTCCTCGCCGCCGCCAAAGATCATCTTTGCGCCGGTGAAGATGAGGAATGCCGCGAAGATATAGAGAACCCACGTGAACTCGGAGACGATGGCGGCGCCAGCGCCTATGAACAAACCGCGGAAGACGATCGCGCCGAGAATACCCCAGAACAGCACGCGATGCTGGAACTCTCGCGGAACGGCGAAATAGCCGAACACCAGCGACATGACAAAGATGTTGTCGAAGGCCAGAGCGGTTTCGAGCAGGTAGCCGGTGAAGTACTGCACCACGGCCTGGCCGTTGAGATTGTCCGGTCTGAGATAGAATTCCGGGTCCGGTCGGTAGCCAAAGTAGACATAGCCGCCGAATGCTACGGCCAGAACGGCGACCGCGCCCCACATCATCGTGGACTTGCCGGCAGAGACGACGCCGTCCTTGCGGTTGAGCACGCCGAGATCGAGCCAGAGGATAAAAAGGATCCCGCAGAGGAACGATCCCCATAGCCATAGCGGCTGCCCGGCCACGTGGCTGGTCAATACATCTGTCACGGGAGACAGGCTCCGATCTCTGCGCCGCGTCCGCGCGAGGGGCTGAACGCCCGCCGAGAGTCCGACATCGCGCGCACCGCCATGCACGCCAGAGGGGCCCGGACCGAATCCAGCAGGGAAGATGATGCTGAGGCGACTAAAATGAAAGAGCCTGGCTCATCAAACTGCTGCGACGCAGTGTCAAACGCCGGTGACGCTGGGGGAGTTCCGGCGACGGTCGACGCAAGAGGTAACCGATCGGAAAGCTAGGCTGTGGCCCGGGTTCAGGGGAACTGAAGGGAAGAACACTTCGCCTCAAGGTCGCAATGAGGCATTCTTAGACCAGAGAAAGCCGTTCGCCCGCTGTCGCGGCGTCGGTGGAAAGACCAGAGGAGCGCCGAATGACCGAGCAACCCAAACCTGTACAACTCGATCCGCCGGGGCGTGGGCGGATTTACGACAGCATTCTGGAAACCATCGGGAACACGCCGCTGGTGCGTGCGCCACGTTTCGCGGCGAGCGAGGGCGTAGTGGCCGACCTGATGCTCAAGCTTGAGTTCTTCAATCCTTTGGCGAGCGTGAAGGATCGGATCGCGCTCGGCATGGTGCTCGACATGGAGGCCGATGGCCGAATTGAACCGGGCAAGACGACGCTGGTGGAGCCGACCTCGGGAAATACGGGAATCGGCCTTGCGTTCGTTGCGGCCTCGCGCGGCTACAAACTGATCCTGGCCATGCCGGAGTCGATGTCGATTGAGCGTCGCAAGATGTTGGCCTTCCTTGGCGCCCAACTTGAGCTGACGCCGCGCGAGAAAGGGATGAAGGGGGCAATCGAGAAGGCCAACGAGATAATCGCCAATACGCCGGGCGCGGTGATGCCAAGCCAGTTCGACAATCCCTCGAACCCGTCCATTCATGCGCGGACGACGGCCGAGGAGATATGGAAAGATACCGACGGCGAGGTCGACATTATTGTTTCGGGCGTGGGCACAGGCGGCACGTTCACCGGATGTGCGCGGACACTGAAGCCGCGTCGTGATTCACTCCGAATGGTTGCGGTCGAGCCGGAGAACAGCCCGGTATTGTCCGGCGGTCAGCCCAGCCCACATATCATTCAGGGTATTGGAGCCGGCTTCATACCCGCCAACATGGACACCACGCTGATCGATGAGGTCGTGCAGGTGAAGAACGAGCGCGCTCTCGAACTGTCGCGTAAGATCGCGCAGCTGGAAGGCGTGCCGGTCGGCATTTCCTCGGGCGCCGCACTTTCCGCTGCCGTTGAGGTGGGCCGTCGCCCGGAGAATGCCGGGAAGAAACTTGTGGTGATTATCCCGTCCTTCGCGGAACGCTATCTGTCGACGGTTCTGTTCGAAGGCATCGGCTGATCCGGCGGGGTGTTGTGGCCCCAATTGCAGCGTTTGCTCGCGAAGTTGTGTGCAGTCGCACCCGACGCCTTGAGCGAGCCGGGAACCGTCCATGCTAGACAGGGGTGTGGCGCGATGGTCGTTCCGTCGGGCCTCGACAAGAGAGAACCGGATATCTGTCCGGAAATGGGAGGATGGAGAGATGTGCGACGAACATACGGTTGAGGATGACGCCGAGTTTCTGCAGGCCCGGGGTCAGGGGGACGGTATCGCTGCGCTGTCGCGGCGGGGATTTGCCGCTCTCTCGGTGGGCGCGCTAGCGGGATGCACTAGCATGGGCGATGCGGGTGCTGAAGGCGCAACGGACGTCGCTGAGAGCGAGGTCGAAATCACGACGCCGGATGGAGCATGCGACGCCTATTTTGTGCATCCCTCCAAGGGCAAGCATGCGGCCGTACTAGTGTGGCCCGATATCATGGGATTGCGCCCGGCGTTCCGAATGATGGGCAAGCGGTTGGCTCACGAAGGTTATTCGGTTCTGGTGGTGAATCCCTACTACCGGACCCAA
This sequence comes from Hyphomonadaceae bacterium, assembly GCA_041398225.1. Taxonomy (GTDB): domain Bacteria; phylum Pseudomonadota; class Alphaproteobacteria; order Caulobacterales; family Hyphomonadaceae; genus JAWKVD01. The sequence goes on along the minus strand of JAWKVD010000005.1, from coordinate 171,742 downwards.
AAGGGCGCTGTTCTTTCGGAAGGGGAGAGCTTCTCGCAACCTGCGGTCCGTGAGCGTCTGATGCCCATGGCTCGATCGCTGAATGCTGAGACGAACGCAACTGATGCGAACGCTTTCATCAACTGGTTGGACAAGCAGTCCGTCGTGGACACCGGCCGAAAGGTTGGGACCACGGGCTATTGTATGGGCGGACCATTCACGATGCGTACGGCGGCCGCGCGGCCAGACCGGGTTGGCGCAGGCGGGTCCTTCCATGGCGGCGGCGTAGCGACGGATCAGCCGAACAGCCCGCATCATCTGGTTCCGAAAATGAAGGCGAGCTTCCTCTTCGCCATTGCGCAGAATGATGACGAACGCGATCCGCAGATGAAGGTAAGGTTGCGCGAAGCGTATGACGCGGCCGATTTGCCGGCGGAGATTGAGGTCTATCCTGCTCAGCATGGTTGGTGCGCACTGGACAGCGCCGTCTACGATGAAGCGCAGGCCGAAAAGGCGCATGCGCGTCTGGTGGCCTTGTTGAAGACTGCGCTGGCCTGATCAACCAGCCGCAACGCCAAAATGGAACCGCCCCGCATAGGTCATGTGGGGCGGTTTTTCGTGCACACGATAGGGCGGCTATTCCGCGGGCTGGATTACGTTGGCTTCGGCTGATCGTCCGCGAAGCATCCAGATCACACCGAAGCAAACGAAGGTGGCGGCCACGAGACCGGCCATCATCGGCCAGCCGACATCGATGGCTGTCTGTGCGCCAGCCATCTTCGGGATGGCGATTGCGAGGAAGACGCTGACGAAAAGCCCGATCAGGGCGCGCATGATGTCGGACACGACGTCGAATATCGCGGCGCTGACGGTACGCGCTTCCCGGAGAAGGACGGTGATCGCCAGTTCGCGTCCGGCTAGCAGGCCAAGGAACACCCAGGTTGTGCTCATTGGGAGGTCGTTGAGCTCTTTGAAGACGTAGAGCAGAACGCCGTAGATCAGATCGATGACAGTCGCCGAGCGGATATCGATCGTGTTGGTTTTGGTCATCACGATCTTCTGAATTTCGCCGCCTCGCGTCGCGAAAATCACGGCGTGCAGCACCAACATCACAGCCGTTCCGAGAATAACGACCGTAGGGTCGAATACGCCGGCGGTCGCGGCCTGATCCGCTGAATGGCGCGGAAGGAAGACGAAGATGTTGGCGAGGTCCTGCATCAGCCACTGGCTCCACAGGAAGCCGGTGGAGCACCATTGCAGCACGGTCCAGATCCAGTGGGACGCCGACTGTTTGGTGCGCCAGACCCATCGTTCGAAAATGCGTGAAACGAGCAGATAGATCACCAGCCCAAGGGCGAAGGCTACGACGTATCCGACGAAGGACTTGGTCAGCATACCGGGCAGCACGCCAGCACCGTCGGCGCCGCCTGTGAGCGTAAAGATCGTCAAGACAAGGAAAGTGGTCGAGACGGGGATTCCCCAACGGGTCAGGAAGAGCAGAACCAGCGGCGGCAGAACGTGATACCATTCGATGCCGCCTGGCGGGTCCCAGCGCGCCCACCAGTCAGGCCGGCTTCCGTCATTGGCGATGATTGGCGGATAGGAGATGCGGTTGAGACGCTCAAAGGAGATATCGCCGTTGAGCGTGAACCAGCCATACCCCATCACCGCGACGAGAATGCCACAGGCGAACAACCACAGCACCCACCAGGGTGCGCGCGAGTTCGACGACAGGAAGGTGCCGAGCGTCTGGATGGCGTCGTTTGCGACGATCGAATAGCTTGCGAGCAGGAAGCCCACAATCGCAAACAATTCCATGCCAGCCATTGGGGCTCCCCGCGCAATGCGCCGCCCAAGTGCCCGAGCCTGCGTTGCGAGGCAACCCCAAGAGTCGTGAAATCACAACGAAATTGCCGTCACAAAAGTGTCGTGAAAACGCCCGCTCCGAACGGTTTGGAGCGGGCGCGTTCAAGTGTCCCGAAAGCGATTTGCGGTACGCTACTTCGGGGCTGGTTTAAGGGCGATCAGCAGGTTGCCTGGAGTTTGTCCAAACAGGCCATATCCGGAGTTGATCAAGATCACGCCGTCGCCCACCGCAAGCCCGTGAGCCTCGATCGAGCCTCCCTTGCCTTCAACGCCGTTGATGGTGGGGCGCGGGCCAGCCAGATCGATTTCGTTGAGCACCTTGCCGGTTTTGGAGTCGAAAGCGAACAGTTTGCCGTCCAGCGTGGCCGCGAGAACAGCTCCGTCGACGACGGTCGGTGCGGCTGAGAAGCCGTACTTGGCGGCGCAAGCAGAGATCAGCTTGCCGCGCTCGCCGTCACAGTCAGGTTTGGCTTCATAGCTCCAGACCTGTTTGCCCGTTTTGATGTCGTAGGCGTAGACGCCCGGAACGGGCTTGGGACCCATCGGGATGGAGTCAGCAATGGGAACGATGAGGCGCTTGCCGTCGGTTGCGATGCCCCAGTGAACGCCTCCCAGCGGAGACCCTTCGCCAATCCGGTCGCTCCAGACGACCTCACCCGTGTCGGCGTCCAGCGCCCACACGTGGCCGGATTTCTGTCCTGCGAGCACGACATCCTTGCCGCCTTTGCCTTTGGTGATAATCGCGCCCGCGCCGAAGTCGAAGTCTCGACCGGGCGCGTTCTCATCAAAATGCCAGGGGCAGTTGGGGCCAGATTTTTCCGTCGACGGTCCGCACGCCATGTTCCAGACGTCCGATTCCATGGCCTGGAATTGCCAAGCGACCTTTCCGGTGTCGAGGTCGAGTGCGATCACCGCATCGGAGGTGTCGGTGCCGGGGTAGGATGTATTCTCGCCGGTTGTGACGATGACGCGATTGCGTTTGGCGTCGATGGTCGGGATCGACCAGATCGGCGCACCGGAGGGACCACGTTGCTTGACGCCGGTCGAACTCACCTGTCCGGTGTATTCGGCGTCTTTCATGGTGTTGTATTCCCACAGACGTGATCCGTCCTTCGCCGAAAGGGCGATGACGGCGCCGTGGCCAACGCAGCATTCGAACTTCGGGTTGCCGGCCGCGGCGACGCCGGATGCCGAAATGGGGACGATCACCTTGTCGCGGTGAACGACAACGCCGCCACGTACCGCGCCGATGCCGTTGGAGGGCAGGCCGTCGCCCTTCCACATCTCTTCGCCGGTGACGGCGTCGACCGCGACGATGTTGGCGCCGCCGGCAGCGAAGACCAGAGCCTTCTTGCCGTTGATGTCTGCGATTGTCGGGGTGTTGCGCGACTGGATTTCATGCTTCCATTTTATGCAGCCCTCGGCCGCGTCCAGCGCGGTTAGTCGACCACCCAGGTTGATGAAGGCGGTGTCGCCTATGAACGCCGCGCCGGCGCCAGTGCCGGCGCTACGCGGAACGCCGATGGCCCAAGCGACTTCCAGATTGGCGAGTTGGGATTTCTTCAGGCCGGCCTGTTTTGCAGACAGATTGCGCGTGAGCTTTGCATCAACGCCAAATCCTTGAGAGACAAAGCCGGCCGTCGATACGCTGCGCTTGTCGGCGGCGCACATGATCGTGTCTTCCCAGGAGGCCGGAGCCGCTTTCTGATCGGCGGTGAGCCAGCCGACGAGTTCGGTTACTTCGTTTTGCGAGAGCGCGGCGGCCATGGCGGCCATCTTGCCTTCCGGCGCCAGCGCCATGCGGATGGTCTCCGGCGACATGGCGCGAAGCCCCTCCAGAGTCGCAGCGCGTGTCTGTCCAGGATTGTTGTGGCACATTGCGCAGGCCTTGTCGTAGACGGCCTTTCCGGGATGGTTCGCGCTTCCGGTCGCGGCAGGCGTTTGCGCCAGCGCGACAGGGGCTCCAAAACCCAATGCCAGAGCAAGCGCCGGCACCGCGTATCTGAGTTTCATTGAGGTATCCTCCCGCATCGGCGCTGTTCGGCGCGCCTTTCCCGAGCCACGGATTTTGCTACCGGAGCCTTGCCCCGCATTTCCTGAGACTTCAACTGACATGGCTGCGATTCCCGTCGCGCCACAGCTAATCGGGGGCGTTTTGGCGCCGGATATAGTCGGCAACGGTGCGGATCAGGTCCGATGTTGCGGCGGACGGACGATGCCCGAACGCGTGTGGTTGTCCCGGGTAGAACGCATAGTCGAGGCGTCCGCCGCGCGCCTGCCACGCGCGTATCAGGTCGAGCGTCATGTCCTGCGGAATGTTCGAATCGTCGCCAGGCTGAATGATCAGGATAGGTGGCAGCAGGCCCGCTTCGCCCGAGGTGACGATACGCTGGATCGAAGCGTCCCACATAGCTGCGGCGTCCGGGAAATAGCGTTCGGTCAGTTCGACGAGACGGTCGATGCCGGCGCGTTTGGCGTATCGGTAACGTGCGGCGGGATCTGAGACGGGCCACATCGCGACGACGTAGTCGACATCCGCCAGAATATCGTCGTGCGGAGCGACGACTCCATCCGGGCCTGCGATCGGCGTTCCAAGGTGCTGGGGCGCGTCGGGTCGAAGCGCGGCGAGCAGGGCGAGGTGCGCGCCGGACGACGAACCGATGAGACCTATTCGGTTGGGATCGGCGTGAAGCGCCTTGGCGTTGAGGCGGACATAGCGCACCGCCGCTGTGACGTCAGCGCTGGAAGCCGGGTGTTTGAACGCGGGCGATTGGCGGAAATCGATGGAGAAGACCGCCAAACCGGATTTCGCCAGCTCAACGCAGTAATAGTGATCGGCGTTGCGGTCGCCGGCGCCCCATGCGCCGCCATGGATGTCGACAAGCGCAGGAAGGGGGCCGGGGGCGTCCTTCGGCCGGTAGAGGGTGGCGTGCAGTTCGAGGTCAGCCGGGCGGGCCCATATGAAGGAGCGAACTTCAACGCCGTCTTCCACTTCGGTGCTGGCGGGAGCCTGGGCATGGGCCGAGCCGTTGATCGATCCGATCGATGACGCCAAAGCGAGCGAGAACATGGCCGCCGCCGCAACTCCACGCATCTGATCTAGCTCCTCCACCTCAGTGTGCGAGGTTGGATCGGGTTTTCGAACGGGCGTTCTTCAGAGCGTGCGGTCGCCCACGCCTTCTTCAGCGTGAGGTACCACTTGGCCTGCACGTCGATATCGTCAATCCAGAGCATGTTCTTCTGGAAGTTCATGCCCGTGTTCTGAAGGTCGACCATGCGGCCATCCTGCTGCAGGAATTTGCGGCCGCCGGATCTGACGAATGGAAGAATGATGTCAAGCGCCGGTACGTTGTTCCACCAGGTCAACTGTGTGATCCGGGTCTTCTTCGGTTCCTGGGGGGTAAGGCAGGTGAGGGTGAAGAAGCGGGCTTTCGCGTTGGACACGACTTCCCAGCGGAAGCCAGGGAGCTGGAACTGGATTTCCGTCTCGACATCGTCTCCAAACACCCAGCGATAGAGTTTGGAGTTGGAGCTCGGCGCATGGCGAGCAATGGCCCACCCTCGGTCGCGCGGCTCGAAGGGTTTCTCCTTGAGCTTGAGGCCCGCTGAAGGCGGTCGCCACCACCATTGATTGTGTACGAAGGGTACGTGGGCCGGGTCCATCAGACCGACGACCGCGTCGTCCATGTGCGCGTTGAAGATCTCGGTGAGGACGAACTTGGGTTTGTCCGGCAGTGCGCCGAAATCCGGCGCCGGCGCAGCGGGGGCGTCTTCGCTACGCGGATTGTGGGCGACGTAGATAAATACCGCACCGTTGATCTCGTGTACCGGATAGCGACGAACCTTCACGCGTTCGAAGTCAAAATCCTCGTTGTTCACCAACGAAGGCATATGCTTGCATTGGCCGTCGGTTCCGAAGCGCCAGCCGTGATAGGGGCACTCAATGGTCGATTGTCCCTTGGTGTCGACCTGTCGGCCCGCCGAGAGCGGTACGAGCCGATGGGGGCAAATGTCGCGCAGGGCGAACGCCTCACCCTTGATCGTGCGCGCCAGGAGAACCGGTTGACCAAGGACAATGCGACGGAACTGCGCGCCGGGTTTCAGCTCGCTTGATGTGCAGGCCAGATACCAGCTGTCCGTAAGCCAGCCTTCCGCTGTTATGCCTGCTGATGTTGATGCTGCTCCGTCGGCCATGCAGGTGACTTATCCGCAATCGTCGTGGTTTCCAATCGGGGGGAGCCGCCTGCGGTGCGCCGCTCCGTAAATTAAACCGCAGAAAGCCTGACGCGCAGGTTCGATGTGGGGGGCAACGAGCGACGGTTGTGGAATCAGCGGGTTCCCCGGAATCGGCCGGCGCCGGAGCGGTATTGCGGACATGTCGTGACTGATCTTTCAGATCACTTGGAGCGGTTTGCGTGTTTGTCTTGCGACGTCGGAGGGGGTGCTAGTGTCCCGAGCGTCGTAGCGCGCTTGAGGTCGAGATGAAGGAAAGTGCCCCATGAAACTGTCTGTCACCCTTTTGGCGATGACGATTGCTGCGGCGTTTGCTGCGCCAACGCTGGCGCAGACTCCAGCTCCGCAGCAGGCCCAGTCGACCGTGAAGCCTGATGCGGGTCCTGATCGGGCGGAGACCACATTTGCGGCCATCGACAAGAATCAGGACGGGTCGCTCACCATGGCCGAGGTGAAGGCGGCTGATACTCGCGTTACGCAGGATGACTTCGACAAGTACGACGCCGACAAGAGCAAGGCGCTTTCGAAATCGGAGTTCAAGGAATGGATCCTGGCGCTCCAGGATCAGACCAACGGCAAGCCGGGCTGACGCTCGTCCAGCCGGCAAGGCGGCATATGCTTCTAAAGGCCAGGAGGGGTGCGGCGCCACGCTGCGCCCCTCACTTTTTGTTTGGCGGGGCCGGTTTAGGGTGAGGCCGCCTGCATGAGTTGGCTGTAGCCGCGGATCATGCGGCCCAGATTGTCCACCGACAGGCGCTCGTTGGTGCCGTGAAAGCCTGCGAGGTCTTCATCGCCATAGATGGCCGGAACGAAGCGATAGACGGCGTCCTTGCTGATGGCGGAGGCGAAACGTGCGTCGGTCGCTGCGATTACGAGGGCGGGTGCAACGGGCGCTCCATCGCCTGTGACTTGCGCGATCGCCTTGAGAATATCCCACGCGGGACCGGAGGTCGCGGATACAGGCGAAGGTTCGGAACCGATGCCGCCTGCAATCTCGACCGAGAGATCGGGAATGTCGCGGGTTACGTCCTTCACGTGCTCCACCACTTTCTCAATTGAGTCGTTGGGGTGAATGCGGAAGTTCACCGTGGCGTTCGCCCGCTGCGGCAGGACGTTCTGCTTGATCGATCCAGACATCATTGTCGGCGCTGTTGTGGTGCGCGCCATTGCGGCCGCCGAGGCATCAGCCTGCATCTGTGCTTTCACAAGGTCACCCAGCAGCCATTGGTTCGCGAGCGCCAGCCGCGTTGTGTAGGGCAGGTTGTCGGCAAGGCTCTTGATCATGTCACTGAAGGGAGGGCGCGACAGATCCATGGGCATTTGATGCTCGTCCAGCGCCGTGATGGCTCGCGCAATACGGACAGCGCCGGAGTTCAGCGGGGGGCGCGACGAGTGCCCGCCTTCTGTATGGGCTGTGATCTGGAGCGTTACCGAACCCTTTTCCGCAACGCCGATCAGACCCGTTGGGCCGCCGGTGATGGGGTTGTCGTCCAGAACGAAAAAGCCTTCGTCGACGACCATGAAGGGATCGACTTCGCGTGACTTCAGGAGCTCAAACGCAGCCCGGGCGCCGGATCCGGACACTTCCTCGTCGTGACCGAAGAGCAGGATGATCGTACGCTTCGGACGCCAGCCGACGCGTAGCAGCGCCTCGGCGGCTTCAAGCAGCGCTATGACCGATCCTTTGTCGTCCATGGCGCCGCGCCCCCAAATATAGCCGTCGGTGACCACGCCGCCAAAAGGCCCATGTTCCCAGTCGCTCTCGGTGCCCGGATTGACGGGGACGACATCTTGGTGGGCCATCAGGATAATCGGCTGCAGAGAGGGGTCGGACCCTTGCCAAGTGAATAGAAGGGTATGTCCGGCGACGAGTTCAGGCGGCGCGACGTCGTGGATCAGCGGGTAGCGATCCTTGAGAAAGGCGTGGAGATCGAGCCAGGCCTGATCTTCACCGGGCTTGGGGTCGCCGTCTTCATAGGTCACAGTTTCGAAGCGGATGGCCTGACCGAGCGCTTCGGCCGCGATCTGAGGGTCAATGTTCGGCGGATCTGGAAGCTGGAAGCTGGCGTCGGTGTCGCCGCCGCCCCAGTTGGATGTGCGCCAGACCATCACCGCGCCAAGCACAACAATCGCTGTGACCAGCACGCCCAGAACCGTCAGCAATCGCTTCATCAATGAAAATCCCCGGCGCAGACATTGCGCCGGGGACAGAAAGAACTTCTCTGATCTAGCTCGTCAAGCATCGCCCGGCGTCATGCGACAGGCGGCGACCTTCCTAGTGGATCATGAAGTGAATTGTGCGGGTCTCGGTCGCCGCGGCCGTCGGATCGTCCGCCGGCTTGAGTTCGAATGTGACGGTGGTGTTGCCCGAGGCGAGCGTATCGACCGCAACCACATGATGAACGGCGCCATCCGGCATGGTTTCGTCCGAAGCAGCGCCAATCGCCACCATGGAGGCGTCGCCAGGCGTCGCCACCCAGGTTTCACCTTCGACCGTCGGCAGATGCACCTTTTCGGTCTTGTTGGGGTAGGTGTGGAACATGAAACCGTCTTCGGTTTCCGCCGTGTTGGCGTCGTCCGCAGCGTCAGAAGCCGCCATGCTTTCGTCCATGCTGGGCATATCGTGTCCCGCCATGTCATGCCCGGCCATGCTGTCGTCAGCTGCGGCCGACGTTTCCGCTGTCGGCTCAGATGTAGCGTTGGCGTCGCTGGCTGGTTCGGTCGGCTTGGAGCAGGCCGCCAGGGCAAGCGCCGAAATGGCGGCCAGGCACACAAGACGTATGCCGGAACTGGTGTTGGTCGGGCGCATAGGGTTCCTCCGGAATATCGCGATCGGTCGTTCGCTATGTCTGGTTGTTCAACCAACTCGCGCCAATGCCGGATCAATGCAAGCCCCTCGACATTACGCGCATTCAATAAGACGTGGTTGTTCGGAGGCGACACTTCGACGCCGCAGGCAATTGGCGGTCAGCACTCGAAGGGTGTTTTGAGCGCAGGAGCGCTGGCGGCTAGTTCCAGCAGCGCCCTTGGGTCCGCCGGCTTGGACAGGAGCCCGTGTGCGAGGCGCAATGTCGGCCACCGATTGACCGCTTCAGCGTCGATTTCTGCCGAAATGACGATCGCTGCCGGGCGGCGCTTCTTCGGCAGCAGCGACAGGGCGGCAAGCAGTTTGAATCCGTCCAGCACCGGCATTTCCAGATCGGTGACGACGAGATCGATTGATTCGCCGATGATTTGATCAAGCGCGTCAGCGCCGTTGGCGGCCTCGCTGCAGTCGTAGCCGGCTGCTGCTAGAACGACTTTGTGAAAGCCGCGGGAAAAGGGCGAATCGTCGACCAGCAAAACGCGTAGTGGCCGTCGCCGATCAGATGGCGGTACATTGTTGATCGACATACGGATTTTTCCGTTTAGCGGCTGAATGAGCGATTTTGTCGGATGCATCAGTATGTGGTGGTGTGTCGCGCTCGACTTTTTGCGGCGCGACACCTAGTTGCCTTTTCACGACAATTGGGGGGCGGGCGGAGAGTTACGTTCGAGGTCGTAGATGCGAGAAATTGTGCGTGCAGACGCATGGAGGGGCTTCCGCGAGCTGGTGCTCGAACTTGGCGGAGATCCTCTGGAAATTCTGACGGCGGCGCATGTCGACGAAGCTGCTCTGCAGTTTCCCGAGCGATACCTGCCGCTTGTTTGCCTGATTGATTCCCTGGAGATGGCGGCGCGGCGGTTGAAGCGACCGGACTTCGGGCTTCTGTTGGGCGCCAAGACGACGTTGTCCGTGCTTGGAACATTGGGCATCGCCGCCGACCATGCATCGTCAGGCCGAGCCGGGCTCGATGTTGTCGCCCGGTATATCCACCTCCATTGTCCGGCGCTGACGCTGGACAGCGTTCCGCTGCCTGGAACGATGCGTGAGTTTGTCAGCGTCGGCGTCAGAACCCAGTCGCGGGCCATGATGGGCCAATACTATGAACGCCATGCGGGATCCCTGCATCGTGGATTGGGCATCCTTTGCGGAAGATCCTACCGGCCGCTGGAGGTGCATTTCTCGACGCCGCGTCTCAATCCAATTGAGACCTATGTGGAGGTGTTCGGGGTCAAGCCGCTGTTCGAACAGCCGGCGATGGGCGTGGTCGTGGAGCGAGGCATACTGGACGCCTATCAGCCCGGACGGAATCCCAGTTTGCGGGCGCTGGCGGAGACATACCTCTCCTCGCTGGGGCCGCCGCGCGACGACACATTCGCTACGCGGGTCGCTGGCGTCGTTCGGGACATGCTGTCCACCGGGCGATGCAGTTCGGACAATGTCGCGCGATCCATCGGCATGCATGAACGCACGATGCAGCGTAGGCTGCTTTCGGAGAGCACCAGTTTCGAGCGTATCAAGGATGAGGTGCGCCGAGAGTTGGCGGAGCTTCTGCTGGGGCAACCCAACCTTAGCATCACGCACATAGGCCATATGCTGGGCTACTCTGACACCTCCACGTTCTCTCGTCGCGCGCGCGAATGGTTTGGTATGCCTGCGCGCAGATTTCGTAGCGAGTTGCTGTCGCGATCGTCAGCGGCAACTGGCGAGAACCTAGCCGCCTACAACATGCGTCAGCTAGCGCCGGAACGGATCCGGCGCGCTTCGTAGGTCTGCAGGAATTGTTGTCGCGTCAGTCGCCAGCGCCGTACCGGTTCGCGGTCGGCTGACCTTTCTGCGAGGCCAGGAATACAAACAGCAGAAGCGCAGCGATCAGCATGGCTTGAGCCAGCAGGAAGGCGGACGAAAGACCGATCCCCACCGCCCAGCCGATACGGGCGAGCTGGTGGCCAAACAGCCCGCTGACAATGTCCGCGCTTACGGCGGCGAAAAGCAAAACCAGAATGCTCACGACGATCACAGGCGCCGCCGACCAACCAATGTCATGCGCTCGTTGAGCGCCAAGAGCGGAAACCGGCACAAAGCTGCCTGCCATCAGTCCGAGGGCAAAGGCGTCGATAGATTCAAACGATCCTAGGCCTGTCGGTTGGGCGAAGAAAACGCCAGCGACCCCGAGTGCGGTGATCGCGAGAACGACGGCCAGACAACCGCCAATGAATCCGCGTCGCTCTATACGGCCCTTCCACGACAGGAAGCGCTTAGGCGGCGGCAACCATCCGGTTGTCCGGGAGGTCGTTGATGAAGACATGCGCTCGGCTCGACGACGAAAGGCCTCAGCAGGCTATCAGCCTGCCACGGGCCCCGCCTCGAGCACATCCTCGACGGTGTGCAGGCCAGGCTTCGGCGAGGTGACGAGCACCGCCATGTTGCCGGGGAGGTGCTTATTGTCGAGCATCTTCTCGTGGGCGTCGGGGATGTCCGCCCAGGGCAGGACTTCCGACATGCATGGGTCGAGGCGGCGCTCGATCATCAGTTGGTTGGCTTGGCTGGCCTGCATCAGGTTGGCGAAGTGCGAACCTTGCACGCGCTTCTGCCGCATCCACAGGAAGCGAGCGTCCATGGTCAGGTTGAAACCGGTCGTGCCGGCGCAGATCACGACCATGCCGCCGCGTTTCACCACGAACACCGACACGGGCATTGTGGCTTCGCCGGGATGTTCGAAAACAATGTCGACGTCTTTGCCGCCAGTCTGTTCCCAAATCGCCTTTCCGAATTTGCGGGCCTCTTTCATGTAATCGGAGAATTCCGGGGAGTTCACTTTGGGCAGTTGTCCCCAGCAGTTGAATTTCTTGCGGTTGATCACGCCTTTGGCGCCCATCTGGTAGACGAAGTCGAACTTGTCATCCTCGGACACCACGCCGATGGCGTTGGCGCCGGCGACGGCGCAGAGTTGGGTTGCGAAGGAACCGAGGCCGCCGGAAGCGCCCCAAACCAGGACGTTCTGGCCGGGACGCAGGATGTGCGGGCGGTGCCCAAAGAGCATGCGGTAAGCCGTAGCGAGCGTCAGCGTGTAGCAGGCGCTTTCCTCCCAAGTGAGGTGCTTGGGGCGCGGCATCAGCTGACGTGACTGCACGCGGCAGAACTGGGCGAATGAGCCATCCGGCGTTTCGTAGCCCCAAATACGCTGGCTCGGCGAAAACATCGGGTCGCCGCCATTGCATTCCTCGTCGTCGCCATCGTCCTGGTTGCAGTGGATGACAACTTCGTCGCCCGGCTTCCAGCGCTTCACGCGCGAGCCCACGGCCCAGACGATGCCGGACGCGTCCGATCCCGCCACATGATACGGTTGCTTGTGGACGTCGAACATTGAGACCGGTTCGCCAAGACCGGCCCAGATGCCATTATAGTTCACTCCGGCGGCCATAACGAGCACAAGCACTTCGTCGGACGCTATTTCCGGGGTGGGAACGACCTCAAGCTGCATAGCTTGCTTGGGGCGTCCCTGCCGTTCGCGGCGGATCGCCCAAGCGTGCATGGTCTTCGGAACATGGAACTCCGGAGGCACCTCTCCGACTGCGTAGAGATCCTTTTTTTCGCGGTTCTGTGCGCCGTCAGCCACTCTTCTTCTCCTCCCCGCACACCATGCTGCGTGTCATTCGGTGTGCCGCTTCATTCGTCAGGCGCCGCCTGATTAAGCGGCTGCGCAACAGGTTCCAGCCGTGTCGTGCGGGCGTCACATTGTCCAAGCCCGCCGTCGAATGCAAGCGGGACTGTTGCGGTGCAATAAAAAGGCCATTGGCGTGGTTTCAGGGTCCCACATTGAGGTGCGCGCCCGCCCCGTTCCGCCTCGACTTTGCGGGCTTTAGGGCCCTTTCGCGCGAACATGCTCGGGCGTAACAAGCTGGGGGCGAAGGAGGCCTCGATATGACACAGACCGTGTGGCTGAATGGCGTCTACCTCGCGCGTTCAGAGGCTCGCATCTCGCCGTTCGACCGCGGTTTTCTGCTTGGGGACAGCGTTTACGAGGTGACGGCGGTCTATGGCGGCAGGTTGATCGACATGGAGCGCCATCTCGATCGCCTGCAGCGCAGCCTGACGGAACTTCGATTTCCGGTTCTACCTGATCGCCAAGAGCTCGAAGCCATGCACCGTCGCCTGATCGCGGACAATGCGGTGAAGGAGGGACTGGTCTATCTGCAGGTGTCGCGCGGCGCTTATGGCGAACGCAATTTCCTGCCGCCAACGGACGACAAGGTACGGCTGACGTGCTTCGCGTTTGCCGAGTCGAAAGCGCTGGTCGACACGCCGGCGTCACGTGGCGGCATCAGGGCGATCACACTTCCTGACATTCGATGGGGACGGCGCGACATCAAGACAACGCAGTTGCTGGCTTCGGTTCTGGCGAAGGGTGAAGCGAAGGCGCGTGACGCTCAAGATGCCTGGTTGGTCGCGCCCGACGGTTTGGTGAATGAAGGCGCCTCTTCGAACGCTTGGATTGTGAACCGTGATGGCGATGTCCTAACGCGACCGCTGTCCAACGACATTCTGCCGGGCGTAACGCGACACGGCTTGATGGACCTTCTCTCAGCGCAAGGGCGCAAAGTGGTTGAACGTGCTTTCAGCGTCGATGAAGCGTATGGGGCCACGGAAGCTTTCCAGACTGGCGCGGGTGCGCTGGTCTGGCCGGTGGTGGCCATTGACGGTCGCACAATTGGCTCAGGTCAGCCGGGGTCGGTGACGCGTGCGATTCAGAAACTCTACTATCAGGCGGCTGGCGTAGACGTCGCCCGCGCGGCTCCTTGGGTGCTGGGCGCAGCGTGATCACGCTAATCGCTGACTAGGTCTCGCCCAACGTTCTTGGGCAGGTTTTCGTCGACCAGGTCAGCGTCCGGCCGATGGCCGCTCTTCGTTAGGAAGTAGAGGCCTGTAAACATCGCGATCAGAACGGCGGCGATGGTTGGCGCCCTGGCGTCGCCCGTAAGCGCTCGTACGATCAGCAGTCCCAGGCAGATCAGCGCACCGGCTGCGGGAATGGCGGGATGTACGTTGAAGGAAGCTAGCGGTTCGTCGGCCCGGCGCCCAAGGAGAATGGCCGACGCGTCCATAAGAATGAACACACCGAGCAGCAGCAGCACTGTGGCGGCTGCGAGTTGACTGACATCGCCCGCGGAGGCGAGCAGGGAGGCTGCGACCAAAACGGCGATCGCCGAAATATGCGGCGTGCCGCGTTTGGGGTGGATTCGGGAAAGCGGCTTCGGCAGCAGGCCTTGGCGTGAAAGTCCGAAGACCAAGCGCGACGCCATCACGAAGTTGATGAGGCCGGTATTGGCGACGGCGAAGATGGTGATGATCGTATAGGTCAACGAGGGAAGCCAGGGAGCGGCCTTTCCCATGACTGCTTCGAGGGGCGCGGGCGCTTCTGCTAGAGTCGCGGGGGACACGACGGAGACCGCCGTGATTGCGACGCCAAGATAGATCAACGTCGCCGCGAACATGGCGGTGATGAGTCCGATCGGCAGATTGCGGGCGGGATTCTTGACTTCCTCGGATACGTTGAGGGCGTCCTCGAAACCAAGAAAGGAGAAGAACGATAGAACCGCGCCCTGCGCTAGGATCAACATCGTCGTTGTCCAATCGCTGGCCGACGGGATCGCGGTGAGGTCCTGTTGCCCCCAGAAGCGGGCGCCGACGACGATGACCAGGAGGAGGCCCCCGACCTCGATAAACGTGGCGAGAGCATTGAACCACATGCTCTCGCGCAAACCGCGCCAGATAAGCACCGCCAGAGCGGCGAGATAGGCGATGGCGAAGAGAAGCTCTGGGACAGACTGGAGTCCGAAAAGCGCTTGAATGTTCCCGGCGACCACGTGGCTACCAGCCGCCATGGAGGCGAGCCCAGACCCGACTACGCTTAGCCCGACGACATACGCGAGCAGACGTGAGCGAAAGGCGCGGCCGACGATGTAGGCGGCGCCGCCGGCGCGGGGGTAGCGGGCGCCGAGGGATGCATAGGCGAGACCTGTCAGCAGTGCGCCGCACATGGCGACCACGAAGGACATCCACACCGCGCCGCCCATGAGGCCGGCGACTTGACCGACCAGGCCGTAGATGCCGGCGCCCAGCATGCTGCCAAGCGCATAGAGTCCCAGCATCACGGGACCGAGCGTCGGCTCCAGGCGCGGAACGTCCCTATCCGCTGTGGCCTCGGGCTGGATGCTGGGCGCGTCTGGTGTGTTCGGCGTGTTCACGTACGCGGTCTCCGGCTCGGGAAATATCTGAGTTCGAGTTCGTCGGCAGGGGTAGCGCGCACTGACGCAAACACCAAAAGGGCTGCGGAATCGGAAAGCTCAGGAACAAAAAAGGGAGGTCCGCTCTTGCGGACCTCCCAAAGGCGCATGCGTTGCTGTTCGTCGATCCGGTGGGGACTAGAACTTGACCCAGACCCCGGCGCCGAACATCCGCGGGACGCCGCGGATATAGGTGGGAATTCCGAACTCTCCGCCGGTATTGCCGGCGTCGATCAGATATTCTTCGTCGGTTGCGTTATCCAGATACGCGCTCGCGCCCCAGCGCCCACTTTCGGCGTCCCAGGTAACCTTGAGGTCGAGCAGACCATAGGCTTCCTGAAACTCGTTCGGCTGGTTGTCGTCCTCGAAGTACTGATCGCCTTTCCAGATGTAGGTCGGGACGAAGGACACGACACCGTTTGCAACGGGCCAGTGGAAATCGGCCGCGACAGAGTAGGAGTGCTCCGGCGAAAGGCGGAACTTGTTGCCCGCATAGGCAAGAGTGTTTCCATTGTCGTCGGTGTCGTCATACTCGGCGAACGTGTAGGCATAGCCGCCATAGAGATCCACGAAGTCGGCGGCGCGAAAGCTGCCGTCGAGTTCAACGCCGTAGGTCGTGGCGTTTCCGGAATTCTCCGTAATGAACGAGCCTTGGCTCACGTCATAACGACTGGTTTGGAAGTCCTTGTACTCGCCATAGTAGGTCGAAGCTGTCATGCGTAGGCGATCGTCGAGGAAGACCCCCGACATACCGATCTCGACGTTGTCGTAGATTTCCTGATCCACAACCTCGAAGCCGGTCGCTTCAATCGTTGCGTCGCACGTAGGGCTGTATCCGGAATTCGCCGGATTGGTCGAGCATTTGCGCGAGGACAGCGACGGGGGGCGACGCCCACGTCCGATGGCGAACCAGGTGTTGAGATCGTCGTTGACGCGGTAGGCGGCGTTGAAGCGCCAGGTGAGTTCGCCATCGGCGTCATAGCTGCGAGCGTCCGGGACGCCATTGCTATCGGTCGCGACCAGCGTGGTGCCGCCCGTGACGGCGTTGCGGGTTCCGCCAAGCGCAGGGTTGCCATGCACGAGATAGTAGATGACGTCCGAGGAAATCTCATCCTTGGTATAGCGAAGGCCGGCGGTCAGCGAGAGCCGGTCCGTGGCTCGCCAAGTGACGTCGCCGAAGAAGTCCGTGCTCTTCTGTTCACCGTTCGCGAAGTTCTCCTCAACATGGCTGTCGGACAGCGGCACCATCGCGCCTTGAGTAAGGAACATGAGGACCGAGATCGGCAGCGGGTCGAGCACGTTGTCGAGGTTCGTGGCGTTGGGAACGCCGTAGTAGGACAGAACGCCCTTGAGCTGATCGACGGTCATGCCGGCGCCGGCGGCGATCTGAGAGGCGAGCAGGGCCTGGGCGCGCGCCTCATCGGTATGGAAGCGAAGAAGTACGGAGTGGTCTTGCGTGTAGTAGTTGGCGCCGAAGAAGGCCGAGATGGGACCGCCAGCGTCATAGTTCATGCGCAGTTCCTGGCTCCAGGTCTGCGCATTGTCGACCGAAGCGAACTGCAGCAGCGAAAAGTCGGCTCCATCGGAGTCGAAGGCTTCGAGGTCCGACATGGATCGTTCATTGGTGATTGATGTGAGCGTCCACGCGTCCGAAAGCTCCCAGGCGAGGTTCAGCGTCGCGGAGAACAGCTCACGGTCAGCGCCGAGTTTGGGGCGGAGTTGATAGGGCGTCACGTTGTTGGCGGTTGCGCTGTAGGGGCTGAGATCGCCGCCCGGGGGCGGGAAGACGCCTGACTTGAACTGCGTGCCGGTCGAATCATCTTCCTGATAGTTGAGAAAGAGGTCCGCCCGCACGGTGTCGCTCGGTTCCCAGGCGAAGACCGCCCGCAGGGCCGTCGTGTCTTGCCCCATGAGGTCCGGGCTATTGGAGACGTTGGGCACATAGCCATCGCGGTTCTTGATCAGACCCGCGAGGCGGACCGCGAAGGTGTCGGAGACGGCGAAGTTGTAGCCGGCTTCGGCGCGGACATAGCTGTAATCGCCGCCATCAAGCTTGAGCCATCCTTCGTTCCCGTCCAGCGAAGCCTTCGCCTGCAGGAAGTTGATGCCGCCGACGAGCGCGCCTTGTCCAAACAGCGTAGCCTGCGGGCCTTTCACAACCTCGATGCGCTCAAGGTCGAACATGGCGGTGTTGGCGCCGAAGCGCGGATTGCCGATGGCGACGCCGTTCTCGAACACGGCGACGCGCGGACGGCCGCCGTCCGAGGTTACGCCCCGCATGGAGTAGGAGGAGGCGTTGAGGCTCTGGGCTTGGACCTGGAGGCCGGGCACGAAGTCCGCGAATTCCTCGATATCGTCTGTGCCGAGCAGATCCAGCTTGGCCTGGTCGGCGACCGCGATGTTGATCGGGACATCAATGATGTCCTGTTCCTGCTTTTGCGCAGTAACGACGATGATTTCACGCTTTGGTTCGGTCTTGCTCGAATCAGATTCCTGAGCGTGCGCCTGAGCGGGAACCGTCAGGCCCAATGCGAACAGGGCGGAAGTGGCGAGGAGGTTGCCTTTGGACATGGTGGGGAGCCCTTATTGTTGGATGGGCTCACCTACCGTTACGTCATGACGATTTTTATTCAGTTTTGTTTCCGCTGTGTGACGCAAACGTCAATGGGGTCCCTGCGGGGGGATTGGCTCGACAAACCGGGCATGTGTGTCGCCTGAGACACAGACCGCCCCCATGAAATCAGGTGCGGGTGATGGTCTTCGCGTTGAGGAACTCGCGCATGCCAAGCGCCGAGAGCTCACGCCCGAGTCCTGAGGCCTTCACGCCGCCGAAGGGCAGGCGGGGATCAGAAATCACCATGCCGTTGATCGCGGTGAAACCGGCTTCGATCCCGTCGATGAAACGCCGTTGTTCGTTCACATCATTTGTCCAAACCGAGGACCCGAGGCCAAAGCGTGTCCTGTTGGCGAGGTCGATGGCGGCGTCGATGTCGCGGGCCTGGAAGAGTGTCGCGACCGGGCCAAACAACTCGTCGCGAAAGGCGGGCGTGTCTTCCGGCACGAAGCCCAGAACGGTCGGCTGAAAAAAGGCGCCGGGCCCGGCGATCGGCTCTCCGCCGGTCAGTACGGTTCCGCCGCCGGCGACCGTGGCGTCGACTTGGGCCGCAAGCTCATCGCGAAGCTGCAGGCTCGCGAGCGGGCCGACCTGAGTGGCGCGATCCATCGGATCTCCGACTTTCAGCGCCGCGATACGCGCCACAAAGGCCCTAGCGAAGTCGAGGTAGATGTCGGCATGGACGATGAAGCGCTTCGCAGCGATGCACGATTGGCCATTGTTCTGTATGCGGGCGGTGACGCCAGTTTCGACCGCTTTTTCAACGTCGGCGGACGGCATGACGATGAAAGGGTCCGAGCCGCCAAGTTCGAGCACGACTTTCTTGAGATGTGCTCCCGCCTGTTCTGCGACCCTTGAGCCCGCCCTTTCCGATCCGGTCAGCGTTGCTGCGCGAATGCGCGGATCCGCAATGACGCGCGCGACCTTGTCCGATCCGATCAGAAGCGTTTTGAAAGCGCCGTCGGGAAAGCCGGCTTGCCGGAAGATATCTTCGATGGCGAGGGCGCATTGGGGGACGTTGGAGGCGTGTTTGAGAATACCTACATTCCCAGCCGCCAACGCCGGAGCCGCGAAGCGGAATACCTGCCAAAAGGGAAAGTTCCACGGCATCACAGCCAGAACGGGGCCAATGGGCAGCCAGCGAATGTAGCTCTCAGCCAAATTCGTCGCGATGTGTTCGTCTTCGAGATAGACTAAAGCGTGTTCGACATAGTGTCGGCAACCGGCGGCGCACTTGGCGACTTCGGCTTCCGCCTGCGCGATGGGTTTGCCCATCTCCAGGGTCATCAGTCTTGCATATCGCGACATGTTCTGTTCGAGAATGTCGGCCGCGCGAGACAGGAAACCCAAGCGTTCGTTCAGGCGTGTACGAGGAGAGAAGTCCTTGTAGCAGGCCTCTGCGGCAGCGAGAGCCGTCTCAATGTTGTTGTCGCCAAGGGTGTCGAAGGTCGCCAACGTTTCGCCTGTCGTCGGATTGACTGACTTCATCGACATTGAGACGTCTCCTGTTGTTCGTGTGATCGAGCGGATGCTGACCACGCTGTTGCCTGGCCTCAGAATGTTCGACTGGCGCCGATTGAGACAACGTCGGCATGACCAGCATAGAGGCCGATCACATGCTCATCGAATGTTCCGATCTTGTCGAACGAGGTGTCGTCGATGTTGACGCGATTATACGCCATGTCGAGACTCCAAGCGTCGGTCGGTTTCCAGGACGCACCGATAGCGTAGACGGTGCGATCGTTGTCCGGAATGCGGGCGGTGCGATACGCTGATTGAGTTGGGCTTTGGTCGAACGCAAGGCCCGCGCGCAGCGTCCACTTGGGCGTAAGCGCGTATTCGCCGCCAAAGCTGTAGCGGACTGAACTCTTGTAGTTGAGTTGCTCGACAGTATCCGGTTGGGCGGGGTTGTCGTAGGACACGGCGAGTTGTTTCAGTGGTGTCCAGTCCTTCCACTGTATGCCGCCATAGAGCGCGAGCAGATTCGTGGCCTGCCAGCGCGCGCCGAGTTCGGTCGCCGCAGGAAGGTCGAGTGCGGCTGAACCTGAGGTGTTCGTGAACGCGCCTGTCGCCGTCAGCGGCATCGCAACGGTTGGGACCGTGAAGTTGGCGGCGCCTTTCAGGTCGTGATCGATGCGCGAGCGATATGTGAGGCCGACGCGCCAATCGTTCGCGGGGGTCCAGGCCAGACCCGCATTCCAACCTACCGCCCAGTCGTCGCCCTCGATGTCGGCCAGGCCGTCAGCATTTTGAGGGTTTAGGCCTAACCCGGCGCAGGTGGTGGGCGAAAGCTGGCCAAAGCAGACAGCGCCGAAGTCGATGGCGCTGGTAAGATGCGCCTTGGCGTATTGGGCGCTGACGCCAATCCCGAAGGCGAGCTGATCGTTTATCTTCCAGGAAAGGCTGGGATTGATATCGATTGTTTGCAGAGACGATTTGACGGCTTGGTAGCGCCCTGGCCAGTCGTCGTCATATTTGGTCGACAGCCCGAAAGGGGCGGTGACCGCGAGACCAAAGACAAAGCGGTCATTGATCGGCGCCGACATATGCAGGGCGGGAACAATCGCGTCTTTGAGGAAGCCGGACGTGTCGCCGCCAAGCGGTGCGCCGAGCGCATCGATGGACCCTCTGTCTCTGTAATTGGCGTCGCCGAGTATTCCGCTGAGCGAACCGCCAACCATGCGTTGGTGCAGAAAAGCGAGCATGGCTGGGTTACCCCAAGCGGCGGAAACATCCTCTAGGGTTGTGCGACCGGCATTTGCGAGACCTAGATCGCGAGCGGAATACTCGTTGATAGCGAAACTGTCAGCGAACGCGGCCGGTGTGATGGACGTCAGGAGACCGACTATGAAGCCGATGGGGAGAAATCTACGCATGGGGAGCCTTCCGTACTGGAATGTACGTCCCCTCACAGCGGTAGATGGGGACCTGCCCATGCCGCGCCAACACATCGTCGCGCAATTTGTTTCCGGAGGCTGCGGACACTTGCTCCGGCGCGCGGTTTGCAGTCTTTATGTCTTCGCAGGTGCAGCAGAGTTAGAGACCAATGGCAGATAACGGTTCGGCCCCCTTCCAGCATGATCCTGATCGTCCATGGATATTCCGGACGTATGCGGGTCATTCGACGGCGGAGGAAAGCAACAAACTCTACCGGAAGAATCTCGCCAAGGGACAAACCGGATTGTCCATCGCTTTCGACCTGCCGACGCAGACGGCGCTGGATTCCGATCATGTCTTGTCGAAGGGCGAGGTGGGCAAAGTCGGGGTTCCGGTCGGGCACCTTGGCGACATGCGCATGCTGTTTGATCAGATTCGCGTCGAGGAGATGAACACCTCGATGACGATCAACGCCCCTGCGGCCTGGTTGTTGTCGCTCTATGTGGCGTTGGCCGATGAGCAGGGGGCGGATCGAGCGAAACTTCAGGGGACGACGCAGAACGACATTGTCAAGGAATACCTATCGCGCGGCACGTATGTGTTTCCGCCGAAACCGTCCATGCGGTTGATCTCGGACATGGTGAGCTGGTGCTACACCGAGACGCCCAAGTGGAACCCGCTGAACGTCTGCAGTTACCACCTGCAGGAGGCCGGCGCCACGCCCGAGCAGGAGCTTGCCTTTGCGCTGGCCACCGCTTGCGCGGTTCTGGACGCGGTGAAAGAGGGCAAGCAGGTTCCCGACGAGGACTTTCCGACGGTCTTTGGCCGAATCTCGTTCTTCGTAAATGCTGGCGTTCGGTTCGTCACCGAGATGTGCAAGATGCGAGCGTTCGTGGATCTGTGGGAGGAGATTGGTCGCGAACGCTACGGCGTCACCAATCCGAAAGCGCTCCTGTTCCGTTATGGCGTGCAGGTCAATTCACTGGGGCTGACTGAGCCGCAACCCGAAAACAACGTCTATCGCATCCTTATCGAGGCGCTTGCGGTTACATTGTCGAAGCGCGCGCGCTGTCGCGCTTTGCAGCTTCCCGCCTGGAACGAGGCGCTTGGCCTTCCCGTCCCTGGGATCAGCAGTGGTCGCTTCGACTGCAACAGATCCTCGCCTACGAGACCGACTTGCTTGAGTACGAAGACCTGTTCGACGGAAGCTTCGTGGTCGGCGCCAAGACAGAAGCTCTCAAGACGCAAGCGCGTGAGATGCTTGCGACGCTTGATGCGTCCGGTGGCGCGATCGAAAACGTCGCCTTCATGAAGATGCAGCTGGTGGAAAGTCAGCGGGCCCGTCTGAAGGAAATCGAAGCAGGGCGTCAGATCGTCGTCGGCGTGAACAAGTACGAAACGACCGAGGAGAGCCCGCTGTCGGCTGGCGAGGGGGCCATCATGACGGTCGATCACTTTGCTGAAGATCGTCAGATCGAGAAGCTCAAGGCGTGGCGCGCCCAACGCGATGACGCGACCGTGAAGGTGGCGCTAGTGAAACTTCAGGCGGCGGCGACCGAAGGTCAGAACATCATGCCAGCCTCAATTGAGGCGGCGAAGGCTGGCGTGACCACGGGTGAGTGGGGCCAGGTTCTGCGTGAGGTGTTCGGAGAGTATCGCGGGCCCACCGGGGTTGCCGTGGTGATCGAGACGGGCGGCGAGGAAGACCTTGAAGCTGTGAAAGGCGAGGTCGAACGTATATCGCAAAGACTGGGCCGCACGTTGACTTACGTGGTCGGAAAGCCCGGCCTCGACGGCCATTCGAACGGATCAGAACAGATCGCAGCGCGCGCCCGAGCCGCGGGTATGAATGTCGTCTACGAAGGCATCCGATTCACGCCGGAGGAGATCGTTAAACAGGCTATCGAAAGCGACGCCCATGTCGTCGGCCTCTCGATCCTGTCAGGCTCGCATCTCGATCTGGTGCGCGACACCGTACGTATTCTGCGGGACAAGGGACTAAGCACGCCGGTGGTTGTCGGCGGCATCATTCCCGAGGCCGACGCGATGGCGCTCAAGCAGATGGGGGTTCGTCGCGTGTATACCCCGAAAGACTACAAGATCACCGAGATAACGGGGGATGTGGTCAAGGTCGTCGAAGAGACGTTGGCCGCCACAGAGTGACGATGGCTGGTTGCGTGGATAGTTCGGGCAAATCGGTCGTCGCCTAGATCGTGCGCGGCTTGGGAAGTCTGATCGTTCTCGCGTCGCCGGTTCGGCGTGACGGACTTCGGGCTTCCCAGAAGGGCTGACTATCGGGGCGATTGCATCGGCGCGCGAAGGGCGCTGGTCTGCGCGGAGGTTCCAGGATTTCATGCCGCTTTTGGAGCATCCCTCGCTTGAGAATGCGTTTGTCCGGCTTGAGCCCCTGGAGGAACGGCATCGTGAATTGTTGCGAGAGGCTGCGAATGATCCCGATCTGTGGCGCTTTGCTTCAGTCAATCAACATGGATCGGACTTTGACGCATGGATGGCGCATCGCTTCAAGGAGATCGACCGTGCGGGCGAGGCGACGTGGGCGGTCTGGGACAAGGCATCCAACAGCTATTGCGGCTCGACAAGTTATCTCGCTGTTCAGCCGCGCCACAGGCGTGTCGAAATTGGTTGGACTTGGTACGCCAAGCGGGCTTGGTCGGGGCCGGTAAATCCGTCCTGCAAGCGCCTGTTGTTCGCCTACGGCTTCGAGGCGCTGAGCCTCAATCGGATCGAGTTGAAGCTGGACGCCACCAATCTTCGTTCATTCCGCGCGGTATCGAGACTTGGGGCGCGGTTTGAAGGCATCCATCGCGCGCACATGGTGATGCCGGACGGACGCATCCGGGACACAGCATGGTTTTCCGTGTTGAAGGAAGAGTGGCTGCATGTCCGCGACGGACTTGATGCTCGATTGGAGGAATTCGAGGCCTCTCGACCTTGAACGGACGGCAAGCCGAGTGCGCTTCCGGCTCTTTAGCGTCGCGTATTCGGCCGTTCTCGACCCATTCTGTTGGCCGAGCGGCGAACATCGTCGAGGTCGGACATCAAATTCACCCATCGCTCGGATCCCACGCGTTCGACCATGCGCGTCTGCATTGCGAGCCAGTCAGGGTAAGCCTTGTCGAGCACCGCTTGGCCTGCGTCGGTGATGGAGAGGACGCGCTTGCGGCGATCTTCGCCGCGCGCGACATCAACCCATCCAGCTTCGTTGAGCGGACGGATGGCCCGCGGCACGCCTGACGGATCCATACCGAGTTGAATCCCAAGTTCGCCGACCGTTAGCGGGCCCGTATTCTTCAGGGTCGTCATCAGATTGTACTGGTGACCGGTGAGGCCGTGCGGCTGGAGAACCGGATCATAGGCGGCGACCACCGCGCGTGATGTACGCGCCACAATACGCAGGAAGCAGGCCGTTTCGGCGAGGGCCGGGTCATCTTCCGTGCGACCGGCAGGGGTCACGGCGTTTTCCGGTATGTCGGCAAGCGTGTGTTTCATCGTCCGTCCGGTTACGGCTTCTGGAGACCGTTCCTTGTCTTGTTTCCCCCTACATGTCGGGTACCGTTGCTTGACGTCTACGTCAACGACGACCGGCGGCCCAGACGCCGCCTAGGATGAGTGTCGCGCCTAAAAGCTGCAAGGGGGCGAGGGCCTCGCCGAAGAGGCGCCACGCGATAAGAGCCGCCGTAACGGGCTGAATCAGCAGAATGAGCCCGGCGAACGCTGGGGCGGTGCGTCCAACGCCAGCGACAATGAGTCCCTGGCCGCCGACATGGGCGACGATCGCCAGAGCGGCAGGCCAGGCGAACCAGGCGAACGAAGGCGGCGCAACCTGTTCCCCGGAAACGAGAGACGCCGATAGCGAGACGCCTAGAGTCACCGCCGTGGACCAGAACAGCACCTGCATCGGTTGCTGTCGGCGGCGCGCGAGCAGAGCAAAGAAGAGGTAGAGCGCAACCATGGCGGCGGCCAGCAGGGCCAGAACGTCGCCCCCAAGTTCGCCGCTGTCGTCGCCTGTCGAACCGCGCGAGAGCAATAGCGCGCCGGTTAGAGCAACCGTCATCGCCGGGATCCATAACCGTCCAGGCCTTTCGCGCAGCGCGATCCAGGCGATGAGGCCGACCGAAGCGTTGCCGATGTTTACCAGAAAGGTGGCGTTGGCGACCGAGGTTTGAGTCAATGCTGCGTGCCACAATGCGATATCGAGACCGAAGAACAGACCGGCGAGCATGGCGTATGGCGACGGACGTCCCAATCCGCCTTCAGTGATCACAGCGATCGCACCGAGCATGGGGAGCGCAAAGAGAAAGCGCCAAAAGGCGGTGGCCTGTGGGCCGAAGTCGGACAATCTGAGACCGATGGGGGCGAACCCGATTGCGATTGCGCCGCCCAGCATCATGGCGGGACCCGCCCAAGCGGGAGCGGGCCGAGGCGGATTGGCTGTGGTCATTCCAGGAGTCCGATGCGGGCGCGTATGCTGGACGGGGTTTCGCCTGCATCACGCAGCGCCGCAAGGGTCAATGAACGATCGCGTTTTGCGTAGCGCTTGCCGTCTGGTCCTGTCAGAAGGCGGTGGTGCCGGTAGACCGGCGTTGGCAGATCGAGCAGGCGTTGGATCAGCACATGGACGTGCGTTGAAGCGAAGAGGTCGGCGCCGCGGATAACGTGCGAGACGCCTTGCAGAGCGTCATCGTGGACGACAGAGAGGTGGTAGCTCGTCGGCGTGTCCTTGCGCGCCAGAATTACGTCGCCGCCCTGTTCGGGATGGGCGCTTGTTTCTCCATGCTGACCGGCCGGTCCGTGACCTTCCTCCATGAATGTGAGGCGCTCGAAGTCGCCGCCCAGATGTTCCCGACAGCGCCGCATGGACAGACGCCACGAAAAGGTTCGCCCTTCGGCGAGAAGCTCATTTTCTTCTTCCGGGTTCAAGGGCGTTTGGGGGCCATGGTAGGGGGGCGGTGAATGGTGCTCCTCATTGTGAGGTGCTCTGGCGGAGGCCTCCGCGATCTCTCGACGGGTCAAAAAGCAACGGTACAGGAGCCCCATCTGGCGCAGGCGGTCGAGCGCTGCTGCATAGTCCGCAAAGTGCTCGGATTGTCGGCGAACGGGCTCTTCCCACGAGAGACCCAACCAGGCCAGATCTTCGAGAACGCCTCGCTCGAATTCCGGTCGGCAGCGGGTCTGATCGATATCCTCGATCCGCAACAGGAAGCGT
The DNA here is from genome assembly GCA_041398225.1 of Hyphomonadaceae bacterium. Classification (GTDB taxonomy): domain Bacteria; phylum Pseudomonadota; class Alphaproteobacteria; order Caulobacterales; family Hyphomonadaceae; genus JAWKVD01. The sequence continues at coordinate 145,796 of JAWKVD010000005.1, read as the reverse complement.
CCTCCGGCCTCGCGCGCAGCGTCGAAGGCCAAAAGCGCCGAGTAAGCGTGGCCTAGATGAAGGCCCCCGGTCGGACTGGGTGCAAAGCGCGTTGTGAACGACATGCTGAAACAGTTGGGTCGCGCTAGCTCCGAATCTGTCCAACGCCGCGCACGACATATTTGAAGATCGTCAATTGCTCCGCACCAACAGGCCCGCGTGCATGGATTCGGCCGGTCCCGATGCCGATCTCGGCGCCCATACCGAATTCGCCGCCATCGGCGAACTGGGTGGACGCATTGTGCAGAACGATTGCTGAATCAACCTCGCGCAGAAAACGGTCCGCAGCGGCCTGGTCTTCGGTGATGATGCACTCGGTATGTTGTGTTCCGAAGGTCGCAATGTGTTTCATCGCGGCTTCAAGACCGTCGACCACTGCAACTGACAGAATTGGCGCCAGATATTCGGTGCGGAAATCTTCCTCGGCGGCTTCACTCATTGGATAGATGGTGCGAGCGCGTTCATCACCGCGCAGCTCGCAGCCGGCCGATTTCAGCGCCTCAGCGATCTTCGGCAGGAGATGCGGCGCGATCGCGGCGTCGATCAGAAGCGTTTCGGCCGACCCGCATATGCCGGTACGTCGCATCTTTGAATTGAGTGCGATGTTGACCGCCTTCGTTTCGTCCGCTGCGCTGTGAATGTAGACGTGGCAGAGCCCTTCGAGGTGACCGATGACCGGCACTCGAGCGTCGGCCTGTACGCGGGCGACGAGACCCTTCCCGCCGCGAGGAACCACGACGTCGACCATTCCATCGAGACCGCTAAGAATATGGCCGACGGCCGCGCGGTCGCGGGTCGAGACAAGTTGTACAGCGTCTTTCGGCAAGCCGACCTCAGCAAGTCCTGCGCGCAGCGCGTCCGCAATCACACGCGATGAGTTCAGACTTTCTGAGCCGCCGCGCAGGATCGCGGCGTTGGCTGCGCGGACGCACAACGCGCCGGCGTCGGCCGTGACGTTCGGGCGGCTCTCGTAAATGATCGCGATGACGCCGATCGGGCCGCGCACGCGCGATATCTCGAGGCCGGAGGGCACGACCCACTGCGCAATCACCTGTCCCGAGGGGTCCGGCAGCTCGGACACCGCTTCCACACCCGCGGCGATCGCCTCGATACGCGCGGGCGTTAGTTCGAGTCGATCAAGCATGGCGGCCGACAGGCCTTTGCCGCGACCAAAGGTCATGTCTTCGGCGTTGGCGGACAGAATTTCGTCCTCGCGCGCTCGAATGTTGCGAGCCATCGCCCGCAGAGCCTCCGTCCTCCTTTCTGGACCGGCCTTGGCGAGGGCGTCGGATGCTTCGCGCGCCCGGCGACCCATGAGAAGCATGTCCGCGCCCAGGGCGGCGTCGTGAGCAGAAAGGGGTGCGTGAAGCGTCATGTTCAATTCGGGCGTTTGAGAAACTAGTGCTGAAGCTGTTCTATGCCCGTGGCCGCGCGATTGAAAGCGGCGCGTCTACGAACCACATAAAAGTTGGACAGCGACTCCGATGGATCAAGCGTTTGACAGGGACCGCTATGGGTGAGCTCAGAAACAATACGGATCTTGGGCGGTATGAGATCGAGCACTCGGGCGCGATAACCTTTGCGCGCTACAGGCTGGACGGCGATCATCTCTATATCGATTGGGTCGAGACGCCAGCCGCCCTTCGCGGATCAGGCGCGGCAGGTCGTCTGATGACGGCGATTGCTGAAGAGGCGCGTCGGAACAACTGGAAAATTACGCCGATCTGCGGTTACGCCGCCTCTTGGTTGCGGGGCAGCAAGACTTATCGCGATCTGGCGTTCTAGATGTACATCAGATCGGATGGGCGCGTCCCCAATAGCTGAATCCGGCGAAACGGGGTGTCGAGGGGAGATACATCGTCTCCATCTCATCGATGCGATAACCGGCCTTGTCGAGCAGAGATGGGATCGGGCGATTGAGGTTGCAGCCGCCCGCGAGCGCCTTCCACACGGGATTGAGACGGTTCTGCCATTTGGCGACTCCGGCGTCCGGCGCGAGCCCGTGTTCGCAAAACAGGACATCCACATCGGGCTTCAGAACACGCCGGCACACGGCCATGGCCGATACGGCATCAGGAATGGTGCAGAGCGTAAATGTGACAAGCAGCGTGTCTATGCTGGCGTTCGGCATCTCCATCTGTTCGGCGGTTGTCGAGAGGCAGCGCACCGGAAAGGCGACCTCGCGCGCTACGACTTCCGCCTTCTTCAAGAGCTGGTTCGATGGATCGACGCCAATGACCTCGCTGACGCGGGTTGCATCGTAGAATGGCAGGTTGAGGCCAGGACCCATACCAAGTTCAAGCACGCGACCATGGGCTCGCGGGACGATCTTCTTGCGTTGGCGACAGATTGGTTTGGTCCTGTATGCGCAGGTAAGTGCATGTGGGAGGATATAGCGTTCGTAGAGATTCATCCGATGTGCTCACGGCCATCACCCTGGTCAGGATAGCACGAGGTCGTCGACATGAATTAGCGCCGGACGACCGCGATAGCCAAGAATGGACTCGATCTCGGTCGAGTTGCGCCCGATCAGTCGTGTCGCGTCCTCGGACGAATAGGCCGATATCCCGCGCGCAATGATGGCTCCCGTGGGATCGCAAACATCGACCGCGTCGCCGCGCTCAAAGCGCCCGGAAACCGTCGTGACGCCGGCCGGCAGGAGGCTTTTTCCGGAGCGGAGGGCTTTGGCCGCTCCGGTATCGACGACGTAACTTCCAGAGGGCTTTAGAGACCCGGCAAGCCATTGGCGTCGTGCGGTCTCGGGCGTGATCTCCGGAACAAACCAGGTGGCGCGCGCACCCGATGAAATGGCGTGAAGCGGCCCATCCGTCGGGTCGCCGCGCGCGATGCAGGTGGCGCAGCCAGCCGTCATGGCTATGCGCGCGGCTTCTAGTTTTGTCGACATACCTCCCGACCCGACGCCTGAGGCCGAATTGGCGCCGCCAGCCATGGCGAGAATGTCCGGCGTAATGCGCCGCACCTCGGGGATATGGTTCGCATTCGGGGTGTTGCGGGGGTCGGAATCATAAAGTCCGTCGATGTCGGACAGTAGAACGAGAACGTCCGCGCCGATCATCTGGGCTACGCGAGCAGCGAGGCGATCGTTATCGCCGTAACGGATCTCATCCGTCGCGACTGTGTCGTTCTCGTTGACGATCGGTACAGCGCCCCGCTCGATTAATGTTTCCAAGGTCGCGCGTCCGTTTAGCCAGCGGCGACGCTGTTCGGTGTCGGAGAGGGTAAGCAAGGCTTGCGCAACAGTCAGATCGTGCTCACCCAGGGCGTCGGACCAAGCGCGCATCAGCAGCGGCTGTCCAGAAGCTGCTGCGGCCTGCTTTTCCTCAAGACGGAGTTTGCCTGCTTTGAGGTTCAACGCGTGGCGACCCAACGCAACCGCGCCGGACGATACGATGGCGACGGCTTTACCGTCAGCGCGAAGTCGTGCGGCGTCAGCGGCGATGGCGGTAAAACGGGCCATGTGCGGTTTACCGGTCTCTTGATCGACCAGCAGGGCGGAACCGACTTTCAGAACGATGCGGCGGGCCGCAGCAAGGGGCGACGTCACGGCGTCCAGCCTTCGGCTTTCTTGTCTGGCGCTGTCTGCGCCTCGATTTCGGCGGCGCGACGCTCGGCTCGATCAGCGGAGATGATCGCATAGAGCTTCTGCAGCGCTTCGGGGACGCCTTTCTGTGATGCGCCGGAAATGCGTATCGGCGTGGATTTGCAGGCCTTCTTGAGCTGCTTGGCTTTCTCGGAAATCTCTTCCTGAGTCAGCGCGTCGATCTTGTTGAGCGCGACGATTTCGGGTTTGTCGGCAAGTCCGCCGCCATAGGCTTGGAGTTCGGCGCGGATGACGCGGTAGGCTTCGGCGACGTCGTCCTGTGTTCCGTCGATCAGGTGCAATAGAACCGAGCACCGCTCGACATGGCCGAGGAAGCGGGTGCCCAGACCGGCTCCATCGGCGGCGCCCTCGATCAGTCCGGGAATGTCTGCGATAACGAAGCTCGCGCCAACGCCGAGAGAGACAACGCCCAGATTGGGAACAAGTGTCGTGAACGGATAATCCGCAATCTTGGGTTTTGCGGCGCTGACAGCAGCCAGGAAGGTGGATTTGCCCGCGTTTGGCAGTCCGACCAGTCCAGCGTCTGCGATCAGCTTCAAGCGTAGCCAGATCCAGCGTTCTTCACCGGGCAGGCCGGGATTGTAGCGCCGCGGGGCCTGGGTGATCGACGATTTGAAGCGGGTATTGCCCCAGCCGCCCGAACCGCCCTTGGCTAGCAGAACGCGATCCCCGACCTTGGCGAGATCTGCGATCAATGTTTCCTGATCGTCCTCGAATACCTGCGTGCCCGCCGGCACGCGCAGTATCTCAGCAGGGGAGTCGGAGCCTGTCCGGTTCTTGCCCATGCCGTGCTGGCCGCGCGCCGCCTTGAAGTGTTGATGGTAGCGGTAGTCGATGAGCGTGTTCAGGCCTTCCACGGCTTCAACGTAGACGTCGCCGCCGCGCCCGCCGTCCCCGCCGTCGGGACCGCCCTCGGGAATAAACTTCTCCCGTCGGAACGAGACGCAGCCGTCCCCTCCGTCGCCTGAGCGGATATAGATCTTGCACTGGTCGAGGAACTTCATTGGTCTGTTCGCCCGGTCATGGTCCTTCAGTGAGACGCGTGCGCCTGTTCCATACCCGTCTCTTCACCGTTCGGCCATATGTAGCGGTCAGACGGCGAGACGCCGCCTCGCGCCAGTCCGAAGAAGGGGATCTGGTGAGTGTATATGAAGCCCAGTTTGCGGAGCACGGCGCCAGAGGCTGGGTTGTCGGCGAAGTGGCCTGCGGTGAACGTCCTTGCGCCAAGTTCACGTCGCGCCCAATCCATGAGCGCGCGACCCGCCTCGGTCGCGTAGCCCTTGCCCCAATAGGGGCGCCCGAACCAGTACCCGATCTCGAACACGTCAGAGTGTTCCTTGCTCCGCACCACGCCGCACGAACCAATCAATCCGTCGATAGGGAGCGTGACGGCGAAGGGAAATTCTTCGCCTTTTGCGCGCGCCGCAGTCTGTATGGATATCCAACCTTCGGCGGCGAGCCTTGGGTAGGGGTGAGGAACTCGCGCGCACATCCGTGCGACCTCCCAATCGCCGGCAAGATAGACGATGCGGGGCGCATCAGCGGGTTCGAACGGGCGGAAAGCCATTCGTTCGGATGAGAATGCTGGTTGCGCGGTCGTTTGCATCGTCCTTCCCCGTTCGGTGATCCGCATTGGTGCAGCGGATTTGCGGTCAGTTCAGGAGAGGACATGAAAAAAGGGGAGGCGGTCCGCCTCCCCTGAACTCTGTTCAGCTTCAGACCGCTTCCCTGGGGGGGCGGTCCGGAACAAACATCCGTCCGCCTATTCGGCAGCTACCGGCTTGGCGGCCGGAATGACGTCGACAAACGTGCGGTCAAGCTTACCGCCCCGGAACGACACTTGTCCGTCCGCTGTCGCGAACAGCGTGTGGTCGCGGCCGAGCCCGACGTTTTTGCCCGGGTAGAATTTGGTGCCGCGCTGACGGACGATGATGTTGCCGGCAAGAACGCGCTCGCCGCCATACTTCTTCACGCCCAGCATTTTGGGGTTCGAGTCGCGACCATTGCGGGTCGAACCACCTGCCTTCTTGTGCGCCATAAGGGGCTCTCCAGTCTGAGGCCGCGATCAAACGGCCCGTTGTCGTGTTCGTTACGCTGCGGCTTCGTCAGAAGCCTTGGGCTTGCGCTTGCGCGGGGCCGCCTTCTTGGCTTCAACCGATTTGCCGCCTTTCGGCAGGATCTCGGTGACTTTCACCAGAGTCTCGTTCTGGCGATGGCCTTTCTTGCGGCGATAAGTGTTGCGTTGGCGTGTCTTGATAATGGTGATCTTGGGCGCGCGGCGCTGCTCGACCACCTCGCCGACCACCTGGGCGCCAGCGATGGAGGGAGCGCCCATCTGCACGTCGGCCCCGTCGCCGATCATCAGAACGTCCTCGAACACAAAGGTCTCGCCAGCTTCGCCGGGGATTTTTTCGATGACGATCAGGTCTTCCTGGGCGACCCGATACTGTTTACCGCCCGTCTTGATGACCGCGAACATGGCTCTCTCGTTATGTCTGGAGCGGTCTCCAGCCGGCGTCTTCTCTTGCGGGAAGCAGGCCGTCCGGGATCGCCAAAAATTCAAGCCGCCCGCGAGGGGTCGCGGGCGGGGAGCGGGCATATAGACGGGGGAGAGGGCGTCTGTCAAACCCGGAGCGCGATGTCGCGCGGGATTTTTCGTGCCGTTCCGCGCTGTTTTGGGCTATTTGGGCGCCAAGTCTAGCCGCTTCGGCCCCGAAGGTCGTTTCCGCTTCTGCCCGGCCGCCGCAATCCGTCAAACATACCTCTGATGCGCCGCGCGGCTATGACGTCATGGTTCGGTTAGAACGAAATTGGGCCGGACGCCCGTATATATCGTCTTGCGCCAGCGCTGAGTGGACAATATACCCCCACGCTCCCGAGGAGAGGTGCCGGAGTGGTCGATCGGGACGGTCTCGAAAACCGTTGTGCGTGCAAGCGTACCGTGGGTTCGAATCCCACCCTCTCCGCCAGGGTTTCCGAGTTTCGGTGGGGCCGAGGTTCCGAGCAATTCGAGAGAGTCTGGAGCCTGCTCGCCGGCATGAAGGCGCACTTCCAGATGGGGGCGTTCAGCCCTGCGCGATGAGGGTGCGACGAGCATCTCTTGCAGACATCGGCGCCAGTCCGAGGTCCGCAATGCAGTTTGAGATGGCCGCGACGCGTTCTGCGTTGGATGCAGCGACTTCGCCGTCCACGTGAAGCAGGTTGTTTTCGAATCCAACGCGTACATGTCCACCTAGCGCGGCAGCTCCGGCAAGAATTCGCGTTTCGTCTTGCCCGAAGCCGCAGGCCGCCCAGTCAGGTGCGTTGTTCCCACCATCGCCAAGCGCGGCGGCCATCCGCGCAAGCGTAAGCGGCTCAGCCATATGGTTTTTTGCATAGCGGCCGACGACAAGCAGCACGAACGCCTGTTCGCCGTAGACGCCTTCGCGGCGCAGTCGATTGAAACGTGAGATGTCGGGCAAGTCATAGAGAATGTGCTGCACCCAAACGCCCTCAAGGCTGCAGTCGCCAAGGAAAGCGCGATAGCGAACAACGTCTGAATTCTCGTCGGTTGGGCAAAGTTCGCGCAAGGCGACCGAGCATGCCTCCGGCCGGACTTCTTCCACGGTGCGAATCTGATCCTCGATGTCAAAGAGGCCAACTGACTCGGTCGTGATCTGGACGATGAGGCGATCGCCAACCGCCTCGCGCACGGCTGCTGTCGCTTCTCGGTAACGGGCGGGGTCGAGCGAGTGTCCGCCCGATGCATCGCGCACGTGCATGTGCAGCAGCCCGGCCCCAGCATCGGCGCAGGCCGCCGCGGTCGCCGCGATCTCTTCCGCGGTGATCGGGAGGGTGGGGTGATCCTTCGCAGTCTTGCGAGCGCCATTCGGCGCGACAGAGATCAGGATCTGATTCATGTTGCCGTCGCCCATGTCGATCTTGGTGGCTTCCCGAATTGTTAGCCGCGTCAGGCGACACGAGCAGGCAGGCACGCCTCGATGGCGCTGGCCAGGCGATCGACGATCTCCTCCATCTCCTGCTCGGAAACGATGTAGGGAGGCGCGAGAAGGATGTGGTCACCGTTGACCCCGTCGACGCTGCCGCCTCCCGGATAGACGATCAAGCCCCGTGCCATGGCGGCGGACTTGATTAGGCCGTTCAATTTTGCGCTGGCTGGAAAGGGGCGGCGGGTCGCAATGTCTTCAACGAGTTCCACGCCGATCAGAAATCCGCGCCCGCGAATGTCGCCCACCACGCCGAGCGGTTGGAGACGGTCCTGCAGCAGCCGCTTCAGTAGCGGTCCTTTGCGGGCGACTTCGTCCAGCAGGCCGTCGTCGGATATGGTTTGTTGGACCGCGAGGCCGGCGGCGCAGGCAATAGCATGGCCAATGTAGGTATGGCCGTGTTCAAATCGTCCTCCGTCGCGGGTCACCGCATCATAGACCCTGTTCGACAGGACCGTGGCGCCGAGCGGTTGGTAGCCGCCAGCCAGTCCCTTCGCGACGCAGATTATATCGGGTGACACTTCGTCGTGATCCACCGCGAATAGCCGGCCCGTTCTACCCATTCCGCACATCACTTCGTCAGCGATGAACAGAACTCCGTAGCGATCGCATATTTCCCGAATACGTTTGAGGTAGCCGGGTGCGGGCGGAACCGCGCCAAGCGTCGCCCCCACGACAGGTTCAGCGATGAAGGCGGCGACGGTATCGGGGCCGACCTGGAGAATTTCTTCCTCGAGAGCGTTCGCTGCGCGAAGGCCATATTCCTCCAGCGTCTCACCGTCAGCCAGATTGCGATACGCGTAGCAGGGGGGGATAAAGCGGCAGGGCGCGAGCAGCGGCTCATATGGTCCGCGGCGGGCGGTATGTCCCCCGACGCTGAGCGCGCCGAGTGTGGCGCCATGATAGCTCTGGCGACGAGCGATGAAGTTGGTGCGAGTGAGGTCGCCACGCGCAACATGATATTGGCGCGCCAGTTTCAGGGCCGTCTCGACCGCCTCTGAGCCGCCCGATGAGAAGAAGACCTTGCCGAAGCCTCTTGGCGCACGCTCCGTGATGAACGCCGCCAATGCTTCGCTGGGTTCGTTGGCGAAGAACGCTGTGTGCGCGTAGGCAAGATTTTCGGCTTGGCGTTTGATCGCTTCGATTACGCGCGGATGCCCGTGACCGAGAACGGACACCGCCGCGCCTCCTGATGCGTCCAGGTAGCGGCGCCCCTCTGCGTCTTGCAGCCATACCCCGGCGCCGCCGGTCGCCATCGGGAGTTTGTTTCCGGGGACGCGGTGAAGAATGGACGACATTTATGCTGCTCCGTCTCGATGTTGCCTTAGTACGAAGCACGAAACGAATGCGTCAAATGAAGTGAATTTGCCATTTCATAACTTTTGGATATGATCTGGGCATGAGATTCAGACAATTCGAAGTTTTCCATGCGGTGATGACGACGGGCGGCGTTTCTGATGCGGCGCAGCGTTTGGGCATCTCGCAACCTTCCGTGACCAAGACGCTACAGCTGCTTGAGGCGGAACTCGGCTACAGGTTGTTCGATCGGATCAAGGGGCGCTTGCATCCTACCGAAGAGGCGCGGCTGCTGATGCGCGAGGCCGAGCGCGCGCAAGCGGCGATGGACGATCTTCGGGAAGCGTCCTTGCGTTTGCGGCATGGATCTCAGGATCATTTGCGTATCGTGGCGACGCCTGCGCTCGGGCATGAGGTGCTGCCGGATGCAGTTACCACGTTTGCGCGGCAAAAGGCCGACATTCGTTTGACGATCTCCACGCGCCACTCGGGCGAGGTGCTAGAAGAGATCGCCAAGCCGTCGTTCGGTTTCGACCTAGGCTTTGTCTTCGACGCCGGCGGTCGACCTGCTTCTATAGGCGCAATGCGTATCGGGACCGTTCCAATCGCGACCGTGTCACGGCCGCGAACCTTCGCCAGGCCCGGGCCGGAGGTCGGGATTGACGACCTGGTCGGGCGCACGGTGATCGGCCTCGACGATACCGAGCCGCTGGGCAAGTTGGTTGCAGATCTTTCGCGGACATCGGGCCTGATGATCAATTCGCCGATAAGGGTGCAGACCTACCGATTGGCGTGCGCGTTGGCGCTTCGAGATAATGGCGTGGCGATCGTCGATGGGATGACGGCGGCCAGCGTCGCCCAGGATCATGTAGATGCGGAAGTCCGGTTGTTTCCTCCGGACCTCAGTTTGCCGGTCAACGCGGTCTATCCGTTGTCCACCGGTTTGCCCCTAACGTCGCGGGAGTTCGTCGAGGTGTTCGAAAAGGCGTTGGCGTCTCAGCTCGCGCGCCTTCGCCGGAGACTGAGGGGAACGGCAAGACGCGAGTCCAAAGACTAATCTTCATATAATCAAAAGTTATCGAAATCGACATTTGTCGAATTTGGTTGATAGTTGTCGACAATTACGTTCTAGATTTCCGCACACGGATGGGGTGACGCCGGTTCTGAGGGCGGCGTGGCCACTTTAGGAGCGGGAAAAATGTCTTCCAATCACACTCATAGTCTCCGCGTCGCGCTTATGGCGGGTGTTGCGGTGTCGTCGTTCCCGGCGTGGGGCCAAGAGGCCGCGCCTGCCGCCGATACTGCTCCGGCGGAGAAGGTCGTCGTTATCGGTTCGTACATTGAGGGCGTCGGCGATAGCGGCGCGTTGCCTGTCACCGTGGTCGGACGCACGGAGCTCGACGCAACTGGCGGGCAATCGACTGGCGCTCTCCTTACGAACATTCCGTCGATCGGCGACATAGAGTTCACCGACAACAACACAGGCACCAACGGCGCCCGCGGCGACGTTACGGGCGCCAACCTGCGCGGGCTCGGGTCCGGTCGCACCCTGACATTGGTCAATGGTCGACGGATCGCCTCCCACCCCCAATCACAGGCCGTGGGCAGCGTTCCCGAAACCTTCACCAACGTGAACGCCGTGCCGGCAGGCCTGATTGATCGAGTTGAAGTGCTGCGCGACGGCGCGTCTGCGCTCTATGGCTCCGACGCCATCGCCGGCGTCGTCAACATGTCGTTGTTCAATGACTACAACGACAAGGAGCTGAGCTTTCACTACGGCGCGGGCGATGAATTGCCGCTCGAAGAATTTTCGATCGGTGCGCGCGCCGGCTTCGACATGGATGACGGTCGAACCAACCTGACCGTTGCGCTCAACTACTTCGAGCGCAATGACGTTGAGGTGAAGGATTTTCCCGAGTGGTACTCCACCTCGGATCGTCGGAATCTTCTTCCGGCTGACTGGCAAGGCGATACGCAGTTCGACAATGGTTCGACCGCAAGCCCGTGGGGCCGCTTCCGGGCTGGAACGCTGCTTGCTGACGGACGCTTCCAAGGCATCCGGGTGAGCCGTACGTCACCATCGCCGACGGTAAACTACACTTCGGCGTCCGGATTCAGCTCCACTGCGGCGGGTTTTCACATTCAGCCGACAGATTTCCCGGGAAGTCTTGCTGAACTCGCGCCTGGCGTTTCTCTGGACGACTCAAGCTCGATCGATCGCGATCTGTATTATGACTTCTCGGAAGACGAGACGGTCATTCCAGCGGTGTCGCGCCTGAACTTCGGTACGACGTTCACGCATGATGTGAGCGACTCTCTGCAGGTCTTCGCGGAAGCTCTCTATTATACTTCCAGCACTGAGACGAAGCGTGCAGCGGGGCCGATCGACACTTCTCTCGCCTATCTCATCGTGCCGGCGCAGAACTACTACAACCCGTTTGGCCCGGTCGGCAGCCCGAACCGTTTGCCCGGCATCAACGCTCCGGCTGAAGGTCTGGACGCGGTGATCGTCGCATACCGCCCGGTAGAGCTCGGGCCGCGGATCATCGAAGTTGACCAGGAACTCTACCGTGTTCTGGGCGGCGTCCGCTACGACGTCGGCGACTGGAATCTTGAATCAGCGGTGGGCTGGTCGGAGGCGACCTCGCGTGACGAAGAGTTCAATCGTCTTTCCAAGACGCTGCTTCAGGACCAGCTGTCGCTGAGCACGCCCGACGCCTACAATCCGTTCGGCGGTCCGAACGTGAATCCGGAAAGCGTGCTGGGCAAGGTTCGCGTCAGTTCGGTTCGCTACGGCGAGTCCTCGCTGTTCACCTGGGACGCAAAAGCCGTCAACGATTCCCTTTTCATGCTGCCGGCAGGCCCGGTTGGCGCCGCGTTCGGGATCGACTTCCGGCGCGAGGAGATATTTGAGGACAGCGATCCGCGTCTCGACGGGACGTTGCAGTTCACCAATGGCGCGGTTGCGGATCGAAGCGATCTGGTCGGCGTTTCGGCGACCGATGATTTTGGCGGCGACCGGGAAACTTGGGCGGCGTTCACCGAGTTCAACATTCCTATCATTGGCGAAGAGGCCAACATTCCGTTGGTGTACGCTCTTGATCTTCAACTCGCCGGGCGTTTTGAGAGCTCGTCGGACTTCGGCGACAATTTCTCTCCGAAGGCAGCTGCGCACTGGTCGCTTACTCCCGGCATATCTATTCGGGCCGCTTACGGCGAAGGTTTCCGTGCTCCGAACCTCGTGCAGATCAACCAGGGCGATATCACGCGTCGCAACCAAGGCGACGAGGACTATTATCGCGTCGGCGTAACGGATACGCCCGCGGATATTGGGGAGACCTACCGTACGTCGACCCGCGCGGGTAATCCGGATCTTGATGCGGAAGAGAGCGAGAGCCGCATCTTGGGCTTTATTTACGCCCCTGAAGCCGGAGCGCTAAGCGGGTTGCGGTTCTCGGTCGATTACTTCGAGGTCGAGACCGAGAACGCGATCGCCAATATCGGCGTCGACCGACTTCTGGAAGAGGACTATCTAAACCGGATCGCGGGCGGTTCGGGTATTCCCGAAGTCATTCGCGCGGACGTGACCGCGGACGAACTCCTCCTGTTCGATGCGTACAACGCCGCCAATCCGACGGAGCAGCGTGCTCCGGCTGGCGAGGTCATCAACGTTCTCGACGGCTATGTGAACCTCGATCGCCGCAAGGTGTCAGGCTACGACATTGCGATCTCCTATGTCTTCCCGCCGACGTCATTCGGTGATTTCGATATCGGCGTCACCGGCACGAATATGATCGAACTCAAGGAAATCCAGCAGGACGGCACGACGTTCGACAACATGCGCTACAACGGCAATCCGGAGTGGCGGGCGAGCGCCTTCGTCAACTGGAATATGGGGCCTTGGCGGTCGGGATGGTCGCTCCGCTATGTCTCCGACGTGGAGGACTCCAGCGCGACCAACGACACCACCGGCGAACGCTGGCAGGTCGACGATTGGTATACGGTCAATGGCTTTGTCTCATACGACTTTGCCGGCGGCACACAGCTGAAGCTGGGCGTTCGGAACCTGTTCAACGAGATGCCCCCCTACGCGGACGAGACTTACGGCTACTTCGATAGTCTCTATTCGGGCGAAGGTCGGGTGGTCTATGGGCAGATCAAGAAGACGTTCTAGTCGCGTGCGCGCGTTGGACAACGCCAAACGGGTCGGGGGCGCGAGCGCCCTCGACCAGGCCCGCCGTGCGCTGGTGTTTGGCGCGCCGGCAGTGCTGGCGACGTCATGCATGATGGCGCGCGGCGGAAACGCCGAACGCACACCTCAAGGAAAGTCGACCTTCGTATTCGACGGTTGGGACGGTCCGCCGATCAACGTTCATACCTATGCGCCGGCTCGCATGACGTCCGCGACGCCATTCGCATTCATCATGCACGGGCAGGGACGCAACGCAGACGAATACCGCGATCAATGGGCTGACCTTGCCGAGGCGCATGGACTGGCCATCGCCGCGCCGGAGTTTGCTCGCAAGGAGTTTCCGGGATCCAACGACTACAATCTTGGCCGTAGGTTCGATGCCGAAGGCGCGCCTCTACCGCGAGAGCAGTGGAGTTTCAGCTCTATCGAGCCGCTGTTTGATGAGATCCGACGGCGGATGGGTTTAAGCGCGGACCGATACGGGATCTACGGGCATTCGGCAGGTGCGCAGTTCGTCCACCGGTTCATGCTCCATATACCTGAAGCGCGCGTTCGCCACGCAATCTCTGCGAATGCAGGCTGGTACACGCTTCCGGACCCGGACGTGGAGGCTCCGTTCGGACTGGGCGGCGAGAACATGAGCGACGCGCGCATCCAGACCTGGCTCGAGCGGCCAATGACGGTTCTGCTCGGAACGGGCGATATCGACACCGAACAAAGCTCGCTCAATCGAACTGAGATGGCGATGCGGCAGGGACCGCATCGTCTCGCACGCGGTCGCCATTTTTTCGAGGCCGGCCGCGCGCGTGCGGAAGCTCTGAATTGCACCTTCCGTTGGCGTCTCGCCTACGCTCCCAACATTCCTCACGACAATAGCCGGATGGCGCTTCATGCAGTCTCGTTCCTTGTGGGCTAAGTTTACGGCTGCCGCTCTTGTTCTGATGCTGTCGGCTTGCGGCGGAGAACCCCCGGTCGCTGCATCTCGCGGCGTGGTCACGTCCGCATCTCCGGAAGCTACGGCGGCCGGTGTTGAAATCCTGCGACAAGGCGGCAACGCTGTAGACGCGGCAGTGGCGGTGCAGTTCGCGCTGGGCGTTACCGAGCCAGCGATGTCCGGGCTGGGCGGGCAGACACAAGTGATGATCCGGGTTCCAGGAAAGGAACCGGTGATGATCAACGGTACGTCTTACGCGCCCTCGGGGATACCTGCCGGAAAGTTGCCGGATGGCGCGCTGAAGACCGGCTGGACCGCCATGACTGTCCCCTCAACCGTGCGTGTCATGGACTTCGCGCAACGGACCTTTGGCAGCGGCAAAGTTAGTTGGGCGAAGGCGCTTCAGCCCGCCATCAACGATGCCGAAGACGGTTTCAAGGTCGGTCGGTTCCGGGCGCTGGTCTACGCGCGCCACGAGGAGGATCTTCGCCAAAGCGCAACCGCCGCCCCGATCTTCCTGCCCGGCGGCGTGCTGCCGAAGGAGGGTGATGTTGTCCGCCAGCCTGTACTGGCCACAACGCTCAAGCGCTTGGCCGAGGCCGGGGCCGACGATTTCTATACAGGCGAAATTGCACAGCAGATCGCCGCGGACATGAAGACATATGGCGGCTGGATTACCGCGGAAGATCTCGCTTCGACGCCGCAACCTGAAGTTGTTCCGGCATTGCATACGACCTATCGTGGGTACGACGTGTACACGCTCGGCCCACCGGCAGGGGGGTGGGTAATGCTGGTTGCGCTTAATCTTCTGGAGCAAGTCTCGCCGGACAAGCTCAATGCGGAAGGTGTTGAACGCGCTCAGGCCTTGCTGGAAGCCCTGGATCTTGCGCATCGGTCGCGTGATGAAAACTCGGCTGTGTCCGCCGAGGCGTTTGCCGCCGATCTTGCGGCCCGGATCAAAAAAGGTGCGCCGCCGCCCTCGACGCCTGCTCCACATTACGGGGGCGAGACCACGCACTTCTCCATCGTTGATGCAAATGGAATGGCGGTGTCGGTGACGACCAGTATCGATTCCTATTTTGGATCGCGTGCGGTAAGCCCGACCTTGGGCTTTCTCTACAACAACTACATGCAGTCGTTGGATGAGGAGCCGGGGCATCCATTCTCGGTGAGGCCGCGCGCGGCGCCCTATTCATCAATGAGCGCAACGATCGTGATGAAAGAGGGAGAGCCAGTCCTGGTTCTTGGCAGCCCGGGCAGCGCGCGTATCATTTCTGCAGTGACGCAGGTGACGAGCCATTGGGTCGATGTGGGCGCCGGCGTCCAGGCGGCTGTTGCTGCGCCGCGCGTGCATGTGGTTCCCGACGATGACGGGCGCGACAACGCCTACGTGGAGGTCATGCCGGAAGGACTGGACGTTGAAGCTATGGGTTTTGACTTGGTCGAACCCAAGGGCGATCTGAAGATCGATGGGCTCAACGCCTATTTTGGCGGTGTACATGCGATCGGTCTGGACCACGGCGTATGGGTCGGCGCGGCTGACCCGAGGCGCGATGGCGCGGTCGGGTATGTCGACCCGCCGACGGAGGAACACTGATCGATTCCGTCATGGCAGTTCGTTAGCGACCGGTTCAGCGTCCCTTGAACACCGGCGGACGTTTTTCGAGGAAGGCGGTGCGCGCCTCCTTGGCGTCGTCGCTGGAAAATGCGCGGTGGATGTTGGACAGCTCGTAGCGAAGCTGTTGCTCCATGTCAGTCGATTCCATGGATTTCACCATGCCGCGTTTGAGCAAGCGCAAGGTGATGGGAGACCACCGGCAAAGCTCATCGCAATATGTCGCGAGGCGTTCCGAGAATGCATGATCGTCGACCACTTCGCCGGCCATGCCCAACGCCACCGCTTCCTCGCCCTGTACTGTGCGATTCTCCATCATGAACCGCATCGCTTGTTCGTAGCCCATGGCCTGTGGGAGGGTGATTGTGAGACCGGCGTCAGGCGATCCGCCGATGCGCGTGTATCCGGCCATTAGGCGGGCGCTGCGCGCGATGAGCCGAACGTCCGTCGCCATGGCCAGACCGAGACCGGCGCCAACGGCGACGCCGTTCACGCCGCCCACCACGGGCTTGTCGCAGCGCTTGCGGATCGCCAGAAGAAAGTTCCCAACCCAGTTAATGTCGTCCAGCTGAGCTGTTTGGGGCGGATGCGGCGAGGCGCGTTCGGACATCGACAGATCGAGTCCTGCGCAAAAGGCGTCGTCCGTCCCGGTGAGCGCAACCACCCACACGTTGTCGTTCGCGGCCGCTTCGTCGATGGCTGCGACGATCGACCAGGCGAACGCGTCCGTAAGGGCGTTCTTCTTGTCAGGCCGGTTGAGCGTTATTGTTCGTACGTGTCCCTCGTCCGAGATCCGAAGCAGATCGCTCATTCTTCCTCCTCGCGCCCAACTCTTGGTCGCCCGTCCTTTTCGTGACGCACGCCATTTCGGCGTCACGTCCGTTTCGATTGTTCACGGTTTATGGACTGGACGGTGGTCGTGGGGAAGCGAGCTATGGCTGGCGCAACACCATTATCGCCATCTCGGCGTTTGCGCTGGCGGCTATCTGGATGACGTGTGGGCCTGGTTGGAGTTCAAAGCTGACCACCTTGCGTATTGTGGTGCATTCAGGTCCATGGCTGTGCGCGGCGGAGGCGACGACATTTCCGCCTTCGAGCATGTCGATCCACGCTTTCGAGTCCAGCGCGACCGCGTAGGTCCCAGCCACCTCAACTGTCACTGAGAATACGCCGCCATAGGAATCTACAGCGCCCATCTTTTCCGGCGTCGTCGGGTAATCAATCTCGCTGGCGCGTTGGAGGTGGACGGCATAGGCCGCGTTCACGGCAAGTCGGGCGTCTGGCGATGCGTCAATGTTCGACGCTGCGGCAAGGGCGGCCTTGTTGCTCCAAGGTTTGTAGCTGGCTGGCAGGGCGGCGTCGGGCGTGACGCATTCTTTGGTGGCGGGCGTTTGCGCGGCGGTTTGCGAAGACCACGTTCGAGGTGTCGATGTCGGCGAGGACGGTCGCATCCACGGATTGACGAACGCCTTTGGCGATAAGCCGATCCGTGTTGTTGAAAGCGTCGGCGAGGGCGTAAAACTTGCTGACGTCCAGCTTGTCGACAACGAAGCCGATCACGGACCCGTCGTCTTCGGTGACCGGCTGGTAGACGACAGAGAATACGCGCGCGGGTTGCTCGGGACCGTCCACCTCTATGGTGAACTCCTGGCGCTGGCCGCGCAACGCCGCCTCGATGTGGGGTTCGGCGTCGATATAGCTGCCCTCCGGCAGATATTCGTGCACCGTCTTCCCGATGATATCCGTCTTGTCGATCTTCCACTGACGAACATAGGCGTCGTTGACATAGCGATAGCGCTTGTTGGCGTCGACGAAACTCACCAGCGCGGTGGACGCCTGAAGCATCGCCTCCAGAATCGCCGCAGCCTCCGTGCTTTCCCGCTCGCGGCGCACGATGTCATCGACATCGGACCCGATGATGCGCAAGGTGTCCATGGCGAACGTTCCGGAGAGCCGGACATACCTGTGGTCGCCGGTGGCGGCGTTCCATATTCGCACGATCGTTTGGAGAAGTCCTGATTGCTGCGATTTTGCGAGCGCTTCCTTGAACGTTTCAACGTCATCAGGGTGGATTTTCGACCAGTCGATCTCGCGCGGACCATCCAAATCTTCGGCGCCGACAAACTCATCCCACCCTAGCTGGGATCGCAGCTCATCCGCAGCCGAACCGGTTTCAAGATAGAATGCGTGCGAGCCTTTCCTGATCGCTTCCAGCATTGATGTGGCGCGGCGGGCGCTCGCCTCCGCGTCACGAAGGCGTGCGATGTTGATGAGAGTCAGAACCGCCCCGAGATTGTTGGAGTGCGTCACGGCGCGCGCCAACCAGGCGTGCCCTTCGCCATCGACGGCTTCGGCCTCGATGACCGTATCCGTCTGGAGCGCGGACTGGAGAAGTTTCTCCGGTTCAAGTCCGTCAAATGGCGACCTGAAGGTGGAGATGGGGCGACCAAGATCGGCGTCCGCGAGCTGGAACAGTTCTCCGGCAAGCGTGGTGAAGCGGGTGATCTTCAGTTCCCGGTCTAGAAAGATCACGCCAACTTCGGTGGATTCCAGCAGAAGTTCAAAATCGCTCGACAGCTTCGTGAGTTCAAGGTTCTGCTTATGGAACTCTGAGTTGACCGTGTAGAGTTCTTCGTTGACCGACGACAGCTCCTCGTTCGTCGACTGAAGTTCCTCGTTCGAGGACATCAGCTCTTCGTTGGTCGCCTGCAATTCCTCGTTGGTCGTTTCGATCTCTTCGATCGTCGCTTGAAGCGATTCACGTGTACGAGCGAGCTCTGTCTCCAGCTCCTGAATTCGTACATTCGCCAGAGCTTCGGCGCTCACGGTAAGCGCGTCATTGCTGCGAAGGTCTGCAGTGTTGCGGTTCGCCGAGTCGACGCTGACGAGCGCGTGGAGCACCTCGCCGTCGGGATCGAGGAGCAGCGGGCGAACCGTCAAATCTACGACTTTGCCCTTCTCGGGGAATTCTTCGAGCGTGATGCGCGAGAACGTCATCGGCTTCTTGTCGCGCAGCGCGCGCTCCAAGCCGGCGATGATCGGGGTTTTCAAGGCCGGATCGACCATGTTGGCCGTGTCGAGATTGATGACGCCCTCCGGCGCGCGAATGTATTTGCGCGCGTCGCCGAAGCTATGCAGCAGCTCGCGGTCGGATGAGAGCAACAAGCATGGCGGTGCGTACTCCTTCAGCAGCGCCGAGTAGGCTGGCTGAAGTGCGGCTTCGCGCATCTTGATGGTGCGTTTGGGCGCGCCCAGAGAGTTGGACTCCGACAACATGCGCTCGCTTGCGCGCCAGATCATGTTGTTGCGGTTGTTGGCCGTCCGTCTGAAGATGCGATTGCGTGCGTCGATGTATTCGAAGGTTTCGCGGAAACCGCCTACGGTTTCGCTTGATCCCAGAAACAGGCAGCCCTTTTCCAGCAATCCGAAGGCGAAGCCGCCCAGGATCCGTTGCTGCGCTTCCACCGAGAGGTAGATCAGCAGGTTGCGACAAGAGACCATGTCCAACCGTGTGAAGGGCGGGTCTGTTAGAATGTCGTGCGGAGCGAACACGATCATCTTCCGAATCGCCGGATCGATCACGTAATAGCCGCCGCCGTTGATCGGTTTGAAGAACTGTTCGCGCATATCCGGCGGAACGCCCTCCAGACGCGCCTCGGCAAATTCGCCGCGCGCGGCCTCGGAGAGGAAGTCACGCTTCACATCGGACGCGAAGATCTGCACGTCGAGTTTCTGCGGCAGGTCTTTCATCGCTTCCGCGAACAGCATGGCGATGGAGTAGGGCTCCTCGCCGGTGGCGCATCCGGGAACCCAGATGCGAATTGACCGGTCTTCCAGCTGAGCCCTGCGAATGATCTCCGGGATCACCTGTTGCGACATGATATTGAATGCGTCCGTGTCGCGAAAGAAACTCGTGACGCCGATGAGAAGCGCATCAGCCAGACGCCTGGCCTCGATGGGGTCGTCGACGACGCGATCCGCGTAGGCGGTCATCGATCCGATCTGCAGATCCATCATGCGGCGACGGACCCGGCGCTCGAATGTAGAGTGCTTGTATTTGGTGGCGTCGAGCGTCGAGACCCCCACGACGGCTTCGAGAATGCGCGCGAGCGCGCCGTCATGATCGGTGACAAAGTGTCGGCCGGCGTTCAGGCCAGGCACCAGAATGCCTTCGATTGCAATCTGGGCGAGGTGTTCGGGCGCTTCCACCGCGCGTACCGAGCGGGTAGCGATCGCTGCGACTGGCATCGAATCGAACTTCGCGGTTTCGGGCGCTTGCGCACACGCGAAGCCGCCGGCCTTCTGCACCTCGATAACGCCGCGCGATCCGTCCGATCCCGAACCTGAAAGCACGACCGCCGCTGCGCGTTCGCGCCATTGTGTGGCGATGGAGCGGAACAGCGTATCGATCGTGCTGATCGGCCCTTGCGGGTCGACCAGCGGCCGCGTCGTCACCCGAAATGAGGCGCCTTGAAGCTCGATCGTCGTGGCGGGCTGGATGACATAAACCGTGTCGGCCTCGAGTTCGGCGCGGTCGACGACGGGCTGGACCTTCATCGATGTGTGGCGCGCCAGAAGCTCGTCAAGCATGCTGTTGAAGTCACGAGAAAGGTGCATCACCACAACGAAGGCGCCGCCGCTGTCGACAGGCGCATTGTCGAAGAACTTCTCAAGAGCTTCGAGACCGCCGGCGGATGCGCCAAGACCAATGACAAATGTAGGTCGCTTCGACATAGTTCCTCCGCTCGCAGGGACAGCGTCCCCACGTGTCTTCAGTTCCGTTTCGAATGCTGATTCACGTCAGCCAGAACGCCTCACGCAGAGTCGTGCGTTCCATGAGGCAAACTAGCGCGACGGGCCAAAATGACATTGACGACCGTCAATTGGTGGTTACTGGCACGCATAATGCGTCGCGCCAAAACGCCGCATCATGCGGCGGGCCGTTCCAACGCTGTCGATTCTAGAGATGAAGCGTGATGACCGAGGTCGTGCACTGCTGCGAGATTTGAATCTGTTCGCGCGTTGCGCCAAGCAAGCGCATCGCTAGCGCCAGAGACGCGCGCGCTTGATCGGGCATGCGCGGAACGCTCCCGGCTTCTTCCAGAGAGTCCCAGTTGGACGGCAGCATTAGCCCCGTGCCGTAGACTCGGACGACCACGCCGCCTGATTGTTCTGACGGTTCCGCCACAACCAGAATGGTTGAGTCCGCGCCCATCAGTCGGGTGACGGCAAACATGAAGTGTTTCAGTCCTTCGACGGCCTGTTCGCTGGACCCGATCTGTGCGTATCCGCCCGGCCGCACGTCCCAGAACACGCTGGCGCCGATGCGTCTCGCCGCTTTGTCGATCTCTGGGCGGGCTTTTGCGCAGATCGAAAGAATATCGCAGCGCTCGATGCAATGCGGATCGGCATGGATAAACCTATCGAGCCCGGAAGCGATATTCGAGGCGTCGATCACGGCGTTCCGCAGGGCCGCGTTGACGGCTTGGTCGTCGAGGGAACGACGGATCGAATTCAGGCCGTCGGCAAGCGCGCGCGTCACGGGAGCGAGTACACGCGTTTCGGCGGAGCGCCTGGCTGGCGCGACCCTGGCGACCGTTGGCCTTCTTTGTAGAGGGGGAAGCTGGGGCGTCGTTCGTTGCGATTGAGAGCGCACGAGTGCGTTGTGGGCCAGTTGCAGCACGACCTCCCGCGTCAGCTGCTGCTTCTCGATCAGGCCCTCCGCTCCGGCATCCAACGCTGCTGGACGCAGAGGCGGAGCCTCTCCTCCCGTCACGAAGAAGATCGGCGCCGGGGTCCGTGCGCGCACCGCGTCGACGTCGTCCCGCATGGAGACCGAGTCGGGGCGCATCACATCAAGGAAGATGCAATCAGCGGCGCTCTCGTCGTTCTCGTCCAGAAGCTCCTGCAACCGGCTGCTTGTGCGCAGCGAGACGGTGCAGTCGTTCGAGAACAGTTGAGACACCAGATGTGAGTCTGTGGCGCAGTCGTCGACGAAGTGGAGCCGCATGGGGTCTCTCTAATCGTTGCTAATAACGCGCGTACAGTTAAGACATCGCCGGCGCATCGGTTAACAAAAGGTTAACGCCGGAGGGTGCGCCTAATCGGCTGAGGCAAGCTCCTCGACCGTCATGCATCCCTCATCGATCAAGATTCGCAGCGCCGGGTCAATTGCGGGGCGGCACCGTCGCCAGCGGTCCAGGGACGTACGGTAGAGCGGTTTGCGGACCTGAGCGGCGCTGGCTGTCGCGACGGGCGCGGCGTTTTGATGGAAGGTCAGGCAGGCCGCTTCGAAGGGGAGATCACAGAACTCGAGCAGGCGGCGCGTCTCGCCTTCCAGATCGTCGACCACCTTCTCGTAGTGCACCTCAATGAAGCGATCGGCGGGCAGCGTTTCCCGGAAGCGCGCGATCATTCGGTCGAAGCGTACATAATAGCGGGCGGTGTCTTCGAGATGGTAGGCGTAGGCGTAGTAGCCGAAGCTGGTCGCGAATAGCTGACGGTAGTTGCTCAGCACGGCATCCGCTGGATGACGGCGGAGGCAGATCACGCGGGCGTCCGGCAAGGCGCGCAGGATGTTCGGCGCCAGGAAGGCGTTCAGCGGCATCTTGTCGATGAAGCGCCCGGTCAGGCCAAGAGAGGTCCGAACGGATTCCAGATAGTCCTGTCCCACCGCAGCGGGTTCCACCGTTGCCGAAGCTTCAAGCGTCTCGGGATCGAGAACGTGGGGCGTTTTGGTTCCGGTTCTGCGCTTCAACGCCATGGAGAAGTCGGTCAGTTCGCCCGCGGAGGCGCACTCGCTGTGACTTGAGAGAATGCGGTCGACGAGCGTGGTGCCGGTACGCGGCATGCCGACAATAAAAATCGGCGAGGGTCCCGCGAGGCCGCCGGAGCCGGGAAGGGAAGCAGTCCGCTCCGCGGCGTCGAAAAGGCGATTGTCGAAATCCGTGGAGGCTTTGAGGCTGGCGCGTTTCGGCGCTTTGGCGCGCGCGAGGCATGACATGGCTTCTGCATCGCGTCCCAGGTCTTCATATGCCTTTGCGAGTGCGTGACCGATGTTCAGCGTTTCATCCGGGTTGGCGTTTTCCGGGTCGAAGACTCCCAGGAGAGAGTCGATTTCGTTGGCTTCCGGCGTCTGGCGGGTGATCTGGACCAGACCCGACCAGGCGTGGCCGTGGGATGGGTCCAACTTCAGCGTTTCCCGATAGGCCGCGCGCGCCTCGTCCATCTCGCCCATGAATTGCAGCGCGGCGGCAAGATTGTAGAAATGCGCCGCGCTTGGCGCTCTCTCGGCGACCTGCCTGTAGAAGGGTATGGCGCGCGCATGCAGGCCGGCGCGTGAGTACACAACGCCGATGGTATTGAGCGTATAGCCGTCCTCGGGGGCGGCGGCGGCCGCCGAATCGGCCGCGCTGACGGCTTCAGAGCGTTGATGAAGCGCCAGAAGGCTGCGCGCCTTCTGTGCGAATGCTTGGGCGAAACGCGGTGAGAGCGAGATCGCCCGGTCGTACAACTCGACTGCCTGGCCGTGGTTCTGATGGTCTGCGGCGATCACCCCTAACATATAGAAGGCATGGGATTTTGGGGTCGACCTTCAGGACCTCCAAGCACAGTGCATGTGCTTCCCGGTGCTGTCCGCCGGATAGGAGCTGCCCCGCTTTCTTCAGCATGTCGGGAACGGATGCTCGAACATTGGGCATGTGCGTCACGGTTTTGTGTCACTCGCAGAAAGAAGCCGACCAATTTGCCTCGCTCGTCTTGTTCCGCGCGGCGGCGCGCAATCACTGTGACTGCATCGAAGGCGGGGGTCAGCGCCTGAGCACAAAGTCAAGCACCAACAAGCAAGGCCCGTCTATGTCAAAAAACGTACTGTTCAAATCCGCCAGCGTTCTGGTGTTGAGCTCCTGTGCGTTGGAGCTGGCGTCCCTGCCAGCCTACGCCCAGCAGGCCGAAGAGGCCACGCGTGAGGTGGTGATCGTCACCGCCACACGGCGTGATGAGACGGTTCAGGACGCCCCCATAAACGTTGCGGCTGTCGGTTCCGAAGCCATTCAGGAGCAAGGGCTGGAGGAACTTTCGGATGTGCTAGCCGTGGTGCCGGGCATCAGCCTGGTGGACCAGGGGCCGCGTTCCGGAAACCAGATTATCGTTCGCGGTCTCAACGCCGATCCGATCAGCAGCGAGGAAGGCGTCTCCAGCGGCGGCGGAACGGTCGCGACTTATGTCGGCGAGGTGCCGTTCTACGTCGATCTCAAGCTCAACGACCTTGAGCGAGTCGAAGTTCTGCTGGGACCGCAGGGAACGCTCTATGGCGCGGGCACGTTGGGTGGGGCGATCCGTTACATCCCCAAGAAGCCCGACTTTGACGTCGATTCTCTCGAGCTGATGACGGACGCCTATTCATACTCCGAAGCGGACGGCATCAGCACCGACACCAGCGTCATCTTCAACAAATCGTTCGGTGACCGCTTCGCCATTCGGGGGTCTGTCGGGTATCAGAATAACACCGGGTTCATCGATTATCCGTTTGTGGTGAAGGATATCGGCGTCTCGGAACCGGATCCGGACTTTTCCGACCCGACGGCGCGCGCGGCGAACTTCGCGCCGGTAAAGGACGCCAACGGCGTCGAAGCGCTTTACGGTCGATTGGCTGCACGCTGGCAACCCACCGACTGGTTGGATGCCACGCTGACCTATTATCACCAGTTCCAGGATGTCGAAGGACGTACGGTTTCCAGTCACCGCAGCACGGTTCCCGCCGGCAAGTACGAAGCTGGCATGCGCGTGGTGGAGCCCAACCAGCGCCGCGATGAACTCCTTTCATTGGAGGTGATCGCTGATCTGGGTTTTGCGGAGTTGACCTCCGCCTCGGCTTGGGCGCGCTACAAGGAGGGCGGTCAGCGTGATCAAACGGATCTTCTGATCACGCTGGAATATTCCTACGAGGCGTTTCCGACCTTCACGGCCTTTACGCGCGAGGATGAAGACGACGAGTACGTCAACCAGGAGCTGCGCCTGGTGTCCAAGACGCCGGGTCCGTTGAGCTGGATCGTCGGGGCTTTCTACAACCACGCGGACGGCTGGGGCTCATCCAAGGAATTTACGCCCCACTTCGACGAGTTCGCGGTCGCGGAATGGGGTGCGGATCAGCTCCGTCCGGACGTGCTGGAGTACTATTCGGTCGGTACGTCAGAACTGACTGAGAAGGCTCTGTTCGGCGAGATCGGCTACGACGTCACCGACAAGTGGAATGTCACTGTCGGCGGCCGCTATTACGAGTACAATCTCAAGACCGCCGACGCGGTCGATTTTCCGCTGCTCTATACCCTGTTCTACGGCGCCGGTCCGGATGAAGTGAATCTGGTGTTCGAGGAGGGCGGGCAAAAAGACAACGGAACGTTGTTCAAGTTCAACACCTCCTACGACATTACTCCCGACTTCATGACTTATCTGACGGTGTCCGAGGGCTACCGGATCGGGAACTCCAACGGCGTTCCGCCCTGCGGCGCTTACGACCCGAGCAAGCCCCAGGGGCAGTGCGCCTTGGCTCCGGGCCAGCAGTATGGACCGAATCCGGGCGACATCGCCGAGTTCGATGAACGGCAATACCTGCCCGACAAGACCAAGAACTACGAGATCGGCTTCAAGTCGTCCTGGTTTGGCGGCGATCTGATCGTCAACGGGGATGTGTTCTATATCGACTGGACCGATCCGCAGGTGTCCTCGGCGACGGTTAACGCCTCCATCCCCATCACGATCAATGCATCAGGGGCGGAGTCGAAGGGCCTGGAGCTCACTTCAAGCTGGCGGGCGACCGACAACTGGTCGTTCCAGGGCGCCTACAGCCGCGCCGAAGCGCGCCTGACCGAGGACGTCCCTTCGCTGGTTCGCACGATCACTCCTCCCGGCTTCGGTTCGGGTTTCGAGGACGGAAAAGTCGGCGATCGACTTCCCGGGGCGCCTGGGCAGACCTTCTCTGCGTTCGCCAACTATGTTCGCCCGCTTTCCAACGGAGCGGACATCAAGTGGAACTTCGGTTATTCGTGGCAGGATGACGTGCTGACGCGCACCGGCGGACGAGGGAGCAGTCTGACGCTCGACTCCTTCGGCATCGCAAACACCGCGCTGATCTACGATGCAGGGCAGTGGTCAGTCACCGGCTACATCAAGAACCTGTTCGATGAATACGCCGAGACCGGCGTGCGCGGCACATCGCTCTATAACCAGACGATCGATGGCGCGAATGTGCGGACATACTATGTCAACGTCGCGCCGCCGCGTCAGATCGGCGTGCGCTTCGCGTACAAGTTCGGCGGTTAGTTGAGGACAGCGTGACGCAACAGCGGCTGGGTCAGCTTCCAAGCTGGCCCAGCCTGCGGACGCGGCTTAGCCACGAGGCGGCGCGTTTTGGCGTAAGTTCGCCCGCTCCGCCAATCAGCGTTTCGCGGATCGGCGATATGCCTGACATTCCCAGGATGCCGCTCTCGAAACCGCGCACGCCATGCGCCCCGAAGATCAACTTGTAGGCCGCCGCCGGCATGCCCATCGTGACGATCACGCGGGCGGAGCGTCCTTTCAGCATCTGTCGGGGCCACTCGGCCGACTTGCCGGGTGCGATCGCAAAGTTCGCGCGCGAGAGTTGTTCGAAGAAGGCCTTCACGACCGCCGGCATGGTGCCAAGCCATAGCGGGTAGATGACCACCAGATGATCGCACGCCGTCACCGCCCTCTGAGCAGCGGTTATCTCGGCGTTCGGTGGAGTTGCGAAATCCGCCGGGTCCCGCAGCAGCGGGACGTCCATATTCCCAAGATCTATTCGCTTCACCTTGGCGCCGCTGTCTCGGACACCCGCAGCGTATGCGTCAGCCAGCGCATGACAGAAGTGTTTGCCGCCGCCGTGCGGGTGACCTTGAACAATGCAAACGTTTGCGGGCGGTGTCTTGGTCATCATCCTGTCCTCCGACGGATGGCGGCTTGTTAGACCGCCACGCTATGGCGTGCTGCCGTTGTTGCGTAAAAGCCCGGGTCGAAGCTGGCGGCGACATTCCGCGCATAGGTCCGGCCCATCGGCGTGATGCGTACACGGCCATTGCCGACAGTCGCGAGACCCGCCGCCTGCAGACGTTCCAGACGCGCCACGGTCGCACCGTCCAAGGCGTCCTGCAGCTCGGCTTCGAAACGGCAGAGCAGGTTTTCGATCAATCCTGCAATCTGGCGGTCTTCTTCTCTCAGCATTGCGCCGCGCACGACCGGCAGAGCGCCGTCGCCCACGGTTGTGCGGTAGTCCGCGGTCGATGGAGCATTCTGATAGTGAAGATCGGGCAGGGACGAGATCGCTGAGGGCCCAAGACCGATCAATGCGTCCGCCACGTCGGTGGTGTAGCCTTGGAAGTTGCGGCGCAATGTGCCGGACCGGGCCGCGACCGCCAGCGAGTCGCCTGGCCGGGCGAAGTGATCGAACCCAACCGGGCTGTAGCCAGCGTCAATCAGCGTTCGGGCGACGCGTTCGGCTTGACGGAAACGTTCTTCGCCCTGCGCCAGATCCGCCGTCTTGATAGCGTTCTGGTGTTTCTTGAACCAGGGCACGTGGGCGTAGCCAAAAGCTGCAATCCGGTCTGCGCCGAGACTGGCGGCGAAGGCCGCTGTTTTCGCCGCATGAGCTTCGTTCTGGCCCGGCAGACCGTACATGATATCGAGGTTGAGGCTGGCGACGCCGGCTTGGCGCAGGCACGTCGACGGCCGCTTCGACGAGCGGGGAGGGCTGTATCCGGTTGATCCTGCGCTGGACGTCGAGGTTGACGTCTCGCAGGCCGAAGCTAGCGCGGTTGGGAGACCGCCGCGAGCGAACGCGTCGACCACGGCGGCGGTTGCGCCGCGCGGGTCCATCTCCGCCGCGATTTCGGCGTCCGGGGCGAAGCGGAACGAGGATTTCAGGGCCTCGAAGATCGCATCGATCTCGACCGGCTCAAGGCTGTCTGGCGAGCCGCCGCCAAAATGCAGGTGACGCACCACGGCGCCCGCCGGGACGCGGGCGGCCACAAGGCCGATCTCTTTGATGAGGGCGGGAGATGTAGGTCCCACCGGGTCCGCACGGGTCGGAACGCTGGTGTGACTCCGCAATCCAGCAGAGCTGTCGGCAGGAGGGGATATGGACGTAGAGCGACAAGGTCGCGTCCGTCGGCAGGCGGCTGATCGCGGCCTCTGCCGCCGCGGCGTTTACGTCCGTCGTGAAGCGGTTGGCGGGCGGATAGCTCGTGTAGCGGGGGAGGGTCTCCGACGCGAACTCCGGTAGATATGCCCAACGTTCCGCTGCGGGCAGCACGCTCCGCCATCCGAATCAGGCATGGCTGCCGACTCCTGTTCTGGCGCGCGCCGGTCAAGCCGTTGCGGCCGATCGACGAGGGCTCCGGCCGATGACGAGGCCCGCGACCTCCGTGTAACACCCTGCGCAATGCCCGGCGGTCAGCGATTCATGGACCTTTCCGCAAAGGTAGACGGCTTGAGTGCCGGCATCGGCGGCGCAAGACCGGATCACCGTTCCCAAGAGGGCGATCGCCATACCGGTTACCAAGAATAAAGTGTTTCTCAAGAATCTCTCCATCAATAGTCTGGTCTGCGGACGTGTGATCTTGGCACGAGGCGATTTAGCGCGGGGTTACGGTCGATCCGCTTGCGCTGGATCAAGCTCGTGTCGCGACGTCACACGTATCGGACGCTCATCAAAGGCGCTTGCTGCGCCGCACTGGAACTCGACGCGAGGACAACATGGCCAACGCCGTCTCAAGGAATGAAGGTGGAGACGCCAGCGCAATTTCCGTTGCGCTGTTGCTGCTCCTGACGCTGCTCGCCGGCATAACGATGGCCGCGAATGCGGTAGACGCCCGATATGCGGCGCATGCGTGGATGTTCGTCCTGGGCGCCGGCGCGGGCTTGGCGGGTCTTCTGATCTGGCATTCGACGGCGGATACGCGGACGAGCTTTGATCCCACCTATTACGAAGAGGGCGTCGTCAAGGCGGGCGTCATCGCGACCATGTTCTGGGGCGTCGCCGGCTTCCTGGTGGGGCTGGTCATCGCGCTGCAGCTGACTTGGCCGAACATCTTCTACTTCTCCGATTTCGGGTTCACGAATTTCGGGCGTTTGCGTCCGTTGCACACGTCGGCGGTGATCTTCGCCTTTGGCGGCAACGCCCTGATCGCGACGTCCTTTTATGTCGTTCAACGCACCTGCCGGACGCGTCTCGCCGGCGGCATGTGGCCGTGGTTCGTGTTCTGGGGATACCAGCTTTTCATCGTGATCGCCGGCCTTGGCTATCTTTTCGGCGTCACGCAATCGAAAGAATACGCTGAACCGGAATGGTATGCCGATCTGTGGCTGACCATCGTCTGGGTCGCCTATTTGCTGGTGTTCTTGGCGACGATCTGGAAGCGCAAAGAGCCGCATATCTATGTGGCGAACTGGTTCTATCTCGCCTTCATCGTGACCATCGCGATGCTGCACATCGTCAACAACCTCTCCATTCCCGCGAACATTTTCGGCTCGAAGTCGTACTCGGTGTTCTCGGGCGTGCAGAGCGCGCTGGTGCAGTGGTGGTACGGTCACAACGCGGTCGGTTTCTTCCTAACCGCCGGCTTCCTCGGGATGATGTACTACTTCATTCCCAAGCGGGTCGAACGTCCTGTCTGGTCGTATCGGTTGTCGATCGTCCACTTCTGGTCGCTGATTTTCATCTACATCTGGGCGGGACCGCACCACCTGCACTACACCGCCCTGCCGCAATGGGCGCAGACCCTCGGCATGACCTTCTCGATCATGCTGTGGATGCCCAGCTGGGGCGGAATGATCAACGGCCTGATGACGCTCTCGGGCGCGTGGGACAAGCTGCGGACCGACCCTGTCGTTCGGATGATGGTCACGGCCGTCGCCTTCTACGGCATGTCCACGTTCGAAGGGCCGTTGATGTCGGTTCGTACGGTCAACGCGTTGTCGCACTATACCGATTGGGGCATCGGCCACGTGCATTCCGGCGCGCTTGGTTGGGTGGGCTTCATCTCCTTCGGAGCCATGTACTGTCTGACGCAGTGGGTGTGGAAACGCGAGAAGATCTACTCCAACGCCCTGGTCGAGTGGCACTTCTGGATCGCCTCGATCGGCATCGTCTTCTACATCACCTCGATGTGGGTGTCGGGCATCATGGAAGGCCTGATGTGGCGCGCTTACAACGCCGATTTCGGTTTCCTTGAGTATTCATTCGTCGAAACCGTCGAAGCCAAGCACATCGCCTACATCATCCGCGCCCTTGGCGGTCTGATGTTCCTGAGCGGCGCGCTGATCATGTGCTACAATCTGTGGCGCACCGCCCGCGGCGACGTCCCCGTCGAAGACCGCGAGCGCGACGCTTCCCCGAAACTGCAGCCGGCCGAATAGGAGCAAGATCCATGTCGACCGCACGTCAGAACTGGCTGTTCAAGAACCACAAGCTGTTTGAGAAGCATTCTCTCATCCTGCTTGTCGGTATCCTGATCGTGGTCGCGATCGGGGGACTCGTGGAGATCGCGCCGCTCTTCTACGTGAAGAGCACGATCGAGAAGGTGCAAGGCATGCGCCCCTATACTCCGCTCGAGCTAGCAGGGCAGAACATCTATGTCCGCGAGGGCTGCTATGTCTGCCATTCGCAGATGATCCGTCCGCTGCGGGATGAGGTGGAGCGCTACGGCCATTATTCCTTGGCCGCTGAAAGCATGTACGACCACCCGTTCCAGTGGGGGTCCAAGAGAACGGGACCGGACCTCGCCCGCGTCGGAGGAAAGTACTCCGACGAGTGGCACAGGGCCCACCTCGTGGATCCGCGATCGCTGGTCCCTGAGTCGATCATGCCGCCTTACGCCTTCCTTGAGGGGCGTCCGCTTGATGCCAAGCTGATCGCCGAGGACATGCGTACCCTGAAGGGGTTGGGCGTGCCCTACACGGATGAGATGATCGAGAACGCCGCCACTGATCTCGCCGCCCAAGCGGATCCTGACAGCGATTTCGAGGAGATGCAGAAGGCCTACAACGATGTGGCCGGCCGCGAAGGCACGGTGATCGTCCGTGACTTCGACGGCACGCGCGGCGCCCCCACCGAAATGGACGCGCTGATCGCCTATCTCCAGATGCTTGGCACGCTGGTCGATTTCTCGACCTACGAGGCCGGCGATCTCGAGAACCGGAGGTGATGCGATGAGCTACGAGGCCATTTCTCACTTCGCTCAAACATGGGGAATGCTCTACTTCGTGCTGATCTTCGGCGTGGCGCTCGCTTATGCGCTTTGGCCGAAGAACAAGGACACGTTCAAACGAGCTGCGAACCTTCCCGCCAATGAAAAGGAGCAGGGCGATGACCGACCACTCGCCTGACACCGACGAAGTCACCGGCGTCCAAACCACCGGACACGAGTGGGATGGCATCAAGGAGCTGACGCACCCGTTGCCGCGCTGGTGGCTCTGGATCTTCTATGCGTCGATCGTCTTCTCGATCGGCTACTGGATTCTCATGCCGGCCTGGCCGGCCTTTCCGGGAATGGATGGGTATACACGTGGCGTGCTTGGCGAATCCGACCGCGGCCGCGTCGAGCAGGAGACCAAGGACATGATGGCCGAGCGCACGGCGCTCAGCGCTCAGCTCGCCTCCATGGATATGGACGCAATCCTGAAGAATCCGCAACAGCTTGCACTGGCCATGGCGCTGGGCGAAAGCAAATTCGGCGACAACTGCGCCACCTGCCATGCGCCGGCGGGCGGGCGCAAGGGTTATCCGACCCTGGCCGACGACGTCTGGCTGTGGGGCGGCACGCTGGAGCAAATCGAATACACCATCAAGCATGGCGCACGCTCCGGGGCCGAAGGCGCGCACACCAATGATATGCCCGCCTTTGGTCGCGACGGCTTTCTTGACAGCTCTCAGATCGCGGATCTTGTCGAGTACGTCATGTCTGTTTCCGGTCATGAAGCCGATCGGGCGGCGGTGGCGCGCGCAGCGCCAATCTTCGAGAAGGAGTGCTCGAGCTGCCACGGCGTCGATGCGAAGGGCGGCGAGACGGAAGGCGCGCCGAACCTCACCGACGGCGACTGGCTTCATGGCGACACGCGAGCCGACGTCCGCAACATGATCTGGTATGCGAAAGCGGGCGTGATGCCGGCGTGGGAAGCTCGCCTCGACCCGGCTTCAATCCGCGCGTTGGCGATCTATGTCCACTCGCTCGGAGGTGGTGAATAAGCCATGGCGGGCGTAACGCTCATCGACAAGCGCAAGGGCCCAGGCGGAAAGGGCGGGAACATTCCCGCCCCGACCGGAGACGATGAGCCGCCCGTCCAGCTCTATGCGAAGCGAAAGCAGATCTATCCCAAGCTGGTCCACGGCCGTTTTCGAACGCTGAAGTGGGCGGTGTTGATCCTCGCATTGGGCGTCTACTACGGTTTGCCCTGGATCCGATGGGACAGAGGGCCGGACGCCGCCAATCAGGCCGTTCTGGCGGACTTCGCCGGCGGGCGCTTCTATTTCTTCGGAATCGAGATTTGGCCGCAGGAAGTTTACTATATCACGGGCCTGTTGATCTTGGCTGCGCTGGGGCTGTTTCTGGTGACGGCGTTGTTCGGGCGCGTGTGGTGCGGTTACGCCTGCCCGCAGACCGTGTGGACCGATCTTTTCCTCGTGGTCGAGCGAGCGTTCGAGGGCGACCGGTCGGCGCGGATGCGCCTTGATCGTGCGCCCTGGAGTTTCGACAAGGCGTGGCGGAAAGTCGGGAAGCATATTGTCTGGCTTCTGATCGCATTCGCGACCGGCGGAGCGTTCATTCTCTACTGGCACGATGCGCCGAGCCTGGCGCGGACGTTCTTCGCGGGTCAGGCGTCTGCTTCGGCTTACATCTTCGCCGGCGTGTTGACCTTCACCACCTATGCGCTGGCTGGCTCGATGCGAGAGCAGGTCTGCACCTATATGTGCCCCTGGCCGCGGATCCAGTCCGCCTTGATCGACAAGGACACCGTCGCCGTAACCTATCGGTCCGATCGCGGCGACCCGCGCGGTCCGCATAGGAAGGGCGAAAGCTGGGAAGGGCGCGGAGACTGCATCGATTGCAAGCAGTGCGTGCAGGTGTGCCCGCAAGGCATCGACATTCGTCAGGGGCTGCAGCTTGAATGCATCCATTGCGCGCTCTGTATCGATGCGTGCGACGAGATCATGAAGAAGGTCGGGCGACCGACCGGCTTGATCGCCTACGACACCGACGAAAATGTCGTGCATCGCTGGGCCAAACAGCCGACGGCGCCGTTCAAACCGTTCCGGGCCCGCACGATCCTTTATATGGCGGTCATGGCCGTTGTCGCCGGCGTGATGGTGTTTGGTCTGGCCACACGCTCTGATCTGGGTCTCAACGTGTTGAAAGACCGGTCGTTGCCCTTCGTGCGGACGAGCGATGGCGAGATCCGCAACGGCTATACCGTCAAGCTGGTCAACAAGGCGCATGCGGACCGTGTGTTCGATCTCACCGTTGAGGGCGTGGACGGTCTCGCCATTCAGGTGATTGGCGATGACGCTCATGGCGCCAGCGCCGAGATCGCCTCCGACGCCGACGGCGTCGATCGGCACCGTGTGCTGGTGACGGCTCCATTGTCTTCGCTGGACGCGGACGGGTCGACGAATATCCGTTTTGTGCTGACCGATAAAACGACGGGTCGTAGCGAAACCAACGTGGTTCCCTTTATTGGACCGGAGAAGTAGCGATGACGCAGGCGCGTCCCCTTCGCGGCGTTCATGTCCTCCTGATGTTGGTGGCGTTCTTCGGCGTGATGGTGGTGGTGGACGCGATATTTCTGTTCCGTTCGATCGTCACTTTCCCCGGAGAAGATGCGCCCAAGTCCTATGTCCAGGGACTGGAATACAACGCCACCATTGCGCAACGCGAGGCGCAGGCCCATCTTGGATGGTCAGCTCAGGTTGGTGTCGAAACGGGCGAGAGCCGCCGGTTGGTGGCGCGTCTCCAGGACGCCTCGGGTGCGCCGGTGGCAGAGGATATGACTGTCACCGCCGAGGTGCGTGTTCATGGGCGCAGCGACGCCGATGCTGAGTTGGTGCTGGAACGTCTGGCGTCCGGCGAGTATGCGGCCGTATTGCCCGAACAGGCGAGGGGTCGTGTCGATGTCGATCTGCGGGCCGTTCAGTCGGGCGCGACTGAGGTGAAGTTCGAAGCGAGGAAGGTGTTGCTGCTGCCATGACGATCGAGGCGGAAGCCGGTTGCCCAAGCGGGCTGGAGCCCGCAGCGCGCGGCGGACAGGTGCAGGACCCTGCGCCGTTCGTGACCCGGGCCGGCGATCGCAACGCTCTGGACTTGCTTGTTCGCGGCGCCAAGTGCGGCGGCTGCTTGGCCAAGATCGAAAAAGGTGTCGGCGCGCTGCCCGGCGTCGAGGTGGCGCGGCTCAATCTCTCCAACGGGCGAATGCGCGTTGAATGGAGCGGCGCCCTCAAGGCGAAGCAGGTCGTGGAGACTGTCGCCGGTCTTGGCTATTCCGCGGCGGCGTTTGACCCTGGCGACGCCGACAAGGAGCGTCTGAAGGCCGAGCGCAAATTGCTGACCGCGATGGCCGTCGCCGGGTTCGGCGCCGCCAACATCATGCTGCTGTCCGTATCGGTTTGGGCCGGCGGGGCGGACATGGGGCCGGAAACCCGGCAGCTCATGCACTGGATCGCAGGTTTGATCGCAACGCCGGTTGTTGCGTTCTCGGGGCGTCCGTTCTTCGAATCCGCCTACGCCTCGATCAAGGCGCGGCGCTTGAACATGGATATGCCGATCACGCTGGCGGTGGTGCTGGCGATCGGCATGAGTTTCTACGAGACGCTCAAGAACGGCCCGCACGCTTATTTTGATGCAGCGTGCACGCTGATCTTCTTCCTGCTGATCGGGCGGTTTCTCGACGCCCGCCTGCGCCGAAGAGCGTACGCTGCGGCGAACGCGCTGGCCGCGATGCAGACCTCGACCGCCACCCGGCTCGCCGAAGGCGGAAAGGCCGAAGCGGTGCGGGCCGCGGACATTCGGCCGGGAGACCGGTTGATGTTGGCGGCCGGCGAACAATGCCCAGTCGATGCGCTTGTGATCTCGCCCGAGAGCGAGTGGGACATGCGGCTGGTGACGGGCGAAGTCACGCCCGTCGCGATGCGAGAGGGCGGAACAGTGCACGCGGGCGCGGTGAACCTGCTTGGCCCGGTCGAGATCAAGACCATTGCTCGTGCGCAAGATTCGCTGATGGCCGACATCGCGAGAATGCTGGAGGCCGGCGAGCAGAAGAAGTCCGCCTATCGTCGTATCGCGGACAAGGCCTCCGAGATCTACGTGCCCACCGTTCACATTGTGGCGCTTCTGGCGTTCGTCGGTTGGCTGGTCGCCGGCGCGGGGCTTGAGCGCGCTGTTTTCACAGCCGTCACGGTTCTGATCATAACCTGTCCATGCGCTCTGGCGTTGGCTGCGCCGGTTGTTCAGGTGGTCGCCGCCGGGCGGCTGTTTCGAGATCATGTCTACCTGTCGTCAGGCGATGCGCTTGAGCGCATCGCTGCGATTGACCATGTTGTTTTCGACAAGACCGGCACTTTGACGCTGGGCGATCCCGTGCTGACGCCGGGTTTGAACACCGAAACGCAGATCGAACTTGCGGCGAGGCTTGCCCGCGGCAGTCGGCACCCGTTTTCGCGGGCGTTGGTGCGTGCGGCCGGCGCGGGCGTCTTGGCTGATCAGATCGAAGAGCATCCGGGTTCCGGCGTGACGGGTTTGATCGACGGCGTTCCGGCGCGGCTCGGAAAGGCCGATTTTGTCGGCGTCGACGACGCTGGCTCCGGGTCGTCTCTGTGGTTCCGGCGCGGGGATGAAGCGCCAGTGTGTTTCCGGTTCTCTGACGTCACGCGACCGGAAGCGGCGGACACGGTCGCGCAGCTGAAGTTGATGGGCGTGTCCAGCGAAGTGCTGTCAGGCGACAGCGAGGAGCGGGTCGCGCTTGCCGCCCGGGCGGTGGGCGTCGATCGATGGACGTCACAGGCAAGCCCGCGCACGAAAGCGGAGCGGCTGGATCAGCTGGAGCGGGAAGGCCGCAAGGTGCTGATGGTCGGCGACGGCCTCAACGACGCCGGCGCGCTGGCGAAGGCGCATGCTTCGATCGCGCCGGGCGGCGCCGTGGACGTGTCGCGTTTGGCGGCCGATTGCGTGTTTTCGGGCGACAGCATCGGCTCGGTGGTGCGAATCGTTCGGATCGCGCGCAAGGCCCGCGCGCTCATGCTGGAGAATTTCGGATTTTCGGCGCTCTACAATCTGGTTGCGGTGCCGATTGCGTTGGCGGGGTGGGCGACGCCGATGGTGGCGGCAATCGCAATGTCCGGTTCGTCGCTGATCGTCACGCTCAACGCGCTAAGGCTTTCGGGCCGTCTTGCCGGGGGCGGTGGGACCACAGCCGACAGGAGAGGCGCATGAACGTGCTGATCTTCATGATCCCGGTCGCGCTCGCTCTGGGCGGACTCGGGCTCATCGCTTTCATTTGGGCGCTGAAGTCGGGACAGTTTGACGATCCGGACGGCGCCGCCGAGCGCATACTAATCGACGAAGATCGGCCGGCCCCCTAAGGGAGCCGGCCGCATCACGTTTCAGATTCAGAGATCGTTTGAGACACGTCCCTTAAGGGGCGTTGTCTATCCGGGTCCTATCCGGCTTGGCGAATGGCCGGCGGCAGAATTTCCGCCCCCTCGGCGAGATCCTCGAGCGCTTCACGATTGACCAGTTGGCAGTTGTAGAGCGAGGTCATCCGGATCCAGCCCCGGCGTTGGAACTCCGACATTTTGCGCGAGACGGTTTCGAGGCGAAGGCCCAGAAACTCCGCCATATCGCCGCGACGCATGGGCAGATCGAACTCGCCGTATTCGCAGGCGTCACAGAGACGGGAGACCGAGAGCAGGAAGGTCGCCAGCTTCTGTTCGGCCGACTGGACGCCGACGGCGGCCAGTTGCGCTTGGGCGGCCCCCAGCTGGCGCCCGACCTGACGGAGAATCTGCTCCGAGAAGATCGGGTCGCGGGCGAACATTTCGGGCAGGCGCGCGATCGGGATGGTGCGGACCTTCACGGGGGTGATGGCTTCGCAGGAATTCACGTGCTCGCCGTCGGATTCGAGACCGAGAACCGAGCCGGCGTTGGCGAAGCCGACAACCTGACGCTGGCCGTCAATCAGGGTGCGATAGAGCTTCACCCAGCCCGATTCGACCAGATAGAGGGTCCGGCGCTCGTCGCCTTCGAAGAAGATGTGACTGTGCGCCGGGATGTCGATGGCCGGAAGGCGACCGCCGGTCGTCATCGACCAGTCGTCGGAGGCCGTTTTGCCCATCTTGTCCAGCGTTCCGCCTGCAATGCACATAGCCCTCTCCGTTCAAATCAAACGTGTTCTCGTTTGATGCGGATCATGGCAGGGCAATCTTGCGCCGGTTTGCCGAACTGTTTCGTCGAGTGTTACAAAGTGTGACTTCCAGGAGTGCTCCCCGTTGAACCCCGCCGATTGTGACATCCTCGTGGTTGATGACGACGCTGGCGTGCGTGAAACGGTGGCCGATTTTCTCGAAATGGAGGGATATCAGGTTCGGCAGGCCGCCAATGTGCAACAGGCTCGCAACAGCATAGCGGGCGGCGCCCCGGACCTTGTTTTGCTGGATCTCAACATGCCGGGCGGCGATGGTCTGTCGTTTGCCGCGGAAATCCGGGGCGGGTCGAGCCTTCCGATCATCATCATTTCGGGCAAATCGGCCATGGTGGACCGGGTGGTCGGTCTCGAAGTCGGGGCGGACGATTATCTCGCCAAGCCGTTCGAGCTGCGCGAGCTTCTGGCCCGTATCCGGGCGGTGCTGCGGCGCGCCAGGCCGTCCGACGCCGCCGCCTCCCAGGCGCAGCCTGCGCCGCCACCTTCGGACGGGAGCGGCGGGCGCGTGGCCCATTTTGGCGGGGGCTTCCGGTTGTGCAGCGACCTGCGTGCGCTGAAGGGACCGGATGGGGCGGTGATCGATTTGACGGGAGCGGAATACACCTTGCTGGCCGCCATGGTCGATCGCCCCAATCGGGTGCTCGACCGCGATTCAATTTATGGCCTCCTGCATCGCGGCGACCCCGGCGCCTTCGACCGCAGTGTCGATACGCTGATGAGCCGGTTGCGGCGCAAGCTGGAGCCGTTCACGGACGCCGCGGCGCTCATCAAGACCGTGCGCGGCGAAGGTTACGTGCTTGCGTCCGCCGTCAACTGGACGAACGACTAGGCGGGCCTAGGCCTGATTGGCCGCTTCGGGGCGGTTCAGCACGTTGCGCAAGGTGCGGGCGAGCGCCACGCGAGGAACCGGCTTGGACAGGAACGGCCATCGCATGTCGCCGGCGGTGGCCATCCGCTCGGAATAGCCGGATGTGAGAATGACGCCGATTTCCGGCGCCAGGTCGACGATCCTCTCGGCAAGCGCATGGCCGTCCAGCGGTCCCGGCATCACGACGTCGAGAACGGCCGCCCGTATATCCGGATTCCGGGACAGGGTTTCAAGCGCGGAAGGACCGTCCACGGCGACACAGACGCGATAGCCAAGCGCCTCGATGCGCGCGACAGAAACCTCGCGTACGTCCGGATCGTCCTCCACGACCAATACGAGTTCGCCGTGGCCCATGGGCGTCGCTTCATCATTGCGCGCCAGCGGGATCGCGCCGTCTACTTCGGCGGCCGGGAAGAACAGGCTGACGCGCGTCCCGCGTCCCGGTTCGGAATAGATGCGCGCATGTCCGCCGAGCTGTTTGAGAAAACCGTAGACCATCGACAGCCCAAGGCCGGTGCCGACCCCGGCTCCCTTGGTGGTGAAGAAGGGCTCCATCGCGCGATCGCGAATATCCGGGGTCATTCCGGTGCCGTTGTCGCAGACGCAGACCCGAACATAGGTTCCGGCGGGTATCTGTTCAGGCGACCAGGGCGCTTCGTCATATCGAACCATGTCGGTCTCAATGCAGAGTTCGCCGCCATCCGGCATGGCGTCGCGTGCATTGGTGGCGAGGTTCAGGATGGCCGTTTCGAACTGGTCGATATCGGTTTCGATCGGCGGAAGATTTTCGCTAAACTCAAGCTGTATGTCGATCGTTTCCGGCATCGACCGGCGCAGCATGTCGTAGAGTTCTTTCAACGTCCCATTGGGATCGAGCGTACGACGCGTAAGCGGTTGGCGGCGAGCGAAGGCGAGCAGGCGTTGAGTAATTCGGGCGGCGCGCATCGAGGCGTCCTGAGCGCGCGCAATGGCGCGTTTCGCCGCTGGCGGAAGGTCCAGACCTTCGATGATCTCGAGATTTCCGCTGACAATGCTGAGGATGTTGTTGAAGTCGTGCGCGATACCGCCCGTGAGCTGGCCGATCGCGTCCAGTTTCTGGTGGTGGAGCAGCATCTCCTCGGCGCGCTTTTTTTCCGTGAGGTCGTAGATCACGCCCACAAACGCCGTTTCGCCTCCGATCGAGGCCTCGCCGACCGAGAGGTACATGGGAAAGGTCTCGCCGGACGCTTTCAGGCCCGTCAGTTCGCGTCCGATGCCAATGATGCGTTTGACCTTGGTGTCGCGGTGGCGGGCTAGGTAGCCATCATGCATTTCCGCAAACGGGGAGGGCATCAGCGACGAGATGTTCTTGCCCAGCAATTCGCCGTCAGCGTACAGAAACAGGCGATTGCACCCCGGATTCACATACCGGATCACGCCTGCGGCGTCGATCACGATCAGCCCGTCCACCATGGTTTCGGTGACGGTCCGAAATCGCTCGTCGCTGAAAAATTCCTTCACCTTCGCCCCTGACCTGGTCGTGACCGGTCCGAAGTCTAAAGGGCTGCGCGCATTGACGCCAGCGGGTTCGGGCGACGAGTAGGCGGCCGCGCCTGCGGCGTTGTGCGGGAATGGTCTTCCCACGCGATCCTCCAAGGTCGTCCTGTCCCCATTTGCGCGATCACACGGTCGTGCACCGCGCCGGTTCCGTCTTTGATCTGAATCAGAGGTCGCTGACCTCTGGGTGCGGAGAGTGGTTCCAGACAAGACGGAGATCTGGAATGACCCTTACGCGAGTAGTTTTACGTCTGGCCCGCAATCCGGGGTATCCGGACGGCGACGACCGCTACGGCTATCTGATTACCGCCCCCCTCGATACGCAGGGCCATCTGGTGGCCGAAGACTGGCCCGAAAACCGGGAAGCCTGCGAAGTCGTGCGTTTCGCCCCGGGCGTGGAACGGGACGCGGACGGCCGTCTCACACATCGCGGCGGCAACTGGTTCATCCACTACGACGAAGTCCGCGAGGGCGACGACGAGCCGCTTTACCGGCTCGGCGAGCACCGCCTGGCGATCGGGGACTACGTCACAATTCACGAGAGCACGGGCAAGGACATGACCTACCGGGTCACCGAGCACCAGGCCGTGAAATGAAGCCACGCGGTCCGAAAGGGCGGGGTGGCCGGATCAGCAACGAGCTGGAGAGGAAACAGGAATGTTCAGCAGAAATCTGAAGGCGGCGGGCGCCGCGCTCATCGTCGCCGGGGTCGCCGCTGCGTGCGCGCCGACGCAGACCGATACGGACTACAGCGAGCAGGCGCAGGCCGCGACCGTGGCGTTTCTCGGAGAAGACGTTTCGGCCGGGTCGGTGCAGGTCTCCGATGTGACGCGCACCGTTTCCAGTTCGAGCTGGCGCGCCGAGACGGCCGCGGGCGTCCTGAACTGCACGGCGAATGAGAAGTTCCAGCTCGCGGATTGCCAGGTGGCTGTTGTTCAGGAGGCGAGCAATGTCGATTGAACACATATATCTTTATGGCGTTGTCGGCGCCATGTTGTTGTTTGTGGCTGTGCTTGGAGCGGTTTCGCTCTATAGCCGGAAATAGGCGGTCCGACGCTTCGGTCCGCGGCTGGATTTACAGGTCGCAAGACGCTGCAGAGCAGGAGGTGGGTGCATGCCCTATCGCGATATTCTCGCTATCGTGTCCTCGGTCGAGAGCGACGGACATGTGCTTGATGTGGCTGGCGCTCTCGCCCGGCGCACCGACGGTTTTGTAACCGGCTTGGCCGTGGAATGGATCCCCGCCCTTCCGACCGTTGTGGAAGGTTGGGTGGTCGATGCTCGGTGGGGGGAAATGGTCGCCGAGGCGCGCGTGCGTCTGGAAGAGCATCGTGTGGAACTTGAAAAAGCTCTGGCCAATGTGATCGACCGGTCTGCGGCCTACTCGATGCTGGTGGAGCCCGGAGCCGCGCGCGGCGCCATGGCGGTCTATGCGCGGCGCGCGGGCATTACGGTCACCGCGCGCCCGGACAAGGGGTTGCTCAACGACCAGCGCGTCGCGGCGGTGGAATCCATGCTGTTTGAATCCGGGCGGCCGGTTCTGATCGCTCCGCCGGGGTGGAAGGGCGCCACGCTTGGTGACCGTCCCTTCGTATGCTGGGATAGCGGCCGCGAGGCGGCGCGAGCCTTGGGCGACGCCATCCCGCTGTTTGGCAAGCACGGTCAGGTGGTCGTGGCGACCGTGGACGCCAAACCGTCTATCGAGGGGCATGGAGACATGCCGGGCGTCGACATTTCCAGCCATCTTGCGCGCGCCGGCCAGACGGTCGAGTTGCGCAACATCGATTCAGCGGGCCGCGATGAAGCGGAGGCGGTTCTGGATGAAGCTCGCGCCGCCGGCGCCGATCTCATTGTCATGGGCGGGTACGGCCGTTCGCGCTTCAGCGAATTTGTGTTCGGCGGAATGACGCGGAACATGCTGGCGAAATCGGAAATTCCGATCCTGATGTCGCACTAGACCGGGTGCGCTCCGGCTTGATCGCCCTCCGCTAACGCTTCTTCGGGCGTCGCGGTTTTTGCGAGGCGGTGGGCGGGCCTTCCGCGCGCA
This sequence comes from Hyphomonadaceae bacterium, assembly GCA_041398225.1. Lineage (GTDB taxonomy): Bacteria > Pseudomonadota > Alphaproteobacteria > Caulobacterales > Hyphomonadaceae > JAWKVD01. Next base: position 104,184 of record JAWKVD010000005.1, on the reverse strand, counting down.
ATTCAAGAATGCCGCCGTCCACCAGCTTCTCCCACGCCTCTTCCGCGGTTTCTGCGAATTCGAAGAGATCCAGATCGTGGGGGCTGATGTTGCCGCACTCGACCAGCAGGTCGAAATTGATCAGCGATGTCCAGAAGTCCCGGTCCATCAGCACCACCGGAATAGGCGGAGCCTTTCCCGTCTGGCGGAGCGTCAGCAGTTCGAACAGTTCGTCCAGCGTGCCGAAGCCGCCGGGGAACACCACCAGCGCGTTGGCGCGCATCGCAAAGTGCATCTTGCGCATCGCGAAGTAGTGGAAACGGAATGTCAGGTCGGGCGTCGAATACGCGTTCGGCTCCTGCTCGTGAGGCAGGGTGATGTTGAAGCCAATCGACGGCGCGCCGGCCTCGGAGGCGCCGCGATTGGCGGCCTCCATCACGCCCGGTCCGCCGCCGGTCGCGATAACGTTGTCGCGTGGATGCTGGTTGTGCAGCAGCGCGCCGCCGCGCTCGGATGCGATGCGACCGAAAGCGCGGGCTTCCTCGAACCAGCGCTTCTGACGTTCGCCGTTGTTGGCGTGAGTGCGTGCAGATCCGAAGACGACGATGGTGGAACGAACGCCCCATGCTCGCAGGCTTTCCTCGGCTTTGGCGTATTCCAGCATGAAGCGGACGCCGCGCATGGAATCGCCCAGCAGAAAGTCCGGATCCATCGCGGCGAGGCGATAGGACGGCGAGGCCATCTGCGCTTCGTTCGAGGGCGGGGCGTGCGACGCCGCCGCCTCGTCCGCCTCATCCGTCTTGGGCGGCTTGGTGGAGGCGGCGGGGGGATTGCTGGAAGACTTTGACATGACGTGGGTTTAGCGGATCAGACCGCAATGTCACGTGGCGGCGTCATCCGCCCGCAGGGGATCATCGCTTGCGGCGCGCCAGCCAGCCAGCTTCCTCGGGCGTGCTTTCGCGGCCCAGCGCAATGTTGCGATAGGGGAAGCGGCCGAACCGGCGAATCGTCGCCGCATGTTCTTTCGCGTGGCCCAGTGCGCTTGTCAGGATCGGGCGCAAGTCGGCCGGCGCGGATGCGGCCAGCTCGGTGAACAGTTTGACCGATTTGCGCTGCAGGCGAACATCCTCGGCATGTTCGAGCGGCATGTACATGAACCAGCGTTCGAGCGGGGCCAATTTCTGGTCGTCGCCGCGTGCGAGGCCGTCAAGCGTCAGGCGCCTGGCCAGCGCGTCATTCTCGAACGCGTCGGGCAGGCCGCGAAAAACCGAACGGGAAAACTGGTCGAGGCCAATGATCGCCGCCAGACGTTCGCGGGGTCCTCGCATCGCCCAGCGCAATGCTTCGCCCGACGCCAGCCGCGCGACAGTGTCCAGAAACCGTCCGGCGATCATGCGGTCGACGTCGGCGCCGCCGCCGAACCAGATACGGTTGCGGGCTTTCAGCGAGATGGGCCGGCCGGGCGGACCAAACCAGAACGCCAGAAGCGTGGCCGGGGTTTCGTCAAGATTGGCGCGAGCATAGGCGGGGTTCATCGGATCAGGGTCCAGCGGCGTGGTTGTGCGGCGGGCGAACATCCATGGAAATTGCTCCGCAGCGCCTTCCAGCCGCGCATCGGCGCTCTCCTTCGACAGATCCGGCGGCAGGATTTCCGGAGCCTGGTCCGTCGCGGCCTCAGGCGTCTTTTTGTCTTGCGAGGCGGCCATTTGATGGTCCTCCCTCTCGCGTCGTGCGTTAGCCGTCGAGGGCGGCGCTTGTCGGCGTTTCGGGTCGCTTTGCGGTCAACATATAGTTGACGCCCGTATCCGAGCTGAGGTTCCAACGATCGGACAGCGGCGAATACGAGACGCCGGTCGGCGGCGCGACATCCAGCCCGGCGCCGACGAGCGCGGAGCGTGCTTCTTCGGGGGTCACGAATTTGCGCCAGTCGTGCGTGCCGGGCGGCAGCCAGCGCAGCACGTGTTCGGCCCCGACGATGGCCAGGGCGAACGCCCGGGCGGTCCGGTTGAGCGTGGCGACGATCATCAGTCCGCCGGGGCGCAGCAGGGCCGCGCAGTCGGCGAGGAAGCGCGCCGGATCGGCGACATGCTCGACCACCTCCAGCGAAAGCACGACGTCGAAAGGTTTTTCTCCACCCGAAATCAAGCCTTCGACCGCGCCGACACGATAGTCCACGGGCACGTCCAGCGTTTCGGCGTGAACTTTCGCGGCCTTGATGTTCGCCTCTCCGGCGTCGACCCCGACCACCTGGGCGCCCAGGCGGGCGAGCGGTTCGCTGATCAGGCCGCCGCCGCAGCCGACGTCCAGAATTCTCAATTCAGACAATGGCTTGCGTCCCTCGCCCGGCAGATTGAAGTGGTCGAGGATGTGCTGGCGGATGAAGCCGAGGCGGACGGGATTGAACTTGTGCAAAGGGGCGAATTTGCCCGTTGGCGACCACCATTCGCCCGCCATCGCCCGGAATTTTTCAATCTCGGCCGGATCGACGCTCGGAGCGTGCGGAACGGTTTCGTCGTGCTGGAGGGTCTTGCCCATGAGAAATCTTGGCTTATTGCGTCTGCCGGTGGGACGGTGAGCCCCGGACTTGTACGCTGCGGCGCCTCCAAGGGTTTTGGACGCGGTCCTGCAACGCGGACAGGATGGTCGTTCACGGTCCCCTAGGTCAATGCGAAACATGACGCGGGCGAAGGCGTCGTGCGCCGTGCGTGAGCCGGCGGATCACTCCGCCGCAAGGCCGGGTGGTTGACCCGGAAACAGGGTCTCGACGCAGGGTCCTGTCGCGCCTTTTCAAAGCCTGCGTCCGGGAGACGAAGACGTCCATGATGAACCGGCTGGTCCTCAAGTTCGGCGGAACCTCCGTCGCCAACCTCGAGCGCATCGCCAAGGTCGCCGACATCGTGGCGGCCCGCAAGGAGCAGACGCGGGGTCTGGCGGTGGTTGTGTCGGCGATGGCGGGCAAGACCAACGAACTGGTCGAGTGGACGCGCGGCGCCGCCGGCGACGACCTGATCGGCAAGGATTTCGACGACGAATACGATACCGTGGTCGCCTCGGGCGAACAGGTCACGGCGGGCCTTCTCGCCCTGGCGCTGCGCCGGCGCGGTCTCAAGGCGCGTTCCTGGCTCGGTTGGCAGATCGAGATGCGAACCGACCGCGCGCACGGCAAGGCGCGGATCATGGGCGTGGAAAGCGACGCGTTCCGGGAAGCGGTCGACACCGGCGAGATCGCCGTGGTCGCCGGGTTTCAGGGGATCGATCCGGACGGCCGCGTGGCGACGCTCGGCCGCGGCGGCTCCGACACCAGTGCGGTGGCGGTTGCGGCGGCGCTGAAAGCCGAATTGTGCGACATCTATACGGACGTCGACGGCGTCTACACCACGGATCCCCGGATCACCTCCAAGGCGCGGCGACTCGACAAGATCTCCTATGAGGAAATGCTGGAGCTCGCGTCGCTGGGCGCCAAAGTGCTGCAGACGCGATCGGTTGAGCTGGCGATGAACCATCGCGTGCCCGTCCGTGTGCTGTCGAGTTTTGAGGGTCCGGTGGCTGAGCCCACCACTGGAACGCTGGTTTGTGATGAGGAAGAGATCGTGGAAAAGCAGGTTGTCAGCGGCGTCGCCTATTCACGCGATGAAGCCAAGTTCACGCTGTTCGGCGTCGGCGACCAGCCGGGCGTGGCGGCGTCGATTTTCGGGGCGCTCGCGGACGCCGGCGTGAACGTCGACATGATCGTTCAGGCCTCGTCGCGCACCGAGGGGCGGCAGAACATCGTGTTCACCTCGACCGAGCGCGACGCCGATGTGGCGCGTCAGGTGCTTGAGAGCATGCGCGATCAGTTGAAATATGAGCGCCTGGACGTCGCCAAGGACGTCGCCAAGGTTTCGGTGATCGGCGTCGGCATGCGCAGCCATACCGGCGTCGCCAAGACGATGTTCGAGGCGTTGTCCGCCAAGGGGATCAACATTCAGGTCATTTCGACCTCGGAGATCAAGATTTCCGTTCTGATCGACGCGTCCTACACTGAGCTGGCCGTGCGCGCCCTGCACACGGCTTACGGTCTGGATAGCGAGTAGCTGCAACAGGGATGGATCGGGAACGCCGTTGAGCGACCGCGACAGACCTCAGGACAAGACAGGCGGCGCGCCGCGGCCGCCGGCCGCCGGCGGTGCGCGCCTGCTGCTGAGCCGGCTGCGTACGCTGATGGCGCAGCAGGGCGCGGAGCCTCACAGTCTGGGACAGGTGGTGGAGCTGATCGCCTCCACCATGGTCGCCGACGTCTGTTCGATCTATCTGCGCACCGAAGACGGGTCCTTGTTGCTGGTGGCCACCGAAGGCCTGCGCCCTGAAGCGATCGGGCGCACCAAGATGGACGAGAATGAGGGCCTGGTGGGCCTCGTTTCCAACTCCGCGCGTCCATTGCGGCTGACCGACGCCTTCTCGCATCCGCGCTTCTCCTATCGACCGGAGACGGGCGAAGACCCGTTCCATTCCTTCCTTGGCGTGCCCGTGCTGCGCGGCGGACGTGTGCTGGGCGTGGTCGTGGTGCAGAACCGCACCGAACGTCAGTACGATGACGAGGAAGTCGAGGCGCTTCAGACCATCGCGATGGTGCTGGCTGAGCTGATGTCCGGAACGCAGGGCGCGTTCGGCGTTGGCGCGCGGCAGACCCGTCCCGTGATGCTCGAAGGCCGGGCGCTCAACGAAGGCCTCGCCATCGGTACGGTGCATCTGTTTGATCCCGTCGTGCCGCCGGCGCGGCTGTTCGCAACCGATCCCGAGGCCGAGGAACAGCGTCTCAACGACGCTCTGGAAGCCTTGCGCCGTTCGATCGATGCGATGTTGTCGCGCGCCGGACCGGTGCTGTTCGGCGAAAGCCGTGACGTGCTGGAGACCTATCGTCTGTTCGCGCACGACCCCTCATGGGAGGCGCGCCTTGCGGAGGCGGTGCGTTCGGGACTTTCGGCGGAAGCCGCCGTCGACCGCGTGCGTCGCGAACACCGCGCCCGTCTCGAAAGCGCCCGGGACAGCCTCCTGCGCGAGCGGTTGCACGATCTTGAAGACCTCGAGAACAGGTTGTTGCGCTCGCTGGCCGGCGACGCCTCGGAAGTGCGCCGTCAGATACCGCGAGGCGCCGTGCTGGTCGCCAGTCGGATCGGTCCGGCCGAGTTGCTGGAGTTCCGCGATGCGCAACTCGCCGGCGTGTTGCTGGAGGAGGCGGGCGCCGGCTCCCACGCGGCGATCGTGGCGCGCGCGATGGGCGTCCCGGCGATCGGCGGGCTCGACGGCGTCGTGACGCGCGCGGAGGAGGGCGACACGGTCGTGGTCGACGCCGACGCCGGCCGCGCGCACATCCGGCCCGATCAGGACTCGGTCGCCAGCGCGCAGGCGCGCATCGCCCTGTCCGGGGAAAAGGCGGCGGCGCTGTCCAAGCTTCGCGATCTTCCCGCCACCACGCAGGACGGGGTGGAGATGGAGCTGTTGATCAACGCCGGCCTGACGTTCGACCTCGACCATCTTGAGGAGGTCGGCGCCAAGGGTGTCGGCCTGTTCCGCACGGAGTTCCAGTTCATGGCGTCGGAGACGATGCCGGGGCTGGAGGCGCAAGTGGACCTCTATCGCAAGGTGATGGACCGCGCCGGCGCCCGGCCGGTCGTGTTCCGCACCATCGATCTGGGCGGCGACAAGATCGCGCCGTTCATGGGCCGCCGCGAGCGGGAGGAAAATCCCGCGCTCGGCTGGCGCGCATTGCGGATGGCGCTGGACCACCCCTACTTCTTCCGGCGCCAGTTGCGGGCGCTGGTGCGCGCCGCGGGGCGGCGGCCGCTGCGGCTGATGTTCCCGATGGTGTCGACGGTCGAGGAGTTCCGGGCCGCGCGGGCGCTTCTGGACAGCGAGCTTGAATGGGCGGTGAAGTTCAGCCGCGAGATCCCGGAAAAGCTGCTGGTCGGGGCGATGGTTGAGACCCCTTCGCTGGCGTTTTCGATTTCTCGCCTGAAAGGCGAGGCGGATTTCCTGTCCGTGGGCACCAACGACCTGATGCAGTTCTTCTTCGCGGCGGACCGGGACAACCCCCGGGTGTCGTCCCGTTTTGACATCCTGAGCCGCCCGGCGCTCAAGCTGATGTTCGCGATGCGGCGTGAGGCCGATGAGGCCGGGTTGCCGATCACGATCTGCGGCGAGGCGGCCGGGCGTCCGCTCGAGGCCTTGACCCTGATGGCGCTGGGGTATCGCCGGCTCTCCATGCACGCTTCGCGTCTGGCGCCGATCAAGCAGATGGTACGGTCCGTCGATCTCTCTCGGCTGGCGCCAGCTGTGCAAGAAGCGATCGAGAGCGACGCTCCATCACTACGTAACGAGATATTAAGTACAGCTAGCGCTGCAGGCGTGCAGTTTTAGGTTGATGGGGCGCCAAGGCGGCCTTAACGTGAGTAATACTCTGTTAGGCTGGGCGGTTTAGTACGGAACGTAGTGTCCTTATGGACAGTTACGGCTCCGATGCGGACGATTGCATGAGCGGCGTGGTCAAGGACGATACCCCCCCCAACTCCGGCGAGATTTCGCCCGAGGCGACCGGCGTGGATGAAAAAATCCCCGGCGCTGAAGGCGTTCTGGACGTCGAGGCCAGTGAATCTGGTGACGATACGGCCAGTTCCGTTTCGTCGCGCAGGCCGCCGCATCTGCGCGTCGTTGGTGAAGACGACAGCGAATTCGAACCAGCTCCGGTCGAGCCGCAGATTCCGGCCATCCGTATGGGCGCAGCCCTGCGCAAGGCGCGCGAAGATCGCGGACTGACGCTTGAGGCGGTTTCCAAGGTCATCCGGGTCACGGTCAGCGACCTCCAGGCCATCGAAGATATGACCCCGAACCTGATCCGGGGCGCGACGGTCCACATCAAGGGCCACGTCAAGAGCTATGCCCGCCATCTGGGGCTGAACGCCGATGAGGTGCTGGCCCAGTACATGGCGGATTGCCCCATTCTGGCCGACCCGGTGAATCCGGAGCCCGTGACGCCGCAAAAGCCGGCGAAAACCGGTTCCGGCATGGGCATGTTGCCGATCCTGGGCGGTGTCGCGCTTCTGGCTGCGGCGGGCGCCGCGGCCTTCGTGTTCATGTCTTCGGGCAAGAACGATGACGCCCCGGTCGCCGCCGCGACGGCTCCCGCGGCCGCGCCTGTCGCCGCCGCTCCGACGGCGACGGCCAGCGCGCCGCCGCTGACGATTGTCGCCCTGCGCCGGGCCAAGATTGTGGTGCGCGGGGCCGACGGCACCAAGTTCGTGTCTCGCTATATGGCCGAGGGCGAAAGCTACGCCCCGCGCGTGGGCGCTGGCTGGACCGTCTCCGCCGAGGAAGATGGGTCCGCTTTCGAATGGCGGCTTGGCGACATGTCGCTCGGGCTGCTGTCGGATGACGCCGCTCCTGTGTACGCCCAGAGCGTCGATACGGCGATCAAGCGGACGCCGGTTGGTCCCGCCGCCGAGCTTGCGGGGCCTGAAGGCGTGCCGGCGACGACTGAAACCAACGAGGCCGATCCGGCGGAAGCGGCTTATCGCGCGCCGGCGAACCGCAGCGCTGCGTCCTCGGGGTCGTCCGAGCGCGCTTCCGCGCCGGTCCGGACGCAACCCCAATCCGCTCAGCCTCAGGCCAGCCAGAGCGCGCCGACGCCCGCCCGGCGTCCGGCGCGGCCTGCCGCCTCGCCGGCCGAGACCAACGCGACCCCGGCCCAGCCGGCCGCCCCGCCGCCGGTCGATCCGGCGCTGGCCGCGTATCAGTAGGTCTTTTCCGACACCCATTCCGTTGAGCGCATGCGGTCATTCGCCTGGTTGTCGCCCATGGCGCCTCACCGGGGTTTACGCCGATGCGCGAAAGGGCCACATCAGTCGGGCGCCATGGAGCAGGACAGATGAGCGGCGACATCAACAGCATCAGACCCTGGCGCGCGATTGAACGGCGCGTTTCGCGAAAGATCCGCGTGGGTTCGGTCGAAGTGGGCGGCGACGCTCCGATCTCCGTCCAGTCGATGACCAACACGCCGACCGCTGACGCGGGCGCGACCATCGACCAGATCCGGCGACTGGAGGAGGCCGGTGCGGACATCGTTCGCGTGTCATGCCCCGATGAAGACGCCACCGCGGCGATGCCGGAGATCTGCAAGGCGGCGAACGTTCCGATCGTCGCCGATATTCACTTTCACTACCGGCGCGGGATCGAGGCCGCGAAGGCGGGTGCGGCGTGCCTGCGCATCAACCCCGGCAATATCGGTTCGGCTGCGCGCGTGAAGGAAGTCATCCAGGCGGCCAAGGATCACGGCTGTTCGATCCGCATCGGCGTCAATGGCGGCTCCCTCGAGCGGCACCTGCTGGAGAAGTATGGCGAGCCGTGTCCGGAGGCGATGGTCGAAAGCGCGATGGATCACGCGCGCATTCTCGAGGACCACGATTTCCGCGAGTACAAGATTTCGGTGAAGGCTTCCGATCCGTTCCTGACCGTCGCCGCCTACCAGCAACTCGCCGAGGCGACCGACGCGCCGTTGCATCTGGGCGTGACCGAGGCCGGTGGCTTTCGAACGGGAACCGTGAAGTCCGCCATCGGCATTGGAAGCCTTTTGTGGGCGGGCGTCGGCGACACGATCCGCGTGTCGTTGTCGGCGGAGCCCGAAGAAGAGGTGCGTGTCGGGTTCGACATCCTCAAATCCCTGGGACTGCGCACCCGGGGCGTCAACATCATCGCGTGCCCGAGTTGCGCAAGGCAGGGCTTCGACGTGATCCGCACCGTCGAGGCGCTTGAAAAGCGTCTGGCCCATATCTCCGAGCCGATTTCGCTGTCGATCATCGGGTGCGTCGTGAACGGTCCGGGCGAAGCCGCGATGACCGATCTCGGGTTCACCGGCGGGGGCAAGGAGGCCGGGATGATGTATGTCTCCGGCCGGCCGTCGGAGAAGATATCGAACGCGGAGATGATCGAGCAGATCGTTCAGCGCGTGGAAGCCAAGGCCGCCGCCATGCGCGCAGGCCGCGAAACGGTGGCGGCCGAATAGGCCCGGGCCGGGGTGGGAAAGCCGATATGGAAGCCAGCAGCCGAACAGGTTCGATGACGCGCGCCGCTTTTGGAGCGGTCGGATTGATCGTCATCGGTCTCGCCGGATGCACTCCGCTGGGATTGAATACGGCCAGCGCCAACATCGAGAAGCAGGAAGCGGCGCGTCCCGACGTGCTCGGCGCGTTCGAGGGCGATCCGCCGGTGACGACCGCGGCGGAGTGGACCGACCGGCGTGCGCCGATACTCCGCAAGGCGTTTGAGCGCGATCTCTACGGCCCCGTTCCTGTCGAGCTGCACGGCGTCGAGACGGGACGCCGCGTCATCGACGCTGATTATGCCAACGGCGCCGGCGTGCTCGAGGAGATCGACATCCGCGTCGGCGAGGGCGCGAACGCCTTCACCTACCAGGTCGCCATCGCCTATCCGAAGGGCGCCTCGGACGCACATCCCGTTCCCCTGATACTCAACCAGAATTTCGGCGGCACGCCCGGCGCGTTCGACTCGGACGAATTGTCCGGCGGCGGCATGAGCAATGAAGGGATGATGGCCGGCGTCATCCGGCTGATCTTCGGAAAGTACATCATCGAAGGGCCGAACGAGGCGATCCTCCGCAGGGGCTACGCCTACGCCAGCTTTTCGGCCGAGCCTTTCGCCTCCGACAGCAAGCGCGCCTACGACCAGATGAAACAGATGGCCGCTCTGCTGGCGCCGGATCGTGCGCCCGAGGGCGTCATCGCGGTATGGGCCGCCGCGTTCAGCTGGTCGCTGGACGTGCTCGACCGCGATCCGCGTCTGGATGCGTCGCGCACGGCGGTGTGGGGACATTCGCGCCAGGGCAAGGCAGCGTTGCTGGCGGCCGCGTTCGACGATCGCATCGAGGCGGCGATCCCGTTGCAGGCCGGCAAGGGCGGGGCGACCCTGACGCGCAGCTATGCGGGCGAGAGCGTCAAGCAGATCACCAAAGCCTATCCCTATTGGTTCGCGCCCGCCTATGCGGGCTACGCCAAGCGCGAAGAAGATATCCCGGTCGACCAGCATCAGCTGATCGCGCTGGTGGCGCCGCGTCCGCTGCTGCTGGGCAATGGCTGGAAGGACGTTTGGTCCGATCCGAATGGCGGTTACCGCGCCGCCGTCGGCGCAGACCCCGTCTACCGGTTGTTCGGCGTCGAAGGGCTCACGCAAACGGGGATGCGAGACCAGACCCGCCATGGCCGGATCGACTTCTTCATCCGGGGCGGCGGGCACGGCGTGCGCGTCGAGGACTGGGATTACATGCTGGATTGGCTCGACCAGACGCTTCCCGCGCCTGAGGCGTTGCAGGCCGCGCACTGAAAGCTAGGCTGAGATCGCCGCGCACCGCATTGGTTCTGAATCCTATCAAGCTGATTTTTCTGGAAATCGGCGGTGCGGATTGGCTAGCGTGGGCCAAGCCCCGCAAGGGAACAAAACCGAGCGGCGAACGAGCCGCCGGGCCGGGAGGTTGGAATGCTGAATTCGATGATGACGCCAGTGCTGGCGATGGCTGTGTGGACGTTCGTCATCTGGATCTGGATGTACGCCACGCGGATTCCCGCCATGAGCAAGGCCGGGATCAACCCGGCCAGGGTCAAGCGCAAGGCCGACATGGAGGCGCTTCCGGTCTCCGTTCAACAGATCGCCGACAACTACAACCACCTGCACGAACAGCCCACGACCTTCTATGCGCTGGCGATCTATTCGCACCTAGTCGGCGTGATGGACCCGCTCAATGTCGGTCTGGCGTGGGGATATGTCGGTCTGCGTGTTCTGCATTCGATCGTGCAGTGCACCGTGAACTTCGTTCCGGTGCGATTTGCGATCTTCTCCGCTTCCAGCATCGTCCTGATGGTGATCGCCGTCAGAAATGTGCTGAACCTGTTCGGATACTAGCGAGCGCTATTTCGTCTCCAGCGCTTTCTCGATTTCGCGCCAGTCGACAAACTTGAAGTTTTGCGGCGCGTCGGGATGCGAATTGATGTCGTCCTGGGTCACGAACAGACCTTTGGGCAGGTTGGCGCCCATGGGGACGGACACCACGTCCACGCCGTCCGTTCCGGTCACGATGTCTTCGCCGAATTCGACGCCAAAGCGACCGACGAACCTGTTGGGCGACTTCAACTGATAGACGTTGAAGGTCGAGGAGCCTTGCGAGGAGACCACGACATATCCCTCGCCGTCGGGCTTCACCCATAGGCCGATGCCTTCCACGTCGGCGGTGAGGCCGGTTTCCGATCCCGTCGTGTCGATCAGTTGGGGCGGGGTCGAGCCGTCCAGCGCGGCCTTCCAGACGCCCCGGTCCTCTTCACCGATGAAGATATAGCCGTTGGTTTCGTCGACCGAGCAGCCCTCGAGCTGGGTTTCGAATTTCCAGCCCTTGCCGAGTTTCGCCTGAACGGCGCCGCCCGCGAGGCTCGTCACCGCCCAGTCTTGCACAAGTCCGTCCTTGTAGGTGACGATGGCGTGCGCCGCCCCGGCATAATAGCCAAGGCAGAAGCCGTAGGGTTCGACCACTTCGGTAGGCAGGCGCGCCAGCTCCGCCGTTTGTCCGGTCGCGGGATCGATCGCGAAGAAGGTGACGGTGTCGTCCGACCGGTTGGAGGCCGCGGCGAGGTCTCCGGCGAAGCCGCCGATCCGGATGTTCTGCCGGATGTCGACATTGTTGAGCTTGCCGGCGGGCAGGAATTGTTTCTTCGCGCCGGAAAGGTCGAAAATGTATAGACCGGACTGCTTGTCGGTTCCGAACACGAGGCTGGCGTCGGGGGCGGCCTGGTTCACCCAGATCGCCGGGTCGTCGGCCGCGTCATTGTTCGAGGCGACAGCGGCGGTCTCCGCATAGGCCGGAACGATGGCGACGCCCTCGGGCGGCAGCATCGCCGTATCGACGCCCGAGGCGCAGGCCGAAGCCAGAAGGGCGGACACAAGAGCGGACATGCGAACAGGAAGGGCGGCCATTATGCGTCCTTGGAGACTTGTTTGTTGATCGCCGCTTTCGGGGCGGTTGCGGCGCGCGGGAAGGCCGGAGCTGTGTCCCCCGGCGCGAACCGGCGGACCATGCCGTAGTTTCATGTCAGTTATTCGACAACCGAAAGCTCCCCGGCTGGACCTTGGGCGCGTTCCGGCCCATATCGGGCGGTCCGGCGCGCCGCGCCGGGCTTCCCGCCCCCAAGTCGACCGAACTGCATTGAAATGGCCGCCGTTTCCGAATCCCGTCTCCGCCAGCTCCTGGATCGTTTCGATCAGGTCGAAGCGCGCATGGGCGCGGCCAGCGACCCGAAGGAGATCGTGTCTCTTTCCCGCGAACATTCCGAGCTGAAGCCGGTGGCCGACAAGGCGCGCGAGGTGATGGGTCTGCGTTCGCAGCTCGCCGAGGCCGAGGCCATGATGGAGGACCCCGGCGCCGACCGGGAACTCGTGGCGATGGCGGAGGAAGAGCGCGCCGATCTGCGCGAGCGTCTGCCCGAGATCGAGCGCGACATGCAGCTGATGCTGCTGCCGAAGGACGAGGATGACGACGCCAGCGCCATGCTGGAGGTGCGCGCCGGCACCGGCGGGGACGAGGCGGCGCTGTTCGCCGGCGATCTCTTTCGCATGTATCAACGCTACGCACAGACGCGCGGCTGGCAGATGGAGGTGGTTTCGGCCACCGAGGGCGAGATGGGCGGCTATAAGGAGATTGTCGCCAACATCACCGGCGCGGGCGTGTTCGGGCGGATGAAGTTCGAAAGCGGCGTGCACCGCGTGCAGCGCGTGCCGGCGACCGAAGCGCAGGGGCGTATCCACACCTCGGCGGCGACCGTGGCGATCCTGCCCGCGCCGGAAGAAGTGAACATCGACGTGCGCGATCAGGACATCCGCATCGACACCTATCGGTCGTCCGGCGCGGGCGGTCAGCACGTCAACAAGACGGACTCGGCGGTGCGCATCACCCACCTTCCGACCGGCATCGTGGTGACGTCGTCGGAGAAGTCGCAACACGAGAACCGGCGCAAGGCGATGGAAGCGCTGAAGATCCGCCTCTACGAGAAGGAGCGCGAGGAGAAGGACGCAGCGCGGTCCGAGGCCCGCAAAAGCCAGGTCGGGTCCGGCGATCGCTCGGAACGCATCCGCACCTACAACTTTCCGCAGGGCCGCGTGACCGACCACCGCATCAACCTCACGCTGCACAAACTGCCCGAAATCCTCGCCGGCGATGCGCTGGGCGAGCTGGTCGATGCGCTGATCGCCGAGGATCAGGCCCAGCGTCTGGCCGCGATGGAGCAGGCCGGGGCGTGATGCGCGGCGGCGCACGAAGATGAGCCTTCACTGCACATGGCGGGACGTGATGCGCGAAGCGGCGCAACGTTTGTCTGCGGGCGGCGTCGAGAACGCGCCGCGCGAGGCGCGTCTCCTGTTGGCGCATGCGCTTGGCGTCGATCCGGTCGAGGTCATCGGACGTGACATGGACGCCGTCGACGGCGCCGCGCTGACGGTCTTCGAAGACGCCGTGACGCGGCGACTGTCCGGCGAACCGGTTTCGCGCATTCGCGGCTGGAAGGAATTCTACGGCCGCAGGTTCGAGGTCAGCGACGCCGTGCTGGACCCGCGCCCGGAAACGGAGCTTCTGGTCGAGTTCGCGACGAAGCATCTCCCGCCCGGCGGGCGGCTGCTGGATCTGGGCACGGGATCGGGCGCGATCATCTGTTCCGTTCTGGCCGAACGGCCTGACGTGCAGGGTGTGGGCGTCGATCTTTCGCCAGCTGCGCTCGCCATGGCCAGCCGGAACGCCGAACGCCTTGGCGTCGGCGAGCGGGCCGTCTTCGTCGCGGGCGGATGGGACGCCGCGCCGGGGCCGTTCGATATCGTGGTCTCCAACCCGCCCTATATCCCCAGCAGCGAGATCGCCGGACTGGACCGGGAGGTCCGCGAGCATGACCCGCTTCTGGCTCTGGACGGCGGACCGGACGGTCTGGCCCCCTATCGCGCGATCGCCGGCCTGGCCGGCGCGCTTCTGGTCCCGGGCGGTCGGCTGGCGGTCGAAATCGGCGCGGGGCAGGCCGATGCGGTCTCGACCCTCTTCGTCGGGGCCGGATTAACCTTGATCGCCAGGACGGCGGATCTGGCCGGTCATCTGCGCATGATTTCGGCGCAAACGGGCGAAACCGGTTGATATCGGCGCAGCGTCGGGTTCAGGGCCGGGTTCGGGATCGTCAACGGGCTGGATAGGCGCGGCGACTCATGAAAAGCCTTGGCGGAGGCGGGCAAACAGGCTAGACAGGTGCACCGGTTCAGCAGGCGGCGACTACCTTGGTCCAGAAACCTTGGGTCCCGAGACCTAGGCCCCAGCGAACCCTGTTTCTGTGAATTTGCAGAAACCAACCCGCCCGAGTGTGGGCAGCCCATTTGATAGCATGTCATCTGGGCGCATGTCTTGAAACAACAGGATGGTTTCATGAAGCGTCAGCGGGGACGCGGCCGTAAGCCGGGTGGCGGCGGCGGCAATCCAGGCAACAGGTCTCTGGAGAGCAACGGACCGGACGTCAAAATCCGGGGTACGGCAGCCCAGATCTACGAGAAGTACATGCAGTACTCTCGCGACGCCCAGTCGGCTGGCGACCGGGTGAAGTCCGAGAACTATCTGCAGCACGCGGAGCACTACTTCCGCATCATGGCGGCGACCATGCCGAAGGATCGGCTGCCGCAGCTGCAGGACGCGCAATCAGGGGCCAACGGCTCCGACGATCGCGGCGAGGAAGCCTCGGTGGAGACGCGCGGCGGCGATAGCGCCGACGAGGACGTCGAAGCCAGCGAAGAAGCCGACGCCGAAGACGCTGAAGCCGGTGCGGAAGCGCAGCCGGCCGCCGAACGCGGCGAAGGTCGCAGCCGTCGCCGTCGCGGGCGTCGTCGTCCCGGCGATGAGGCGGACGGCGAACAGCGCGCCGAACGTTCCGGCGGCGACGCCGAAGCACGGTCTGCGCTGGATGCGCTGGCGCGCAAACAAGGCGCCATGGCTGGCGGCTAGACCGCTCTCAGCCTGTTTGTGACGTTCTCAGGATGCCGTGCAGGGCGCGCGGATCGCCTTCCTATGCGCGGCGTTTGAACGCGGTTTGCCGAGTTCATTTGACACCGCTCTATGCGCGCCGTTGAGTTGTTCACTCTCGAAGTGTCAGCCTCGCCGCAGGGAGGGGGCATGGGATTCATCGGTCGTTTTGTCACTGTCCTTCCGGACGCCGCGGTCTGGTGGAAGAGGGCGCGACGCGCGCCGCTCGACGACGGCGGATCGAGCCGAGACCTGCTTCGGGCCTCGCGCCGCAACGCCCGCCATTCCCCGACACTCCGCTTCGCCAGAAAACGTCCAGCCCGGATTGAAAATGCGGGCGCGGCCACCGCCGTCCTGCTTTATCGCCTGGCCGCCCTGAAAGGGGCCGTTGACCGCAAGACCGAGGCCGCGATCTGCGACCGGCTTGGGTCCGTTTGCGACATGTCCGAGACGGATTGCGCGGAGGCGCTGAGAGTTGCGCACGAAGTCGGCGGCCTCGTGCCGGATACGGACACGCTCATGTGCCGCTTGTTGCCGCTCTGGGCCGGAACGCTGAAAACCGAGGAGAAAGCGGCGCTAACGGATATGGCCCGCGCCGTTGCGGAAATCGACGGCCCGCCGACCGATGAACAGCGAGCGCTGGTCCGCCGTCTGGAAACCGGACTGATCGGCGTCGGCCGCCCCTGATTGATCCCTCAATCGTGGTCCTCAGTCGCGCTCGTTCGCGTCCGGCCGCTCGCGCCGCAATGCCCGACGATACTTGTTGAGCACCCAGGCGCTGTAGATTGCGGCCCCCATCAACACCAGCGTCAGGAAAGCGGGCCCGGTCTGGTGTTGGTCGAGCAACTGGCCGGTCGCGAACAGAAAGAACATGGCGAAGACGACGTTTCCGCCGATGCAGAGGATCTGGGCGTGCAAAGGCATGTTCGATACGTCCCATCCGGTTTGCGCCCCGGCCGGACCAGAGGAACGACCCGGGCGCGCATCACATCGTTGAACCGGATGACATGCCGTCGGGCGCTTCGCCCGCGTCCCTCGCCAAGCGGTCCGGGACGCGGCGCGGTTACGCCCTATCCCAAATGATATAGCGCGAGCTTGTTGCCATCGAGATCACGGAAATACGCGCCATAGAACCCGCCGCCGCGATCTCCGGGCGCGCCTTCGTCCGCTCCGCCCAGCGAGAGGGCCTTTGCGTGCAGCTTGTCGACATTCTCCTGCGAACCCGCGGCCAGCGCGATCATGTTGCCGTTTCCGCAAGCCTGCGTCTGGCCGTCATAGGGCTGGAACACGCCGAACATGGCTCCCTTGGCGAAGCCGTAGAGCGTGTTTCCGTTGGGCATTTCCATCACGCGGCGACCGCCCATATCCGCGAACAGTGCGTCGTAGAAACCAAGCGCCTTTTGAAGGTCGTTGGTGCCGATGGTTGTGTAGCCGATCATGGTCGCGCCCTTTCCTTTGTCTTTGAGTTGAGGGAATCACGCCCGGCTGAACCGGGCAAGGGCGTGCGAGGCGTCGCTCACCGAAAGCTGACAGGAGCGCAATCCGCTCAGATCGAGCGTCGGGCCACAAGTCCGGACAATGACGCGAACAGCGCCACCGCGATCAGGACATGCAGGACAATATGGTTCGCGTCCGGCGAGGGCGAGCCTTCCGAAGCGCCGATCCAGTGTACGGTGTCCGCGAAGCGCGCTTCGTACTGGCGGGTCCATTCCGGCGTGGCGCCGCCGAACCAGGGCGCCCACCATTGCTGGAACTCGAACCAGCCCCACACGCCGAGCCCCATGACGGCGGCGAAAGCGCCTTCCTTCCAGCCCAGCCACAAAATCACGGCCAGCACCACGGAGAGTACGCCGATGACGGCGATGAGCAGCACCGGCTGCCCGCCGTCCCGAATATTGTTCCAGGGAAACAGATCGGCCCACTGGGTGAGCTGATAGTAAGCGCCCAGCAGGAAGATGCAGACCGCCGCAAGCTTCATTCCGCGTCCTCGTTTCGACACGCGGCAGGATATGCGGCCCGGCCGGCCGGGCTCAAGGGGCGACGGTTCCGATGGACGCAGCGTCGCCCGCCCGCCGCACGCAGGCGCTTGCGCGCCCCGGGGGCGATGCTAGTGAACGCCTCAGGACACGCGGTTCGCGGGGTCTGCGGGCGCGGCGGAGGATCGCCGCACGGAACGAACTCAATCTGGAGCTTTGGCGATGGCCGACACCGGCATGGACAGCGTTCTCATCATCGGGGCGGGCGCCGCCGGATCGGTTACGGCGCAGAAGTGCGCGATGAACCGCGACGTGTTCAAGCACATCACGCTGGCTTCGCGCCGGCTGGAAAGCTGCGAGAAGGTCCAGAAGCTGTGCAAGACGCCGATCGAGATCGCGCAGGTCGACGCCGACGACGTCGCCGCCACCGTCGCGCTGATCGAGAAGGTGAAGCCTCATCTCGTCATCAACATGGCGCTGCCCTACCAGGATCTGCCGATCATGGACGCCTGTCTTGAGGCCGGCGTGCACTACATGGACACCGCCAATTACGAACCGCGCGAGGAAGCGCGCTTCACCTACGAATACCAGTGGCCCTATCACGAGAAGTATGCGGAGAAGGGGATCATGGCGGTCCTGGGCTGCGGCTTCGATCCCGGACAGTCCAACATCTATTGCGCCTATGCGCAGGAGCATCTCTTCGACGAGATCGCCTACATCGACATCGTGGACTGCAACGCCGGCGATCACGGTCAGGGCTTCGCCACCAACTTCAACCCGGAGATCAACCTCCGCGAAGTCACCCAACGCGGCAAATACTGGAAAGAAGGGGAGTGGATCGAGATCGATCCGCTGTCGATCAACTGCATGGTCGACTACCCGCAAGTCGGCCCGCGCAAATCCTACCTCATCTATCACGAGGAGGAGGAAAGCCTGGTCCGTCACATCAAGGGGCTCAAGCAGATCCGCTTCTGGATGACCTTCGGCGACAACTACATCAAGCACCTCGACGTGCTCACGGGCATCGGCATGACCCGCATCGATCCGGTCATGCACAAGGGCGTGCCGATCATCCCGATGGAGTTCCTGAAGGACCTGTTGCCGCCGCCGTCCTCGCTGGGCGAGAACTACACCGGCAAGACGTCGATCGGCTGCATCTTCCGGGGCAAGAAGGACGGCAAGGACAAGATCGCCTTCATCTGGAACGTCTCGGATCACGCCGAGGCCTACAAGGAAGTGAAGGCCCAGGCCGTCTCCTACACAACGGGCGTGCCTCCGGTCGTCGGCGCGATGATGTTGTTCCGGGGCGAGTGGACCCCGCCGGGCGGCGCCAGAGGCGGCGTCTTCAATGTCGAGCAATTCCCGTCCCGGCCCTTCATGGACGAGATCGGCAAGCAGGGCCTGCCGTGGGAAATGAAGGAGATCGCCGCTGACGATCAGGCGGACCTGTTCGCCGTCAACACCTAGCCGTCACACACTCTGAAATCGGGGGAACGCTCATGAACAAGAACACGATTTGCCTTTGGTATGACGGCGACGCCGAAGAGGCCGCCCGCTTCTACGCTCAGGTCTTTCCCGACAGCCATGTCGGGGCGGTGCATCGCGCGCCCGGCGACTATCCCGACGGCAAACAGGGGAATGTGCTGACCGTTGAGTTCACAGTCGCCGGCATTCCCTGCCTCGGTCTCAATGGCGGACCGAACTTCCCGCACACCGAGGCCTTCTCGTTCCAGATCGCGACCGACGATCAGGAAGAAACCGACCGTTATTGGAACGCCATCGTCGGAAACGGCGGACGGGAAAGCGCCTGTGGCTGGTGCAAGGACAAGTGGGGTCTCAACTGGCAGATCACGCCCCGCGTCCTCACAGAGGCGCTCGCCGCCGGCGGCGACGAAGCCAAGCGCGCGTTCGAAGCCATGATGACCATGCACAAGATCGACGTCGCCGCCATCGAGGCCGCGCGCCGGGGATAGCTGGGCGCACCGGCTGGACGGCGCGGCATTTAGGGAGGGGCGGATGCAATGAAGATCCTGCTTTCTATTGCGCTCGCGTTGACGGTGTTGGTGAATGTCGTGGTCATGCTCACGGCCATGATGTTCAGCCCGCCAGTCTTTCAAGGTGCAATTGTGCTGGCCGGTTTCACCTTCTATTGGCTGGCGGCGATCCGGCTCCATTTCTTACGGATTGATCTGATCGTCTCCGCCGTGGTGCTGGCGGCGCTCTGCCAGCTTCCCTTTCTGGGTGTTTTTCCTGGCGACAGCCCAACGCATTCCAACGTCCAAATGCCCTACGTCGTAGTGTTTCTCCTGTCCGTCGCGCTCAGTGCGCTGAGCGCGAGGTTGCTGAGCGGGCTGCGCCCCACCCTCCTGACGCCCGCGCGACTCCGTGCGCTCGAAGAAACGCTCTGGCGCGCGGAAACCCGCTTCGACCGGGCATACTGCGAGACGGTGTTCGCGGATGATTTCTTCGAATTCGGTCGCTCCGGCCGCATCTGGTCGCGCGCCGAACTGATCGCGGCGGATCCCCTTCCTATCGATTGCGTCTTGCCGTTTCCCGAATTTCGCGCGCGCATGCTGGCCGACCGGCTGGCGCAGGTCACTTACGTCAGCATTGTGCGCAACGCAGATGGCGGCGAGGATGTCGCCAACCGCTCATCGCTTTGGCGATGGGAGAAGGGCCGGTGGCGTATCTGCTTCAGCCAGGGCACGTTGCGCGGTCCGCTCGCTGGGAGACATGAAGATGGCGAAGGCGGCGACAACGCCGGCTCGGAAAGCGGCGAAAAAGACGACGGTCAGTAAGTCCGCCAAGAAGTCCGCGAGCAGACCGGCCAAAGCGCCCATCGACATGACGACGCTGCCGCCGATGATCAAGCGGGCGCTGAAGCTCACCAAGGATCTTGAAGGGATCACCGTCGAGAGCCATTGGGGCTATCCGTCCTTGAAGGCTGGCGGCAAGGCGTTCGCCAATGTCTGCCGCGAGCCGGGCGCGCTGGCCGTGCATTGTCCGCTGGAGCTGAAGGAGATGCTCTGCGAGGCGGCGCCGGACATCTATTTCGATACCGATCACTTCCGGAACTGGCCGTCCATCCTCGTGCGGATGGACGTGATAGACGACGCCACCCTGAAGGGACGTCTGGCCGAGGCGCATGCCGCTCGCATGGCGTCGGTAAAGCCGAAACGGGCGCGCCGCGGTCCGGTGCGCAAGGCGAAGTAGGGCGCGGACGACAGGTCTAGGTCTGCGGCGCGGCTGCGCCTATATGTGCGGGCCTTGATGGAGACGCGAACGTGACCGTTGTGAAGATCCCGGCCGACGCCGCTACGCCCGCCTATGTGATGAATGAAGCGAAGCTCGCGGCCAATGCGCGGACCGCCGACCGCATCCGCAAGGAAGCAGGCGCGAAGGTCCTGCTGGCCACGAAGGCGTTCGCCATGCCGGCCGCGTTTCCGGCGATGGCGTCCTGTCTGGACGGCACCACGGCCAGCGGCGTCTACGAAGCCAGGCTGGCGAAGGAGACATTTGCGCCGGGCGCCGGCAAGGAAGTTCACGCCTACAACCCCGCCTGGACCGCCGCGGAGTTGTCGGAGCTGGCCGGCGTCGCGGATGATGTCTACGTCAACTCCGCGCGCCAGTTGACGCTGCACGCCGCGCAGATCGAGGCGCAGGGTCAGCGCATCGGCCTGCGCATCAATCCCGGTTACTCCAATGCCACGCTTGGCGGCGCCCTCTACGATCCGTGCGCGCCCAACTCGCGCTTCGGCGAGGTCGCCGGCGCGCTTGCGGATGTCGACTGGAGCCGCGTTCACACGCTGCACGCCCATGCTCTGTGCGAGAGCCGCCATGAAGGCTCGGTCGGGCTGATCGAGCATGTCGCGAAGCATTTCGGCGATCACATCCGAAAGGTTCAGGCGGTCAATTTCGGCGGCGGACATTTCCTCAACAAGGAAGGCTATGACGTCGAGGCGCTGATCCGCGCGCTGGCGGCGTTCCGGCGCGAGTTCAACGTCGAGACCTATATCGAACCGGGCGGCGGACTGGTCGTGGACGCCGGCTACCTGATCGCGACCGTGATCGACATTCATCGCAACGGCGCCGAGATCGCGATCCTCGACGCTTCGGCCTCGTGCCACATGCCGGACGTTCTGGAGGTTCCCTACCGGCCGATGGTGGTAGGCTCCGGGCAACCGGGGGAGAAGGCGCACACCTATATCTTCGCCGGCAAGACCTGCATGACCGGCGATGTGATCGGCGAGTATTCGTTCGACCAGCCGCTGAAGCCGGGCGATCGCGTCGTGTTCACGGACATGGCGCAGTACTCCTTCGTCAAGAACACCACGTTCAACGGCGTGCCGTTGCCGGATCTTGCGATGCTGCACGCCGACGGCCGCTACGAGGTGGTTCAGCGTTTCGGGTATCAGGATTTCGCCCGCCGCCTCGGCGCCGAATAGGCTTGCTCGTCGCTCCGGCGAGGCCGATGCTCCCCCGCGCAACGCGGCGCCTCCAGATGCGATGCGCCGCCCAGTCTGGAAGGAAAGCGACATGATCCGCGCCCCAATTCGTACAGCGTTGCTGGCGTCCGTCCTGTGGGCGGGATGCGCGACCGCCGCCTGCGCGCAGACGCCGCCCACGGCGACGACCGGCCCGATCATCGCCGACTATGGCAAGACGTTCGACGTCGAAACCGACATTCCGCTCCCGCAGGGCGTCGAGTTCAAGGTTGCGTTCGACGTCGCGAAGGCGGCCGAGCCGGGCCAGCTCAATCGCGGCTTTGAATCGGTCGCGCGGTTCCTGAACATGCATGGCAAGGCGGGCGTGCCGGCCGAACGCATGCATCTCGTCATCGTCGTGCACGGCGGCGCCATCGGCGATCTCAAGCGGGAGACATCCGGGGAGGACAACGCCAATGCCGGGCTGGTGAAGGCGTTGATGGACGCCGGAGTGAAGTTCGAGGTCTGCGGCCAGGCCGCCGCCGCGCAGGGCTACACCAAGGGCCAGCTGGTTCCGG
Source organism: Hyphomonadaceae bacterium (assembly GCA_041398225.1). Lineage (GTDB taxonomy): Bacteria > Pseudomonadota > Alphaproteobacteria > Caulobacterales > Hyphomonadaceae > JAWKVD01. The sequence continues at coordinate 82,157 of JAWKVD010000005.1, read as the reverse complement.
GCGTCGAGATGGCGTTGTCCGCGATGACCGCCCACGCGCTGCTCGCTCAGCAGGGCTATTCCGAGAACCCGTTTTGAGGCTGCGGGCCAACCGCAAAGGAAAGGGCCGGACCCTTGCGGATCCGGCCCCTCGATTGGGTTCAACTTGCGTCGGCGTGCGTGAGAGAGCCTAGCGGGCGCGAACGCGGCGCTTGCGGGGGAAGCGCACCACGTTGGACGCCGGCGGGATGATCTCGCCGTACATCGAAGTCCACGGCGCGTCCTCGACCTTCATGGTCTCGGTCTCGCCATAGCCGTTGAAGCGGGTCTGCATGGCGACGCCGTAGGCGCCGAGCATGCCGATCTCGATGTAATCGCCTTCGCGAATGTCGGACGGCAGCACGAACGGGCCATCCATGGCGTCCAGCGAGTCGCAGGTCGGGCCGTAGAGCTTGAAGCCCACGTCCTCGCCTTCGAACACGCCGTCCGCGCGGTGAGCTTTCACCGGGAACGGCCATTTGCAGTGCGCCGCATCGAACAGGTTCCCGTAGGAGCCGTCGTTCAGATAAAGCGCGCCGTCCTTCGCCAGCTCGACGCGGGCGAGAATGGAGGTGGACTCGGCGACCAGCGCACGGCCCGGCTCGCACCACAGGTCGGCGTTCATGACGACCGGCATGTCCTCGAACACTTCCCGGATGACCGAGAGGTAGAGCGACAGGTCCGGAGGCGTCATGCCCGGATAGGCGGACGGGAAGCCGCCGCCGACATCGACGATGTCGAGCGTGACCGCCGCCTCGAGGATCACGCTCGAAGCCAGCTCCATCGCGTCGCGATAGGCCGAGGGGTTCATGCACTGCGAACCGACGTGGAAGGAGACGCCCAGCTCGTTGGCGTGCTGACGGGCGCGCTGCAGAAGCATGGGCGCACGTTCGCGGTGCACGCCGAACTTGCCGGAAAGGGCGTAGCCCGCTTCCGAGTTCGACACGGCGAGGCGCACGACCAGCGTCAGGTCCTGCGCGCCCTTGGTCGCCTCGACGATCTTGTCGAGCTCTTCCTCGCAGTCGAGCGCGAAGATCCGCACCCCGTACTTGAAGTAGGCCCGCTCGATCGCCTTGCGCGATTTCACCGGATGCATGAAGGCCAGCGTCGCGTCCTTGTAGCGGGACGCGATCAGCTCGATTTCGGCCTCGGACGCGACATCGAACCACCGGAGACCGGCGGCGTAGATCGCGTCGAGCGCCCATAGCGAAGGGTTCGCCTTCACGGCGTAGAGCACTTCGCCCGGAAAGTTATCCCTGAACCAATTAGCCGCTAGTGACACCCGCTCCGGCCGCACGCACGCGACCGGCTTTTCTGGGAGTCGTTCCCGGACCAGGTCCAGGGGCGTATGAAACGTGAACAATTCACGTACACCCCTGCAATTGTTGAAACCCAATCCGGCGTTAGTACGGGCCTTCGTCTCGTTTAAGTCTGCCTCTCAACCCGCACACGTCATCCAAACCCCGTAAGGAAAGTTCAGACGCCACGTGGAATCAAGGCGCAGAGCCTCGAGCCGATGTCCGCCGGCAAGCGCGATATAGGGCCATAGGGTCGCGGTGTAAATAATGAGTTGCGGGTGGGACGCATTTTTGCGGCGGCGCAAAATCTCTCCTCGCGCATTGGTGAGCCGGGCTGAGACAGTTTTTCCGCTGTAGGCCGATGGCGGATGAGCGGTTGAGGTGGCAAGAGCGGTCTGGACAGAGACTTGCTGCAGGAGCCGCCCGAATGACGAAACGATTTGCCCTTTCCGCCAGCCGGCTCACGCTGACCCGGGCCGCCTGTCTTGGGTCGGTTCTGGCGCTGTCGCTTGCGGCCTGCGCGACGCCCGCCCAGGAGGGGCCCGCGGCCGGCGCGTCCCCGGCGGTCGCCGCCGCTGCGGCCGTCCCGGCTGCGTCCTCGCAGACCATCGCCGACATCAAGGCGATGGACCTCGAAATTCCCTACACCAGATATGTGCTCGACAACGGTCTGACGCTTCTTGTGCATCAGGACGCCAAGACGCCGACCGTCACCTTCCACATCTGGTACCATGTCGGCTCGGCCGCCGAGCCCAAGGGGCGTTCGGGCTTCGCGCACCTGTTCGAACACCTGATGTTCAACGGCTCGGAAAACTTCAACGACGACTTCTTCAAGGCGACGCAGCAGGTCGGCGCCACCAACATGAACGGCACCACCAACACCGACCGCACCAATTATTTCGAGACCGTCCCCAAGGAAGCGATCGATTCCATCCTGTGGCTGGAGTCCGATCGCATGGGCTATCTGCTCGGCGCGGTCGATCAGGCGCGGCTCGACGAGCAGCGCGGCGTCGTCCAGAACGAAAAGCGCCAGGGCGAGAACCAGCCCTACGGCCAAGTCTACAACCACATGGTGGCGGCGACCTATCCGGAGGCGCACCCCTACGGCCACACCGTGATCGGTTCGATGGAGGATCTCAACGCGGCGACGCTGGCCGACGTGCAGGACTGGTTCAAGACCTGGTACGGGCCGTCGAACGCCGTCCTGGTGATCGCCGGCGACATCACTCCGGAAGAGGCGAAAGCCAAGGTCGAGAAGTACTTCGGCGAGATCCCGCCGGGCTCGCCGGTTTCGCACGCCAAGGCTTGGACGCCGGTCATGGAGACCGACCAGCGCGAGGTGATGTATGATCGCGTCGCGACCCCGCGCGTCTACCGCGTCTGGAACGTGCCCGAGCTTGGCCACCCCGACGGCGAATTGCTGGATGTGGTCGCCTCGGCGCTGGCCGGCGACAAGAATGCGCGGCTGACCAAACGTCTGGTGCATGACGAGCAGATCGCCACCGGCGTCTCGGCCTTCAACAGCCAGCGCGAACTGTCCGGTCAGTTCCAGATCGTGGTCAGCGCCAAGCCCGACGCCGACATCGGCTATATCGAAAAGGTCGTCGACGAGGAGCTGGCGAAGCTGCTGGCCGAAGGGCCCACCCAGGCCGAGATCGAGAAGCTCCAGGTCGGCACGATCCGCGGCATGGTCGACACCATGGAGCGCGCGCCGTCCAAGGCCAGCCTGCTGGCGACGTGGGAGACCTTCCGGGGCGACGCCGACGAATGGAAGGCGTCGCTGAACCGCCTCAAGGCCGCCACGCCCCAGCTCGCCGCCGAAGCCGGCCGCAAATGGCTGACCAAAGGCTCCTACACGCTCGAAGTCCTGCCGTTCGGAGATCCCAAGGCGTTCGCGCCGGCGGTCGACCGTTCGGCCATGCCCAAGCCGGCCACGGTCGCCGACGCGGGTTTCCCCGACTTCACCACCACCACGCTGTCGAACGGCATGAAGGTGTATCTGGCCGAACGCCACGATGCGCCGCTGGTCAACGTCAACCTGCTCCTGAACACGGGCTATCCGGCGGACTTCGCGTCGATCACCGAAGGCGTCGGGCCGCTGACGGTCTCGCTGCTCGACGAGGGAACCGAAAGCCTCACCGGACTTGAGATCGCCGACAAGCTCGACCTGCTCGGCGCCTCGATCGGCGCGGGCGGGGGCGGGCAGACCGCCACCGTCAGCATGTCCTCGCTGACCGCGACGCTCGACCCGGTCCTCGACATCTTCGCGGACGTGATCCGTCATCCGGCCTTCCGCGAAACCGACTTCAAGCGTCTCCAGGCGCAGCAGGTGCAGGGCGTTCGCCAGTCGCTGACGCAGCCCAACTCGATCGCGTCGATCGTGATGAGCCGCGAGCTGTGGGGCGCCGACCATCCGTTCGGCCGGATACAGACGCCGGAATCGGTCGAGGCCATCACCCGCGAGGACATCGAGGCGTTCCACAAGCGCTGGTTCGGCCCCAACAACGCCACGCTGATCGTGGTCGGCGACACCACGCTGGAGGAGATCAAGCCGAAGCTCGAGGCCAAGTTCGCCGATTGGGCGCCCGCGCCCGGTCAGCGGCTGGACGCGCCGACGGTTCCGCGTCCGCCGGCGCCGAAAGTGTTCCTGGTCGACCGGCCCGGTTCGCTGCAGTCGGTGATCCGGGTGGGCGCGCCGCTGCCGCCGCGCAATCCTGAAGAAGACTACCGCATCGGCATGTTCAACGACCTGTTCGGCGGCAACTTCACCAGTCGCGTCAACATGAACCTGCGCGAGGACAAGGGCTGGTCCTACGGCGCCCGGACTTCGGTTTCGGGCGGCGTCGGTCCGCGCTCCTTCATGGTCAGCGCTCCGGTCCAGACCGACGCCACGAAGGGCGCGCTGCAGGAGCTGCGCAAGGAGCTGACCGATGTGGTCGGCTCGCGGCCGCCGACCGCCAAGGAGCTGGATGAGGCCAAGACCAACGAGGTCCTCGGTCTCTCCAGCCGCTATGAAACCGGCTCCCAGGTCGCGGGCACGCTCTACGACATCGCCCAGTTCGGCCTTTCGGCGGACCATTACGCCAACGCGCCGACCTATCTGCGGCAGGTGACGCTGGACGACGTTCGCAAGACCGCCAAAGAGCTGCTGCCTGACCAGAACCTGGTGTGGGTGATCGTGGGCGACCTGTCCAAGATCGAGGCGGACGTTCGTTCCCTCAATCTGGGCGAGGTCACGGTGGTCGACGCGCGCGGAGAACCGGTGCGCTAGCCCGCCGCGCGCGCACGGGCCGCAGCCCGTGCGCGGCCCCGTGGCGCCGGACTTGTATCCTTCCGCAAGGCGACCGTCCGGCGCCCGGCTCCCGTCCATCTTGGGACACGCCTGCTCCGGAGGGCGTCAGGATGAACTGGGACGCTTTGTGTCCCAGGTCATTTGGTCGACACTTCAAAGGTTGGAGTGCTAGTGTCCAAATTACTTGCTGGGCCAAGTTACCGGGGATGCTGGCGCCGGTTCAACTGGATGGGGATTGCGTAATGACTGTTCGCTCAACCGGCGACTCGCCGGTCATCATGCTGGAACTCAACGAGCTGTGCCCGCCCGTTCTCGACCGCATGATGGCGGCCGGAGATCTGCCCAATTTCAAGAAACTTCACAGCCAGTCCGACGTGCATGTGACCTGGACGGACGATCCGACGCTAGAGCCGTGGGTGCAGTGGGTCACCCTGCATACCGGCGCGCCCGAGGCGGTCCATGGCGCCAAGGAGCTGGACGAAGGCCATCTCATCTCCGCCAAGCGCGTGTGGGACGTGGCGGCCGAGCGCGGCTATTCCTCGATGGTGTTCTGCGCCATGAACGGGCGCACCGACCGCAACGACGTGATGCTGGTGCCCGACCCGTGGTCGATGGGCGTCAAGGCGACCGATCCGGCGTTCAGCGCCTTCCACGAATTCGTCTCGTTCTACGTCACCGAGCACACCAACGAGCGCGCCAAGCCGAGCCGCAAGCTGACTTTCGACTTCGTGCGCTTCATGCTGAGCCGCGGACTCTCGCTGTCCACCATCATGAAGGCCGTGCGCCAGCTCGCCGAGGAAAAGACCGCTGGCCGCGACCTGAAATGGCGCCGCGCGATGATCCTCGATCTTCTGCTGTTCGACGTCTTCGAGCACGAGTACCACAAGCGTCGCCCGGACTTCGCGACGGTGTTCGCCAACTCGACGGCCTACCTCCAGCACCGCTATTGGCGCCACATGGAGCCGGAAGCCTATCAGGTGAAGCCCAGCGCCGCTGAAATGGAAGCCTATGGCGATGCGGTCGAAGACAGCTACCGCCACATGGATGCGCTGGTCGGGCGCGCGATGAAGCTCGTCGGACCGGGCGGGCGCATCATCTTCGCCACGGCGCTGAGCCAGGAAGCCAACCTCCGCTACGAGCATATCGGCGGCAAGTTCGTTTACCGTCCGATCGACTTCCAGGAACTCGCGGCGTTCATGGACGCGCCGGAAGGCGTGACCTACGAGCCGGTGATGACCCACCAGACTTGGGCCACCTGCAAATCCGAGGAAGACGCGATCGCGTTCGAGAAGGCGCTCGACGGTCTTCAGTCCAACGGTCAGACCGTGATGGAATGGCGTCGCGCGGGCAATCGCGTGATGTTCTGGTGCCGGTTCATCTCGCGGGTCGACGCCGACATGACGGTGCGCGGGCCCAACGGCATGAAGGACTTCAACACGCTGTTCAACTCGCTTGGCCAGGTGAACAACTCGCAGCACCACCGCGACGGCTGTTTCTGGGTTCAGCGCCTGGACGGCAAGGGCGTGGTGCATCCCGAGAAGCTCCCGCTGGAGAACGCCACCGCGTTGATCCTTGAGACGCTGCCGGGCCGTGAGGTGCGCAAGGCCGCCTAGACCGTGGGCCGCCTGATCGCGGCCTGATGTTCCGCGTTCGAAACCGGCGCGGGCGGGACAAGCCGCCGCTGGCCACCTTCATTGAATCGTCGCAATTCTGGCCTACCGCCGGAAGCGAGACGCGCTTCATGCGGCGTCGACGGGCGGCTGCGCTCCCGTGTGCGATTTTCATGGTCAGGAGAGGTCGATGGCGGCGATCGGCAGGATGGTCGGCGAAGCGATCGGGAAGGGGCGGCGATCGCTCCGCATTCTCGCCGCGATGCTGGCCGGCATTGCTCTGGCCGCCGCGCCTGCGTGGGCGCGCGAGATCCGGATCGTCGGCTCCTCGACGGTGTTTCCGTTCTCGACGACCGTGGCCGAGCAATTCGGCGCCACCACTGAATTCCCGACGCCGATCGTCGAGTCCACCGGCTCGGGGTCCGGGCTCAAACTGTTCTGTGGCGGCGTCGGCGCCAATCATCCGGACATCACCAACGCGTCGCGTCGGATGAAGGGGTCGGAATGGGATCTCTGTCACGCCAACGGCGTCAGCGACATCATCGAGGTCACGATTGGTTATGACGGCATCGTGCTGGCCAACGCCAAGCGCGCGCCCGCGTTCAACCTCACCAAGCAGCAGATCTTCCTTGCGCTGACGCGCGAGGTTCCGATCAACGGGCGCCTGGTGCCCAATCCCTACAAGCGCTGGTCCGACATCTCGATCGATCTCCCGGATCTGCCGATCATGGTGTTCGGTCCGCCGCCGTCGTCGGGCACGCGCGACGCCTTCCTCGAACTGGCCATGGCGCCGGGCGCGGAGACCTTCCCGCTGCTGGCCGACCTGAAGGCTGACGACGAGGGCCTCTTCACCGAAGTCGCGCACTCGATCCGCGAGGACGGCGCCTGGATCGACGCCGGCGAGAACGACGGCGCGATCGTGCAGCGTCTCGCCAAGAACCCCGAGGCGCTCGGCATTTTCGGCTTCTCCTTCATGCTGCAGAACGAGGACAAGATCCGCGCCGCGACCATCGCCGGCGTGTCGCCGACGTTCGATTCCATCGCCAGCGGCGACTACAAGGTTTCGCGGTCGCTCTATTTCTACGTGAAGAAAGCGCATCTGGCGCTCGTGCCGGGGCTCGAGGAATTCCTCGACGCCTTCACCTCAGAGCGCGCCTGGGGCGATGAAGGCTATCTGGTCGACAAGGGGCTGATCCCGCTGCCCGCCGATATGCGCAAGGAAGTCGGCGAGCGCGTGCGCGCCCTGACCGTGATGGACAAACGTCCGGACTAGACCGTCCGGCGCTATCGACCCGCAGACCGCCTGCGGACAGCCCGCCAGCTGCCCAGCGACATCAATCGTGTTTGACGTCGGCGCCGGTCGCCTGCGGTTCGGGCGTTTGTGGTTCGGTCGTCTGGAGTTCGGGCGATTGAGCCTGATCGTCCGAGGCCGCGCCGTCCGGCGGCGGCAACCGCTTGCGCCGGCGCAACCGGATGTTGCGAATGTTCTTGAGGTGACGGAACCGGCGCCAGAAGCGCTTGCGTTCAGGCACCGGCAGCAATCGAGATTGTTGAGGAACTGCTCCGCGCAGGCTTTCCACGAGAAGGTCTCGCCATAGGCGCGCGCGTCCTCGCGCGACATGGTGAGGGCCTCCTCGCACGCCTTCTGAAGATCGTCGCCGACGGCGCCGGCGTTGGACCCGGGTATCAGGTCGCGCGGTCCGGGCGCGTTGAACGCCGCCACGGGCGTGCCGGCCGCCATCGCCTCGAGAATGACGAGGCCGAACGTGTCGGTGAGGCTCGGAAAAACGAAGACGTCGGCGTTGGCGAAGTATTCGCCCAGCTCCTCGCCGAACTTCACGCCGGCGAACACCGCGTCAGGATATTTGAGCTTCAGCTCTTCGAGCTGCGGGCCTTCGCCGACGACCACCTTGGTGCCGGGCAGGTCGAGCTTGAGGAAAGCCTCGATGTTCTTTTCGACCGCGACGCGGCCGACATTGATCCAGATCGGCGTCGCCATCCCCTTGAAGGGACCGCGATCGTCCTTGCGCCGGCTGGAGTGGAAAATGTCAGTGTCGACGCCGCGCGACCAGGGAGCGATGTTCTTGAAGCCGCGCGCTTCAAGCTCGTCGCGCATCGACTGGGTGGCGACCATCACCCGGCCCGAATAGCGGTGGAAGTCGCGCACATATTTGTACCTGCCCACAGCGGAATGAACGGGAAGCGCGCGTGCACGTATTCCGGGAAACGGGTGTGGTAGGAGGTGGTGTAGGGGAATTTGTGCTTGAGGCAGATCGCGCGCGCGGCCCAGCCCAGCGTGCCCTCGGTGGCGATGTGCACGGCGTCCGGCTCGAACACCAGGAACCGTTCCTCGATCTGCTTCTTGGCGCCCAGCGCCAGGCGGATCTCGGAATAGGTCGGCAGGGGGATTGTGCGGAAACCGTCGCCGGGCGAAACGATCTCCCATTCGTGACCCATCTCCTCGCACTCCGCGATGACGCGTTTCATGGTGCGCACAACGCCGTTGACCTGAGGGTCCCAGGCATCGGTGACGAGCATGATTCGCATTTGGCGCAGTTCCCGAGAACTTGGTGGACGGAGACGCCGCCCGGAGACTCACAACAGAACATCCTTAGCGGGCGCTGCGGCGCTACGTCCATGGTAAGGTGACAATGTGGCGTCGGGCGTTCGCCCGGTCGTTGTGGAGCAATACATGGCGGAATCGACGTTTTCGCGGACCGGGGCGAGCCCGGGGGCGATGGGGGCGGGATCGGCGGAAGCGCTTGACGCGGGGAAATACGCGGACGAGCCCACACGGGTCGCGAGGATGCTGGCCGCGCCGGTGCTCGACGAGGGCGAGCGGGTCGCGGTGCAGCAGCGCGCCCGCGAGATCATCCTGGCCGCGCGGGCCCAGAAGGGCCGCTCCGGGCTGATCGAAACCTTCCTGGAGGAGTTCGGACTGTCGAGCCCGGAAGGGCTGGCGCTGATGTGTCTGGCCGAATCCCTGCTGCGCGTGCCCGACCCGGAAACCGCCGATGCGCTGATCGCCGAGAAGATCGCGTCGGGCGACTGGGCCGACCATGCCGGCCGTTCGCACTCTCCGATGGTCAACGCCTCGACCTGGGGGCTGATGCTCACCGGGCGCATCGTGCGTCCGCCGGAAGACGCCGAGCGCGACGCGGGCGGCTTCATGTCGCGCATGGTGCGCGAGGCCGGCGAGCCGGTGATCCGGGCCGCGATGATGCAGGCGATGCGCATCATGGGGCGCCAGTTCGTGATGGGGCGAAGCATCAAGGAGGCGATCGAGCGCACGATGCGCATGGCGCGGCGGGGCGACATTGGCGGGGCGTCGTTCGACATGCTGGGCGAGGGCGCCCGCACGCGCGCGGACGCACGGCGCTATTTCGACAGCTACGCTTCGGCCATCGGCGCGGTGGGCGCGGCGAAAACCGGCGCGACGCCTGAAACCGCTTCGGGCGTGTCGGTGAAACTCTCCGCCCTGCATCCGGCCTACAAGGCGACGCAGGCCGAGCGCGTTCATCGCGAACTCTATCCCGCCATCCTTGAACTGGCGCGTCAGGCCGCTCGCGCCAACATCCACATGACGCTCGACGCCGAGGAGGCGGACCGGCTGGCGCTTTCGCTCGGCCTGCTTGAGCGTCTGTGCGCCGAACCCGACCTGGACGGCTGGGGCGGGCTGGGGCTTGCCCTGCAGGCCTATCAGAAGCGCGGCGAAGCGGTCTCCGGCTGGGTCGCCGAACTGGCGCGCCGCAGCGGTCAGCGGCTGATGGTGCGTCTGGTGAAAGGCGCCTATTGGGACAGCGAGATCAAGCGGTCGCAGGTCGAAGGCCATCCGGATTTTCCAGTGTTCACGCAGAAGGCCGCCACCGACGTTTCGTATCTGGCGTGCGCGGCGAAACTGATCTCCGCCGGTCCCGTCGTCTATCCGCAATTCGCCACGCACAACGCGCATACGCTGGCTGCGATCGAGCAGATGATGTCGCGGGCGAGGCGCGAGGATTTCGAGTTCCAGCGTCTGCACGGCATGGGCGCGGCGCTCTATCAGGCGGCCGGCTGCGAACGCAAGGTTCGCGCCTACGCCCCGGTCGGCGCCCACCGCGACCTGCTTCCCTATCTGGTGCGCCGTCTCTTGGAGAACGGCGCCAACACCTCCTTCGTGCACGCCTTTCTCGACGAGGACGTGCCGCCGGAACAGATCGCCAGCGATCCCTACGCCGCACTGTCCGCCGGAACGCCGCGCCATCCGCGCATCGCGCCGCCGCCGGAACTGTTCTGGCCCAGCCGCCGCAACGCCGCCGGGGTCGACCTCAGCCAGAAGGTCGTGCGCGAGCGGTTGTCGCAGGCCGTCTTGCGGCTCGACGCGGCCGGCGTCGCCGATGTCGGGCCGATCATTTCCGGCAAGGCCCGTGCGCAGGGCGGCGAGGCGATGCGCGCACCGGCCGACGGCTCCCGCCAGATCGCGCGCGTGAGCGAGGCGTCGCAAGCGGATGTCGACGCGGCCTACGCAGCGGCGCTCGCCGCTCAACCGGACTGGGACGCGCGCGGCGGCGTCGGTCGCGCCCGCATCCTGCGCGCCGCGGCCGATGTGCTGGAATCCGACACCGATCGTTTCGTGGCCCTGATCGCGCGCGAGGGCGGGCGGACGCTGGACGACGGCGTATCCGAGGTGCGTGAGGCGGTCGACTTCCTGCGCTTCTACGCGTCCGAGGCCGAACGTTCCTTCGCCGGCCCCGAACGGCTTCCGGGACCGGCCGGCGAAACCAATCATCTGGAGATGATGGGGCGGGGCGTTTTCGCCTGCATCAGCCCGTGGAACTTCCCGCTGGCGATCTTCACCGGACAGATCGCGGGTGCGCTCGCGGCCGGCAATGCGGTGATCGCCAAGCCCGCCGAGCAAACGCCGCTGATCGCGTTCGAAGCGGTGAAGCTGCTTCACAAGGCGGGCGTTCCGGCCGGCGTGCTGCATCTCGTCACTGGCGCGGGCGAGGTCGGCGCCATGCTGACCGGTCATCGCGATTGCGGCGGCGTCGCCTTCACGGGCTCGACCGAAGTCGCGCGGATCATCAACCGCACGCTGGCCGCCAAGGACGGTCCGATCGCGCCCCTGATCGCCGAAACGGGCGGCCTCAACGCGATGTTCGTGGACACCACCGCGCTCGCCGAACAGGTGGTCGACGATGTGGTGATGTCGGCCTTCCGGTCAGCCGGTCAGCGGTGTTCCGCGCTGCGTCTCCTGTTCCTGCCGCACGACACCGCCGACGCCATCCTGACGATGCTGGAAGGCGCGATGGACTTGCTGGCGATCGGCGACCCATCCGATCCTTCGACCGATATCGGTCCGGTGATCGACGCCGAGGCGCGCGATGCGCTGGCGGCGCATCTGGGCGCGATGCAAACAGCCGCGAACGTCCGCAAGCAGGTCGATGTCGGCGAGCTGGCGAAGACGGGCACCTATTTCGGTCCGGCCGTGGTGGAGCTGAAATCCCTCGACCAGATCGACCGCGAAGTGTTCGGCCCGATCCTTCATGTCGTGCGCTACGACCCGGACGAGGTTGAAACCGTCGCGGACGCCTTGTCGGCGAAAGGGTATGGCCTGACGCTCGGCGTGCATTCGCGGCTGGAGGGCTTCGCGGAAACGGTGATGGCGCACGCCAGGGCCGGCAATGTCTATGTGAACCGGTCGATCATCGGCGCCGTCGTCGGCGTGCAGCCTTTCGGCGGAACGGGCCTTTCCGGCACCGGGCCGAAGGCGGGCGGTCCTCACTATCTCGCGCGCTTCGCGACCGAACGCACGGTGACGGTGAACATCGCCGCGCAGGGCGGCGATCCGGGCCTGTTCAACCTGTAGCGCTAATCGACGTAGACCACGCCGCCCTTCATCACGAAGTCCACGGACTCCAGTTCGCGAACGTCGACCAGCGGGTCGCCGTCGACCGCGATGATGTCCGCCGCCTTGCCCGGCGAGATCGTACCGATCTCGTGGCTCAGTCGGAAATGGTCGGCGGCGTTGTTGGTGGCGGCCGTGATCGCCTCGAGCGGGGTCATGCCGGCGCGAACCATAAGCGCGAATTCCTGCGCGTTGTCGCCGTGCGCGGAGACGCCGGTGTCGGTGCCGAAGGCGATCTTCACGCCCGCCTCGTGCATGCGCCGCAGCATGTCCAGCATCTGCGGCCCGGCCTGGAGGGCTTTCTGAACCTGCGCGGGCTGCAGGTAGGTGCCGGGCTTCTGCGCCTCGCGCGCCACGAAGTCGCCAGCCATCAGGGTGGGGATGAGATAGGCGCCGTTCTGCTTGTAGAGACGAACCGATTCCGCGTCGGAATAGGTGCCGTGTTCGATCGAGTCGCCGCCGGCGCGGAGGAAGGAGTTGACGCCGTCGACGCCGTGCGCGTGCGCGGTCACCTGTCTGCCCATGGCGTGGGCGGCCTGTACGATCGCCGTCAGCTCCTCGTCGGTGAATTGCTGGCCGAGGCCGGCCGCCGTGTCGGAGAGGACGCCGCCGGTCGCGGTGATCTTGATGATGTCGGCGCCGTCGCGCACGCGTTCGCGCACCGCTCGCCGGCAGTCGTCGGCGCCTGAGCAGACGCCGTCCGGACGCAGGATCAGCGCCATGTCGTGCGGCATGCCGTTGGCGTCGCCGTGTCCGCCATGCACCGAGATCGCCCCGGCCGAGGCGAGGATGCGCGGGCCCGGAACGACGCCGCGCGCGATGGCGCTGCGCAGGGCGAGGATCGCTTCCGGGTTGGCCCCGAGATCGGCGATCGTGGTGAAGCCGGCGTGCAGCGTCTTCAGGGCGTAGCCGGCCCCGTCCAGGGCCGTGTCCGAACTGGTCTTTAGGAAGGTGTTGATGCGATCATCGGGCCCCAGCTCGCTGGTGATGTGGACATGGCTGTCGATCAGGCCGGGCAGAACGAACGCGCTCCGCAGATCGATGGCTTCGGCCGCGCCCGGATCGGCGTAGCCCGGCGTGATGGAGACGATGCGGCCGGCGCGAACGACCACCGTCTGCTCGGTGAGCACCCGGCCCGAGGCGGGGTCGGCGAGCAGGCGTCCGGCGTGAATATAGATGTCGGGGGCGGAGCCGGGGGCCGGTATCGGCGGCGTTGGGGCCCGTTGTGAGGCCTGTTGCGGGGCCGGTTGGGCGTTCGCCGTGGGGGCGGGCGGGCTGGCGCAGCTCAGCGCCCCGAACAGCGCCGCCGCCATGATGAAGTATCGTTTCGCCGCCATGTCCCGTTCCCCGATTTCCGTCCCGTCCCCGTTCTGGGGCTGGAATCAGGATAGGCCGCAAAGGAATCGCGAGTCGAGGTGAGCCGGGGCGAGTCGGGCGGGCGATGGCGGGCCGCCGGGCGCAGGCGCCGGGAGAGGCGCTTCAGGGTGGTTTTCGGGGGCTTTCGGGGCCGGAATCGGCGGTCTGGGGCCGGTACGGGGGTAACAATGGTTAACGGCGCCTGAATCCCCAGAAACCTTCTCCGGTGGAAAACAAAAATAAACCCGGAGGCGAGCCGTTGACCCCGCATTAATCCTATGGCGACACTATATGTAGCGTCGGGGCTGTAGGAACACACCATTGATTGGGGTGCAGGGCTGTCCCGCTTCGGTCGAAATTTACCAGTATTGAGAAGGTTCAATGTCCGCTGAAGCCGTCACCAATGCCTCCCCGAAAGCAGCTAACCGCCGCGGTAAGCCGCGCGCAGCTGCCGCACTCCGCGTTGTGGAGGGGGTCAAGATCGACCCGTCCCGCGACGCCCTTCTGACCGAGTTCGGCATGAAGACGCTGCAGGACCGCTACCTCCTGCCGGATGAGACCTTCCAAGGCATGTTCGCTCGCGTCGCGAACGCCTACGCGGACGATACTGAGCACGCGCAACGGATTTACGACTACATCTCCAAGCTGTGGTTCATGCCGGCCACGCCGGTGCTGTCCAATGGCGGCGCCGATCGCGGCCTGCCGATCTCCTGCTTCCTGAACGGCGTTCCCGACTCGCTCGACGGCATCGTCGAGACCTGGAACGAGAATGTCTGGCTGGCTTCCAACGGCGGCGGCATCGGCACCTATTGGGGCAATGTCCGCTCGATCGGCGAGAAGGTCGGTCAGAACGGCCAGACCTCGGGAATCATCCCCTTCATCCGCGTGATGGATTCGCTCACGCTGGCGATCAGCCAGGGCTCGCTGCGCCGCGGGTCGGCGGCCTGCTATCTCGACATCCACCACCCGGAAATCGAGGAGTTCCTCGAGATCCGCAAGGCGGCCGGCGACTTCAACCGCAAATCGCTGAACCTGCACCACGGCATCAACATCTCGGACGAGTTCATGGAGGCCGTGCGCGAGGACCGCATGTTCGGCCTCAAGAGCCCGAAGACCAACACGGTCATCCGCGAAGTGAACGCCCGCGCGCTGTGGCAGAAGATTCTCGAACTGCGCATGGCGACCGGCGAGCCCTACCTGATCTTCTCCGACACGGTGAACAACGCCATGCCGGCGCACCAGCGCCAGCTCGGCCTGTCGGTGCGCCAGTCGAACCTGTGCTCGGAAATCATGCTGCACACGGGTCTCGACCATCTCGGCAACGACCGCACGGCGGTGTGCTGCCTGTCGTCGGTGAACGCCGAGAAGTTCCTCGAATGGCGCAATGAAGAGATGTTCCTGGAGGACATCTTCCGTTTCCTCGACAACGTTCTGGAAGACTTCATCAAGCGCGCTCCGCCGGAGATGGCCCGCGCCGTCTACTCGGCCCAGCGCGAGCGTTCGGTCGGTCTCGGCCTGATGGGCTTCCACTCCTTCCTGCAGAGCCAGGGCGTGCCGATGGAAAGCCCGCCAGCCAAGGCGTGGAACAACATGATGTTCAAGCATCTGCGCCGCGGCGCGGACGCGGCCAGCGTCAAGCTCGCCAAGGAGCGCGGCCCGTGCCCGGATGCAGCCGATTGCGGGGTGATGGCCCGGTTCAGCCACAAGCTGGCGATCGCGCCGACCGCCTCGATCTCGATCATCTGCGGCGGCACGTCGGCGGGCATCGAGCCGATCCCGGCCAACATCTACACCCACAAGACCCTGTCGGGCTCGTTCTCGGTCAAGAACCCGCACCTTGAGAAAGTTCTCGAGGATCTGGGCAAGAACACCCCTGCGGTGTGGGCCTCGATTCTCGAGCATGAAGGCTCGGTCCAGCACCTCGATTTCCTGCCGGAAGACCAGAAGCTGGTGTTCCGGACGGCGTTCGAGATCGACCAGCGCTGGATCATCGAGCTGGCGGCCGACCGGACCCCGTATATCTGCCAGTCGCAGTCGCTTAACCTCTTCCTCCGTGCGGATATCAATAAGTGGGATCTCCACATGCTGCACTGGACGGCGTGGGAAAGAGGCTTGAAATCGCTGTATTATTGCCGCTCCAAATCGGTGCAGCGGGCCGCTTTCGCCGGCTCCGAGCGCGCCGAGGAGGCCGGTCCGTCGCTCCAGGAGCGCACGGATTACGAGGAATGCCTCGCCTGCCAGTAGACTCCCGCAGCGCCTGTTCGCGCCTGTAACGACCATTTCCATTTGGTCGCACCCAGAGTCTGAGGTATGCTCACGGCTTGTGAGCGTGCCTTAGGCGGGGGGTGCCGGAACGGAATTCCAACGACTTTGTTATGTTTTTGGAAAGCGGTGTTTCGTCACACTGAATCGGGAAGTTAAGCCGAAACGGGCAGGGACATGCTGGTAGAGCTTGCTGGGAGTTTGATCGCCGCGACGTGTCTTCAGTGCGCACCGACTGAAGGCGACGACGCGACGGCGAGAAACACGGATCGTACGCTTACGGGCGACGAGGTCGGGGCCAATGTGCTGCGCTACGATGTCGGGCCGGTCAGCGGGCTGACGGCGTTCCGGGGCGATGCGCCGGCCGATCCCACATGGCAGGAATTCGATCCTGAAAACGATCGCGGCCACGGTCTCGGTCCGCGCATCGGGTCCGATTTCAGCGTCCCCAATTTCGCTCGCCCGCACGATGCGGCGCGATTCTCGGTGATGGATTTCACGGTTCCCGACGCGGTTCGCCGGATGGACGGCGAGCGGCTGAGCGCGGAGTTCTCGATCGGCGCGTCCGGCGAGCGCACGGGTCTTGGCCTCGATGTCGAGCTGGCCCCGCGGGCCCAGATCGAACGCAATCGCGGCGGCGCGGACGTTTCGCGCACCGGCGCCGAGGTCCGTCTGGGTCAGAACCTTTCGGATCGCGACCTGCGCGGCAAATATGTCGAGGCGCCGTCCTGGTACTTCTTCGTCGGGGCCGACAACGAGGCGCTGGTCTGGAACATGGCCGACGCCAGCAACGTCAACGGCATGTCGCTTCGCGACCAGGCCACGGTGGGCGATCTGCAGGCGGGCGTCGCCTGGTCGACGCCGATCGGCGGCCAGATGTCGTTCGGCCTGATCGAGCGTGAGATGTCGTTCAACGATCTCTCGAACGAGCGCGACGTGAAGACCAAGGACCATTTCGCCGCGTTCAGCTACACGCTGCGCCGCTAGACCGGTTCATCGCCCTCGGGCGTCTCCAGGCACGTATTCCGTTAGATGGGGCCGTCAGACTTGGCCGCTCGCGCTGGGCCGTTTGTACTGGGCCGTTCACGCCGGGCCGTATGATCCGGGGCGTTTCCGCGCTCATTGGGCGCATCGCGCGGCGGGCGCTGGCCCGCGCATCGACCCGCGAATCCGGAGAGACTTCACCAAGCGCCAGAAGGCGCTGCGCGAACGCCGTTCCGCACGCCCCAGAAGGTGCACAGGAAAGTGGCGGATATCCAGAGCTGGCCCCTATATGTAGGATTGCTAGGCTCTGTTAACGCTACATATGGTAGTTCGAATTCGGGCGGTTCGCGAATCCGCCGACCGAAAGTCCGGAGGCTCATCGATGTCCAGTTCCACCACCCCGACCGCCAACGCCGGCGAAACGCCGGGCCTGATGACGCCGTCCTATTCCTACAAGCCGTTCCGCTATCCGTGGGCCTACGATTTCTGGAAACGCCAGCAGCAGATTCACTGGATGCCCGAAGAGGTCCCGCTCGGCGAGGACTGCAAGGACTGGGCGTCGAAGCTCAACGACAATGAGCGCAATCTGCTCACCCAGATCTTCCGCTTCTTCACGCAGTCGGACGTCGAGGTGAACGACAATTACATGGAGCGCTACAGCCGCGTCTTCAAACCCACCGAGGTGAAGATGATGCTGGCCTCGTTCTCCAACATGGAGACGATCCACATCGCGGCCTACGCGTTGCTGCTCGAAACCATCGGCATGCCCGACACCGAGTTCTCGGCCTTCCTGAAGTACAAGGAGATGGCCGACAAGCACGACTACATGCAGCGCTTCGGCGTCGAGTCGAACGAGGACATCCTGCGCACGCTGGCGATGTTCGGCGCCTTCACCGAGGGCCTGCAGCTGTTCGCCTCTTTCGCCATGCTGATGAACTTCCCGCGCTTCAACAAGATGAAGGGCATGGGCCAGATCGTGTCGTGGTCGGTGCGCGACGAGAGCCTGCACTGCGAGGGCATGATCCGCATGTTCCACGCCTTCGCCAAGGAAACCGGCGCGCTGACGCAATCGGTCAAGGACGACATCGTCGAGTGCTGCCGCACCGTGGTCGGCCTTGAAGACAACTTCATCGATCTGGCCTTCTCCATGGGCCCGGTCGAAGGCATGACCGCCGAGGACATCAAGAAATACATCCGCTACATCGCCGACTGGCGCCTCGGGCAGCTCAAACTGCCGGCCATCTACGGCGTCACGGAGCATCCGATTCCGTGGCTGTCGGAAATCCTCAACGGGGTGGAGCACGCCAACTTCTTCGAGGCGCGGGCGACCGAGTATTCGAAGGGCGCCACCGGCGGGGAGTGGCACGGCGCGGAAGGCGTGTGGTCCAGTTTCGACGACATGCGCAAGAAGCGCGTCGCCGCCGCCGAGTAGGGCGGGGCCGCCCATCGGCCAACCCGTCGCCGACCGGCCATGGCCATGGCCAGTTGGCCGGCGCGCCGCCGCAGGGCGGGAACCGGCGGAAATCTCCCGCGTTACGGGCAGTTGCGGCTCACGATGTCGCGCAGCTGTTTGATGTGAATCCATCGACCGGGTTCACGGGATGTGAAAGAGTATCCTTTACAAACGTTGCGCAGGGGCCGTGCAGGACGCCGTCCCCGGCGTGCAGGAGGATTTCATGACGACACAATCTGGCGGAAGCGGATCGGGTCACGGTCTCGATGTCGAGGCGCTGAAGCGCGAAGTCGAGGACCTGCGCAAGGAAGTCTCCGGTCTGGTGCAGACGACGGCCAAGGCGGCGAACGAGCGTATTCGCAAGGCGTCGAAACAGGCCGGCGACTGGGCCAACGATGCGGGCAAGCACGCGGTGGAATATCGCGACGATCTGGAAGACCGGATTCGCGAACATCCCTTCACCGCGCTCGGTCTGGCCGTTGCGGCGGGCTTCGTCGTCGCGGCGATCACGCGCCGCCGCTAGCCGGGCCGT
Organism: Hyphomonadaceae bacterium; assembly: GCA_041398225.1. Classification (GTDB taxonomy): domain Bacteria; phylum Pseudomonadota; class Alphaproteobacteria; order Caulobacterales; family Hyphomonadaceae; genus JAWKVD01. The sequence goes on along the minus strand of JAWKVD010000005.1, from coordinate 63,466 downwards.
CCGCTCCGGAAGGGGCGGGGCCGGTTCGCGTCAGCTGGTGCGCCCCGGCGGTTTGCGTCAGTTGGCCGGCGGGCGAGGTTTCGGGAACCCGATCGTAACCCGGATGGTATACAGGTCCTGTCAGAGCGCCGGAAAACACCGGCGCCGGCAGGCGGGTGTATGAGGGTGTGAGGACGGGACGTGTGGCCCCTTAACAATCTCGGGCAGTTGGCCGGCGACTTTGTCGATCGGGCCAAGAATGTCGCCATCGCCGGTGCGATCGCGTTCTTCCTGGGATTCGTGGCCGTGCTTCTCCTGGCCGGCGCGATGGCCGCCATGTTCGCCATGTGGCTGCCCTGGCCGGCGGCGCTGGCGATCTCCGCGGTCGCCTTTCTCGCCATCGCCGCCATCGTGTTGTGGGTCGGGGTGCGCACCAGCAGTCTCGACGACGACGATGACGCCGGCGAGGAGGGCAAGGGCAAGGGCGAGGATCTCGACGACATCGACATCGAGTCGACCATCACGGCCCTCACCGAATTGCCGGTGGCCGCCGCGCGCAAGATCGTTCGCGAACAGCCGATCGCCGCTCTGGTGGCGTGCTCGACCTTCGGCTTTCTCGTGGCGCGGCGTCCGGACGTGGCGGCGCGGATCCTGGAGCGGATCGTCACCCGCCTGACTTGAGGCGCGCCGCATCAATCGTGTTGACCGGCCGGGCGATGATCTCCATTTTCCGGCGATGGAAACACACCTCACTCCCGAACAGGCCGTCGACAGGGCGACGGAGCTTTACGACGCCTCGGTCAAGCGGCTGCGGGCGGCGCTCAACGCATTCATCAGCAAGGGCGAGGTCCCGGACGCCGATGCGCGGGCGCGGGGCGATTTCGCCTATCCGGAAATCCGTCTGACCTACCAGCCCTCCGAGGCGCCGCCGGTGATCACGCGGTCCTTCGCCAAGCTCTGGGCCGACGGCGTCTACGCGACGACGATCACCCATCCGCGCTTCTTCCGCAGCTATCTGCTCGAACAGCTGACGAAGATCGCCGCCGACTATCCGGTGACGCTGGAGGTCGGGCTGTCGTCCCACGAGATTCCCTATCCCTACGTGCTGGAGAGCGCCGCCGGCATCGACGCCGAAGCCCTGCCGCCGGCCGAATTCGCGCGCTGGTTCCCGACCCCGACGCTCGCCTATATCGGCGATGAAGTCGCCGACGGCGACATGCTCGACGATGAAGGCGTCAAGCCGCTGGCGCTGTTCGACGCCGCGCGCGTCGACTTCTCGCTGCAGCGGCTCAAACACTATACGGGCACGCCGTTCGAGGATTTCCAGCGCTACATCCTGTTCACCAACTATCACCGCTATGTCGACCACTTCGTCGAGTGGGGCGTGCAGCAGCTGCAGTCGGGCCGCTACCAGCGCCTGTCCGCGCCGGGCGGGGTGAGCGTCGACAGCGCCACGGCCGACGGCGCGCGCGTGGTCTCCGACGGCGACTGGCGGCGCGTGCAGATGCCCGCCTATCACCTCGTCGGCGAAGACCGGTCGGGGATCACGCTGGTCAATATCGGGGTGGGGCCGTCCAACGCCAAGACGATCACCGACCACCTCGCCGTGCTGCGTCCGGAATGCTGGATCATGGTCGGCCATTGCGGCGGCCTGCGCCATTCGCAGCGCATCGGCGATTATGTGCTGGCCCACGCCTATCTGCGCGACGATCACGTTCTCGACGCGGTGCTGCCGCCGGACATTCCGGTGCCGCCGATCGCGGAGGTTCAGGTGGCGCTGCAGGATGCGGCGCGCCGCATCACCGGCGATCATGGCGATGCGCTCAAGCGGCGCCTGCGCACCGGCACCGTGGTCACCACCGATGACCGCAACTGGGAGCTGCGCTTCACGGCTTCGTCCCGGCGCTTCAACCAGTCGCGCGCCATCGCCATCGACATGGAAAGCGCGACGATCGCCGCCAACGGCTATCGGCTGCGCGTGCCTTACGGAGTGTTGCTGTGCGTCTCCGACAAGCCGCTGCATGGCGAGATCAAGCTGGCGGGCGCGGCCAACCGCTTCTACGAGCGGGCCATCGGCGAACACATGCGGATCGGCATCGAAACCATGGAATCGCTGGCCGGCAGCGGCGGCGCGGCGCTTCATTCGCGCAAGCTCCGCGCGTTCGACGAGCCGCCCTTCCGCTAGCGGTCTTGAGGCGTTCCGGGGGCGCCGGCGGGTCCGGCGAACGCGCGACGTATCAGGGATTTCATTATCGACACGCCGCTCCGGGCTCTCCATGATCCCCGCAAGGACAGGCCGCGCCAGAGAGCGATCGGAAACGGCCGGGGAGGACGCATGAGCGATTTGGCTTCCGGCGGCGCAGCCAGCCGGTCGGCCGCCGAGGCGGCGTTCGCGCAGAGGGAAGAGCGGCTGCGAAAGGGCGTGGGCGGCAAGTGGTCGCCGGCCGGTCTCGCCTGGTCGCTGTTCGAGTTCGCGCGCAATCCCTACTACATGCTCGTCGTCGTCTTCGTGTTCCCGAGCTATTTTTCGCAGGCGGTGATCGGCGATCCGGTGAAAGGGCAGGCGGTGATCGCCGGCGCCATCGGGTGGGCCGGCATCGTATGCGCGCTGACGGCCCCGTTGCTGGGCGCGATCATGGATCGCGGCGGCCGGCGCATGCCGCTGATGGCGTTCTTCCTCGCGATGGTGTCGCTGTGCGCGTTTTCGCTGTGGTGGGTGAAGCCCGGCGCCGGCGGGCTCGGCGTCGCCGAGGTCGTTCCGATCCTTGTGGTCGCCTATTCCACCTACACCTACTCCGAGGTCATGCATAACGCGATGCTGCACCAGGCGGGGAGGGCCGATGCGCTGTCGGAGATTTCCGGCCTCGGTCTCGGCCTTGGTCAGCTCGGCGCCAGTTTCTGCCTGATCGCGTTCCTGATCGCTTCGCTGTTCCGCGACCAGCTCGGCATCAGCCGCGAGGCGTTCCATCTCGAGCGCAGCGTCGGACCGTTCGCGGCGGTGTGGCTTGCGGTGTTCGCGATCCCGTTCTTCCTGTTCGTTCCGGACGGCAAGCCGGCGGACGGATCGTGGGGGCGGGCGACGCGCGCGATGATGCTGGGCGAAACCGGCTTTAATCCGGTGAAGCGGGTGTTGGTGTTCGTGCGCTATCTGCGATCGCTGGTGCGCGATTATCCGCGCATCATGCACTACCTGTTCGCGCGCATCATCTACGCCGACGGCGTCACGGCGGTGCTGTCGCTGGGCGGCGTCTACACGGCGGGCGTTCTGGGCTGGAGCCTTCCGGAGATCCTGCTCTATGCGATCTGGGGCACGTTCTGGGGCTTTGTCGGCGGCGTCTTCGTGGTCGGGCGTCTCGACAACTGGCTGGGGCCGAGGCGCGCGATCATCGCGGAGGTGTCCTTCCTGTGCCTGGCGGTCACGCTCGCCGTGTCGGTGACCAAGACCTCCATCCTGTTCGGATTGATCCCGGTGACGGGCGTGCTGCATGGCGGCGCGCTGTTCAACACGCTTTCGGACGTGTTCTATCTCGGCGTGATCGCGATGGTGTCGATGGCGGCGGTGTCGTGCATCAGCTCCAGTCGGTCTTTCCTGGTGCGGATCGCGCCGAAGGAACGGATCTCGGAATTCTTCGGCCTCTACATGATCTCGGCGACGGCCACGGTGTGGCTCGGACCGATGCTGACGAAGATCGTGACCGAGATGAGCGGCGACCAGCGCATCGGCTTCTCGCCGATCCTCGGCATCCTGTTCGTGGGGCTGGCGCTGATGCTGACCGTTCCGGCCGACACCGGCGAACCGGACGCGGGCGCCGAAACAAAGCCGGACGCCGCCGCGCACTGATGCGCGCGGCGCGCAGGTCGTCAATCGGTTCTGAAGCTAGCGGCCCGGTCCTGGTGGCCCAGACGAGTGGCCCGGTCCTGGTGACCCAGTCCTAGTGGCCTTGGGCGGCGGCGGTCTTGGTCGACACCGACGACATGATCTCGCCGTAGAATTGGCCGTCGTCGCCGACCTTCGGCGTCGCGCGGCACTTGTCGAGGCAGGAATAGGTGTAGAGCTTGCCGCCGGTGTTGATGGTCAGCTCGCCCACGGCCTCATTGTTCGCAACGGCGACGGTGTTCGAATACACTGAGCGGCCCGCTTCATCGAGCACCAGCAGGTTGGTCGCGCCATAGGCCTTGCCGGTCACCAGAAGCGTCATCGGGTCGTGCAGGGCGACGTCCACGATCGTGGCGTTGCCGAGCACCACCGTGTGCGCGGGGGCGTTCAGGCGCAGCGGAATGGTCTGGTCGACCTGCACCTTGAAGGTTTCGGCGTTCGCGACGCCCACGACCGCGGCGGCGGAGAGAGCGGCGACAAGCAATTTCCTGGCGAACATCTACGCCTCCTGCGGACTGATCTCCTCCAGAATTAGGCGCGAAGGCTGAATGAATGGCTAAGGCGCCGGGCGCGCGCCGCGGCGCGGCTTCCTTCTATATGCGAGCACGGATTTGCATGCGGTCGCGGCGTTCGCGGGCAGGGGAGGCGCGCAATGCGCTGGTTTTCTGCGGGTTCCGGGGTTAACCGAAGATATACAGTAATGAACCAATTCCCAACAAATATAATTATCAAAAGGTGAACGCGAATACTTTCAAGTTTTTGCGTTTATTTACGTCGTTTCAATGCGTCTGCTGTAGACATGATCTTGCCTACACGGGTGATGGTGCTTGGTGTGGGAAACTGCAATGCATATGCGGAGAAGCGAAAATGAAGAACGTGATGCGTTTCCTGAAGAACAAATCTGGCGCGACCGCCATCGAGTACGGCCTGATCGCCGCGCTCATCGCCGTCGCCGTCATCGGCGGTGTGTCCTCGCTGGGCAGCAACGCCAACGCGACCTTCGAGAAAGTCGCCGAGAAGATGGACCAATCGGCCGACGCGGCTGACGCGGCTGCCGAAGGCGAAGAATAAGCTGACAGCTCCTGACGGAGCTATCAACTTCGGTTGGACTACAGAGAGCCGCGGGTTTTCCCGCGGCTCTTCTGTTTTATGCTTTCGCCTGTGGCGCGACGACTTTCCAAAATTGCATTTTATACTTCCGCCGAAAGCGTTTGTTCAGCGTAATGAGCTATGACAGTCCCCTGCAAGCGGGGTGAGTGATGCTTCTGAGTCTGTTCGCGCTGGTGTTTCCGGTCATGCTGTTGATTGCGGCCTGGTGCGATCTTCGCTCGATGCTGATCCCCAACTGGATTTCGATCGTGCTGGCGCTGGCCTTCTTCCCGGCGGCGGCGCTAGCGGGTCTCTCTCTCAATCAGATCGGCGTGCATCTCGCGGTCGGCGCCTGCGTGCTGCTGGTCTGCGCGACGCTTTTCTATATCGGCGTTTTCGGCGGCGGCGACGCCAAGCTGATTTCGGCGGCCTCGCTGTGGACCGGTCTGGCGGCCGGCGCGAACTTCGCGATGGCGACGGCGCTGGCCGGCGGCGGGCTCGCTCTGGTGCTCATCGTCCTGCGCCGTCTGAACGTCCAGTCCGAGGCCGGATGGGCGAAGCGGCTCCTGAACCCGGCCGAGGGCGCGCCCTACGCGGTGGCCATCGCGATCGGCGGCCTGCTGGCCGCTCCGCACGCTCCGATCCTGTCGAGCAGCCTGCCGGGTCTGTCCGTCTAGCCCGTAATTACGGACGTTTCGGGCCGTGCGCGGCCGCTCCGAGTGGCCGTGAAACGCGGCCAAGGAGTTAACTATCCTTTAGAGCCCTCGTGAAAGTCTGCGGACGCTCGGAAAGCCCTGCCTGGCGTCCGGGACTGGTTGTGGAGGGCCTGCATGTCGCCTGTGCGACTCATCATTCTTCTTGTCGCAGCGGGCGCGGCGGTCGCCGCCGTCTTCTTCGTCCGCTCCATGCAACAACCGGCTCCCGCCGAGGCCGCGGCCGTCGTCGTCGAGCAGAAACCGATCGCCCTCAAGCAGGTGCTGGTCGCGAAAGTAGATGTTCCGCTCGGCAAATACGTCACGCCCGACGATCTGACTTGGCTCGACTGGCCCGAGCAGGCCGACACCGCCGCCTTCATCGTGCATGAAGACGCGCCGGCCGCGCTCGAGGAATATGTCGGCGCCGTCGCCGTCAGCCGCCTGACGGCGGGCGAACCGATCACCAAGAACAAGCTGAAACACGCCGGCGGCAAGGGCTTCATGTCCGTCATGCTGACGCCGGGCATGCAGGCGGTCTCGATCGAGATCAACTCAACCAGCGCCGCGGCGGGCTTCATCCAGCCGGGCGACCATGTCGACCTGATGCTGACGCGCAAGGTCAGCAAGGACGACGGCGAGGCGGGCATGATCGGCAGCGCCAGCAGCCGCAGGATTCTCGCCAATGTCCGCGTCCTCGCCATCGACGGCGTCTACGAACCGGCCAAGGGCGAACGCGCCGCCACCCTGGTGGGCTCGCGCGCGACGCTCGAACTGGAGCCCTACGACGCAGAGCTGGTCTATGCGGCGCAGGAAGCCGGCGATCTGCAGATCACCTTGCGTTCGATCGACGACCTCAGGGGGCATAGCGGCGCGACGGCCGTCGGCCGGTCGATGCGCGGCGGCGACCAGCAGCCGGTCCAGATCTACCGGTACGGAAAACCCTCCGTGGCCAGAGTGCCGGCCGAGTAGGGGGATGAGCACAATGCGCAGGTTGCTGATGCACAGACTGGATGGACGGACCATCACCGTCGCCCTGGCTTCCGCCGTGCTTATGACGCACGGCGCGTTCGCGCAGGAAGCCTCGAATCTTTCCGGCGCTCCGGTGCGGAAGATGACGATGGAAAGCGGGCCGACGGCCGGCAAGACGCAGACGCTGTCGCTGACCGTCAACCGGACCTACATGGTCGAACTCGACACCGACGTCGACGACATCATCGTCGCCAGCCCGGATATCGTCAGCATCTCCGCCCAGTCGCGGCGGCAGGTGGCGATCATGGGTCTCAAGCCGGGCGCCTCGAACGTGGTGTTTCTCGACGGTTCGGGCCGCAAGCTCCTGAACCTCGACGTGTCGGTGACCAACGGCGTGGCCGGCGTCGCGGAACTTCAGGATCTCATCAAGCGCTACGTTCCGGGCAGCAAGGTGCAGGTCGAGAACGTCAACGGCCGCATCATTCTCGCCGGCTCGGTGCAGAACGCGCAGTCCGCCGACCGCGCGGTGACGCTGGCGGCGCAGTTCGTCGACAAGCCCGACCAGGTGCTCAACCTGATGACCATTCTGGGCAAGGACCAGGTGGCGCTGAAAGTGCGCATCGTCGAGATGCAGCGCACGATGGTGAAGCAGCTGGGCATCAATCTCAGCGGCAGCGTCGGCTTCGGCGAGCTCAACGGAACCGAGTGGCAGAACCTGTTCGAAGGTTCGACCAACAACTCCTTCAACATCGCCGGTTCGGCGCTGGGCGGGCTGTCGGCGTCGGTCGGCAGCGTCAACATGGTCGGCGGCGCGGTGCAAAGCTCCGTCGCGGCCGGTCTCAACGCGCTTGAGCGCGTGGGCCTGTTGCGCACGCTGGCCGAGCCGAACCTCACCGCGCTGAGCGGGGAGAGCGCGAAATTCCTCGCCGGCGGCGAATACCCGATCCCGGTCGCGCAGGACCAGGGCAAGATCGGCATCCAGTTCAAACCCTATGGCGTCGGCCTCGGCTTCACGCCGGTGGTTCTGTCCGAGGGCCGCATCTCGCTGCAGGTCTCCACCGAAGTGTCCGAACTCTCTCCGATCGGCTCCTACCAGTCGACCGGCGTCTCCGGCGTCGATCCGACCACCGGCGTGGCGATCGTCACCTCCAGCATTTCGGTGCCGGCGCTGAAAGTGCGGCGCGCCGAAACCACGGTCGAGCTTCCCTCCGGCGGCAGCCTGGTGATCGCGGGCCTGATCCAGCAGCAGACCAAGCAGAGCCTCGAGGGCGTGCCCGGCGTCAAGGACACGCCGATCCTCGGCGCGCTGTTCCGCTCGCGCGACTTCCAGAACGACGAGACCGAACTGGTCGTGATCGTGACGCCCTATCTGGTCGATCCGACCGATCCGCAGAAACTGCGCACGCCTGACGAGGGCTATGTCACGGCGCGCGACGCCGAGACGGTGTTCTTCGGCAAGCTCAACGAAATCTACAAGGTTCCCGGTTCGAACGCCGGAACCACGACGGCGCCGAAAGGCTCCGGCGGGTTCATTCTGGATTGAGGGAAGGTCAGATGTCGCAACGTTTCGCCTTCTCCCTTGCCGCGGTGTCGATGATCGCCCTGGGCGCCTGCGCCCAGTCCGACAAGGACATCTATTTCGCCAGCGGCGCGGCCCGCGAAATGACCGCGCGCGAAGTGACGGCCGAACTCCGGCTCGACACGGCGTCGGGCGGCGACCGGCTCGCCGACGTCCAGCGCGACGCGGTGCGCATGTTCGCCGCCGCCTATTCGGAGGAAGGCCACGGTCCGCTGGTGATCACGCGCCCAAGCTCGGGACCGAACGACGTCGCTTCGCTGCGCTCGTCGGCCGATGCGCGCGCGGTGCTGCTCTCCGAAGGGCTCGATCACACCCTGATCGTGGAAGGCGCCTATGACGCCGCCGGCGCCCAGGGCGCGCCGCTGCTTCTGTCCTACCAGACCTGGGAGGCCGGCGTGGTCGGCTGCCCGACGGCGGCGTCCGTGCAGCTTTCCGACGCTTCGTCCAACGACGCCAACCGCACCTTCGGATGCGCGGTCTCGACCAATCTCGCCGCCATGCTCGCCAATCCCGCCGACGCCGTGCGGATGACCGAGATGACGCCGGGCGACGCCGGCCGCCGCATGGTGGTGTTCGAGAAATACCGGGCTGGCGAGAAGACGGGCGCCAAGCGCGACAGCGCGGCCAGCGGCGCGATCAGTCAGTCGATCGGAAACTAGGGGGCCATGCGATGACCGACACCAAACGCCGCTCGCCCAACGACGAGTTGGATCTCTCCGACGATCTCGACCTGGACCTCGACATGGACGCGCCGATCGGGGCGAGCTTCGCGGCTGCGCTGCGCGGCACGGACGATGCGCAGAAACGTCCGCTTCTGCCCGACGACGAGGAAGACATCGCGACGCTGCTGTCGCGCTATTCGAACGAGATGGGCGAGATTCCCGTCGTTCCGGACGAAAGCGAATTCTCGCTGGAGCGCGAGTTCGGCGATGCGCCGTTCTCCGCGACCGGCGCGGCTGATCCGGCGGCGTTCGACGGTCCCGCGATGCTGGACGAAGACCTCGCCAGCGCGGTCGACGACGATTTCGCGACCGGGGCGCCGGCCGACGACTACGCGCCGGAAATCTCCGCCGAGGGCGGCGGCTTCGAGGAAGCCGATCCCGCCGCCGCGACCTACACCGATGACGCCTACGCCGAGGAGAGCGACCTCGACGAAACCGAAGCGAACGAGACCGCTTTCGAAGCGGCCGATCCCGCCGACGCGTTCGGCGAAGAGCCGTTCGAGATGGACGCCTCCGAAGACGGGATTTCCGAAGTTGAGGCGGAAGACAGCCTCGACGCCGCGCCGGATCTCGACGACGCCGAACCGCCTTTGGCCGAAGACGAGGCCGCGGGGCAGGGGCTTGGCTTCGACTATGATTTCGAGCACGGCCCGGCCGGCGGCGACCGCATCATTCCGCGCATCATCATCCACGCCTTCACCGCGCGTTCGAGCCAGACCCAGCTCATGGAGTCCGCGCGCCGCGACCGCCGGATGAAGAACGTCACGCTGGAGATCCGCGAAGGCGGCATTCCGGCTGCGATCGACTACTACATCAATGAAACCACGCCGAACCTTCTGATCCTCGAAGCCAGCGGCGATCCGCGTCAGCTGCTGGGGCAGATCGACTCGCTCGCGCAGTATTGCGACGAGGGCGTGCGCGTCATCGTGCTCGGCGACACCAACGACATCCGCTTCTATCGCGAGCTGATGAACCGGGGCGTCAGCGAATATCTCGTGCTGCCGGTTCAACCGCTGCAGCTGATCCGCGCGATCTCGGGCCTGTTCAGCGATCCCGATACGCCGTTCACCGGCAAGACGCTCGCGGTCACCGGCGTCAAGGGCGGCGTCGGCGCGTCGACGCTGGCGCACAACCTCGCCTGGTCGCTGACCGAGCGTGTGAAGGTCAGCGCCACGCTGGTCGACCTCGACCTCAATTTCGGCACCACCGGGCTCGACTTCAACCAGGATACGCCCGCCACCATCGCCGATGCGCTGATGTCGCCGGAACGCTTCGACGACGCCGTCATGGGCCGTCTCATCACGCGCGCCACCGAACGCCTGTCGCTGTTCACGGCGCCGGCCACGCTCGACCGCACCTACGATCTGCATCCGGAAACCTATGTCGAGGTGCTGGAGCGCGTGCGGGAATCGGTTCCGTTCGTGGTGCTCGATCTGCCGCACATCTGGTCGGACTGGTTCAAGTCGACGATCATGACCGCCGATGAAGTCGTCGTCGTCGCGGGGCCGGACCTTGCTTCGCTGCGCAACGGCAAGAACCTGATCGATTTCCTGAAGGCGGCGCGCTCCAACGATGCGCCTCCGCGTCTCGTGCTCAACATGGTCGGTCTGCCCAAGCGGCCGGAAATTCCGCCCAAGGATTTCGGCCAGGCCATCGGCATCGAGCCGAGCATGATCGTTCCGTTCGACGCGCAGCTCTTCGGCACCGCCGCCAACAACGGCCAGATGGTGTTCGACGTCGCGCCGGAATCGAAGATCGCGCAGGGCATCGATCAGCTCGCGTCCATTCTGACTGGGCATGAGGTGCAGGCGACCAAGCCGTCGATCCTGAAAAAAATTCTCGGCCGCTAGGAGCGCCTGAATGTTCGGAAAGAAGGGGAGTCCGGGAAGCCCGCCGATCGCGCCTGCGCGCCCGGAAGCCGAAGCGCGCGCGCCCGCTCCGCAGGCCGCCGCCGCAGCGCCCCAGCCGCGCCCCGAGCCTCGCCCCGAGCCCCGTCCGGAACCGCCCAGAGCCGCGCCGCCGAAACCGGCCGCGTCCGCGCCGCGTCCCGCCGCTCCTCCGTCTCGCGCCTCCGCGCCGCAGGCCCGTTCGGCCGCGCCCGCCAAACCGGCCGCCCGTCCAGGCGGCAAGGTCGCGCCGCCGCCCGTCTATCGCGAGAAGGTCGCCGAGATCGACACGCGTTCGGAGGACTACTACCGGACCAAGACCGAGGTCTTCAACGCGCTGATCGACACCATCGACCTGTCGCAGCTCGCGCAGCTCGATCATGAAAGCGCGCGCGAAGAGATCCGCGACATCGTCATCGAGATCGTTTCGATCAAGAATGTCGTGATGTCGGTCGCCGAGCAGGAGACGCTGCTCGAGGACATCTGCAACGACGTTCTGGGTTACGGCCCGCTCGAACCGCTGCTGGCGCGCGACGACATCGCCGACATCATGGTCAACGGCGCGGGCACCACCTACATCGAGGTCGCCGGCAAGATCCAGCGCACCAATATCCGTTTCCGCGACAACGCGCAGCTGATGAACATCTGTCAGCGCATCGTCAGCCAGGTCGGCCGCCGGGTCGATGAAAGCTCGCCGATCTGCGACGCGCGTCTGGCCGACGGCTCGCGCGTCAACGTGATCGCGCCGCCGCTGGCGATCGACGGTCCCGCGCTCACCATCCGGAAGTTCAAGAAGGACAAGCTGAAGATCAGCGACCTGGTGAGTTTCGGCTCGCTTTCGGAACCGGCGGCCGAACTGCTGCGGATCATCGGCGCCTGCCGCTGCAACACGCTGATCTCGGGCGGTACGGGTTCGGGCAAGACGACGCTTCTGAACACGCTCACATCCTTCATCGCGCCGGGCGAGCGGGTCATCACCTGCGAGGACGCCGCGGAGCTTCAACTGCAACAGCCGCACGTGGTGCGTCTGGAGACGCGTCCGCCCAACCTCGAGGGGCAGGGCAGGGTCTCGATGACCGACCTCGTGAAGAACTGTCTGCGGATGCGTCCGGACCGGATCATCGTGGGCGAGGTCAGGGGGCCGGAGGCGTTCGACCTTCTGCAGGCCATGAACACCGGCCACGACGGTTCGATGGGAACGCTGCACGCCAACTCGCCGCGCGAGGCGCTGTCGCGTCTTGAATCGATGATCACCATGGGCGGCTTCACTCTGCCGCAGCGCACGATCCGCGAGATGATCGTCGGCTCGCTCGACGTGGTGATCCAGGCCGCGCGTCTGCGCGACGGTTCGCGGAAGATCACGGCGATCACCGAGGTGATCGGCCTCGAGGGCGACGTGATCGTCACGCAGGACGTGATGAAATACGAGATCGAGGGCGAAGACGCCGAGGGCAAGCTGTCGGGCCGCCATCGCGGCACCGGCGTCGGCCGTCCGCGGTTCTGGGAGCGCGCGCGCTACTTCAACATGGAAGGCGAGCTCGCCAAGGCGCTCGATGCGCTGGAGGATCTGGAATAATGGATCAGCAGACGCTTCTCTACGCCGCCATCGCCGGCGCGTTCGTTCTCGTCCTCGCCGTGCTGTTCGTGTTTTCCGGCGGCAGCGCCGGCAAGGGCGTCAAGCGCGCCAAGGCTCTGAACGACGGGTCCAGCGCGCGCGCCAAGACCGCCGAAGCGATGGCCAAGCGCAAGCAGATGACCGACACGCTCAAGGGCCTGCAGGCGCGCGAAGCCGCCGCCCGCAGCCGCCGCGAGGTCGGCAAGTCGATCGAGGCGCGTCTCAAGCAGGCGGGCCTCTCGATGACGGTGTCGACCTTCTGGATGATGTCGGCCGGGCTCGGCGTCGCGGCTGGCGTCGCGGCGTGGTTCGTCTCGGCCGGCGCGATGGAGATCGTCACGCCGATGGACCAGCTCAAGCGCCTCGCCATTTGCGCGGGCGCGGGGTTCGCGGGCGGGCTCGGCATTCCGCGCTGGATTCTGGGCATGGCGATCAAGGGCCGCCAGAAGAAGTTCATGCTGCAGTTCGCCGACGCCATCGACGTGATCGTGCGCGGCGTGAAATCGGGTCTGCCGCTCAACGAATGTCTCAAGGTGATCGCGCGCGAGAGCCCGCAGCCGCTGGCGGCCGAGTTCGACCAGGTGTGCGACGCGCTCTCGATGGGCGTCTCGCTCGACGGCGCCCTGGCCAAGATGTACCAGCGCACGCCGATCCAGGAGGTCAACTTCTTCAACATCGTTCTGGCGATCCAGCAGAAGGCGGGGGGCAACCTGTCCGAGGCGCTGGGCAACCTGTCGACGGTGCTGAGGTCGCGGAAGCTGCTGCGCGAGAAGATCAAGGCGCTGTCCTCGGAAGCCAAGGCGTCGGCCATGATCATCGGCGCGCTGCCGGTCATCGTGATGCTGCTCGTCTACCTAACGACGCCGGACTACATCACCCAGCTTTTCATCACCCAGACCGGCCACTTCATTCTGCTGATCGCGGCCGCGCTGATGGGCATCGGCATCTACATCATGCGGTCGATGATCAATTTCGACTTCTGAGGAGAGGGCAGAGGCAATGGACATCGTCGCTATCGCCACCGATCCGATGAACCTCGCGGCGGGCTTCGCCGCGATCGCCAGCTTCGCCACGGTGGTGACGCTGGCCGCGCCCGCATTCGGCAACGACAAGCTGGAGAGCCGGCTCAAGGCGGTCGCCAACCGCCGCGAAGAGCTGCGCAAGAAGAACCGCGCCGCGCTCGAAGGCAATGAACGCAAGTCGATCCGCCGCGAAGACACCAGCTTCGCCAAGAAGCTGGTCGACCGGCTCGACCTGCAGAAGACGCTGAACGACCCGACGGTGGCCAAGAAGCTGGTGCAGGCGGGCCTGCGCGGACCCAAGCCGCTGTCGATGTTCTACTTCTTCCGGTTCTCGCTGCCCTTCGTGTTCGGCATCGCGGCGTTCTTCTATCTGTGGTTCGCCAACGACCACGGCCTCAGCATGCAGATGAAGATCGCGGCGGTGGTGTTCGCGCTGGCCGGCGGCTTCTACGCGCCGAACATGTATCTCGAGAACCTCGTCCAGAAGCGCCGCACCTCGATCATGCGGGCCTTCCCGGACAGTCTCGACATGATGCTGATCTGCGTCGAGTCTGGCATGTCGATCGAACTGGCCTTCGCGCGCGTGTCGGAGGAGATCGGCACCGCTTCGCCGGCGCTCGCCGAGGAGCTGGCGCTGACCACGGCCGAGCTGTCCTACCTGCAGGAACGCCGGCAGGCCTATTACAACCTCGCCGACCGCACCAACCATCCGGGCGTCAAGGGCGTCGCGATGGCGCTGGTGCAGGCCGAAAAGTACGGTACGCCGCTGTCCAACGCGCTGCGCGTGATGGCCAAGGAAAACCGCGAAATGCGGATCACGGAGGCCGAGAAGAAGGCCGCCGCCCTTCCGGCCAAGCTGACCGTGCCGATGATCGTCTTCTTCCTGCCCGTTCTGTTCCTCGTCATCCTCGGACCGGCCTTTATCCAGATCGGCTCCATGGACACCGACATCTTCGGCAACAAGAAAGAGTCGAAGGTGGAGCAGCCCGAGAAATAATCCCGTATCCTCAGGGCGCAGGGCCTCTTTTCGAGGCCCGCCCCGCACCTCGCCGGCCTTGACTCTCACGGTTTACGCGAGCACAAGGCCGCCTCCCGGCTGTGGAAAACCCGGCGCCCAACCCGATGCTCCCGCGAGGGCCCGGCGGCAGGCGCACGGGCGATTTCGTTTTGAGAGCGGCTTTTCGCGGCTCCCTCTGCGGTTATCGAACAACCGGGAAGACGAACAGACGCCGCATTGTGCGGCCAGTCCGCCGGATGAGCCGGTTGGCCTATAACGTCGAACCCTTTTGGAGCCTAGATGGACACCGCTACTCTCAACCCTTCGACCGATGATTTCGCCGCTCTGCTTGAAGAGAGCTTCAGCACGACGCGGATGCAGGAAGGGAGGGTGGTGCCGGCGACCGTCACCTCCGTTACCGGGGATATCGTCACCGTCGACGTCGGCCTGAAAACCGAAGGCCGCATCCCCGCCCGCGAATTTTCCCAGGACGAGAAACAGCCCCAGCCGGGCGACATCGTGGAAGTCTACCTTGAGCGCATCGAGAACGCGCTCGGCGACGCCGTCCTGTCCCGCGACAAAGCCCGCCGCGAAGAAGCCTGGACCCGCCTGGAGCGCGTCCACGACGCCAAGGAAACCGTGAAAGGCGCCATTGTCGGCCGCGTGAAGGGCGGCTTCACCGTCGACCTCGGCGGCGTCAACGCCTTCCTTCCGGGCAGCCAGGTGGACATCCGTCCAATCCGCGACGTCGGCCCGCTCATGGGTCAAACCCAACCCTTCGCCATCCTCAAGATGGACCGTCCGCGCGGCAACATCGTCGTTTCGCGCCGGGCCGTGCTCGAGGAATCGCGCGCCGAACAGCGCGCCGAGATCGTCGGCAACATGGCCGAGGGCGAACGTCGCAAGGGCGTGGTCAAGAACATCACCGATTACGGCGCGTTCGTGGACCTGGGCGGCATCGACGGCCTGCTGCACGTCACCGACATGAGCTGGAAGCGCGTGTCGCACCCCAGCCAGGTCGTGAACGTCGGCGACGAAGTCGAAGTCCAGATCATCAAGATCAACCCGGATACGCAGCGCATCTCGCTCGGCATGAAGCAGCTCATGGCTGATCCGTGGGAAGGCGTGGCCGCCAAATACCCGGTCGGCGCCAAGCTCAAGGGCCGCGTGACCAACATCACCGACTACGGCGCGTTCGTCGAACTCGAGGACGGCGTCGAAGGCCTGATCCACGTCTCCGAAATGAGCTGGACCAAGAAGAACGTGCACCCCGGCAAGATCATCTCCTCTTCGCAGGAAGTGGACGTGATGGTGCTCGACGTCGACAGCGACAAGCGCCGCATCTCGCTGGGTCTGAAGCAGGTGATGAACAATCCCTGGGAGCAGTTCCAGGCCGAGCATCCGATCGGCACGGACGTCGAGGGCGAGATCCGCGGCATCACCGAATTCGGTCTGTTCGTCGGCCTCGGTCCGGATCTGGACGGCATGGTCCACATCAACGATCTCGACTGGAACGAGCCGGGCGAGGAAGCCGTCAAGAAGTACAACAAGGGCGACAGCATCAAGGCTCGCGTGCTCGACATCGACGTCGACAAGGAGCGCATCTCGCTCGGCGTGAAGCAGCTCAGCCAGGACCCGGTGGAGTCGATCGATCTCAAGAAGAACTCGGTCGTCACCTGCACCGTCGCGGAAGTGACGTCGGGCGGCATCGAGGTGACCTTCGCCGACGGCAATATGCGCGCCTTCGTCCGCAAGGCGGACCTGTCGCGCGACCGTTCCGAGCAGCGCCCCGAGCGCTTCGCGGTCGGCGACAAGATCGACGCGCTGGTCACGGCGTTCGACAAGACGAGCCGCAAGGCCTCGCTGTCGGTCAAGGCGCTGGAGATCCGCGAAGAGAAAGAAGCTGTCGAGCAATACGGTTCGGCGGACTCGGGCGCTTCGCTGGGCGATATTCTCGGCGCGGCCCTGGCCAAGTCCGACGCCAAGGACGAATAGCGGCCCTCAGGCCCTGAAATTGCGGAGCCCCGGGCGAAGGTCCGGGGCTCCGTTCATTTTACAGTTTTGCAAAATCTTTCGATCCAGATATCTGAGCCCTTGTTTCGCGGGCGGTTTTTTGACACCTTCCGGCCATGCTGCGTTCTGAACTGATCGCCCGACTTGCTGAAGAAAGCCCCGGCCTCAAGCTGCGGGAGGTGGAGAAGATCGTCGACGTGATCTTCGAGGAGATCACGCAGGCGCTCGAACGCGGCGATCGGGTCGAACTGCGCGGCTTCGGCGCCTTTTCGGTTCGCCATCGCGACGCCCGCACGGGCCGCAATCCGCGCACCGGCGCGCCGGTCGCCGTCGAGCCCAAGCACGTGCCCTTCTTCAAGGCCGGCAAGGAGCTGCGCTCCCGCCTGAACAATGGGCAGGACCCCGAGGAACGCGGCGGCGGCGACGACAGCGACGACTCATCCGACTGATTTTGTTGCGTAAACGGCCAGGAGGGTCGTTTCGGGGTCATTTCCCGTTCCGGGCGAACAACCGGGCCGGGCAAGTGTTTGACGCGGCTGGCGATGTCGCCTTAGCTGCACGGGAGACGGCGCAGGCCGGGTCGCGAAGGGGAGAATATCTTGCTCAAGGAATTCAAGGAATTTGCGATGAAGGGGAATGTCGTCGACCTGGCGGTCGGCTTCATTCTGGGCGGCGCGTTCGGCACCATCGTGTCTTCGCTCGTCAACGACGTCATCATGCCGGTCGTCGGGCTGGCGCTGGGCGGCGTCGATTTCTCCGACATCAAATACGTGCTTCAGGCCGCCACCACGGTGAACGGCGAGGAGACGCCCGAGGTCGCGATCAATATCGGCCTGTTCATCAACAACGTCATTTCCTTCCTGATCGTCGCCTTCGCGATGTTCCTGATCGTCAAGGCGATGAACTCGCTGAAACGCAAGGAAGAAGAGGCGCCCGCCGCGCCGCCGGAACCGCCCAAGGAAGAGGTGCTGCTGACGGAAATTCGCGACTTGCTCGCAAAGCGTTCGTGAGTTATCCGGAGCCCCTCAGTAGAGTAGCGTATGAGTACGAAAGGGGCGGCCGGAGCGCCGCCCTTTTTGTATCTGCGCGGCCGCAAGGGCCGGCTTGTTTTTCAAGCGAAATCAGACTTCTAGGTGAACGGCCCGCGCCATGGTCATGGTGAAGATCTGCGGTCTGACGCGCGAATCGGACATCGAATCAGCGGCCGAATCAGGCGCCGACCGGATCGGCCTCGTGGTCGTTCCCGCCAGTCCGCGCGCCGTCTCGATCGCCCGCGCGGCGGAGCTCTCCAGACTTATCCACAGATTGGGCGCCGAGCCCTGGATCGTCGCCTCGTGGAGCGTCGCGTCCGGGCCGTGCGTGAAGGGGCTTGAGGCGCTGGTCGAGGACACCCCGGAGATCGCGGCGGTCCAGCTGCACGGCGGCGAGGCGCCCGAGGACGTCGAGGACTTCCTCGAGATCTGTCCGGATGTGCGCATCGTGAAGGCGCTGGGCGTCGGTGTCCGCGAGGATCTCGACGCCATCGAGCTGTTCGAGGCGGCCGACGAGTTCCTGCTCGACGCCAAGCCGCCGCGCGACCAGCCGGCCGGGGCGGCGCGCGAGGGCGGTTTCGGCGTGGCGTTCGACTGGACCATCCTCGAAGGCTTCGATCCGCGCCGTCCGTGGACGCTTTCCGGCGGCCTGAGCCCTGAAACCGTCGCCGAGGCGGTCCGCATCACCGGCGCCGACGCGGTCGACGTCTCCTCCGGGGTGGAGGTCAGCCCCGGGATCAAGGACCCGGCCAGGGTCCGCGCCTTCATCCAGGCGGCGAAAGCGGCGGGATAGGCGCGGGCGTCACCTTGGCGAAAGCCGCGCGCGGGGCTATCGGATCGGCATGACCCAGACCGCTCCGCCCCTCGCCAACGCCCTGTCCAGCTATCCGGACGAGAACGGCCGCTTCGGGACGTTCGGCGGGCGCTATGTCTCCGAAACCCTGATGCCGCTGATCCTCGAACTCGAGCAGGAGTATGCGCGCGCCAAGGCCGATCCCGCCTTCCGCGACGAGCTCGACGACCTGCTCAAACACTATGTCGGGCGTCCCTCGCCGATGTATTTCGCCGAGCGCCTGACCGAGCATTTCGGCGGAGCGAAAATCTACTTCAAGCGCGAGGAGCTCAATCACACCGGCGCGCACAAGATCAACAATTGCGTCGGCCAGGTGATGCTGGCCCGCCGCATGGGCAAGACGCGGATCATCGCCGAGACCGGCGCCGGCCAGCACGGCGTCGCCACCGCCACGGTGTGCGCGCGGTTCGGCCTGCCGTGTTTCGTGTTCATGGGCGAGACCGACGTCGAGCGCCAGAAGCCCAACGTGTTCCGCATGCGCCTGCTCGGCGCCGAGGTGGTGCCGGTCTCCTCCGGCACGGGCACGCTGAAGGACGCCATGAACGAGGCGCTGCGCGACTGGGTGACCAATGTCGAGAGCACCTTCTACGTCATCGGCACGGCCGCCGGTCCGCATCCCTATCCGCAGCTCGTGCGCGACTTCCAGAGCGTCATCGGGCGCGAAGCGAAAGAGCAGATCCTCGAGGCCGAAGGGCGTCTGCCGGATGCGCTGGTCGCCTGCATCGGCGGCGGCTCCAACGCCATCGGCCTGTTCCATCCCTTCCTCGAGGACGAGGCGGTCAAGCTGATCGGCGTCGAGGCGTCGGGCCTTGGCGTCGAGACCGGCAAGCACGCCGCGTCGCTGTCCGGCGGCGAGCCCGGCATCCTGCACGGCAACCGCACCTTCCTGCTGCAGGACGAGAACGGGCAGATCATCGACGCGCATTCGATCTCGGCCGGTCTCGATTATCCCGGCATCGGGCCGGAGCATTCCTTCCTCTATGAGACGGGCAGGGCGGAGTACCGCACCTGCACCGACGCCGAGGCGCTCGAGGCGTTCCAGCTTTGCACCAGACTCGAAGGCATCATCCCGGCGCTGGAGTCGGCCCATGCGCTGGCGCGCGCCGGCGACATCGCGAAGGAGCTGGGCAAGGACGGGCTGATCGTGATGAACATGAGCGGCCGCGGCGACAAGGACATCTTCTCCGTCGCCAAACACCTCGGCATGGAAATCTAGGGCGTCGTTCTCGCGCCTCACTCACCACTGTCATCCCGGGAGAGCGCAGCGAGACCCGGGGCCCATTCATCAACGCTGGCCGACTTCTGGAAAGCGTGGCTTCGGCCACGCGTCCCCGGCGCCGGACGGCGTAGCCGTCCGGGAATCCAGCCGGGGTCCAGTTCAGAAAAACCTGCCGCCTTCGGTGCGGTCTTGTCATTCGTCTCTGGACCCCAGCGTCCGCTGGGGTGAGAAGCGGTTCGCGAAGCGAACGAAACGCACGGCGTTTCGAGCGACGAACGCCCCGAGCCGTGTGGCGAGGGGCCGGTGGTGCGTCTCTTCGAGACGCTTTCCATCGCGATCGCCCACACTTGTCATCCCGGGCGAGCGCAGCGGAGACCAGGACCCATTGAGAGGCCGTCGGGGTTGAAGAATAGGTCCCGGCTCGCGCCGCTGAGCGGCTTGGCCGGGATGACAGCCGAAAGTTATCCGACCCACTCGTTTCCGCCCGCATAGTCCTTCTCGCGTCTGGCGCGGGGAGGGTTCGGGAGACGTTCCGAGTCCATCGAATGTCAGACGCCGGCCGGCGTGTGATGCAGGCGGGGTGAAATCCGTCTTGCGTCTGCAAACAGGCTCCGGGGTGTCGAAACCGGAGTTCCAGGTCTCGCGGAGAGATCTGCACGCGGGTCCGGGATGCGGAAATGGGTCCAAATGCTGGACGTGGGCCGTGCGATCTCTGACGATCGAGACGCAACCGGTGTTCCCCAGCCAAACCCGCCAGCCGCACCGGACTTCAAACCGGCCGCGGGGCGCGTGACGATCGCGTCTTACGCCAGCTCACCTCCCGCAAGGAGCGGCTGGCAACTTACCCGGCGCGGCCCCACGCGCCCCGGCCTCCCCAGCTAGCGGTGGAGGCGAAACGCAGCATCCCGGACGGGCGCAGGCCGGTCCGGCTGAAGGCGTGCGTCCTTCCCGTCTCTCATCCTCCGTGCCGCCGCCTGCCGCCGGGGACGGGGGCGATATTTGGCCTCCCAATGCCTGACGATTGGGGGTATGACCGCGCCGGGCGGGCAGGAAATTCGCGAGGCGCAAGATGACGGCCGTGTCCGGCAGTTGCCATTGCGGCGCAGTGAAGTTCTCGGTCGAGACCGATCTGGGCCCGGGAAGCAGCGTGTTCGAGTGCAATTGCTCGCATTGCGCGAGGAAGGGCCTGCTGCTGCACTTCGTCTCGCCGGATCAGTTCACGCTGGAGACGCCGGAGGCGAAGCTGACCGAATACCGTTTCAACACCCACAGCATCGCGCACAAATTCTGCCCCACCTGCGGCGTGCAGGGCTTCGCCACGGGCAAAACGCCCAAGACCGGCCGCGAGATGGTGGCGATCAATGTGCGGTGCATCGAGGGCGTCGATCTCGACGCGCTCACCCGGCAGCCGGTGGACGGAAAGAGCTTCTAGATGACCGTACAACGTATCGCGGACCGCTTCGCCCGGTGCGCAAGCGAGAATCGCGCAGCCTTCGTCGGCTATCTCATGGCGGGCGATCCTTCCGGGGAGATCTCGTTCGAGGCGCTGAAGGCGCTGGCCGAACACGCCGATATCGTCGAGATCGGCGCGCCGTTCACCGATCCCATGGCCGACGGCCCCTCGATCCAGCGCGCGGCGCTGCGCTCGCTGGCGGCCGGAACATCGTTAGCGAAAGCGCTCGAATTGGCCGCAAGGCTTAGAGCCGTGGACAAGGACCTTCCGATTATCCTCATGGGATACGCCAACCCCGTTCACCATATGGGATATGCCCGGTTCGCAGCCGAGGCGGCCCAGGCGGGGATCGACGGCGTGATTACGGTCGATCTGCCTCCGGAGGAGGACGGCGAGCTGCGCGGCGAGCTTGAAAAGCATGCGCTGGCGGTTATACGCCTCGCCACCCCGACGACGGGCGCGGATCGCATGCGGCGAATCGCGGACGGCGCGTCCGGGTTCATCTATTACGTGTCCGTCACCGGGGTGACGGGCGCGGGATCTGCGGCGGCGACGGATGTCGCGGCCGCTGTGGAGCGGGCCAAGCGGATTTCCGGCCTGCCCGTGGTTGTAGGATTTGGCGTGAGAACCCCTGAGCAAGCGGCGGAATTCGCAAGAATTTCCGATGGCGTGGTCGTCGGTTCGGCGCTTGTGGACAAGGTCCGGGCGGCGGTGGAAGAATCTTCGCCTGAGACGTGTGTCAAGTCGATAAGCGTGGTTGCTAAGACACTGTCAAACGCCATAGCGTCGGCGCGTGCGTAACGGAGTTGCTTCGTGAACTGGCTCACCAATGTGCCGCCCGGCCTGAAGTCGATCTTCTCGCGGTCGGAGGACAAGGACGACGGGGACACGCTCTGGATCAAGTGTCCCAAGACCGGCGAACTGCTCTACCGGAACGATCTTGAGGCCACCCAGTGGGTGACGCCGGCCGGCGCGCACCTGCGCATCAGCCCGGAAGACCGCTTCAACTACATGTTCGACGGCGGCGAGCGCGAGGTCATCGAGCTTCCCGAGGCGATCAAGGACCCGCTGAAATTCAAGGACGACAAGCGCTATGTCGACCGCCTGAAGGCGGCGCGCGCCAAGACCGGCCGCGCGGACTGCATGGCCGCCGCGATCGGCGAGATCGGCGGGCGCAAGGCCGTGGTGCTGGTTCAGGACTTCGCCTTCATGGGCGGCAGCCTCGGCATGGCCGCGGGCGAGGGCTTCATCAAGGCGGCCGAAACCGCCGTGGCGAACAAGGCGGCGCTGATCGTGGTGACCGCCTCGGGCGGCGCGCGGATGCAGGAAAGCGCGTTCGCGCTGATGCAGATGCCGCGCACCGTGCTGGCGATCCAGGACGTGAAGCGCGCCAGGCTGCCCTATATCGTGATCCTGTCGGACCCGACGTCCGGCGGGGTGATGGCGTCCTACGCGATGCTCGGCGACATCCATCTCGCCGAGCCCGAGGCGATGCTGGCCTTCACCGGTCCGCGCGTGATCGAGCAGACGATCCGCGAGAAACTGCCGGAAGGCTTCCAGCGCTCGGAGTTCCTGCGCGAGCGCGGGCAGGTCGACATCGTGCTCGATCGCCGCGAGATTCCCGCGACGCTCGGAACCATTCTGGGCATGCTGATGCCTGCAAGCCGCCGGAGAACCCGAGTCGCCTCTGACGGCGCATCGGATTGACGCGGCCTTCCGCCGGTTGCGAATAGGGTCGCGCGCCTGAACGCGGCGCGGCGGCCCGGAGGCGGATCTGAACGGCACGGACACATCGGACGGCGGCGGCTCCAGCGCTGAAGGCCATGGCGCCGAAGCGGCCCCGGTTCGCAGCGAGGTCGAGCACGCGCTCGACCGTTTCCGGAACGCCTCCGGCCGGGTGTCCCCGGCGTTCGGGCTGGAGCATATCCGCGCGGCGCTGAAGGCGCTGGGCGATCCGCAGGACCGCATTCCCCGCGCCGTGCATGTCACCGGCACCAACGGCAAGGGATCGACCGGCGCATTCCTCCGGGGCGTCGCCGAAGCGTCGGGTCTCGGGGTGCATGTCTTCACCTCGCCGCACCTGCTGCGCGTCAACGAACGCATCCGGGTGGCGGGCGAACTGGTGGGCGACGATCAGTTGCTTCAGGCGCTGGACGAGGTGGCGTTCGCGGGCGCCTCGCTCACCTATTTCGAGGCGCTGACGGCGGCGGCGTTCCTGTTGTTTGCGCGAAGCGAGGCCGATCTCTCGATCATCGAAGTCGGGGCGGGCGGGGCGCTCGACGCGACGAACGTGATGGCGAAGCCGGCGGTGTGTGTGGTGACGCCGATCTCGCGCGACCATGAAGCGATGTTCGGCCTGTCGGGCGAGGCCGCGATCGCGCGGCTGAAGGCGGGGATCATGCGCGAGGGCGTTCCGGTCGTCGTGGCGGAGCAAACGCCGATCGTGATGGGCGTGCTGCGCGAGGAAGCCCGCAAGGCGGGCGCGTCCGTCCTCGCCTGCGGCAAGGACTGGCGCGCGGGATGGGACGGCGAAGCGTTCGAATATGTCTCGGGCGATGTGCGGGTGCGCACGCCCTGGCTGGGGTTGCGCGGGCGTCACCAGGCGATCAACGCCGGCACGGCCTGCGCCGTGGCGCAGGCGCTGGGCGATGATCGCATCGACGCCGTGACGATGGCGGGCGGCCTGCGCGAAGCGGTGTGGCCGGCGCGGATGCAGCGTTTGGGCGATGGTCCCGCGACACGTGGGTTCAACGGCGAGATCTGGGTGGACGGCGCGCACAATCCGGGAGGCGCCGGCGTTCTGGCGACATGTCTTCGCGATCTGCCGCCGCCGGACGACGCGCCGGAGCGGACGGTGTTGGTGATCGCCATGCAGGCCGCCAAGGACGCCAGCGGCGTCGTCAGCGCGCTGGCGCCGGCGGTCGACGAGGTGATCGCCTGCGCCCTGCCGGACAGCGGCGGGCAGGAGGGCGGGATCAGCGCCGATGCGGAGGAGCTTGCGACCATCGCCCGCGCCTTGGGAAAATCCGCGCGCGCAGCCGGAAGCTTCGAGGATGCGCTGCGCATGGCGCGCTCGCCGCGCAATGGCCGGATCGTCGTGGCGGGATCGCTCTATCTGTGCGGCGCGGCGATGCGGGCGAACGGGGAGCAGGCGGTGTGAAACTTCTCGTCGAGATCGATCTGACCAACGCCGACCTGACCTTGTTCGAAGCCTATGAGCGCGCTGTGCTCACCTTGTTGCCAGAACATGGCGGGCGTCTTGAGGCGCGCGTTCGTTCGCTGGACGGTGCGCGCGAACATCACCTCATCGCATGGGGCGACGCAGCCGGATACGCCGCCTACCGCAACGATCCAAGGCGGCTTGCCCTTTCGGATGACTGGGCGCAGTGCGGCGCCAGGGCGAGCGTCGTTGAAGTGGCCGACGTCTAGACCGTGACCGCGTTGAGCGCTTCTTCGAGTTCGGCGAAGGAGGGCTGGTTGGCGGAGGGGATCTGGCCGCGGCCGATCTCGACCGAAACCTGGGCGGCGTTGCCGTGCAGGTGGGCGACCAGAATGTCCTTGATGATCTTGTAGAAGGCGCTCTCCTCGTCGATCACCTGGGCCATGCGCGCGGCGAACGGGCCGACGAAGCCATAGGCGATGAACACGCCGAGGAAGGTTCCGACCAGCGCCGAACCGATCAGCTTGCCGAGATATTCCGGCGGCTGGCTGATGGCGCCCATCGTCTTGATGATGCCGAGCACGGCGGCCACGATGCCCAGCGCGGGCAGGGCGTCGGCCATGTTCTGGATGGCGTGGCTGGCGGCGTGGGCCTCGTGGTGGTGCTTCTCGATCTGCTTTTCGACCATCTCCTCGACCTGATGCGGGTCTTCGAGGTTCATGGTCATCATGCGAAGCGTGTCGCAGATGAGGTCGGTCGCGAAATGGTCTTTCAGGATCTTCGGGTATTGCTGGAAGATCGTGGAGTCCTTGGGATTTTCGATGTGCTGTTCAATCGCCACAACGCCCTTGGTCTTCATTGTCTTCGTCAACGCGAACATCAATGAGAGCAGGTCGGTGTAGTCCTTGGTCTTCCATTTGGGGCCGGCCATGATCTTGCCGAAGCCGCCAAGCGCGGCCAGCACGGTCTTGAACGAGTTGCCGATGAGGAACGAGCCGATGGCGGCGCCGCCGATCATCATCAACTCGAAGGGCATGGCCTTGATGATAACGTCGAGATGGCCGCCGGCGAGGATGAACCCGCCGAACACCATCGCGAAAACCACCACGATGCCGATGATCTGAAACATTCTGTCCCACCACTCGGACTTGTTCTGCTTTGGAGCACTTATGCCTCATCAAGCTTAACCCGCGGTTTCAGTCCGGCGAAAAACAGTATGAAACAGGGATTAACGCGCCGGCGCCGACGCGCGCGGCATCGCCCTGTTTCCGGCGCATCGCCGCCCAGATCGGCGGCTTTGCTTCCAGCAAGCAGAGACGCCGGGCGAAGACCGGCGGAAAATAGCGAGGAGACGATGCGCCGACGTGATCTGACCGGAGCCTTGCTGGCCGGACTGGCGCTAGGTTCCTTTGGCGGTGCGCCGTTCGCGCAGGCGCAGCAAGCGGATCAGGAAGCCGATACGCCTTTGCCGATGAAGCTTGTCGCCGGCGCGCGGGCGCAGATCGGCGTCACGACGATTTATGATCCTGCCTATGTCCGTCTCGATTATCCCATGGGCGACGTGCCGATCGAACGCGGCGTGTGTTCGGACGTGGTGGTGCGGGCGTTCCGGTCCGGCGGCGTCGATCTTCAACAGGTCATGCATGAGGACATGCGCGCGCACTTTTCGGCCTATCCGAAGATCTGGGGTCTGAAGCGACCGGACCGAAACATCGACCACCGCCGAGTGCCGAACCTTGAGGTGTTCTTCGCGCGCAAGGGCGGCGAGGCGCCGGTCACCTCATCTCCGGACGACTATCTTCCGGGGGACATCGTGACGTGGCGATTGACCGGATCTGGCCTGCCGCATTGCGGGGTCGTTTCGGACCGGCGGCGTGGCGGCGAGCCGCTGGTGGTGCACAATATCGGCGCGGGCGCCCAGGAGGAGAATGTGTTGTTCGCCTGGACGCAGACGCGCCATTTCAGGTTTGAGGCTTGGGCCTGAGAGGCCATCGCCCGGCTGGCCGGACTATTTTTCGGGCAACACGACGACGGGCAGCGCGATCGACGACACGGCGTCCGGTCCGTGCAGAACCTGGTTGTTCGCGATCTGCAACGCCGTCGACGTATATGGATTGGCGGCCGTGTTGAGGTTGCGCGCATAGGAGGGGAAGTTCGACGACGAGACTTCCAGCCGGATGCGATGCCCTTTGAGGAAGACGTTGGCGGCCAGCATGTCCGGCGGACTAATCGCGTAGGTCTTTCCCGGCTCCATGAAGACTTCGCGTTCGACGCCTTCGCGATAGCGCATGCGCAGAATGCTGTCGGCGATGTTCCACGCGGTTCCGTCCGGAGCGACATCGACGAGTTTCAAAGTGAAGTCTGTGTCGGGCGCATCGGATGCGACCTGCAGCGTTGCGTGGATGAAGCCGAAGACCGGCAGATCCTCTGTAAGCGGTTCGCTGGTGTAGACCAGAACGTCGGGCCGACGTTCGATCTCGCGCTGGTCGAAGGAGCCGTCTTCCTGATCGGGACCGACGCCGGAGATTTCGCCGCCATGGGCGATAACGGGATCGGCGGGATCGTAAGCGAAGCGGTCGGTCGCGGTTTCGGCGGGGATTGCAGCGACAAGAACGCCGTCGCCATCGGCGGTGTTGGCCGAACCGTTGCTCGACAGGAAGAATGTGCGCGCGGTATCGCCCTGGGCGGTCGGAACGGCGTCGAAAGACGCCCAGCGGTTCGCGCCGGCCATATAGACCGTGACCGGACGCGCGGGCGTCGGCGCCTGTTGATCGTCTTTCAGCCAGCGATCGAACCAGGCGATCTTGCGCGCGTCATAGTCGAAGCGGGCGTCGCCGATCGGGCGGTCGCCGACATGGAAGTCCTGCGTCTCGCGGCCATAGCCGCAGTGCTGGCCGTTGGTGATCATGACCGCCTGCGTATCGCGGCCGTTGGCCTGACGGAGCATTTCGAAGCGGGCGACGCCGCTGCGCGCCGAGATGTCGTATAGCGCCTCCGCGTAGAGGCCGGGAACGCTGGAGACGTCGGCGTCGGTTACGCGGTCTTCGGCCCAGGCGGGGTTGGAGGGACCGCGCAGGAGGTAGTCGGCCAGTTCGGTTTTCGCGCCGCCCGCCGCCTGTTCGAACTCGATCATCGGCAGATGCATGCGCGCCTGCATAAGCGCCTCGTCCGTGGCGCCGCCCTCATTCGAGAGATGGAGCAGGCCGGACACGCGCTGGCGCTCCTCGTCGGACAAGCCCTCGGCGAGCTGCGGCCAGTGGATCGGCATGGCGGCGAGAAAATAGTCGGCCCAGCCCATCTGCCACGCGCCGCCACGCCAGAAATTGCCTTGCTCGCGATACCGTCCGGCTTCGGCGATGCCGACGCCCGATGAGAAGGCGATCATCGCCTTGTGCGCGGGATGTTTGAGCGTCGCCAGCTTGAGCTGGTTTTCGGCGGACGACGAACAGCCATAGGTGCCGATCTTGCCGTTCGACCAGGGCTGGGCGACCAGCCAGTCCAGCGTGTCCCAGCCGTCTTCGTCGGCGCGGCCCAGCATGCGCATTTGGCCTTCGGAGAAATAGCGTCCGCGCTCGTGTTGCTGGACCACCGCGTAACCGCTCTGGATCAGGCGGTTCGGAAAGATCGCCCGGCCGGAAACTTCGCTTTCGTAGGGCGTGCGGATCAGGATCACCGGATAGCGTCCCTCGCCGGGCAGCCAGATGTCGGTGTCGAGGCGAACGCCGTCGCGCATCGGCACCTGCACGTGCGCCAGGTGGCGCCCGCTCTCGGGGAGCCGAATGCCCTGTTGCGTTTCTTCAGGCGGTTCGGACGGCGCGCTCGCGGGCGGCGTGCAGGCTGCGGCGAGCGCGCTCGCTCCGGCGAGCAGGGCGACGGCAAACCTGGTCTTCGCGTTCATGCCGCAACCTCCAAAGCCGACATGGCGCAACCGGGGCGGCGCGCCTGAACCGGCATGACGGTGGCGTGATCGAAGGGCCGCGTAAAGCGTTGATCAGTTCGGCGAGGGCTCTTCGGCGAGGTGGCCTTCGGGAACGACCATGTCGCGGAACTGCTGATGGCAGGACGTGCAGCCGGCCATCATGTCGCCGTCGGTGAAGACAAGATCGTCGGCGTTGTTCTGGGCGAGCGCCTCAGCCGACATCTTGGTGGCGGCGATCACGGTGTCGCACGTCTTGTCCCACTCCGGTCCCATGGAGCGCGCCGGCTCCTTGAGCATTTCGCATCCGGTGATGACGTCCTGCGCGGCCTTCTGGAGCCTGGTCCAGCCCGCCTCGTCGACCGGGGCTTCGCTTTCGGCGGCGAACAGCGATTCCGATCCGGGGATGATGAAGGCGTGCATGACGTCGGCCACGGAGGAGTCCGCGGTGATGGTGGCCGGGTCGACCGTGGGAAGGCGGGGATCGGGATCGCCCGCCGCGGCGGCGGCTGCGATGTCGGGGGCGGTGGAGCCGGTTTCGGCTGGCGGCGCGGATGCGTCAGCGGATGTGTCGGGTTTCGGCGTGCAGGCGAGCGCGAGCGTCGCGGCAGAGACCACAATCATGCAGGTGCGCAGCATGGGGCAGATCCTCCGGAATTTTCCGGCAATCTGCCCCTGCCTCGCCCCAAGGGCAATGCGACACAATCAGAAGTGTTTCAGGATCGACAGTCCGAGGACGCCGTTATTGCCGCCGTCGGCGGACTGAATGGCGTACTCAAGGCGGTAGTCCATCGAACCGCTGCGAGAGCCTGCGCCGACGCTGAACGCGGCGCCGTCCGCGGTGATGTCGGCGACGTCGTAGTTGAAGTATTCGCGTTCGATGGTGAAGGTCTGGTAGCCGGCCTTCCCGAGCAGGTAGTAGCCGCCGCCGATCGGGGCGGTGACGACTGCGTGGACGCCGGCGGCATGACCGATGCCGATATTGCCCCAGGTGTTGTCGCCGCTGCCGAAATCGGAAGAGGCGCCGCCGATGCCGGCCTCGACTTCAACGGCGAAGTGCTTGTTGAAGGCGTAGCCGATGCGACCCATGAAAGCGGCGGGCGAGGGCTGATCGACGAAGGAAATCGGTAGATTGCTGGCCGCGAGGTCCTTGTCGATGAAGAAGACCGAAATGCCGGCGCCTGCGTAGAAGCCTGCGTCATCGGATTTCTTCTCGGTCTGGCCGCCTTCGGCGGACGTCCCGGCGTCCTGTGCGAAAGCGGGCATAGCGCAAGCGGCGCTGATCGCCGCGATGGCGGCGAGCGAAGTCTTGAGTTTCATTGGTATCCCCAACCTGGACAAAGAGAGAAAGTTCTCTTCGTCATCGCCTGAGCACAAAGCGTGCCACGCGACGAGGTCGAGGCGTCCGCCTAGAGCCCGTAAGCGGCGGCCATGTCGGGATCCTTCGCCGCGACCTGCCGGGCGAGGTCGACGATGACCTTGGCCTGTTTCCAGGTGGCGTCGTCCTGCATCTTGCCGTCCAGCATGGCGACGCCCGAACCGTCGGGCATGGCTTCGAGAATGCGCAGGGCGAACTTCACCTCGTCGACTTCCGGCGAGAAGACGCGCTTGGCGATGTCGATCTGGTTGGGGTGAAGCGACCAGGCGCCGACGCAGCCCATCAGGAAGACGTTCTTGAACTGCTGTTCGCAGGCGGCGAGATCCTTGATGTCGCCGAACGGACCGTAGAAGGGCTTGATGCCGGCCTGCACGCAGGCGTCGACCATCTTGGCGACGGTGTAGTGCCAGGGGTCCTGCTGGGCGGAGGCGCGCGGCGCGGTTTCGTCGGCGTGCGGGTCCTCGATGACGCGATAGGCGGGATGACCGCCGCCGACACGTGTGGTTTTCATGGCGCGATTGGCGGCAAGGTCGGCGGGCCCAAGCGAAATGCCCTGCATGCGCGGCGAGGCGAGGCAGATTTCCTCGACTAGGGCGACCCCTTGAGCGGTTTCAAGGATGGCGTGGAACAGGATCGGACGTTTGACGCCCGCCTTCGCCTCCAATTGCGCAACGAGCTGGTCGGCATAGTGGATGTCCCAGGGACCTTCGACCTTCGGGAGCATGATGACGTCGAATTCGTCGCCGGCCTTGGTGACGATCTCGGTCACGTCGTCGAGGAACCAGGGCGAGTTCAGGCAGTTCACGCGCGTCCAGAGTCCGGTCTGCGTCGCCTTGTAGTCGCACATCTTGGCCATCTCGATGGCGCCTGCGCGGGCGGCCTCCTTGGCGTCGGAGGGAATGGCGTCCTCCAGATTGGCCAGGATCACGTCGACCTTTTTCGCCATCTCGGGCGTTTTGGAACGGACCTTCTCGTTATGACCCGGAACGAAGTGAATCATGCGTTCGAGGCGGACCGGGAGTTCGCGGTAAGGCTCGGGCGCGCCGATGGCCAGCGGCTTGAAGAACTGGCGTGGGGTCTTGGTGCTCATATGCCTCGGCCTGCTTTGGGAAATCGTCCCAATCGTTTGACCTACCGGCGCCGGGGGATCAAGGGGGCGAACGAACGCCCCTACTGAACGTGCAGGGTTGCGAAGGCGACCTTCGGATCGTCCTGCACGCCGCCCTGGCCGACCTGCCGGCCGACCGAGAGCGGGTTGGGCCCGACATAGAGCGGATAATCGCCCGGACGGATCGGCGTGAAGGTGAAGGACGCTTCGCCCTTCTCGTCGAGTTCGATGGCGCGGAAGGTGAGGCCCTGCAGGTGCACCTCGATCCCGTCTATGGTGAGGATGCGCAGATGCGCATTGGCGAGGAACTCGGTCAGCTCCACGCGGCGGGCGAGCGGATCGCCGCGCGCATCCACGCCCTCGCCATCGCTTGAGACGGTCAGGCGATAGTATTCGCCGGTGACGAGATCGAGGTCCGTCTTGGAGAGTACCGGAACGCCGTTCTCGCCGGTCGTGATGTCGATGCGAAGATCGACGGGCGGATACTTCACGAGATTGCCGCCGACCTGCGCCCAAGCTCCGCCGGCCGCCATGGTCGCAGCAGCGATGGCGACAGCGAAGGTTCGGGCGAGGACGGCGCGCAAGTGCATCAGCGTGCGCCTAGACGACGTCGGGCACGCTTTCCTTCATCCAGTCGAGGATGCGGGATTTGCTCATCGCGCCGGTGTGCGAGGCGACGACGGCGCCGTCCTTGAAGATCATGAAGGTGGGCATGCCGCGCACGCCGAACTTGCCCGCCGCCATGGGGCTGTCGTCGACGTTGAGTTTCACGACCTTGACCTTCTCGCCCAGCTCGTCGGCCAGCGCCTCGAAATGGGCCGACACGGCCTTGCAGGGGCCGCACCATTCCGCCCAGAAATCGACGACGACGGGCTTGTCCGCGCCGAGGACCTCGGTGTCGAAGGTGTCGTCGGTGACGTCCACGGTGGCCATGTGAGTTCCTCTCGATTCGAATGTCTGTCGGCGGAGAACCTAGGGAGCCGGCGCAGGGAGGCCAAGTCCCTGCGGCCTAAAGTCAGTCTTCAGGGGCGGAGGGTTCCGAGGGCCTGACCCAGCTCTTCCGGCGGAATTTCCATGAGTTTCGGGCCGTCGATCCAGACCAGCATGCACCGGACCCTGCGGCCGGGCCAGGCGTCGGACAGAACCGCCCGATAGGCGGCCAGCTGCGCCTTGTAGGCGCGGGCGACGCCGGAGAGGTCTGGCGGGGCGGGCCGGTCAGTCTTGTAGTCGACAATCAGGATTTCGTGATCCGACACCACGAGGCGGTCGACCCGGCCGTTGACGATGTCGCGTCCGAGACGGCCGATGACCGGACTTTCCGCATGCCCGCCGGGGGCGAACACGGCGGCGAAGTCCGGATCGTCGAGAACGCGCAGCACGGCGCTTAGCATTTCCTCGCGCTGGGCGTCGTCGAGATTGGCCTGGCGGGCGAGGAAGCGCCTCGCCGCTTCGCCGCGTTCGTCGGGCGCCAGTTCCGGCAGGGCTTCGAACAGGGTGTGGATCAGGCGGCCGCGGCGCAGGCGCGCTTCACGGTCCGGCCCGAAGGGGGCGAGCGGAGGCGGTTCGTCGCCGCCGAGCATGGACGGTGAAAGCAGCCGCGCCGGAACGGCCTCGGGCGGCGCCTGCGCGGCCAGCCAGTGCGGCTTCGTCAAGGCGGCGTTCGCCGTTTCCTGCGGCGGAAGCCGGGGCGGCCGGTCGCCATGACGGCGGACCGGAAGGTCGCCGCCGGGGCGTTCGTCGACGAGCGCGTCGCCGTCGTCGATCATGCGATCCATCGCGCGCTCGCAGGTAGCGTACCAGGACTCGGCGTGGCGGCCTTCCTTGCTCGAGCCGTTCCAGGCGCCGCACACGACGAGACGGTCGCGCGCGCGGGTGAGCGCGACGTAGAGCAGTCTGCGGTGCTCGCGAAGATCGCGGGCGCTCGCTTCGGCGCGCAGCTCCGCGGTCAGTGCGATGTCGTTCTCCTTGCGGCCTGGCCACAACGGCGCGCCGGCGTTGGCTTCGTCCCGCTCCCTGTTGACGATGAACACGCCGTTCTGATCGTAGCGGGGCGCCGAGGAGGTGTCGGGCAGGATGACGATCGGCGCTTCGAGACCCTTGGCGCCGTGAACGGTCATCACGCGCACCTCGTCCTGCGGGCCGGAGAGTTCGCGTTTCACCTCGCCGCCCCTGCGTTCGATGTCGAACAGGAAGCGTTCGAGACTGGCCGGCGCTTCGAGATCATAGCCCGCCGCGCGGTCGAGCAGCGCCGAAACGGGCTCGCGCGCCGGGCCGCCGAAGCGCGACAGGATCAGCTCCCATCCGGCGGCCGGCAGACCGGTTCCGCGTTCGAGCGCATGGGTCAGGAATTCGAAGGGCGGCTGGAACCGGCGCGCCAGCGCGTCCGAAAGGAACGTCTTGAGCCGCGCGTATCGCGCATCGCCGTTCGCCAGAAGCGTGCGCCACAGCGTGTCCTTGCGGCCCGGCGCCAGCGCGATCAGGTCGCTATCGTCGAGCCACGCGTCGCTTGGGTCATCCCAGCGGCCGAACGGCCCCTTGATGATCTCGGCGAGCGTCAGGTCGTCTTCCGGGCAGAGCGCGAAACGAACGAGATTCAGCAGGTCCTGCACCGGCAGGCTGTCGAGCAGGGCGAGCCGGTCCGCGCCGGCCACGGGAAGGCGCTCGCGCTTCAGCGCCTGCAGGACCGCGTCGAACAGTCCGCCCTTGCGGCCGCGCACCAGAATGAGGAAGTCGCCCGGCGTGCAGGGGCGTTGTCCATGCCTGGTCCACACGGCGGAACCGGCGTCGATCTCGGCGCGGATGAAGCGCGCGATGCGATCCGCCAGGCGCGCCTTGGGCGAGGACGGATTGGCGAGATCGAGCGGGGCGTCCCATGGCGAGCTTTCCGGCTCCTCCTCCTTGGGCTCCAGCGGCCAAAGTTCGATGAGGCCGGAATGGTCCTTTCTGAAGGGCGTATGGAGCGGCTGGTCGGCGTGGGAGGGCGGGCGCACGGAGAAGGGCGTTCCGCCGTCATAATGGTCCGGGTCGAACACGCGGTCGACATAGCGCAGCACTTCCGGCGCCGACCGGAAGGACATGGCCAGCTCCGGCATCTCGTACTTCACCTCGGCGGCGACGGCGCGGCCATGAAAGCTCTGCGCGACTTCGAGGAAGTATTCCGGGTCGGCGCCCTGGAAGGAGTAGATCGACTGTTTCTGGTCGCCGACGACGAAGAAGGTGCGCGGGGTTTCGCGCTCGACGCCCTGACCGGCGAAAATGTCTTCGGTCAGCGCACGCAGGATCTTCCACTGGCCGGGGCTGGTGTCCTGCGCTTCGTCGAGCAGGATGTGCGAGACCCCACCATCGAGTTTCCACAGAACCCATTCGGCCATGGCGCGGCGCGTGAGCAGGGCGGACGTCACATCGATCAGGTCGTCGAAGTCGAGACCGGCGCGCAGGCGCTTGCGACGGCGATAATCGGCGAACACCGCATCCGTCAGCCGAAGCAGCGCGGCGGAGCGTTCGAAGATGCGGCGCGCGCTGAGCGCAGCCAGCGTGCGCTCGACGCGCTGGATCTCCGATCCCTCGGGCGTCTCCTTCACTTCGAACAGCGCAGCGACGCCGGGCGAGACCTTCGTCGCGTCCTTGGTGAAGGCGTTGCTCTTTCGCGGTTCGCCTTCCTTCGTGCGGGCGATGCGAACCCAGGCGTCGAACCGGCCCTCGGGCGATGCATCGGACAGGATGAATTCAAGCGTCCGCGCAAGCGACGCGTCGGTGGGTTTGTCCGTCGGCAGGGCGCCGAGCACCGCGCGAAGTTCGAGCGCCGGCAGATCGTCGGTCATCGCGCGGACGATGATTTCAGCTTCCGTTTCCTCGCCCGCGCCCGTGATTTTCTGCAGGCGTTCGACCGCTTTCGTCTCGCCGCCGCAGGCGCGCACCCAGGTCTCGATCAGCTCGCGGCGGGGCTGCAGGGAGGCCAGCGCGCCGAAGCCGTCTCCGGCCTCGACCGCCAGCCGCGCGGCGGCCTGCAGTTCCGGCGCGCCTTTCATGATGCGTGCGCCCAGTCCGCGCAGGGCGGCGCTCCACAGATCGCCGGACTCGTCGTCGTCGAGTTCGCGGAAGCCCGGCGCGACGCCAGCCTCCAGCGGGAAGCGGCGCAGCAGGCGGCCGCAGAAGGCGTGAATGGTTTCGATGCGCAGCCCGCCGGGAGTTTCGAGCGCCTGCGCGAAAAGCTCGCGCGCGCGCGCCATTTCCTCGTCCGAATAGCTGGCGGCGTCGCGGTCTTCGAGGTCGCCCAGCTGTTTGCAGACTTCGGCGGCGTCCATCACGCACCAGGCGCCGAGGCGTTCGAACAGCCGGTCCTGCATCTCCGAGGCGGCGGCCTTGGTGTAGGTGACGCAGAGAATGGAGTCGGGCTTGGCGCCGCGCAGCAGCAGGCGTGCGACGCGGTCGATCAGAACCTTGGTCTTGCCGGAGCCCGCATTCGCCGCCACCCAGGCCGAAACTTCGGGCAGGGCGGCCAGCGCCTGTCCTTTCAGCGCGGCCTGGTATTCGGGCCATGTCGTGGGATCGGGCGCGCTCACTCCTCGCCCTCCTCGACGGACCATTCGGCGCGGCGGGCGAGGCGGTCGAAATCATCCGACTTCGACACGAACTTCGCGCGCGGTTTCGACAGGTAGGGCGTATCGGCCCTGGCGTATTGCGCGATGAGCTTAGTCAGCCCCTCGAACGCTTCCTCGGCGACCTCCATGGTGGTCGCGTCCTTGAACTCGAGCGGCAGGCCGTTCTTGTCTCTCATCACGGCGCGCGAGGTGCTGAACTGGAAATAGATCAGTTCGGAGGTGGGCCCCGGTTCGAGGTCGCCGAAAGATTGGCGCGCGGCGATCGCGGCCTCCAGCGCCAGCTGGGGCTCAAGTCCGGACTGGACCTGTTTGGCCGAGGCGGGCGTGCCGGTCTTGAAGTCGATGATGGCGAGCGTACCGTCCGAGAGGCGCTCGATCCGGTCGGCGGTGGCCGAAAGCTCCACGGGACCTGCCGGGGTGTCGAAGACATGCGTCGCCGTCTTCTCGGTCTGGACCTCGCGGCGGCGATCGGCGCGGCCGTTCAGCCAATCGAGATAGATGTTGGCGGCGCGCAGCCAGAGCGGCTTCTCAAGTTCGATGAGATCCTCGGAGGCGCCCGCAGCGATCAGGTTTTCAACGATCAGCTTTTCGAGATCGCCTCCGGTCTTCTCCAGCGTTTCGATGGCTTCGTGAACGGCGGTGCCGCGCTCGCGCGCATCAAGGTCTTCTCCGACGCGGCGGAATTTGGTCAACCGAAGGATGCGACCGCCGAAGTCCGCGTAAGGATCGCGGATCAGCGTCGCGGTGCGGCTTGGCGAGAAGCGGCCGAGATTGCGAAGCTCCGGGGCGGGCCTGGGTTTCGGCGGCTTCATGGCGGGCGCAGCTTCGGCGGCGCGCAGCGCGTGCGCCCAGGCGATCGGGTTGTGGCCGGCCTCCGGCGCCAGAAGGTCTTCCGCCGATTGCGCATCTCCAAGGCCGCCGGCGGCGAGCGTGCGCAGCCGCCAGACCCAGCGCGAGGCGACGGCGGGCTTGTCGGCGACGCGGCGGGCGCGCAGCAGGATCACCTCCGGCGCGTTGGCGAGTTCGGCGAAGTCATGCGCGGCGAGGCCGACCAGTTCGTCCGGGTCGTTGAGCCCGATCGTCTCGCGCAGCTTGCGGTTGAGGAAGCTGTCCGCGGGCGCAAGGCGCGGCCAGGCTCCCTCGTTCAGTCCGGCGAGTATCATGCGGTGACGGTGCTGGCTGCGCGCTTCGAGCGGTCCCCATATCGCGATGCGCGGATGCTCCGGAGCGTCGGGCGGGGCGGTGGTTTCGCGCGCGATGGCTTCGGCGAAGTCGGGCCATGCCTCGCGGTCGACGCCGCCCATCTCTGCGGTGAGTTGCGCCAGTTGTTCGAGGTATTTGCCCGCCGCCGCGCCTGCGCGACCCGCCCAGATGCGGGTTCCGTCAGGATCGTCCGGCGAGGCCGCGATCGCGTGCGCCAGCTCGACAAGGGCTTCGGCCGCAGGGCGTCCGTCCAGCATATCCGGGGCGAATGCGGGCGTGACGTCGCGCAGGACCCGCACGAGATCGCCGACCAGCGGCTGCGCGATCCCGGCGAGGCGCGCGCGCAGGCGGGCATCAGCGCGATCATCGGTATTCGCCTCGATTTTTCCGAGACGAACGGGCAGATCGTCGAGGGCGCGGTCCATTCGCGGGCCGCGCAGGGCGGCGCGTTCGAGCGCGGAGACAAGCGTGTCGAGGTCGGTCCGCGTGCGACGCAGAGCCGTAAGCGGATGCTTGAGAACCGCGAGCAGCAGCACCGGGTCGGCCGGATCGAGCGCCCAGCGCGACAGCAGAAGCAGGAAGCCGCCGGGTTCGGTGCGGTTGAGCGGCACGCCGGCGGACGGCGCGATGTCGATGGACCAGCGCTCGAGAATGGCGGCGACACGCCGTCCGAGGCCGGCGTCGGGCGTCACCAGCGCGGCGGTGGCTTGGGGCGTCTCCAGCGTTTCGCGAAGCAGCAAGGCGGCCGCCAGCGCTTCGTCGTTTTCATCTTCCGCTTCGACAAGGCGAACGCCGGACAGGCCACGGGTAACCAGTTCGCTGGCCGAGCCCGGCGTCGCGAGACGCTTGAGGCGCTCGTTCCAGCCGCTGGTGGCGCCGGCCGGGGCAAGCGCCTCGTTGACGAGACGGCGGCGAGCGAGCTGTTGGTCGCTTTCATTTGAACCGGGCCACAGGCGGACATCGGCCGGCGACAGGTCGAGGCTCGCAACGGTTCGCCAGAGGGCGAACTGGGGATGGCTCGGCGCTTTCTTCACGGCTTTCCAGCCAGCCCCGTCGAGGTCGGTGTCGAAGCCCGGCAGGACGATCGCGCCTTTCGGGAGCGCCAGCGCGGCGCGCATCAGGCGGCGCGAGGCGGCTGTGGCGCCGGTCGATCCGAGAATGAGAACGGGGTGGCCGGGCCTGTCCGTCTCCCAGCGGTCCGCCAGAGCTTCTGCGGCGCGGCGGCGGCGCATCAGCGGATCGAGCGCGTCGTGCTCCCGCAGGTGCTCCGGCCAGGCGCGGGTGACGATGCGCAGGAATTCGAGCGAGATGCTCCAGTGTTCGGCAAGCTGAGCGCCAAGTTCGGGGTCTTCGAGTTTCGACCAGTCGACACGATCAGCGACGGCCGACTGATCGAGCAGGGCGGCCAGTTCGTCCGCTGCGGCGAGGGCCGAGGCGGGCGGCAAGGACGGTTCGCCCTGACGGGTGCGCCAGGCCTGAATGAGGCGCGCGAGCGCGCCGCGCCGGCTGGCGGCTGGCAGTTCGGCCGGCAGGTCGAGACCTTCGGCCCCGAATGCGCCCGCGCCCGCGTCGTCGTCGACATCGCCGAGGGTGCGGATGTCGGGCGCGATCAGCGCGCGCTCAAGCCGATGATGAAGTGCGAGCGCAAGGGAGCGCGCGGCGCGCCGGTTCGGTGTGAAGATCTGTGCGTCGGCGAGGGCTTCCGGGCGTTCCTTCGCGCCGGTCGTTTCGATCAGGACGCGCGCGACCTCGTCCAGAAAGGCCGCGGAAGGCGGAAGGGTGAACAGGCGAGCGCCGCTCCCGTCGAATATCCCCCCCGCGCCGGTCAGCGTTCCGGCTCCAGCTCGCGCAGGCGCGCTTCGGCTTCGTCGCGGGCGACGGGATCGCCGACATGCATCCAGAACGGCGACATCACATGACCGAACAGGCCGGCCTCGTTTGCGAAAGCGTTCCAGTAGAGGTTGGCCGAGAACGGTTCGGTCTTGTAGCCGCGCAGCAGGTCGGCGTGCGTGATGTGCGTGCCCGCGAAGACGTAGGGCGCGCGGGGGCGTTCGCCGCGCCGTTCAAGCTGGTTGTCCGGCGCGAGGAAGAAGTCTCCCGGTCCTCGGAAGCCCAGCGTGCGGTTCATGTCGGCGAGCAGAAGCAGGGCGCGCATCCGGCCGGGATCGTAGGCGTCGGCCATCTGACGGAAGGTGTCGTCGCCCGCCGTGGCCCAGGTGACGTCGGTGTTGACGACGAAAAACGGGTCGTCGCCGAGAAGGGGCAGGGCGTTGATCACGCCGCCGCCGGTTTCCAGAAGCAGTTCGCGTTCGTCGGAGATCAGGATCTCCATGTCGCTCCGGGATGCGAGATGCGCTTCAACCTGGTCGGCGAGGTAGTGCACGTTGACCACCGCGCGTTCGACGCCCTGGTCGACCAGCTTGTCCAGCACGCGGTCGAGCAGGGTGCGTCCCGCGACCTCGATCAGGGGTTTTGGGCGGTTGTCGGTCAGCGGACGCATGCGCGTGCCGAGGCCGGCGGACAACAGCATCGCGGTTCGGATCCGCATCACGCGTCTCCGAGCAGATGGGGGGCGACGGCCTTCACGAAGTCCTGCGCTTCGGACAGCGAGGGGTGGCGCAGCTGCTCGCCCAGAAGTTTGCGCAGGCGCGGCTGGAACTGGTCGTAGCGAGGCTTGCCGTCACGGACCACCAGCCGGGCGAAGATGCCCATGATCCGCATGATGTTCATGGCTCCAAGAACGGCGATGCGTTCATCGAAGTCGGACTGGGAGACGCCCATGCCGTCCAGCCATGCCCGCACGGCGGCGGCGCGCGCGGCCGGCGAGACGTCGCGGCGGGCGTCGTGGATCAGCATCGACATGTCCCATTCGCCCCAACCCATCACCGCGTCCTGGAAGTCGAGCAGGCCGACGCGGGCGAGGCCGTCGCGGTTGGGCAGCCAGAGCAGGTTCTCCGCGTGGGTGTCGCGCAGGATCAGGGCGCGGGGCCAGCTTTCGGTCAGCGCGATCATGTTCTCGCGCACGCGTTCCCAGCGCATCAGCTGAACATGGGTCATGCGCACGTCGAGATCGCGCTTGGGCATCCATTCGGCGAACAGATCGACATTCGCGGACAGGGCGAGGTGGTCGTAATCCAGAACGGGCCATTCACCGCCGCGATAGGGAAGCAGGGGCGGCGCAGGGGCGCGGTGGACGGCCGCCAGCACGTCGCCGGCCGCGGCGTAGAGAGCGGTTTCGTCCTGACCCTGCTCGATGACGCGTGCGAACAGGGCGTCGCCAAGATCCTCAACGATGGCGAGACCGCTCGGCGCGTCCATAGCGAGAATGCCGGGGGCGGTCAGTCCGAGCGCTTTCAGATGACCGGCGACGGCGGCGAAGGCTTCGACGCGCGACGCCGCGAGACGCGAGATGGCGTTCCAACCCATCGACAGGCGTTCATCGTCGCTGGCGGCGGGCGGGCAGGGCGCGCTTTCAAGCGGCGGCGCATCCATCAGCATGACGGTTTCCGTCTTGCGGCGCAGACGTTCGTAACGGCGCGTGGACGCATCCGCGTTCAGCGGATGACGCTGGGCGTCGCCCCAGCCCGAGCGGGACAGGAAGTCGACGATCTCGACCTCCCGCAGATTTGCGCCGGGGTTAGCCCCCTGCCGCGACCCATTCGTCATCGATGCGTCTCTTCCAGTCGTCATGGTCCACAA
The DNA here is from genome assembly GCA_041398225.1 of Hyphomonadaceae bacterium. GTDB lineage: Bacteria > Pseudomonadota > Alphaproteobacteria > Caulobacterales > Hyphomonadaceae > JAWKVD01. The sequence continues at coordinate 23,402 of JAWKVD010000005.1, read as the reverse complement.
GACGAGCGATTCGCCCGTCGCCGTCGGAGGATAACCGAACTTCCAGGCGGGCGCTGGGCAGCCTGGCGCCCAGGCGGTCGGGCCATTCGACCAGCGCAAGGCCATCCACAGCTTCCTCGAACCCCAGTTCGCGGACCTCTCCGGGATCTTCCAGCCGATAGAGATCGAAATGCCAGACGGTCAGATCGGGCAGCGGATATGTCTGGACGAGGGTGAAGGTGGGGCTGGGGACCTCGATCGCGGCGCCCGCCAGGGTCTGGATGAGGGCCCGCGCCAGCGTCGTCTTCCCCGCGCCGAGATCGCCTTCCAGCGTTATCAGATCGCCCGGCCGGCACGCGGCGGCGAGGCGCGCGCCCAGTGCGGCGGTCGCGGTTTCGTCCGGCAGGGAGACCGTCAGGGAGGCAGCGTCCATTTGTGTGGTTTGCCGGGCGCGGTCCGGGATGGCAATGCTAGGCGACAGCGCCTTTCGGAAGGTTCATGGCGGAGGCGCCGTGCGCTTCGCAGAGCGGCTATACATGGAAGTGGAGAACATCATGGCGACCCCGAACAAGATCGTCATCCTTGGCGCCGGGCAGGCGGGCGCGCAGGCGGCCTATTCGCTGCGCGGGTTGGGGTATGAAGGTGAAATTCGCATCGTCGGCGACGAGCCCGCGCCGCCCTACCAGCGGCCGCCGCTGTCGAAAGCCTATCTCAAGGGGGAGATGGACGCCGAACGGCTGTGGCTGAAGCCGGAGAGTTTCTACGCCGACCACCGGATCGATCTGGCGCTGGGAGCCGAAGCGACCGCGATCGATCTGCACGCCCGAACGGTCGACCTGGGGAATGGCGGCAAGCTGGACTGGGACGGGCTGGTGATCGCGACCGGGGCGCGTCCCAAACGCCTTCCGGTTCCGGGCGCCGACCTCCAGGGCGTTCATGTGCTGCGGACATTGCGTGACGTCGACGGGTTGAAGCCGGTCATCAAGGAAGGCGCGCGCATGGTTGTGGTCGGGGCCGGGTATATCGGTCTCGAAGCGGCTGCGGTGGGGCGTCAGCTTGGCGCCGAGGTGGTGGTGCTGGAAGCCGCGCCGCAGGTTCTGGGGCGTGTCGCCGGTCCGGAAATCGCGGCCTTCTATGAGAGGCTTCATCGGGAGCGCGGCGTGGACATTCGCCTCAATGCGCGGCTGGCGACGTTCGAGGGGCCGGGCGCGGTTTCAGGCGTGCGTATGGCCGACGGCGAGCTGATCGCGTGCGATCTTGTGCTGCTGGGCGTCGGCGTCGCTCCGAATCTGGAAATCGCCCGCGAGGCGGGCCTGACCTGCGGCGATGGCGTGGTGGTGGACGCGGAGGGGCGAACCAGCCACCCCGGCGTATTCGCCGCAGGCGACGTCGCATGGCGTCCGCTCGTGCCTTACGGGCGCGAGGGGCGGCTGGAGTCGGTCCACAACGCAATCGAGGGTGGAAAAATCGCGGCGTCGGGGCTGCTGGGCGCTGCGCCGCCGGTCCTGGAGACGCCATGGTTCTGGTCGGATCAGTATGAAATCAAGCTGCAGACGGCGGGTCTGTCCGGCGGAGCCGACCAGCGCGTGGTGCGGGGCGATCCGGAAAGCGCGCGGTTTGCGGTGTTTTACCTAAGGGAAGGAACGCTTCTGGCCGTCGACGCCGTGAATTCCGGACCGGAGTTCATTGTCGGAAAAAAGCTGACCCTCGCGTCAGCAAGTGTTGCACCCGGCGAGCTAGCCGATACATCCATATCCATGAAGGACATCCTCGCGCGGGCAAGCGCGGCGGGAGCGGCCTGACAGGTACAGTTTCGAAGGAGCGCGAGCGCGCATGCCGAAGATCACCTACATTGACGCCTCTGGCGAACGTCGCACGGTCGAGGGCAAGGCCGGCATGTCCGTCATGGAGACGGCGATCAAGAACAACATTCCGGGCATCGACGCGGACTGCGGCGGCGCCTGCGCCTGCGCGACCTGCCACGTGTATGTGGACCAGGCCTTCATGGACAAGGTGGGCGAGCCCTCGGCGATGGAGCAGTCGATGCTGGACTTCGCCGAGAACGTCGAGTCGAACTCGCGTCTGTCCTGTCAGATCAAGATCACCGAAGACCTCGACGGTCTGGTCGTGACCACGCCGGAAAGCCAGCACTAGCCGCAACGCCGGATCAAACTCCGCGGCGCGCGGCGGAGCTTCTTCATCCGGAAGCAGCGGTTTGGCGATTCCACGCCACATGCCGGCGCCACATGCCGACAAGGCGGACGACATGAAAAAGGGCCCCCCGTGAGGGGAGCCCTTTGCCGTTCCAGCCTGTTCGGCCCAACCTGTTCGGCTTGATGCCTACTTCTTCGCGGCCGCCTTCTTGGCCTCCGCCTTGTCTTCAACGGCGCGACCGCCGCTGAGGATGCCCGGCAGGGCGTAGTTGCCTTCATGGCAGGCGTATTCGTAGATCGGTCCGTGCAGCGGAATGAACTCGTATTCGCCGCCCCACGGTTTGTCCCAGAGGTCCGGATCTTCGACGGTGAAGCCGTAATACAGGCGCTCGTCGCCGACGCGGCGGAAGCGTTCCGTCACTTTCAGGTTCTTCCAGGAGCCGCCGAAGGCCTGGCTTTCCGGGATGTTGGTGGTTTCAACGACCAGCGTGTCGCCGTCCCACCAGCCGATGGAGTCGCCGAAATAGGGGCGAATATCGTCGGTGCGGTGTTTGGCGTTGAGGCGGACGATCCGCGCGTCGTGGTTCATCTCCGTCTCGATCACGATCGCCTCCGGCGACTGAACGATCTGGTAGTTGTTGTTGTAGAAGCCGTTGGCCAGCATCGGCGGTCCGCCATTGCGGCCGAAGCCGATGATGCAGCGTTCGCCCAGCGAGCGCGTCTCATAGCTCTCATAGGAGCCCATCGGGATACGCGGGCCGGTCGGCTTGGGCGGGGTCGCGTTGGCGCGACGCTTGGGGAATTGTCCGTCGGGCGTCGTCAGCACCGAGGTGCGCGGTTCGCCGTTGACGCGCATGACGCTCGCGCCCGGGTCGAGCCAGCCGCGGTTGTAGCCGCCGACGGCGCCGCCGGCGGCGCGGAATTCAGGACGAAGCTCTTCTTCGGCTTGCTGACGGAATTCGGCGCCCGCGTTCGGATCGGTCGGCTTGTTGCCGTCGATCACTTCCTGCACGGCGGCGTGCTCCATCTCCTTCACCTCGGCTTCGGTGAAGGCGAGGCGATCACCATATTCCTTGCTGCGGGTGAAGGGCGTGAGCGAAGCGTTGCTCCACACGCCGGAGATATCCGGTTGGCCGAAGGCGGTGCGCGGCGCGACATAGGCGTCGGGCGCGGCTTGCGCGACAGCGGTCGAGACGACGACCGGCGCGGCCAGGACGGCCGTGCTGAGAGCGAGGAGAAGGGCGTGACGCACTTAGTGACTCCAGGATTTGGGCCCGCATGCGCGGGGGAGGGGCTGCGCTAAACTACTGGTGTAGTAACGCGCGAGCAATGCTGGACCGTCGCTACGTCACCCCCGCCGGCAGCGCAACTGTTCGGAACAAAGTCGACGAATGACTGAAAACGGGCGGTTTTCTGGGCAAATGTCCGCGCCGTCGTTGGCGATCACGCACGGATAAACCCAAATTGACACGCGGTCCGGTTTATCGCGCCCGCGATAAATGATCGGAACGCCTCGAAGACTGTCCCGGAAAATTCCGTTGGGAAGCGTTTCCCACGCACACGTGATCGCCGGGCCTGGCGTTCGCCGGAGCTATTCGGCGGCGATGTATTCCGGTCCGAGCTTCAGCTCGCCGCGCGCGTGACGCGGAGAGGCGGTCTCCGGCAGATGGCAGATCACCGTCGTGCCGGCGTTGGGCGCGGACTTCATCATCACCATGCCGCCATGGAGTTCGATGAAGGAGCGGACCAGGGCGAGGCCGAGACCCGCGCCGCGATTGTCGGACGAGGTGAAGCTGTCGAACGCGGCGGCCTGACGTTCGGGCGCGATGCCCTTGCCGTTGTCGGCCACCGAAAGGCGCACGACGCCGTCTTCCTTGCCGGCGGTCACCTTCACCAGTCCGCCGGGGCTGGTGAAGCGCACGGCGTTGGTGAGAAGGTTGAACAGCGCCTGCTTGATGCGCCGCTCGTCGGCGAGGACCTCGCCAAGTTCCGGTTCGCATTCGAAGTCGATGCGGATCTTGGTGGTTTGCGCCGAGGTGTGGACCATCTCGATCGAGTCCTCGATCGCGTCCTTGAGGGAGAAGGTGGAGAGATCGAGTTCCATGCGTCCAGCGTCGATGAGAGCGAGGTCGAGGATGTTGTTGATCAGGCGCTGCAGGTGGCCCGCCGCCGACAGGATGGAGTGAACCTGTTCAGCCTGCTTGTCGGACAGCGCGCCGGGCCGTCCGCTTTCGAGAAGTTCCGCGTAGCCGAGAATGGTCGTGAGCGGCGAACGCAGTTGGTAAGAGACGTTCTGCACGAACTCCGTCTTCAGGCGGTCGGCGGCCTCCACGGCTTCGGCGCGATCCTTCAGGGCCTGCTCGACCTTGCGGGCGGCGGTGACGTCCATAAAGGCGATCAGCGTCGCGCCGTTGGGAAGCGGGGTCGTGATCCAGGTCAGCGTCAGGTCGGTCGAGGTGCGCATCACGCCCTGGTCCTGCTGACGGAATTCCGGCGAGGGGTTGGTGACGCGGCTCTTGATGTTCGCCCAGACGTTCCGGTCATGGAACAGGCGCGAGCATTCTTCGACCACGGTGTCGAAGTCTGGTGCGTCGGCCAGCTTGCCTTCCAGACCCCACAGTTCGGCGAAGGCGTCGTTGTGGAGGCGCAGGCGTCCGTCGGCGCCGAACACGACCACGGCTTCGCGCAGATGGTCGAGCGTCGCTTTCTGAACGTTGATCAGCGCGTTGTATTCGGTGCGCAGCGAAAGCTCGTCGGTGATGTCCTTGAACAGCAGCAGCAGGCCGCCCATCGGGTGGCGCTGGCGCGTGACGCGAACGACGCGACGGTCGGGCAGGTTCCACAGGTCTTCGAGAATGTCGTTCTTCGCGCCCTGATAATAAGCGAGTTCGTGCGCGCGCCAGCTGGCGTAGTCCGGCTGGGTCGGCAGCTTGCGGCGTTCGCGCAGGCGGTCGAGCATTGCGCCGTGATCGGGCCGCTCCAGCAGCCAGGCGGCGTCGAGGTCCCACATGTCCGCGAAGGCGCGGTTGTTGAAGATCAGCCGGCGGTCGGGGCCGAAGATGGCGACGGCGTCGGCGACGTGGTTGAGCGTCTCGTCATGCGCCTTGACGTGCTTGTCGAGCGTTTCGCGTGCGGCTTCGAGGTCGGTGATGTCGAACGCCATACCGCCGATGCCGCCCGATAGCGGGAACATGGTGAAGCACATGGCGCGGCGCTCGCCGCTGATGACGACGTGGCGCGTTTCTTCGGTCTCGCTCGTGGCCTGAATGGTCTTCTGGGCCTGATTGACGACGAACTGGTCGAGCATGACCCGACGGTCGAGCACGTGTTCGAGGTTCGCGGCTGACCGCGTCGAGATAAGCCTTGTTGGCCCATTGCCGACCCGCGCCGGACATGCGCCAGGCGGGGAAGGGCGCGCGGCTCAGCATTTCCGAGGAACGCCATCGATCGCGGGCGATCGGCGGCGCGCCTCTTCGATGCGGGCGCGGCACCTGATCTCAAGGCCCTCGATGGTGGTGTCGGTGACAGAACGGCGCGCGTCCGCCGGCGGCGGTGGCCGTCGGCTTCCAGGAAGCGGCCGGAGGGTCCGATACGCGAGAACGGCGCGCCGTCCTCGCGAAGCTGTTTCCAGGCGTTCGCGCAGCGTGGTGTCCTGCGAAGCGCCGTCGCGGGCCTCCAGATCGGCGAGGCCTTCAAGGATGCGCACCGCCGGCTGGGCGGACGAGCCGTCGTCGGTGAAGCGCAGCAGGCCCATCAGCGCGACGGGCGAACCATAGATGCTGGCGCGCCCCATTCCGCGTCGACCGGGCGCAGGCGCAGCGGCGTCCTCGACCGTGGATGGGTCCTGGCCGGCCTGCCCTGGGCGGCTTCATCTTCCTCCCAGACCATGATCACGCCGGGGTGGGCCGAGAAACGCTTCCGGCGCGGGCGAAGGGCGCGCGCTTTCTGAGAGTCCTGCCGATGCCGGCGCGCGGCGCCGCGAGCGCCGTCGGAGATTCGCAACGCCCAGAGCAGTGCAGCCAGGCCGAATGCGGCCGCGCCCGCCACCAGGAGCGTCAGGGGTTGGGTCAGGTTTGCGTCCATCTTGCACGCCTTCCGGGGGCGATTCGCATCGCCTGCCGATCTCTACCGGTTCGCCGCCCGTTAACCAACAGAGTGCCGGAGTGTTAACGGGGGCGTTAAAACCTCCACAGGGGCTGTGGAAGGCTGGGTGGAAGGGGCTGTGAATTAGTGAAGGCGAGGCCCGTCAGACGGGCGATTCGGGGGGGCTTCCCCGCCTCAGATTTCCTGATTGTAGGCGCCGACGGAGGGGATGGCGGCGAGGCGGGGCTTCACTTCCTCGCGGAACAGGCGGCGCATGTCCTCGTCGGACTGCATCGATTCCACCACCACCACGAGTTCCGGCTTGTTGACGAGGCGCGCACCAGCACCCAGGAGCCGTCCTCCAGCGTCAGCGCCGTTGACGGTGTTCACGTCGACGATCTTGCGCCCAAGGATCGACGCGCCGCTTTCGCCGAGCTTCTGATAGTCGGCGACGACATCCTCGACCACGCCATACTTCGTCTCGTCATCGCAGTGGGCGGCCATGGTCAGCGAGGTCCAGGCGACGCCGAGCTCGCCCTTCAGGTCGGACATCGACTTGTCGGGGTTGCGGTCGAGTTGGCGGCACTTCTTCGGCCGCCGCCACGAGGCCGTCGTCATAGCCATAGCCAAGCGGTTCGCGGAAGAAGAAGTGACCCGACTTCTTGAAGCCGGCGAGCGCGCCGAGCCGGGTGGTGCGGGCGCTTTCGATGTAGGAGTGGCCGGTCTTGGAAGTAATCGACCGTGGCGCCGTTCTCCTTCAGCACGGGGTCGGTCTTGTAGAGGCCGGTGGATTTCACGTCGACGACGAAAGTCGCGTTCGGGAAGTTCTTCGAGAGATCGCGGGCCAGCATCAGGCCGATCTTGTCGGCGAAGATTTCATCGCCGGTATTGTCGACCACGCCGCAGCGGTCGCCGTCGCCGTCGAAGCCGAGCGCGACGTCGGCGCCGTGCGCCTTAACCGCCGCCGCCATGGCGTGCAGCATTTCGCTGTCTTCGGGGTTCGCGTTGTAGTTGGGAAAGGTGTAGTCGAGGTCGCATTCCAGCTCGACGACCTCGACGCCCATGCGGCGCAGCGCGTCCGGAGCGAAGGCGCCGGCGGTTCCGTTGCCGGTGGCGCAGACCACTTTCAGCGGGCGCTTGATGCTGACGTCCTTGCAGACGGCGTCGATATAGCGCTCACGCATGCCCTCGACATGGACGATCTTGCCGCCGGGCTGCGGGTTGAACTTGCCGGCCAGCACGACATCGCGAAGCTTGCCCATCTCGACCGGGCCGAAGGTCAGCGGCTTGTTGGCGCCCATCTTCACGCCGGTCCAGCCGTTTTCGTTGTGCGAGGCGGTGACCATGGCGACGCAGGGAATGTCGAGTGCGAACTGGGCGTAGTAGGCGACCGGCGACAGGGCGAGGCCGATGTCGTGGATCTCCATGCCTCCTTCGAGAAGGCCGAGCATCAGCGCCTGCTTGATGGCGATGGAATAGGACCGGTAGTCGTGGCCGACGACGATTTTCGGCTCCACGCCCATTTCGCGGATGACGGTGGCGAGGCCGAGACCCAGCGCCTGAACGCCTAGATAGTTGAGTTCAGGGGTTTTCGCGGTTTTCGGATCGTCGCCCGGCGCGCCGAACCACCAGCGGGCGTCATATTCCCGGAAACCCGTCGGTTTGACGAGCGGCGTGGTTTCGAACTCCACCGTGTTGGCGGGGATGCTCGGCTTCGGCGTTTTCATCGTGTGTCCCATTCTCGAACAGGCCTGCGGCCCTGCGGGAAGCCCCACCCGGGGTTTCACGCGGTTGCCTTAGGACGCCCGCAAATGAAAGGCCAGCCGAGCGCTGGATTTGGTCGCCGCGGTCGCCGAGATGAATCTCACGGTCGAGCTGTCAGGCGCATCCGCCGGGACGGACAGCCTGGAGGGATCGGGGCGCCCGGTCTCCCGGACGCCGTTCGCCGCCCCTAGTAGCGATAGTGTTCCGGCTTGTAGGGGCCCTCGGGTTTCACGCCGATATACGCGGCCTGCTCATCGCTAAGCCGGGTCAGGTTCGCGCCGAGCTTGTTGAGATGCAGGGCGGCGACTTTCTCGTCGAGGTGTTTGGGCAGGGTGTAGACCTTGTTCTCGTACTTCTCGCCGTTGGACCAGAGTTCGATCTGAGCCAGCGTCTGGTTGGTGAACGAGGCTGACATCACGAAGGACGGATGTCCTGTGGCGTTGCCAAGATTGAGCAGGCGGCCTTCGGACAGCAGGATCATGCGCTTCCCGTCCGGGAAGGTGATCATGTCGACCTGCGGCTTGATGTTGTCCCACCGATGGTTCTTGAGGGACGCGACCTGAATCCACATTGTCGAAGTGGCCGATATTGCCGACGATCGCCATGTCCTTCATCGCGCGCATGTGTTCGAGGCGGATGATGTCCTTGTTGCCGGTCGTGGTGATGAAGATGTCGGCCGTGGGTGCGGCGTCTTCGAGGGTGACGACCTCAAAGCCGTCCATGCAGGCCTGCAGGGCGCAGATCGGGTCGACCTCGGTCACCTTCACGCGGGCGCCGGCGCTGGCCAGCGAGGCGGCGGAGCCCTTGCCGACATCGCCATAGCCGCAGACCACGGCGACCTTGCCGGCCATCATCACGTCGGTCGCGCGGCGGATGCCGTCGACCAGCGATTCCTTGCAGCCATACTTGTTGTCGAATTTCGACTTGGTGACGCTGTCGTTGACGTTGATGGCGGGAAGGGAAGGTGCCCCTCTCCATCAGGCGGTAGAGGCGGTTGACGCCCGTGGTGGTCTCTTCGGTGACGCCCTTGATGGCGTGACGCTGCTTGGTGAACCAGCCCGGCGACGCCGCGAGGCGCTTCTTGATCTGCTTGAAGAAGTAGATTTCCTCCTCGGAGGTGGGCGTCTCGATAAGGCCGGTCTCGCCTTCTTCAACGCGGGCGCCGATGAGGATGTACATGGTGGCGTCGCCGCCATCGTCGAGGATCATGTTGGAGAAGCCGCCGTCGGGCCACTGGAAGATCCGGTCGGTGTATTCCCAGTATTCTTCGAGGCTCTCGCCCTTCACCGCGAAGACCGGCGTGCCGGACTTGGCGATCGCGGCGGCGGCGTGATCCTGGGTCGAGAAGATGTTGCAGGAAGCCCAGCGCACGTCGGCGCCAAGGTGTTTCAGCGTCTCGATCAGAACGCCGGTCTGGATGGTCATGTGGAGCGAGCCGGTGATGCGCGCGCCCTTCAGCGGCTGCGACTTGCCGTACTCCTCGCGGGTGGCCATCAGACCGGGCATCTCGGTCTCGGCGATCGTCAGCTCCTTGCGGCCGAAGTCGGCCAGCGACAGGTCGGCCACCTTGAAATCGTCGAACGCCATCCTTCGGATCCTTCTGTCTCGGTCGGGCGATGCGGGTCCGGCGGGTCCCCAAAGCGGGGTTGAACCGGCGCGGCGACGCCATGGCAGGTGATGATGCGCCGCCTTAGCACCGCCCGGCGCGGCGGGCAAATCATTTAAGGATATCTTTATATGATTTTCACGCGGGGGCGCGTGAGCGGGGCGCGACAGGGAGGTTCGACTTCCAATGTTCGGCCGACGCCTTCCTGTGCGCGAACCTGCACGGCGCACTTGCGGAAGTTGTTGCGACAAGGTCACAGTGCGCTGGCAGGATTTCGAGTGCGGAGTCGCCGGGGCGAGGCGGACGCAAGGCAGAGGATTGCATGACATCTCATTGGTCTCGGGCGTTTCTCGCCGGATGCGCGGTCGTGCTGGCCTCCGGTGCGGGTCTGAGCGCGCAGGCGCAAACCGCGGACGCCGATCAGGAAGCCGACCGCGGAATCGACCGGATCGAGGCGCCGACGCGTCTGCCGCCTCCGGGCGCTTTCGGCGGGGGCGACGGCCTGCGCTATGTCCGGCCCGGCGCGCTGCTCCTGGCGTCGTTCGATCAGGACAATGACGGCTTCGTCACCGAGGCGGAGATCGAAGCCGGCGCGCGCACCAGTTTCGCGGTAGCCGATCGAGACGGCAGCGGCGCGCTCAGCGGGTTCGAGCAGGGCGACTGGGCGCAGCGCATCGGCAGCATGGACGACGTGCTGGCCAACCCGATGGTGTTCGACGTCGACCTCGACCGGGCGGTGACGCTCGAGGAGTTCGTCGACGGCGTGAAGCGGCTGGCCGCGGCGGCGACGCCGCCGGGAGGACGTCCGCTCGAATTGTCAGACCTGGTGCGAACGCCGGGCCGGCGAACCGAAGAAGGCCCGTAGGCCTCTCTCAACCGATCGTCTGATGAAGCCCGAGACCTGGCGCGGCCGTTTGCGGTCGGCTCCACGTGGCGAGGCTGGTTATTCTTCTTCGTCGAACTTGCGTTCCACGAGCTGGCAAAGCGTGTTCAGCGCCGCCTCGGCGTCTTCGCCCTCCGCGGAGATCTCGATGGTCTGGCCGCATCGCGCGCCCAGCGTCAAAAGCTCCATGATCGAGGCCATGTTCACCGTGCGCCCGTCGAAGGTGACATAGACCTCCGAAGCGAATTGCTTGGCTTCGCGAATGAAGGCGGCGGAGGCGCGGGCATGCAGTCCGCGCTGGTTGGTCAGTTGAACGGCGCGCGAAACCTGGTCCGTCATTCGGCGCGCTGGAGGAGGGCGGAGGCGACGGAGATGTATTTCCGGCCAGCGTCCTGCGCGGCGACAGCCGCTTCGGTCAGCGAGAGACGGTCGCGCACTTCGGCGAGCTTGATCAGCATGGGCAGGTTCACGCCCGCGATCACCTCGATCTTGCCCGACCCCATCACCGAAATGGCGAGGTTGGACGGCGTGCCGCCGAACATGTCCGTGAGAATGATGACGCCGGAGCCCGTCTCGACCGATTTGACGGCCTCGATGATCTCCTTGCGCCGCATGTCCATGTCATCATCGGGGCCGATGCATACGGGGATGGCCGCATCCTGCGGGCCGACCACGTGCTCGGTTGCTGCGATGAATTCCTCGGCCAAGCGGCCGTGCGTCACCACGACCAAACCGATCATTGCTGGTACTCCGGCATACGGACTAGTCCCTCGAAAGTGGCTCTAAGTATTGGAAAGGGTCAAGGCGCCTATTGCGTATCCGGCACAAACGGAAGTTCGACGATAAAGCGCGCCCCTGCGATACGCCCGTCTTCCATGCGGTTTTCAGCCCAGACCTTGCCGCGATGCGTCTCAACGATCTGCTTCACGATTGAAAGGCCCAAACCTGAATTATTTCCGAACTTAGCCCCTGCCGGGCGGTCCGAATAGAAGCGTTCGAATATCTTCTCCAGCTTGTCCACTGGCACGCCACGTCCCTGATCGTCCACGGTTATTCTGTGCATCAGACCGTTCAGCGTCGCGGTGCGCCCCAATGTCACGCGCACTTCTCCGTCCGGAGGCGAGAAAGAGCGCGCATTCTCGATCAGGTTACGCAAGACCTGAGCCAGCGGGCCTTCATGGCCCATGGTGACGGCGCTTGCGTCCATCGTCTCGATCTTCATCGTCACGCGCGGATCGTTGTCCTTGCGGGTGTGCTGATACATCGAGGTCAAATCTTCGATCAGCCGCATCAGGTTCACCCGCACGGGCGTTTCGCGCGCAATCTCGCCTTCGAGGCGAGACAGGTTGGAAATGTCGGTGATCAGGCGATCCAGCCGGCGCACATCGTCGGCGACGACTTTCAGCATGCGTTCGCGCACGGCGGGATCGGCGACAGCCTGCGAGGTCTCGACGGCCGACCGGATCGAGGTCAGCGGATTTTTCAGTTCGTGGGCGACGTCGGCGGCGAAGCGTTCATTGGCCTGGATGCGGTCGTAGAGCGTCGCCGTCATCGCCTCCATGGCGCGGGCGAGGTCGCCGATTTCATCCTTGCGCTGGTGCAGCGCGCCGAGGTTCAGACGCATGGCCGCGCCGATGCGCACGCGGTCCGAGGCTTGCGAAAGCCGGCGCAAGGGACGGGCGATGCCGAGCGTCAGCAGGGTGGAGGTGATGATCGCCACCAGCACGGCGACCACGATGAAGGGGATCAGGGCGGCGCGTTCGGCCGCGATGATGCGCGCCACGTCGCTGGTCTCGAGCGTGAGCGTGCCGACGACGGCGCCGACGATCTTGATCGGCACGGTCACGGATATGACCCGCTCGGCGTTGTCGCCGAAGCGTTCGGAGAACACGGCGTCGCCGCGCATCGCCGTCTCGACTTCCTGCTGCAGCGAACGCGCTTCGAGGATCGAGAGATTCTCCTTGGGCGACAGGCCTTCGAAGGACGATTTCAGCCAGTGCGCGGTGTCGAGCCAGAAGCGGTCCCAGCTGCCCGGCTTGCGGATCGGCGGCAATTCCTGTTCGGCGATCTGGTCGCTCAGGATCCAGGTGTCGGCGACTTTCTTGCCGTCGGAGTCGAACACGCGGATGCGCGAGTCCTCGTTGAGCGCCATGCGCTTGAGCTGGTAGCGCACGGAGCGCTCAAGCAGGCGCGGCTGCGACACCGACACCGTGGCTTGTTCGGTGAGCACCGAGGAGAGGATCTCGGCCATCTCATAGAGGCTCGCCTTGCGCGCATCGACGAGATCGGAGCGCAATTCGTTCAGATAGAGCGCGCCCATTGTCAGGATCACCACGCCCGCGAGGTTCGAGGCGAGGATCAGGCGCGCGATTGGCGACAGAAGATGCGAGCGCGTGCGCCGGATTGGCGGCGGCTTGGATGCGCCGGCTGACTCAGACTTCCTTATAGCGATACCCCACACCGTACAGCGTCTCGATGGAATCGAACGTGTCGTCGATATCGCGGAACTTCTTGCGCAGACGCTTGATGTGGCTGTCGATCGTGCGGTCGTCGACATAGACCTGATCGTCGTAGGCGGCGTCCATCAGCGCGTCGCGGCTTTTCACATAGCCGGGGCGTTGGGCGAGGGCCTGCAGGATCAGGAATTCGGTGACGGTCAGCCGAACCGGTTCGTTGTCCCAGGTGCAGGCGTGGCGGTTGGGGTCCAGCGTCAGCCGGCCGCGCACGATAGGTTTCTTGTCGCCTTCCTCGGGCACGCCGGTTGCGCCGCGTGCGCGGCGCAGCACGGCTTTCACGCGCTCGCCGAGCAGGCGGTTGGAGCACGGCTTGCGCACGAAATCGTCGGCGCCGATGTTGAAGCCGACCACTTCGTCGATCTCGTCGTCCTTGGAGGTCAGGAAGATCGCCGGAAGATTGGACGTCGCGCGCAGCTTCCGCAGCAGCTCCATGCCGTCCATCTTTGGCATCTTGACGTCGAGGATCGCGATATCTGGCGGGTTCTCGGAAATCCCGGCGAACGCCGCGACGCCGTCATGGTAGGCCCGGACCTGATAGCCTTCCGCTTCGAAGAACGCCTTGAGCGCTTCCACGATGTGCTCGTCGTCGTCCACCAACGCAATTGTGGCCATTCACTTCCTCCTGGCGCGCCCGCAGGACCCGTTCTGCTCGTCTCCCGGGCCGGACCAGCCGACCGCACCAAGATGACGCAGGCGCCGGCGTTCATAATTGGGGCGACCGCCCGGAAGGGCAAGGGGCCAGCGCTGTGGACACGCGGAACGCGGTGGAGGTGTTGGTTAATTCGTCTGGCACACGAGTTGCGCCGTTCCGCTCAAGGGGAGGCCCGAAAACCGCTCACAGGCGTGGCCGGTCGGGAACCTTCGGGGGCAGGAGCAGAGCCATGCAGATCGTTACGATCAGCGGATACAAGGGCGGGACCGGCAAAACCACCATCGCGGCGCTTCTCGGCGTGGCGGCGGTGCAGGCGGGTCTGCGGACCGCGACGCTGGACTTGGACCGGAACACGCGAAATCTCTCGAATTTCCTGACGCTTCGCCGGCCCACGGGGCTGCCGACGCCTGACCATGTGATGTTCATGGACATGGGCGGGAGCGGCTCGGGCGGCGGCCAGCTCGAAAATCTCGCCAACCTGGCGCGGATGGACGGGTATGAGCTTCTGATCATCGACACCTCCTCGGGCCATCACGACGATCTCTACGAGGCGCATCTGCTCGCCGACGTGATCCTGACGCCGATGAACGAGAGCCCGGCGGATCTGCACGGGCTGTTCACGCCTCCGGGCGCGCGGGCCGCGCCCCGCACCAACTATCGCGACATGATCGATACGGCGCGTTTCGACCGCCGCCGTTCGGGGCGTCCGGAACCGCAATGGCATGTCTGCCTGAACCGGATTTCCCCGACGCCGACGAAAATCGGCTCGGTCGTGGAGAGCCTGTTGAGCGGCATCGCCGCCGCCGCCCGGTTTGGCGGAATCTGGCGCGTGCGAGACCGGGTCGCGCACAAATCCATCTCTCTTGAGGGGCGTACGGTGCTGGACCCGCTGCCGCCGGGACAAAAGCTGACCATGAGCGAGATGTCCGGCCGGTCCGAAATCCGCGCTCTCCTGGCGCTGGTCGGCGAACCGCAACATATGTACGCAGCCGCCTGACAGGACTCGGAACTGTCATCGCCTTGGGATAGTCAACTTGCGATCCGAATCGCAAGGAGACGGCCATGCGCCCCACACTTCTCGTTTCAGTCGCCCTGACGGGCATCGCCGGCGTTCTCGGCGGGTGCGCGACAACCTCCGGCGGGGCCGGGGTCGCCGGCGGCGGCGACGGTGCGTCAGGCGGACGACAGCTATTACGTCCATGCGCACGACGCGGTGGCGGCGCGCATCGCCGAACGCAAACCGGGCAAGGCCAAGAACGTCATCCTGTTCGTCGGCGACGGCATGGGAGTTTCCACCATCACCGCCGGGCGCATCTGGGCGGGGCAGGCCAAGGGCGTCGACGGCGAAAGCTACCGGCTGGCGATGGAGACCCGCCTTACCACGGCGCTCTCCAAGACCTACACGCACGACAGCCAGGGCCGATTCCGCTCCGACCGCGACTGCGATGACCACGGGCGTGAAATCATGGAACGGCACGCTTGGCGTCACGCAGGGCATCACCAAGGACGATTGTGCGACCGCTGCGACGCACCCGGCCGACAGTCTCTGGGAGATCGCCGAAGCGGCCGGAAAAGCCACCGGCGTGATTTCGACCGCGCGGCTGACGCACGCCACGCCCGGCGCACCTACGCCAAGACCAACGAGCGCGACTGGGAAGCCGGACGTCAACGTTTCCGACGGAGGGCAAGGCCAGGCTGCACCGACATCGCCTCGCAGTTCATCGCTTGGCAGACGGCGAATGGCGACGGCATGGAAGTGGCGATGGCCGGCGGGCGGGCGCAGTTCCTTCCCAATACGGTCGCCGATCCGGAATACCCGCAGCGCAAGGGTCTGCGGGCCGACGGCCGCAATCTGATGACCGAGTGGACGCAGATGCCCGGCCATGTCGCCATCACCGATGAAGCCGGCTTCAAGGCGACGAATTTCGACAGCGACGTGAAAGTGCTCGGCCTGTTCGAGCCCTCGCACATGGAGTACGAGCACGACCGCCCGAACGACAAGGCGGGCGAGCCTTCGCTCGCCGAGATGACGCGTGCGGCGATCACCCGCCTCAAGCGCGACCCGGACGGCTTCGTGCTGATGGTTGAGGGCGGCCGGATCGACCATGCCCATCACGCCGGAAACGCGTTGCGCGCGCTGAGCGATGTCGAGGCGCTCGACGAGGCCGTGCAGGTCGCCCGCGAGATGACGGGCGACGACGACACGCTGATCATCGTGACCGCAGATCACAGCCACACGCTGACGATTTCGGGCTATCCGGGCCGCAACAACCCGATCCTCGGTCTGGTGCAGTATCCCGGACACGGCGTGGCGAAGGGCGCAGACGGCAAGCCCTACACGACGCTTGGCTACATGAACGGGCCGGGCGCCATCTGCACGCCGGGCAAGGACAGCACGTGCGAACGTAAAGACCTGACCGATGTCGACACGGGCGACGAGGACTTCCTGCAGCAATCGCTGGTTCCGCTGGGGTCCGAGACGCATGGCGGCGAGGATGTCGCCGTGTTCGCCTCGGGGCCCGGCTCCAGCCTGCTGACGGGAACGATCGAGGAAAACGAGATCTTCCACGTCATGGCGCGCAGCCTGGGTCTTGTGAAATAGCCGAAACCAGCGGACCGGGATCTGCGAACCGAAGTGGTTCGCGCCTTCCGGCGCGGCTAGTCTGGGCCCATGCAAGGGAGCCGGGCATGGATCGAGGCGTCGCGCTGTTATCTCGTCTGATCGCGGGCGGTCTGGCGGGATGTTCGCCCGCGGCGGACCGTTCGCCGGAATCCGACACGACGCTGGACGGCGCGCCGTCCGCCGCCGCCGCCGACGCTCCGGAGACCGAGGCGGCCGAAGTGTTGCCGCGTTTGTGGGAGGCCGGCGCGTGGGAGGCGGTCTCCAGCACCGCGATGGCGTTCACGCCGGGCGTGTTGACCGTTACGCCCATTCCCTCTCTCGCCTCTAATGATCCGGGCGGCGCCCTGTTCGAGTTCGAGAATGGGATCCGCTACAAGACCCGGCTGATGTTCGGCGCCGCGGAGCAGGCGGACCAGATCGATTGGGCCGGGCTCACGCTCGGCGGTTCGGCGCGCGACGTCTCGATGTATTCAGTCGAACAGGCGAGCGTTCCCGATACGGCGCGAAGCGGCGGCCTCTGCCCTGAAGCGTTTGCGCTGGGAACCTACCGGACCGACAACGCCGCCGGTCCGATGCTGATGATCATCGCCTTTGCGGGCGATGTCTGGCCGCCGGTCACGCCGGATGCGGTGTGCGGCACGTTCACCTATGCGCCGGCGTCGGCGCCTCCTTCACGCGGATAGATCGCGCCAAGGTCTATTCGAGCGCCGAGTAGACCATGGCGCGGAGCTTGGCCTGATCCTCAAGGGCGCCGGCGGGGATCAGCTGCGTCATGTAAACGACCGTGAGGCCCTCTTCCGGATCGACCCAGTAGGTCGAGTGGTAGGCGCCGCCCCAGCCGTAATCGCCTGGCGATCCGAGATTGCCCATCTTGGCCGGGTCCAGCGTGACGCGGAAGCCGAGGCCGAAGCCCACGCCGGGCTGGAACTTCGCCGTCACCAGCGTGTCGTGCGTCATCTGCTCTACGCTCTTGCGCGACAGGTATCGCCTTCCTCCATAGACGCCGCCCTGACGAAGCATCTCCAGAAAGCGCGCATAGTCCCCGGCGGTCGACAGCAATCCCGCGCCGCCGGAGAACGCCTTGCACGGACCGTCAGCGTAGTGGCCCTGACCGATATGGCTGACGCCCTGAAGCGCGCCCGGCGCCGGCGCGCGTTCGGTTCCGCCGTTCTTTTCCGAATAGACCACCGCCAGCCGTCCGGCCTTGTCCGGGGGCAGGCAGAAGCTGGTGTCGACCATGCCGAGCGGATCGATCAGGCGCTCGTGCAGGAAGGCGTCGAGCGTCTGGCCCGACAGCTTCTCGACCACCACGCCAAGAATGTCGGTGTTGTAGCCGTAGACCCATTCCTCGCCGGGTTGGGCGGTCATCGGCAGGCTCGCCATGCGCGACACGATATCCGCGACGGGGACCGGCTTGTCCGCGAAATACCAGCCATAGACGCCGGCGTCCTTCCAGGCTTTCTCCGCCGGGCCGGTGCCGTACGAAACGCCCGCGGTGTGGCTGAGAAGATCGCGAATGGTGATCGGACGCTTGGCGGGAACGACATCGTAGCCGCCGCCAGGCTTCGAAACCGCGACAGTGGTGTTTCGCCACTCCGGCAGGAACTTGCCGAGCGGATCGTCCAGCACCAGCTTTCCGTCCTCCATCAGCATCATTACGGCGACGCTGGTCAGCGCCTTGGTCTGCGAGGCGATGCGGAAGATCGTGTCTTCGTTCATGGCGTCGCCGGCTTCCCGGTCGCGCCACCCATACGTTTCGGAGAACACCTCGCGTCCGTCCTGCAGGATTTTGACGACGGCGCCGGCCAGTTTCTGGTCCTCGACATATTGCTTCATCACCGCGTCGAGGCGCGCCAGCCCTTCCTGCGACACGCCATGCGCGGGCGCTCTCGTCTCGGTCTCATAGGCGTAGGATGTCGAAACGTGCGGCGGGGACGACGTTTCGCTGACCGAAAGCACGCACCCCTGAAGCGCGAGCGCGCTGACCGCAGCCGACGCCAGAATCCGGAGCCTCATATGCCTCTCCCACCTTTGTTCGAGCGGACGATGGCAGCCCGTGTGCGCCGGTCAAGCGTGTCTTCGGGGCATGCCGAGCCGGGCAAGACTTGATCCGGCGGGCCAAGCGTTGAATCTGGCGTCATGAGCGAAGAATTCGACTATATCGTTGTCGGCGCCGGTTCGGCCGGATGCCTTCTGGCCAACAGGCTGAGCGCGGACGGGCGTCGCCGGGTTCTGGTTCTCGAGGCCGGGGGGCGGGACAACTGGATCTGGTTTCACATCCCCGTCGGTTACCTGTTCGCGATCGGAAATCCCCGCGCCGACTGGATGTTCGAAACCGAAGCCTCGGCGGGGCTGAACGGGCGATCGCTCGCCTATCCGCGCGGGAAGGTGGTGGGCGGCTGTTCCTCGATCAACGCCATGATCTACATGCGCGGCCAGCGCGAGGACTATGACGGCTGGCGCGATGCGGGATTGCCCGGTTGGGGGTGGGACGATGTGCTGCCCCATTTCCTTCGCCACGAAGATCACATCGCGCCGCCCAACGCCCTGCATGCCTCCGGCGGCGAATGGCGGGTCGAGCATCCGCGCATGCGCTGGAAAGTGCTCGACGTCTTCGCGGACGCGATGGAGGAGGCCGGCGTTCCGCGCGTGGACGACTTCAACTCCGGCGACAATTCCGGCGTCGGCTATTTCCACGTGAACCAGCGCAACGGTCGCCGGTGGAGCTCGGCGAGCGCATTCCTGAAGCCCGCGCTTCAACGCCCCAATCTGATGCTGGAGACCGGCGCGCTCGTCGAACGCGTGACGTTTCGCGACGGACGCGCCGTGGGCGTGGCGTGGCGGCGCGCCGACGGGACGCCGCAGATGAGTTTCGCGCGAGGCGAAGTGATCCTCGCGGCCGGAGCGGTCGCGACGCCGGCGCTGCTCGAACGATCCGGCGTCGGTCAGGGCGAGCGCGTGACGGCGCTGGGCGCCGATCTGGTGCGGGCTTCGCGCGGCGTGGGCGAAAACCTGCAGGACCATCTTCAGCTTCGCCCGATCTACAAGGTGCGCAACGCGCCGACCCTGAACGAGCAATACGCGCAGATCTGGCTGGCCGCTGATGGCGCTCGACTATGCCTGCGCCGCCGGGGACCGATGACGATGATGCCCGTCGCAGATGGCGCGTTCGCGCGGTCCAGCCGAAAACGAGACGCGCCCCAATCTGCAGTTCCATGTGCAGCCTTTATCGCTCGACAAGTTCGGCGAGGAGCTGCATCCGTTTCCGGCGATCACCGTCAGCGTCTGCAATCTGCGGCCGGAAAGCCGGGGCAGCATTCATGCTCGCGGGCCGGATGCGGGTTCCGCGCCGGTCATCGCCCCAAACTATCTGTCGACGGATCGTGACCGGCAGGTCGCGGTGGATTCGATCCGTCTCGTGCGGACGGTGATGAAGCAGAAGGCGATGTCGCGTCTGCTTCCCACCGAGTTCAAGCCGGGCGGGCATCATCTGTCGGATGAATCGATCGCGAAGGATGCGGGCGATATCGGCACGACGATCTTTCATCCCGTAGGCACGGCGCGGATGGGGCGGGCCGACGATCCGGACGCGGTGGTCGACGGGCGGTTGCGCGTGATCGGGGTCGAGGGGCTGCGGGTGATCGACGCGTCCGTGATGCCGACCATCACCTCCGGCAACACCAATTCGCCGACCCTGATGATCGCCGAAAAAGGCGCGGAGATGGTTCTGGAGGATGCGCGCTGAGCCCTTCGCGGGCGCGGGGCGGGGGCTTTGCAACCATGAGGATATATGGCGCCGATGTGAGCGCGGCCTGCCGCCGGCGGCTGTTGCGGCTTGCCCGCGAGCCTCGCGGGGGCTAGGTCTCGGCGCTCCGAGGGCTGATCCGAGGCAGAGACCAATGGCGCAGTTAACCACTTATCTCGACTTCGAAAAGCCGCTCGCCGATCTGGAAGCGAAGATCGTCGAGCTGCAGACCGCCGGCGGCGCGTCCGGCGCGTCGATCGAGGACGAGGTCAGCAAGCTGCGCGAGAAAGCCGCGAAGCAGCTGCGCGACATCTATTCCAATCTCAACGCGTGGCAGAAGGCCCAGGTCGCGCGGCACCCCGATCGCCCGCATCTGCAGGATTACATCGACGGACTGTTCGACGATTTCGTCGAGCTCGCCGGCGACCGCAAGTTCATGAACGATGAGGCGATCATCGGCGGTCTCGCCAAGTTCCGTGGACGCTCGATCGTGGTCATCGGCCACGAGAAGGGTCGCGATACGCAGACCCGCATCAAGCATAATTTCGGAATGGGCCGGCCCGAAGGCTACCGCAAGGCGGTGCGCCTCATGGAGCTTGCCGGGCGTTTCGGTCTGCCGGTCATCGCGCTGGTCGACACCTCCGGCGCGTTTCCGGGCAAGGGCGGCGAGGAGCGCGGCCAGGCTGAAGCGCTGGCGCGGTCCATCGAAGCGTGCCTGACGCTGGATACGCCGATGGTTTCGGTGATCGTCGGCGAGGGCGGTTCGGGCGGCGCTGTCGCGCTGGCCTCCGGCAACAAGGTGCTGATGATGGAGCACGCGATCTATTCGGTGATCTCGCCGGAAGGCGCCGCATCGATTCTCTTCCGCGACGCCAAGCGCGCCAAGGACACCGCCGAAGCGATGAAGATCACCGCGCAGGATCTGGAGAAATTCCGCATCGTCGACGGCGTCATTCCCGAGCCGATGGGCGGTGCGCATCGTGATCCGGGCGCCGCCATCACGCGTCTGGGCGATGCGGTGGACGCCGCGCTCGGATCGCTCAAGGGCATGTCGGCGGATGAGCTGCGCACGCAGCGCAAGGAACGCTTCTACGCAATCGGGCGCGAGGGGCTGGCCTAACGCGCGGCTGCGTCGGGCCCGGCACGGGGCGTCGGCGCACCGCCAGCCGGGTCTTCCGCGATGAACTCCAGTTCGGCGTTGAGCGCGCCGCCGAGCAGGAAGACCAGCGCGGTGACATAAAGCCAGAGTAGCAGCGAAACGACGCTCGCCAGCGATCCGTAGGCGGCGCCGAAGGCGGGGAATTCGCGCAGCGCCAGGGCCAGCACGGTCGAGGACAGTATCCACACGATGGGCGCGATGACCGCGCCGGGCCAGATCCAGCGCCATGGCGGCGGCCTGCGTTGCGGGCCCCAGCGATAGAGAATGAACGAAACGGCGATCGCCGCGCCCGCCATCACCGGCCAGCGCAGCATCAACAACAGCACTTGCTGGCCGCCGGTTATGTTCAGAACCGCCAGCGCGACCGGCGCGATCCCCATCAGCAACACCGCAAGCACGTTGAGCCCGACGCCATAGGCGGTGAAGACGCCAGCCACGACATAGCGGCGAATGAAGCTGCGCGGCTCCGCGCGACCGTTGACGGCGGTCAGCGCCATCAGAACCCAGCGCGTGCCCTGCAAGGCGCTCCACATCGCCAGGAGAAGGTTGAAGATGGCGCCGGCGAGCAGCGGCTGGTCGCGGTTCTGAAGCAGGCGCGCGACCTGATCGTGGATGACGCGCACGGCGGCGTCCGGCGCGACGCCTGACAGCA
This sequence comes from Hyphomonadaceae bacterium, assembly GCA_041398225.1. Taxonomy (GTDB): domain Bacteria; phylum Pseudomonadota; class Alphaproteobacteria; order Caulobacterales; family Hyphomonadaceae; genus JAWKVD01. The sequence continues at coordinate 1,587 of JAWKVD010000005.1, read as the reverse complement.
TCGACACCATCTGGTTCACCCAGGCGGGATCGCCGAACAGGCCCACCAGCGCGATGACGGCGGCGAGGCCGGGGATGGCGGCGAGAAGGCCGAAGAACGCGACGCCGCCGGCGATGAGCGGCAGGTTGGTGCGGCCGGACGCGTCGGCGACGCCGCGGATGACGCTCCACCATTGCGACAGCGAGAGCTGCAGCGGGCTTTCGGCCTGTGTCTTCCTGGCGGGGATTGGCGGCTCCCATCGCGCTCGGCGGCGCGCGGCGGGATCATCCCGCGATATGCGCCGGTTCGGACGTCACGCGCGGCGTCGGCGTTTGCTGCTCACCGCGCATGTGTCCGATAAAGGGCGATCAGCCGATCTTGTAAACCAGCGAAAACCGCGTCGCGGTGTCGGTCTTCTCGAAACCGGCCGGCGGGCTGGTGTCGTGGCGGACGTCGTAGGAGACCCGTGCGGACAGATTGCCCATGATCTCGAACGTCAGGGCGAGGCCGTTGACCACTTGCGTCGACACGTCGCCGGTCGTGATGTCGGTGTCGTTGGTGAGCGCGACGCGTTCGTTGAATGCGTGCTTGAAGCGCGATCCCAACGTCGCGCCGAGGCTTTCCTCGGTTTCGCCCGTGGTGCGGATCTTGTCCTGGCGATAGCCGGGGCCGCCCTGAAGCGTCCACGAGGTCGGCTCGGACACGATCACCTTGTAGGCCACGCCGAGGCCCGCGAAGGTGCGGTCCTCGAAGCCGGAGAACTCGTCCTTCTCGTAGGTGAGGCGGCCGAAAGCCGACAGGCGCGGCGTGAAGCTGCGATCGACCTGAAGCGCGCCGGCGACCCGGTTCTTGGTTTCGACGCCATCAGTTTCGCCATATTCCGCGGCGAGTTCGCCGGACTGCGCCCAGACCGGTCCGTTGTGCTTGAGCTTCAGGCCGGCGGACAGGTCCTTGGTGTCGGTGTTGCCCGAAGTGACGCCGGCCCCGAAGGAGCCTTCGCCGGTCCATTCCGGCGTTTCTTCCTGTGCGACGGCCTCGGAGGCGAGGGCGAGCGCGCCGGTGCAGAACAGGGCTGCGGCGGTGAAGCGTTTCAAGGCAGATCTCCGGTCTGGTGGATTGCACGGTCGGGCGGGAAGGGTGCGCGCTTTGGGCGCGCGATTCGCCGACGACCGCAGTTGTTTACACTATCCCGCCGATTTCAAGGCCGTGCGGCTGGCGCAGCTGCAACGGGCACGAAACCGTTGCGGCCGGGCGTCTCGATAAGCGGGGCGGACTGCGTTTGCCGGGCGAGGATCAGGCGCGCGCGATCACCGACACGTCGCCGTGGCAGTTCTTGTAGCGCTTGCCGGAACCGCAGGGGCAGGGGGCGTTCCGGGGCGTGTTGGCCCAGGACGGATCGGCCGGCATGTTTTCCGGCGACGTTTGACCGGCGCCTTCCGAGGACGCGACAGCGGACGGTCGCGCGGACGGCAGCGGACCCGGCGCGGCGGCGCCTTCGGCCTGTCCGCCGGCGGCTTCGACGCCGAATTCGGCGCGCATGAGAATGCGGGTGACGCCCCGGCGCAGATCGTTGAGCAGGCTTTCGAACAGCGTGAAGGCTTCGGTCTT
>JAWKVD010000004.1:0-294212 GCA_041398225.1 Hyphomonadaceae bacterium | reverse complement strand
CTACGTGCTCGCGCCGCTGGTCCTGCTGGACTTGGCGTTTCCGCCGCCGATGGATCGCGTCCAGCACGTGTCCGCCGTCGTCACCGACGAACGCGGCGCGGTTCTCAGGGCCTATCCGGTCGACGACGGCAAATGGCGCATGCGCGCGCATCTCGACGAGATCGACCCCGCCTTCGTCCGCGCCCTGCTGGCCTACGAGGACAAGCGCTTCCGCCAGCATGGCGGCGTCGATCCGCTGGCGATCGTGCGCGCGGCCAGCTCCGCCGTTTCGGCGGGACGCATCGTCTCCGGCGGCTCCACCATCACCATGCAGACCGCGCGCCTGCTCGAGCCCCGCCCGCGCAATTTCGGTTCGAAGATCATCGAATCCCTGCGCGCGATGCAGCTCGAACAGCGCTACACCAAGGATCAGATCCTCGAACTCTACCTCACGCTCGCGCCCTATGGCGGCAACCTCGAAGGCGTGCGCGCCGCCTCCTGGGCCTATTTCGGACGCGAGCCGCAAAACCTGTCGCCCGACCAGATCGCCATGCTGATCGCGCTGCCGCAATCGCCCGAAGCGCGCCGCCCCGACCTGCATCCCAAAAACGCGGTCAAGGCGCGCGCACGCGTGCTCGACCGGCTGGCGAACGAAGGCGTCTTCGCCCGCGACCTCGCGGAGGAATCCTCCGAATACCCCCCGCCTACGCGGCGCGACTTCCCGGCCATGGCCTGGCACGCGGCCGACGAAGCGCTCCGCCAGTCGCCGAACCATGACGGACGCGACATCCGCACCACGCTCGACTTCGCGCTTCAACGCGAACTCGAAACGCTGGCACGCCGCACCGGCGACGCGCTGCCCGACGGCGCGCAGGCCGCCATCATCGTCGTCGACATCCGCACCCGCGCCGTGCGCGGCCTCGTTGGATCGGCCCGCCGCGACGGCCCCGGCGGCTGGCTCGATCTCACCAACCGCTCGCGTTCGCCCGGCTCCACGCTGAAGCCCTTCATCTACGGCCTCGCCTTCGACGACGGCGTCGCCTCGCCCAACACCACCATCGCCGATGCGCCCAAGCGCTTCGCATCCTACCGTCCGAGCAATTTCGATCGCACCTTCCGCGGCGACGTCACCGTGGCGCAGGCGCTTCAGCATTCGCTCAACGTCCCCGCCGTCGAGACGCTCGACGCCGTCGGCGCCAACCGTTTCGCGGCGGCGCTGGCGATGGCCGGCGCGGACCTCTCCATGCCGCTCAGCGCCGACGACGATGCGGGCCTCGCCATCGCCCTTGGCGGCGCCGGGCTCACCGCCCGCGAACTCGTCTCGCTCTACGCCGCGCTCGGCGACGGAGGCGTCTCGCATCCGCTCGTCTGGCTCGAAGATCAGGTCGAAACGAAGCCGAAGAAAAAACGCGACCCGAGCGACGGCGTGCGCGTCATGTCCGAGGAATCCGCCGGCGAGATCGTCAGCATTCTCGCCGCCTCGCCCGCGCCGGAGGGGCGCATGCCCGCCAAGCTCACCAAAAACGCGCCGGTGATCGCGTTCAAGACCGGAACCTCCTACGGCTTCCGCGACGCATGGGCGGCGGGCGTCGCCGGAGGATATGCGGCGGTGGTCTGGATCGGGCGCGCCGACGGCGCCCCGCGTCCCAACGCCACCGGGCGCGCCACCGCGCTTCCGGTTCTGTTCGAAGCCTTCGACGCGGTGGAGCGCATCCGTCCGCAGAACGACCACGATCTGCGCAACACGCATGTCGACGACGAAGCCCCGCCCCAGCCGCTGGCCCGCTTCGGAGATCCCGCCGCCGCGCCCCACATCCTGTTTCCGCCCGACAAGTCCGAGGTCTGGAACGATCACGAACACCGCAGCCTGGTGTTCGCCGCCGAAGGCGCGGGCCCGCTGCGCTGGTTCGTCGACGGCGCGCCCGTCCGGCGCAACGCCGCCGGCGACGCCGTGTGGCGTCCGGATCTGCCGGGCTTCTACGAAGTGTCGGTGGTCGACGAACACGGCCGCGAGGCGCGGTCCCGCATCAGGATTCGAACCCCGGAAGGCTAGTCGGCCCGAGATCAGTCAGAAAGACGGCCCCTCGCCTGCGCCACAAGCCGAAGCGTGGACGGATCGCGATCGCCCGGCGCGCCGCCCGCAATCACCGCCTCAAGCTCTTCGGCCAGCACTTTCCCGCGCTCCACGCCCCACTGGTCGAACGGGTTGATCCCCCACAGAACGCCCGCCGCGAAGGTCCGGTGTTCGTACATCGCGATCAGCGCGCCGACGCTCTCCGGCGAAATCTCGTCGAGCAGGATGGTCGTCGAACCGTGGCCGCCGGGCATGTGCATGTGCGGCGCGCGCGCCTTGGCGACAGAGGCATCCACGCCTTGCGCGATTAGTTGCGCTTCGGCCTCCTCCGCGCTCCGTCCGGCGAGCAGCGCCTCGCCCTGCGCGAACGCGTTCGCCAGAAGGGCCCGCCCGCGCGCCTTGTCCCCCGCGCCGGCATCCAGCGACGCAATGAACTCGATGGCGCTCTCGCGCGTTCCCTGATGCAGCAACTGGTGGAACGAGTGTTGTCCAAGCGTCCCGACCGATCCCCACACCACCGGCGAGGTGTCGCCGATCAGCCCGCCGGGCTGATCCGCCGCCGACTTGCCGTTGGACTCCATTTCAAGCTGCTGCAGGAAGTCGGGCAGCTTGCGCAGGCGGTGCGCATAGGCCAGCACCGTGCGGCTCGGAATATCCAGCGCCGTGTGCAACCACACGTCGAGCATGGCGAGGCGTGCGGGCGTGTTGTCCGTAACCGGCGTCTCGCGGAAATGGTCGTCCATCCGCGCGCCCCCGGCGAGGAAACGCTCCCACACCTCGCGGCCAAGGCCGATCTGCAACGACAGGCCGACAGGCGACCACACCGAGTAACGTCCGCCGACCGCTTCATCCATCGGGAAGATGCGGTCGCCGTCCGCGCCCCACGCCTTGGCGCGATCCGGCGCGGAAGAAACCGCCGCGAGGTGCGCGTTGGCGCCGGTCTCGCCCAGCGAGGCCACCAGCCATTCGCGGGCGAGGCGCGCATTCGATGCGGTCTCGGGCGTCTTGAACGATTTCGACACCACGATCACCAGCGTCGTCGCCGGGTCCAGTCCGGCGACCGCCTCGGAGAAATCGTCCGGGTCGACATTGGCGCAGAACCGGATCTGCGGCCCGCCGGCGTTGTAGGTCCGCAGCGCATCCCAAACCAGGCGCGGCCCCAGATCGGACCCGCCGATGCCGATATGAAGAATGGAGCGAACCTCGAACCCCAGCCCGCCCGCCAAAGCCGTCTCCGCGAACGCCGCCGTCTTCGCATAGACCTCCCGCATCGCCGCAACGGCGGGCAAGCCGTCGCCGCCGCCGCGCAGCGCCCAGTGCAGCGCCGGCCGGTGCTCCGAAGCGTTCACGATGTCGCCCGCGAACAAAGCCTGGATCGCCGCGCCCAGGTCGCGCTCGGCGGCCACCGCCATCAGCGCGGTCATGGCGCCGACATCCAGCGGCTGGCGTCCCACATCGATGGAGACGTGCGGCGCGCGCCACACCGACGACGAGGCGTCCGCCCGCGACGCCACCTGTTTAAGCGGCTCGCCCCGGATTCGCCGGGCTTCCGAAAGCACGCGCGGCCAGGATTCGAGCGACATGCGGAATTTCCCTTGCGGAAGTCATGCGTTTGGGGTGTGTGACGATCGAACGTCGCCGCACTGGATCTGCAAGCGGGTGTATCCGCAGTCGCCGCCGCCGTCATCCCGCAAGGGAAAAGGCGCGGCCAGATCGAACCGGGCGAAGTCAGCGCCGATCCAGCATCGGCCGGGTCAGGATTGGATTTGGATAATGCACGTTACGGCTCATCTCTCGCTCGCAACCGCCGCGCTTGCGCTGGTGCTGTCCGCCTGTTCGCCCTCGGCCGACAACGCCCAGAGCGCCGCCGCCGAGACCGCCGCCGCGACGCCGGCTCCAGCTCACGCCCTGACGCTCGAAGACTTGCCCGCGCCCTACAACGAAGCCGACCTCGCCGCCGGCCGCAACGCCTTCACACGCTGCGCGGCGTGCCACACGCTCGATGAAGGCGCGCCGGACCGCATGGGCCCCAACCTCCACACCGTGTTCCACCGCAAACCCGGCTCGAAACCGGGCTTCCGCTATTCGGAGTCGATGAAAGCGCTCGCCGCCAGCACGCCGCTGGAAACGTGGACGCCCGAGGAACTCGACAAATGGCTGCAGGACCCGGCGGGCTACCTGCCCGGCAGCGCCATGACGTTCAACGGCATCAGCGATCCCGAAGCGCGCCGCGACCTGATCGCCTGGCTGATGATCGACACCTCGCACTGAAGCGCTCGGGCGGTCGCGCCGGTCAGTAGCGCCGCCACCACGACAGCAGCACGCCTTCCTCGTCGAACAGGCCCGACACCTCGCGGCGGTAGCCGATGCCGAGGCTGGACCCGCCGAAGTCGCGCATCAGGTTGATCTCGTACTTGGTGGTGCGCCCGCCGCCGGTCTGCGTCCACGCCTTCGCTATGCCGCGCCACTCGCCGACCAGTTCGATCCCGGCGGCGACCTCCGTCACCACGCGGCGGCAGTCGTCATTGCGACGGCGCTCGGCCGTCTCGACATTGACGAACGCCTCGCGCCCCAGGAACTCGCGCGAGCCGCCCAGCGCCGCCCGAACCTCATAGCCGTCGGATGTGCATTCTGGGCCGTCCAGCGCCTCGCCGCCGAGATAGCTCGCCTGAACCGAAAACGCGCTCCGCTCGCCCAGCGCGAACGCGCGCTTCAGCCCGGCCTCGAACGCGAAGCGGTCGTCGTAGAGATCGCTGAGCCGGATCTGGTTCTCGGCCTTGAAATGGCCGCCCCAGCCGCCCCCGAAACCGTGCTCGAAGAAACTCTCCGCCCGCCACGTCTCGCCGAAATCGCCGACCTCGCGCGAGATCGTGTCGATCTCCAGCGTTTCGCCGCGCGCTTCGGCCCATGCGCCTGCGACAGCGTCGGGCGCATGCAAACACGCGCCCGCGACTGCGGCGCAAACGCCTGCCAGATGACGCATCCCCCCGGCTCCCCCCCTGGGCTCCCCCTTACCCCGCGAACGCCCGACCGCAGCCGCCCCGGCGCGCGCTCGCGCTCGCGCTACTGATCGTAGCCCGGCGACTCGCGATCCAGCTTGCGCAGCAGACCCGGCCACGCCAGCGTCGCGCCGGCGATGCTCGCGAACTTCACCTGCTCGGCCACGGTCGCCTGCGCCGCTTCCGGCGCGATGCGCAGATGCTCGCGTCCGCCGGCCATCGCCTTCACCTGCATCTCGCACGCCCGCTCGAGCATGAAGATGCCCTGCCAGCACGCCGCGGCCGTCTCGCCGCACGACAGCGTGCCGTGGTTCCACAGCATCAGCAGGTTCTTGTCGCCGATATCGCGGACCAGCCGCTCGCGTTCGCCAAGGTCCAGCGCGATGCCCTCATATTCGTGATAGGCGAGCTGCGGCAGCACGATCAGCGCATGCTGGCTCAGCGGCAACAGGCCGTCCTTGGTCGCGGCGACCGCGATGCCCGCATCGGCGTGAACGTGCAGAACGAACTTGGCGTCCTCGCGCGCCGCGTGGATCGCCGAGTGAATGGTGAAGCCGGCCGGATTGATCATGTACTCGGTGGGCTCGACGATGGCCCCGTCGAGATCGACCTTCACCAGGCTGGACGCCGTGATCTCGTCGAAGAAATAGCCGTAGGGATTGATCAGGAAGTGATGATCGGGCCCGGGCACGCGCGCCGAGATATGCGTGTAGATCATGTCGTCCCAGCCGTGCAGCGCGACCAGCCGGTACAGCGCCGCCAGTTCGGTGCGCACCCGCCATTCCTCGGCCGACACCCGGTTTCTTACGTCGATGCCTTTTGCGTCATCCGCCATCGGATCCTCCCTGTCCCGGCCATGGGTCCAGCCGGAGCTCTTTCGCCGTCAGTTCCAGATGTCTTATCGCAACCCCGAAAGCGAAGCGAGAGCGCCCATTTCGCGCCTCCGGAGCCAGTCGGTCGCATTTGGAACCGTCTGGGGTTATCCTAGCGCCAACTTGGGAGATCCTCCATGAACGCGGGCATGAGTTCAGGCGGTCCACGCATGCATTTCACCGCCTCCGCGCGGCCCGACGCGCGTCAGGCGCTCGATCGCATGGTGCGCCGCTACGGCCAGACGCCGCTCGACAGCGCCGACTGCGTCGTGTCGCTGGGCGGCGACGGCTGGATGCTCGAAACCCTGCGCGCGCGCTTCGAGGACAAGCTGCCGGTCTACGGCATGCATCGCGGCACGGTCGGCTTCCTGATGAACGACTTCGCTGAGGACGATCTGCCCGAGCGCATCGACAACGCCGTGCGCGCGGTCATCTATCCGCTGGAGATGCGAGCCGAAACGCTTGAAGGCGACGGACCCCTCGTCCACCAGGCGATCAACGAAGTCTCGCTCCTGCGCCAGACCTCGCAGACCGCGAAGCTGCGCATTCTGGTCGACGGCCGGGAAAGACTGGCCGAACTCGCCGCCGACGGCGTGCTCGTCGCCACCCCCGCCGGTTCGACGGCCTACAACCTGTCCGCGCACGGCCCGATCCTGCCCATCGGCGCCAACCTTCTGGCGCTGACGCCGATCTCGCCCTTCCGCCCGCGACGCTGGCGCGGCGCGCTTCTGCGTCACGACGCCAAGGTCGTCATCGAAGTCATCGAACCCGAACGTCGCAAGGTCGCTGCGTCAGCCGACACGCTGGAAGTGCGCGACATCACCAAGGTCTCCATTCGCGAGGACCGCTCGAAACCCCTCACCATGCTGTTCGACGAGGGCCACGCTCTCGACGAACGCATTCTGCGCGAGCAATTCTCTCTGTAGCCGCAGGGTAACCGGGCTATAACCAGGCCGTACCCGGACGATTCGCGAAAGCGATAGACCAAACATTTCTTAATGTGTGTGCGGTAGTAACAAACCGGGACAGGAAAACGGTTCGGTTCTGGGGAGCCGGCCGGCACGCAGAGGGACGAACTCGTTATGGCTAAAGAAAAGCCCATCGAGATCATCAACCCGCCGAACATGCTGAAAGTTAAGGTCGGCGGTTCGCTGCCGCAGGTCGATCAGCGCGCCATCGCCCGCGCCGAGGCCGCGCTGGCCAAGCTGTCCGAACAATTCACCGACTGGATCGCCGAAGAGCTTGAGCGTCTTGTCGAAGCCTGGAACGAATTCGACGCGAAGGGCGACACGCCGGAAACGCGCCTCCTGCTTCACCGCCGCGCGCACGACCTCAAAGGCCTCGCGCCAACCTTCGGCTTCCCGCTCATCGGCCGCGTCTGCTCGTCCATGTCCAAGCTGACCAGCGACGAACACGCGACCCTGAAAATCCCGCCGGCTCTTCTGCGCGCGCATGTCGACGCCGTGCGCGCCATCGTCGCGGGCGACATCCGCCAGGCGGATCACCCCGTGGGCGCCACGCTCGCGCAGGAGCTCGAAGACCGCACCCGTCAGCTGATCGACGCCGCGGCGGCCTGATCGGCAAAAGCCCGGCGCTTCGCGCGCCGGATCAATCCCCGATCAATCCATGACCTTGGTCATGGGCTCCTCTTCGACCGAATAGCCGGCCTCCGCCGGTATCTGCAGCAGGCGCTCGCCGTCGCGCTCGATGACGACCGGTTCGATGCGGATCACCGGCCTTGCGCGCGCGCCCGTCTCCGCCGCGGTGACGTCCGGATATCCGGCGAGCACTTCAAGGTTCAGCCGCGTCGGAAACATCAGCTTGGCCCGCCCGGCTTCGCGTTCGCGCAGCAGCGTCTGCGGCTGCGTCCACACATGATCCACCGCCTCGCGGCCGTCATGCGCGGAGATCTGCCCCTCCGGCGCCGCGACCATGTAGAAGCGCGTGTCGAACCGGCGCGGCTCGAACGTCGGCGTCACCCAGTGGGCGAACGGGATCAGCCGGTCCAGCGCCAGCGTCAGCCCCGCTTCGCGCAGCATCCGCTCGAACAACACCGGCGTGCGTTCAACCTCCGGCCGCCACGCCTGCAGCCCGGTCACCAGGTCCGGCGCCGCCAGCCGCCCCTGAGCGTCGAGGCCGATCAGCACGCCCGACTCCTCGAAGGTTTCGCGCGCGGCGGCGACGCGAAACGCCCGCTCCTCCTGCACGAACGTTCCCGTCGACAGCTCATCCCAGACCGGATCGAGGTCCGCTTCACAAACCTTTCCGCCCGGAAACACCCATGCGCCGCCGCCAAAGGCGACTTTGGTGTGCCTCCTAACCATGAGCACTTCGAGACTCGGCGAATTCCGCACGACCAACACCGTCGCTGCGGGGACCGGGGGCGGCGCTCCGCCGGACATGTCTTCTGAAGCGGTGTCGGATTTCATGAAAATTCACCGATCGCGTTTGGGCCGGTCTTCAACCGGAACTGGTATGCATCTCTTCAATTAGAACAGAACAGCGGACTTGCCCAATGACCGAAATGCGCGCCCCCCATCTGCGGCTTGTGGTGTCCGAACCGGCTCCGGCGCCGGTGCGCACGCCGCGCATCCGCTTCAAACCGGTCGTCCGGCTCGAAGACGGCGCGGCTTTCGGCGTGCATGCCGAGTCCGAATTTTCTTTCGAGGATACGTTCCATCCGAGGCATCTGACGCAGACCGAGCTGCCCACGGCGGGCGGCTGGCTCGGCGAGCAGATCGAGCGCATCGCGCAGCTCGCGGAAAAGACCGGCGCCACGCTGCGCCCGATCTCGCTGCTCGCTCCGATGGCGGCCCTGTCCGATCCCGACGCGCCGATGGCCGCCGAAGCCGGCGCCATCCGCGCCGGCGTGCTGCCGCAGGAATTCCGCATCGACTTCCCCGACGCGGCCGTCAGCGCGCTTGACGATCTCGCTTGGGATCAGCTCGACGCCTATCGCCGTCGCGGTTTCCGCATCGGCCTCGACGCCCGCCAGAGCTGGCGCACGCCGATGAGCAGCCGCGCGCGCATGACCTTCGAAGCGGTGCGCTTCGATCTCTCGCGCTTCAACCTTCTCGAAGTGCCGATGTCGCGTCTCGAAGTCGCCTCGGCCGAAGGCGTCGCGCTGATCGCGGAGAACGCCTGGTGGCGCGACGCGCAGGAGCTTGCGGCGATGGGCGTGTCGTTCGCGGTGGCGCCGAAGACGGACTGCTAGGCCCGGCCCTTCCGGTCCGACAGACGATTCAGAAATCTGGAAACGTGGAGGCCGCCTAGGCGACCGAACCCGCGCGCGACGGATTGCGCAGCTCGTCGAGCGAATCCAGCTTGTCCAGCAGGTATTCGAGATCGGCGCGCGGGATCGCCTGGAACTGCGTCAGCACGCGCTCCACCATGCGCTGGCGATAGCGGGCGCGGTCGTCCTGCCCGTCCATCTCGGTCTTGTGGAAGACCTCGATCGCCATGCGGAACGCGGTGAACATGCCCGCCGGCATGCCCGAGCGCTCGAAGATCGTCTTGAGGCCCAGCGAGCCGGCGTCGTGGATCATCAGCCACGCCTTCGAGCGCGGAACGCCCGCCAGCTCGGCCATCGCATACTCGACGAACGTCATGTGGCCGAGGCACAGCGCGCGCATGATCAGCGACGGCGTCAGGCGGCCGTTGATGTGCAGCTGCTGCACGAAGCGCTCGGGATCGGTGCTCAGGCCAGCCTGCTCCACCAGGTCGATCGTCGCGCGCTCGCGAGCGCCCGCGGCGATCTCGATGGCGAGTTGCGGCGGCAGTTCGTGCTTGTTGACCAGCCGGTCGAACAGTTCGCCCGACACCAGCGACACCAGCTTCTCGGTGACGTGCGGCGGCAGCGTCCGGCGCATCACCAGCGCGCTGGCGACGCCTTCATCGCCCCCGAAGCGTTTGAGAACGCCCGCATAGGCGTCGTCCGAGAACGCGGCGCCTTCATTGGCGGCGACCGTCTCCACCGCCTCGCGGCAGGCATAGTTCGAAATCACTTCGGTCAGCCCGGCGCTGATCTCCGGACGGCCGGCGATGGCCACCTGCTTGGCGGCGGAGCCGGCGAGAACGATCTCAACCAGGTCCTCGTCGGTCAGAACCGGCGAGTGTTTCAGAACCGGCAGCGCCACGGCGTCGGCGTCGGCCGCCAGCTTGCGGGCGATCTCCGGCGGCAGGTTCGGAGAATTCTTGAGCGTTTCGGCCAGCGCCTTGCGCACCATCACCGCCGCGTCGTTGGCGATCACGCCAAGGATCTGCGAGGCGACCGCGCGATCGGCGTCGCTGAGCGTCAGCGTGTCGATCCGGCGGGAAATCTTCTGGACGGAGGCGGCGCGCTCCTCCGGGGTCTCACCTCGGATGAGACGCCGAACATCGTCCTGCGTGAGGGTCGCGCGCATCGTGGCGATCGTCATGGATTCGGACTTGAGGCTTGAACTGGAACCAGAAATGACAATTGCTCTTCCGCATTAACAAATACCTACGGGAACGCCTCGGTCGCGATGCAGGCGTTAATAACAAGGGAAGAACGCCATGCTGCTAAACGGGGTGAAAGTCATTGAATACGCGACGTATTTTGCGGCCCCCGGCGCTGGCGGCATTCTTTCCGACTGGGGCGCCGACGTCATCAAGGTCGAACCGCCCGGCGGCGATCCCGTCCGCCGCAACTTTCCCACCGAAGGCGCCGCCAAAGAGCACCTCTCCGAGAACCCCGCCTTCGACAGCGACAATCGCGGCAAGCGCTCGATCGTCGTCGACGCCCGCACCGATGCGGGCCGCGACATCATCCTGAAGCTCGCCGACGAGGCCGACGTCTTCCTCACCAATGTCCGCCCCGGCGGCCTGCAGCGCTCCGGCCTCGACTTCGACAGCCTCCACAAGCGCAACCCGAAACTCGTCTACTGCGCCCTCACCGGCTACGGCCTCGAAGGTCCGGACGCCGACCGCCCCGGCTTCGACGTGGCGTCCTTCTGGTCGCGCTCCGGCATCGCCCGTCTCACCGCGCCCAAGGGCTCCGAACTCTTTCCCGTGCGCACCGCCGCCGGCGACCACACCACCTCCATCGCGGCGGTGGCCGGCATCTGCGCGGCGCTGGTCGAGGCGCAGAAGACCGGCAATGGACGCCTCGTCGACATCTCGCTTCTGCGCACCGGCCTCTACACCATCTCCACCGACTTCGCGATCCAGCTCTTCTTCGAGCGCATCGCCTCCACGCGCCCGCGCAAGGAAGCCTACCACCCGATCTCCAACTTCTTCCGCACCAGCGACGACGCCTGGATCTGCCTCGTGCCCCGCGTCGGCGAGGTCGACATGCCGCGCATCTCGCGCGCCCTCGACCTGCCCGAAATGCTGACCGACGAGCGCTTCAACAACGGCAAGGGCCGCAGGAAACACGCGGCCGAACTGATCGAAGCATGGACGCCGCCTTCGCGCGCTTCACCAAGGACGAGATGGCCGCGCGTCTCGACGCCGAGGAGCTGGCCTGGGCGCCGGCCCAGACGCTGGCCGAAGTCGCCGCCGATCCTCAGGTCGTCGCGTCCGGCGCCGTGGTTCAGACCCCGTCCTCGAAATCGCCCGGAGAGAGCTTCGCCACGCCCGGCGGACCGGCGCGCTTCGTCGGCGCCGACGACGGCCCCAAAGGCCCCGCCCCCACGCTGGGACAGCACACGCGCAACGTGCTCGAAGCGCTCGGCTATTCGGGTGACGAGATCGACGCGCTCTACGCCTCGCGCGCCGTGTCCTGACGCGAAGCGGTGCGAACCGCGCCCGCGTCCGCAGCCCCCGCCTCTTCGGCCCCCGCCTCCTCGGCCTGCGCGCCGGCCTGAACGTCGAACAGCGCCGCCATCAGCGAGGAGGTCAGCTGCGCCGCGCCCGTGCGCGCCGCCAGCAGCAGATCGGGCGCGGCCGGCGCCATCGACGACGGATCGCGAAACACAGCCAGCGCGCCGCCCTTGCCGCTGTCGGCCTCCCCGATGCTCTGTCCGGTCAGGCGCGCATAAAGCTGCGCCGCGTTCAGCTCCTCGCCGCCCCGGTCGGCGAAGATGCGCGGATTGGCGCGCGCCGCCGCCGGAAACAGGTCCGCCGCCGCGCCGGCCTTCCCGTCGCGAGCCGCCGCGATCATCCGTCCCGCGTCGTGCGGCCCCATGAAGTGCGCCGCATAGAGTTCCTGCGCCGTCGGCGCGCGTCCGATCTTCTTCTCCAGGATGGCCGCGTTCTCGCGCGCCAGCTCGCCGGCCATGCGCGCCGAAAGGTCCGGGTCTTCGCGAAGCGCCAGAATGTCCTCGCGCGACATCTCGCCGGACACCTTCACCCGCTTGCCCTGCACCGACACCGCGTCGGCTTCGGCCGACAGCCCGTGCTGCGCGCCATAGCGGTCGACCATGCGCAGCCATGTCGCGTCGGTGAACTGGAACAGCCCCGTCGCCGTCGAACTGTTGGCCTTCGCCGTCGGGTCCAGGCTGCTTTCGCGCTGGGCGGTCTTGAGCAGATAGGTGAAGTCCGCGCCGGTGGCCTCGGCGGCGCCTTTCAGCGCGCGCATCACGTCCGTCCGGTCCGGGCCCGTGGCCGGTTTCGTCAGGGCGTTGATCGAGGGTAGATTCGAGCTCAACCGAGCCTCCGATTCAGGCGCGAACCCTCCGGCTTTTATGGTTAGCGGAAGGTTAACCCCAATTCTCTTGATCCCCCGCCAAGACTCCGCGAGCGATAGCGCTCACTATATCTGATCCGATTCTCTGACCCCGTGAGGTACCCGATGAGCGCGCCGCTGGGCTCCAAGGCCAATCCGTCGAAATACGACCCCTATCCCAAGCTGGCCGAGGACGAGCCCTACTTCGTGATCCGCGCGGAGGATGTGCTCTCCTCCGCCCTCGTCGAGCTGCACGCCTATATCGGCGCGGGTCAGTCCGGCGCCGCGCACAACATGCTGGCGGAGATCATGGCGCTCACCGCGCCCAAGCCGCCGCGCCCCTCCGACTCGCCGAAATACCGCGAGACCTTCGCGATCTCGGCGGCGATGGAGAAATGGCGCAACAGCCAGTAGCGCGGTCGGGGCGTCGCCCACCGCTGTCATCCCGGCCAAGCCGCGCAGCGGCGCGAGCCGGGACCCATTCATCAACCGGGACGGTCTCTCAATGGGTCCCGGGTCTCGGCCGGACTTCGTCCGCGGCCTCGCCCGGGATGACAGCCCGTGTGCGGCTTCGCACCTGATCTGGAAGCGTGGAGACGGCGCCTCTTTTCCTCCACCGCCTTGGCGGGGGAGGTGGATCGCGAGCCCGAAGGGCGAAGCGAGACGGAGGGGGGGGCACAATCTTATCCGACCCACTTTGTTTCGCCCGCATAGTTCCCTCTGCGTCTGGCGCGGGAGGGCTCGAGCCCCGCCGGAACTTCGAAGTCAGCGCCGGCCGGCGCGTGGAGGTCGCCGCAGTCCGCTCCGGTTTGTCCGACGAGAGATCGAACGAGGAACCGACAGCATCCGGGTTCGGCCCGGAAGGACGCGGCTTCAGCCTGCAAACAGGCTCCGGGGTGTCGAAACCGGGGTTCCAGGTCTCGCGGAGAGATCTGCACGCGGGTCCGGGATGCGGAAATGGGTCCAAATGCTGGACGTGGGCCGTGCGATCTCTGTCGATCGAGACGCAACCGGTGTTCCCCAGCCAAACCCGCCAGCCGCACCGGATCTCAAACCGGCCGCGGGGCGCGTGAGCGTCGCGTCTTACGCCAGCTCCACCTCCCAAAAGGAGAGGGCTGGCGACTTACCCGGCGCGGCCCCACGCGCCCCGGCCTCCCCAACTCGCATGGGGACGCACACGCGAAACCCGGACGGCGCACGCCGGTCCGGCTAAAGCCGCGCGCGGATACGAAAAGGCCTGCGCGCCTCACCAGCGCACAGGCCCGGATCGACGGCGCAAGCCAGCCCCGTCAGTAGCTCTTGGGCAGACCCAGAACGCGCTCGGAGATGAAGTTGAGGATCATCTCGCGGCTGACCGGCGCGATACGCGCGATCATCGCCTCGCGCATATAGCGCTCCACGTCATACTCCTTGGCGTAGCCCATGCCGCCATGCGCCAGCACCGAGCTTTCGCAGGCATGGAAGCCGGCTTCCGCGCCGAGATATTTCGCGGCGTTGGCCTCGGCCCCGCAGTCGAGGCCCTGATCGTAAAGCGTGGCGGCCTTGTAGGCGAGCAGTTCGGCCGCCGAGAGCTCCGCCCACGACTTGGCCAAGGGATGCGCCACGCCCTGGTTCTGTCCGATCGGACGGCCGAACACCACGCGCTCCTTGGCGTAGGTCGCCGCACGCTCGATCGCCGCGAAGCCGAGGCCGATGGCCTCCACCGCGAACAGCACGCGCTCGGGGTTCAGGCCCTGCAGCAGATATTTGAAGCCCTGGCCTTCCTCGCCGATCAGCGCCTCTTTCGGGATCTCGACATTGTCGAAGTACAGCATGTTGCACTCGACCGCCTTGCGGCCCATTTTCGGGATCGGCTTCGCCTCGATCCCTTTCATGTCGCAGTAGAACAGCGACAGGCCGAGATAGGGCTTCGCGCACTGGTCCTTGGGCGTGGTGCGCGCGATCAGGATGATCTTGTCCGCCCGCTGCGCGCCCGTGGTCCAGATCTTCCGGCCGTTGATGACATAGCCGGAGTTGGTGCGCTCGGCGCGGGTTTCGAGGCTGGAGGTGTCGAGACCTGAATTCGGTTCGGTCACGCCGAAGCACATCTTCTGTTCGCCGGAGATGATCTTCGGCAGATATTCCTGCCGCTGTTCGGGCGTTCCGAATTTCTCGATCGGCTTGGCGCCGAAGATATTGAGGTGGATCGACGAGCACCCGGTGAAGCCCGCGCCCGAGCGCGCCACGGTCTGCATCATGATCGCGGCCTCCATCAGGCCCATGCCCGATCCGCCGACCTCTTCGGGCATGGCGATGCCCAGCCAGCCGCCCTCCGCCATGGCGCGGGTGAACTCCTCCGGCCAGTCGCCGGTCTCGTCGCACTTGCGCCAGTACTCCGCGTCGAACTGCTGGCAGACTTTCGCGACGGCGTCCTGGATCGCCTGTTGGTCTTCGCTCATCGCTGCAATCTGGTGCATGTATTTCCTCTCCCGAATTCGCTGTGCACCTTCACTAGCCAAGGCGCGGCGTCAACGCGAGTGCAACGCGCGGGCGCGCTAAACCCGCCGCAACGGCGAAAAATCCCCGTGATCCTGCGGCGGACGGCCCTCTAGGATCAGATCCGCAACCCGCTTGGCGGTGGCGGGCGCAAGCAGAACGCCGTTCCGGTAGTGCCCGCGCGCCACGAACACGCCCAGCACCCCGGACTGTCCGATGTGGGGAACGCCGTCCGGGGTCGCGGGTCGAAACCCCGCCCAGGCGGCTTCCTCTCTCGCAAACGTCAACCCGCCCAGCAGGCGGCAGGCGCGTTCGCGCAAGCCATCGAGAACCGCGCGATCGGGCTCAGCTCCCTCCGCCCCCGGTTCGCTCGTGCCGCCGATCAGCGTCCAGCGCGCCTTGGGTACGATGTACAACCCGCCCGCGCGCACCACCCGCGCCGGCGCGCCGACGCCGGGCTGAAGCGCCAGCATCTGGCCGCGCACGGGCTGCACCTCGCCCAATCCCCGCTCCAGGTGGTCGCCCTCGGGGGTTACAAGCCAGGGTCCAGGTCGCGCCGCCCCGGTCGTCACCAGTACGCGGTCCCATTGCTCGCCGTCTGGCGTTTCGAACCGCCCGTCGCAGACGATGCGTTCGACGTCCAAGCCGGAAACCAGCGCCCCGCCGCTCGCCTCAAGCGCGCGCGCCAGCGCTTCGACAAGCGACACCGGGTCCACCTGTCCGTCGGTCGGAAGCAAGCATGCCGACCGCACCTCGCCGGAGATGGCGGGTTCCACGCCTCGAACATCGCCGCCCAGCTCTTCAACCGGAACGCCCCGCGCCGCACAGACCTGCATCAGCTCGCGCAGCCTGCGCTCACTGTCTTCATCGACCGCGCAGGCGATCGCACCATTGGTTCGGTAGTCGATCGATACGCCGCCCAGCCGCTCGATCCGCGAGGCGTATTCCGGCCACAGCGCGGCGCTTTCAGCCGCCAGCGCCTGCATGGCGCGGGACGAAAACTCGGCGCTCTCATAGGCCAGCCCCAACATGCCGGCGGCGCGAACCGTCGCGCCCCCGCCGGCCTGCTCCGCCTTTTCGTAGACGATGACCTGCGCCCCCCGGCGGACCATCTCCAGCGCACAGGCGAGCCCGATCACGCCCGCGCCGATCACGGCGACGCGCAGCCTGTCGCGACGCGCCGGACTTGCGGATGAGGAGGCCGAAAACACCATGCCCCGTCTATAGCGGCATGACGGCGCTCAACCAGCGGCGAAAACCGCGCACGAGCGCAAACGGCCGTCCGTCAGACGGCGACGCTAACGAATGGATTGTGGGGGGGGCGGTCGCTCAGACCGGACGGGCGCGGTGACGTTCCTGACGCCAGAACACCATGAAACGGGCGGCGTGCGCGCGGCTTTGGAAAATGAGTTTGCGCCGGATGAAATCACCGCTGTGCTCGGTCATCATCATGATATCGGGCGCTTCGTCGGACCTGGAATCCTGGCCGGTTTCCTCGCTCCATTTGGCGAAAGCGTTGAGCGCGTCGGCAAGTCGCGCCGGGTCGGACCCGTCGTCCTGAATCTGGACCACTACCTCGGACATGCCACCCCCGTCGCCCCGATTTCGGTCGTTCCAGACTCTGCCTCCATCAAGGAGAATCGATCCGGATACGACGTTGACCACTACATTTAGGCACTCCTGCAAGCCACGCGCCACCGAAATGTGACGTTTTCGCTGCAGCGCAACAGTCCGTTCGAAAGATTACCGTGTCATCAGGATTCACCTATCCGGCGACGTGCGATTTCGTCCGCCACGCGATTCGGGGCTCTACCCTCCGATGCGGCCGTATCGAGAACTTCCCCAAGAGTTTCAACGAGCTTCTGGACTTTTTGTTCGACCCAGGCGGGGTCGTACTGGCCGGAGATCTCCGCAGCCACGTTGATGATGCCGCCGCCATTGATCACATAGTCCGGCGCGTAGAGGATGTTGCGCTGCGTCAGCTCGTCGCCCATTTCGGGCACGGACAGCTGATTGTTGGCCCCGCCCGCCACAACGCGCACTTTCAGACGTCCCAGCGTCTGCGGATTGATGATCGCGCCGAGCGCGTTCGGGGAGAAAATGTCCGCATCCTGATCGTAGATCTCGTCCGGCTGGACGATCGTCGCGCCGGTCGCGGAAGCAACCTCCTCCAGCGCCTGACGATTGACGTCGGTGACGATCAGGCGCGCGCCGGCTTCGGCCAGATGCCGGCAGACCAGCCCGCCCACATGACCGACGCCCTGCACCGCGACCGTGCGGCTGGAAAGATCGTCGTCGCCGAAGGCCCGCTGCGCCGCCGCCCGGATGCCGAGGAAAACGCCCCGCGCCGTCACGGGCGAAGGATCGCCGCTCGCCGCCTTGCCGCTGGAAAGACCGGCGACATAGCGCGTCTCCTTGGCGACTTCCTCCATGTCGGAGGGCGAAACGCCGACATCCTCGGCGGTCCAGTATCGCCCGCCCAGCGTTTCGATGGCGCGGCCGAGCGCCCGGAACAGTTCCGGCGACTTGCCGGTCTTCGAGTCGCCCCAGATCACCGCCTTGCCCCCGCCCAGAGGCAGATCGGCCATGGCGTTCTTGTAGCTCATGCCTTCCGACAGCCTCAGCGCATCGGTGAACATGTCCACGCCAGCGGTGTAGTTCCACATCCTGCAGCCGCCCGCCGCCGGACCGCGTGCGGTCGAATGAACGGCGATAATGGCGCGCAGGCCGGTCGCTTTGTCGTGGAAGAGATGAACGCCTTCATGGCCGGCAAAGGCGGGACTGTCGAACATCTGAGATACCCCGGAACGCCGCGGAAGCGCGGTCGGCGCCTAGATAGGCGCGAACCGGGCGCAACTCAAATGGACAAACCTGCACATCTGTCGAAATTCAGACGCACGTTGCGCGTAAACTCAAAAATTGAGCAACAACGAACCACAAAATTCGGAAATATCAGAAGAACGATCTACCCGCCCGCGCGATCAATCGAACAGGGAGTCGATCGCCCCCTGATCGAGCGGCCCGGCGTCGTCATCCTCCGCGTCGGCTTCCAGCTCTTCGGGCTCCGCCTGCACAGGCGTGTCGACCTCAGGAGCAGACATTTCCGCCGTCAGACCAGGAGCCTCGGTCTTCGCGGCAGGTTCGGCGCCGGCATCGTGGCCTTTCTCGACCACCCACATGAAGACCTGCAGCGCGCCGCCTTCGAGGGCGCGCATGCGGGCGCGCCAGCTCTGGATTTCCCACGACAGCTCGCGCAGGAACAGCGCCCCGTCACGCCCTTCGGCTCCAGCCGTCTGGTCCAGCAATCCGGGTAGCTGCGCGAACGCGGCGTGCGCCGCTTCGAGCACCTGTTGGGTAACGTCGACACGCTCAAGGACGGCGAAGCCGGCGAGGTCCAGCGTTTCCTCGATGTCGATCTCGGTGGTCAGTTGCGGTTCGGCCCACGCCGAGGCGAACGCCTCCGAGGGCGCCTTCTTGGTGTGCTTGACGGTCTCCAGGAACACCCAGCGACCTTTGTCCGCGATCATGCGATAGGCGCGCGCGACAAGGCCCGCCTTGTGATCGGCGTAGGCGAAGGCGTCCACGCTGACGAGCGCCCGCAGAGGACCGGCGCCGAGCGACTTGGAGCGATCCAGATCGCTGAAGGAAACCGTGACGTCCGGCGCCAGCGCCTCGATGCGATCCACGCACCCCGACCGCCATTCCGAAGCAAAGAGACCGCCGCCTGTACGGGCGCGACAGGCCGTTATCAGCGCCGGATCGGCGCCGATAAAGCCGATGTCGCCGGCGGTCAGATCGCCCTCAAACACCGCATCGAACAGATGGTCCTGCAGGTCGGTCGACGCCGGGCCGAACGCGCCCTCGCCCCAAAGCGTCTCCAGCGCCTTGAGCCGGGGCGTAAGGCCGGCGCCCTTGATCGCATGCCCGGCGCTCGAACCGGTTGTCCGGGGCTTTTCCGCTTGAGCCGAGGGCTCGGCCGCGTGGTCCGCCGCATCGGCGACCGGAGCGTTCGAATGCGTCTCGGCGCCCGGCTCGTCGCCCTCGGCGCCGGGAACATAGTCCCGCCCGTCCCACCAGGCCCCGAACCGCGCACCGATCTCGGCGCGGGCGGTCGGGTCCATCAATTTCTTTACCTGCGAAAGCATTCGCGCCCGGCCAGTCCGAAATCCTGCACTCAGGACCGGCATAGCGCGTGTTGGTTAACATCAAGACCCTTGAATCGCCTGAATTTCACCGATCAGGACCCGTCCGCAGCCGGATCGGCCGTCTTGTCGATCCAGGGGATCGGCGGCGCATGCGACGGCAGCGGGCCGGATGGGGTGCGAAGAAAGGACAGGATGTCCCGCCAGACCACCTCGCCCTGCAGATCGTTCAGCAGCATGTGGTAGCCGTTTGCGTAGTAGGCGGTCACGACATGGGCCGGCATGTGCTTCGTCGCGCGCCGCACGCCGCCGGGCGGGATGATCTCGTCGCGCGCGCCGTAGAGAAACAGCGTCGGAACGGACGCGGGCAGATCCGCGATCCGGTCGTTCGCCTCCTCCATGATCGACACCACGCCGTAAACGCTGTCGATCCGCGTCTCCTTCAGGACGTAGGGGTCTTTCCACATCGCGATCTGCTTCTCGCGATTGTCGGTCGGCGTGACCACCACCCCTTTGGGAGGAACCACCTCCCATCCCGGACGGACATGGGCGCTGAGCCACAGGCTGACGCTGTACATCCATGGCAAGGCGCCCCAGCCGCGCAGCCCCGGACCGGACAGAACCAGCACGTCGGCGTCAGGCGGGTCGCCCGACGCAAACGCCGTCAGCGCGACCGAGGCGCCCATCGAGGCGCCGATGACGGCGATACGCGCCTGCTCGCCATGACGTTGTCGCACAAGCCGCGTGAGCGTGCGCAAGTCCTCGCGCAGCACGTCGGGATCGGTCCAGACGCCGGTGACCGGCGTTCGTCCGAATCCGCGTTGATCGTAGGCGTAGACATAGGCGCCATGGGCCGACCACCAGCTCGCCGCATCCTCGAACTGGGCCGCATAATCGTTCATTCCGTGCACGCCGATGACGACAAGAGGCGGACCGCTGCAAGGCTCCGCGCAGTCGCCGGCGGACGGCCCCGCCAGCGGCGTGGAGGTTTCTTCAAGGCCAGCCGCGGCCATGTCGCTCTGGCTGAACAGGTCGGGCGTCCACGTTGAAAGGCCAAGCTGCGCCCCGTCGAACGAGGTGAACGTGTTCTGGTTGATGTTCGGAGCGGCGGGCGCATCGCTGTACAAGGCGGCCTGCGTGACGGGCGCGCACGCCGAAATGACGAGCGCGAGGCCCGCCGCGATCGCCATGCCGCCCATCGACGAACGACCCCTCTCGATACATCCGGTCATGTGCGTCATAGTTGCAGGAACGAAAGTCAGCGCAACGGGGAGAGGCAGCAAATGTCCAACGCGATCGAGATTGTGATCGATCCTCGCCCACGCGATCTGGGAGGGTTCTCCGTCCGGCGGCTGCTGCCCTACGCCAAACGGCGAAGCGTCGGCCCGTTCGTGTTCTTCGACCACCTCGGCCCCGCATCGCTCCCGGCGGGACGCGGCGTCAGCGTGCGCCCTCACCCGCATATCGGGCTCGCCACGGTGACGTGGCTCTATTCCGGCGCACTGATGCATCGCGACAGCCTCGGCACGGTCCAGACGATCCGCCCCGGCGAAGTGAACTGGATGACCGCCGGCAAAGGCATCACGCACTCCGAACGCACGCCGCCCGATGTCCGCGCGAAGGGACACATGATCGAGGCGATCCAGACATGGGTGGCCCTGCCCCAGGACTACGCCGAACAGGAGCCGGCCTTCGCGCATCACGCCGCGGACAGCCTTCCCGAACTGAACCTGCCGGGCGCCGTCGGACGCCTCATCGCGGGCGAAGCCTTCGGCGAACGCTCTCCGGTCGAGTTCCCGAGCGGGATCTGTCAGCTCTCGCTCGAAGCGACCGGCGAGTGCCTGATCGAAACGCCGGACATTCCAGAAGCGTGCGTGCATGTGGTGCGCGGCTCGGCCGTGGTTGACGGCCACGTTCTCGGCGAAGCGCAAATGGCGGTGCTCCATCCTGGCCGCCGCGCCATGGTGCAGATGCAGGCCGGCGACCGCATCATGATCGCCGGCGGCGATCCGCTCGACGGTCCCCGGCTGCTCGACTGGAACTTCGTGGCGTCGTCGAAGGATCGTCTGGAGAAAGCCGTCGCCGACTGGCGCGAGTCGATCGAGCGTGGGTTCGAGGGAAGCTGGTTCACCGAACCGCCGGGCGAAACCAGCTACATTCCCTATCCCGGAGACGCCCAACCCGACCCTGAGGACTCTCCACCCGACTGATCCCCGCATTTCGCAACTTCCGGGGCTTGTCCTGCAGGGTCCGGGGGCTAGTGTGCCCGAAATCATCTGTGGAAGGGCATTTCATGACCCCAAGGACCGCTATCGGCCTGGCGTTTCTCGCGCTTGCAGCCTGTTCGCCCAAGACCGACGAAGCCTCGACCGCGACGCCTACCGCGCCGGTCGGCGCAGTGCTCGACACCTCGCCTGACATCGCCGCCGCGGATCTGGCCGCCCGCACCAAGGAGCTGGCGGACGACAAGTTCGAGGGACGCGGCCCGGGCACGGTGGCGGGTGAAGCCTCCGCACAGTGGATCGCCGACGAGATGAAGCGCATCGGGCTCGCGCCCGGAAACGGCGACAGCTATTTCCAGACGGTCGAGATGGTGGCGCAGACCGTCATCCCCGAAAAATCGAGCCTGTCGATTTCAACGCCCGACAAGACCTTCGACTACAAGCTGGGCCCCGACGCGGTGTTCATCACCAAGCGCCAGGACAAGGATCAGGTGTCGTTCTCGGACTCCGATCTGATCTTCGTCGGCTATGGCGTCGTCGCCCCTGAAGCCGACTGGAACGACTACGCAGGCGTGGATGTGCACGGCAAGACGGTCGTGATGTTCGTCAACGATCCCGGCTTCATCACCCACGACGACAGCCTCTTCAACGGCAAGGCGATGACCTATTATGGCCGCTGGACGTACAAGTTCGAGGAGGCCGCCCGCCAGGGCGCCGAGGCCGTCCTGCTGATCCACGAGACCGCGCCCGCCGCCTATGGCTGGAACGTCGTCGAAAGCTCGTGGACCGGCGAGCAGGCCGACCTTGTCCGCGCCGACGCCGGTGCGTCGCGCGCGCTGCTCGAAGGCTGGGTCACCCTCGATCACGCCAAGGAGCTGTTCGACGCGGCCGGGCTCGACATCGACCAGATGCGCGCCGCAGCCAACAAACGCGGCTTCAAGGCCGTCCCGATGACCGGACTGAAAGCGTCGGCGACGATCACCCAAACCGTTGAGAAGCGTGACTCCCGCAACGTGATCGGCGTGCTGGAGGGCTCATCCCATCCGGACGAGTACATGCTCTACATGGCTCACTGGGATCACCTCGGCGTCGACCCGTCGGCCCCCGAAGGAGCGGATCGCTTCTACAACGGCGCCGTCGACAACGCGACGGGCGTATCAATGATGCTGGACATCGCGGAGAAGTTCGCCAGCGGTCCGCCGCCCGCGCGCTCTGTCGTGTTCCTCGCGGTGACGCTGGAAGAGTCCGGCCTTCTCGGATCGGCCTATTATGGCGAGAACCCCATCATCCCGCTGAACAAGACGGTCGCCGGCGTGAATATGGACGCCGTGATGCCGATCGGTCCGACCCGCGACATGGTTGTCGTCGGCTACGGCGCCTCGCAGCTTGAGGACATGCTCAAGGACATCCTCGCGACCGACAATCGTGTGGTCGTTCCCGATCCGCAACCGGAGGCTGGCTCCTTCTACCGCTCCGACCACATCAGCCTCGCCAAGCACGGCGTTCCGATGCTCTACGCGGACGGCGGCGTCGACATGATCGACGGCGGGACGGCGCATGGCGAAGAGCTGTCGGACGCTTATCGCGATCACGACTATCACTCCGTGTCCGACAACTTCCACGACGACTGGGATTTCTCGGGCAGCGCTCAGGACGCCACCGCCCTTTACGAAGTCGGCCGCCGGATCGCCGATTCCGACCTCTGGCCGGAATGGTATGAAGGCAATGAGTTCCGGGGCATCCGTGAGGCTTCGTTGAACGAACAATAGAACGGCCGGCGGCCTTTACGCCGACGCCAGACACCGCCGCTCGGGGAAGACCCGAGCGGCGGTTGTCGTTTCGGATGCGCCTTGCCTGAAACGCCTCCCGCCACAATACTGCACATTCAGAAGACGGGAGGCGGACGATGGCCGACGCGCCGAAAGATGCGCTCGCGACTTACATCGCAAATATCGAAGCGAAGACCGGCAAGACGCTGAAGCAGTTGAATGCGGCGTTGAAGAAATCCGGTCTTGAAAAGCACGCCGAACTGGTGGCCTGGGCCAAACAGAATCTGGACCTGGGACATGGCCACGCCAACGCGCTGGTGATGCTGTACCGGAATCCGGAAGGCCTGGAGAAGACGCGCGCCGGCGGCGAGAGCGGCGACGTGCTCGGGGACATATACCAAGGCAAGAAAGAACACCTGCGCCCCATCCACGAAAAGCTGATGCAGCACATCGGCAAGCTTGGGGACTTCGAGACCGCGCCCAAGAAGGGCTACGTCTCCTTGCGCCGCAAGAAGCAGTTCGCCACGCTCGGCCCCAAGACCAACGATCGCTTCGAACTCGGCCTCAATCTCAAGGAAGACATCGGAACCACGAAGGTCGTCGCCCAGAAGCCCGGCGGGATGTGCCAGTACGTCGTCGCAATGACCTCGCCAAAGGACATCGACAAGGAGGTTCTAGCGGCCGTGAAGAAAGCCTACGACGCCGCAGGCTGACACCGACATACGATCGTTACATAGGTGGCGCACCTGTCCCTCTCTTCCCAATGAGGAGCGTTCCGCGATGCGCGCTTTGCCGTTCTCTGTCCTTTTCGTGCTGTTGAGCGCCTGCGCAACGCAGGGCGCGCCGTTAGCGTCGAACGCAACCGCCAACCCGCCGGACGCAATCGCCGGGAAAGCGACGAACGGCGGTTCGAAGACCATCGTCATCAACGGCTCGGTGACGCCCGATCTCTTCCCATCCTACATTGAGCTGCCGTTCGAGGTTCCCCCCGGCGTCGAACGCGTCACCATCCAGGTCGAACACGAGTTCAAGGGCCAGGGCGTGGTGCTGGACCTCGGTCTGCGCGATCCCAACGGGCAGCGTGGCTGGAGCGGATCGAACAAACGCGAGCTGACGGTTTCCGCCTGGGACGCAACCCCGTCCTTCCGGGTCGGCGCTGTCGTCCCCGGCGAATGGACGCTGGTCATGGGTCTTCCCGCCTACCGCAAGGACCGGCCGAAAGCGGACTATACCGCCACCATCCGTCTCGACTTCGCCTCGCCCGACACGCCCTCCTCGCCCGCCATCCCGCCGGGACCGATCTCGGCGGAGCCCGGCTGGCGGTATGGCGACCTCCACAATCACACCGGGCATTCGGACGGATCATGCAAGGCGACAACCGGCCTGCGCGTGCCCTGCCCGACGATCCGCACGCTTGAAGCGGCGCATGACGCGAAACTCGATTTCGTGGCGGTGACCGATCACAACACGCTGGCGCAACTCGCCGATCTCGCCGCGCTGGCGCCCGCCTTTCCGGACCTGCTGGTTATCCCGGGAACCGAGGTCACCACCTTCAAGGGACATGCGAACGCGCTGGGCCTCTCTCGTCCCGTGGAGTTCCAGCTCGGAACCGATCGCCTGCCCACCATCGACGACCTGATCGACAACGTGGAGGCGCAGCACGCCATCCTGTCGATCAACCATCCCGGGCTGGCGACCGGGCCGATCTGCATGGGATGCGGCTGGAACGCCGACACCGACTGGTCGCGCATTCCCTCGATTGAGGTGGTGAACGGCGGTCTTCTGCGAAATGGACAGGAGGAAGGTCCGTTCTCCGGCATTCGCTACTGGGAGAACCTGCTGAACCAGGGCTATCGCATCACCGCCGTGGGCGGGTCCGACAACCACGACGCCACCGTGCGCTCCATGGCCCAGCAGTCGCCGGTGGGGCGCCCGGCGACGGCCGTGTATGCGCAAACGCTTTCGATCGATGGCGTGAACGCGGCGATCCGCTCCGGTCGGGTGTTTCTCGATCTCGACGGCCGCACCGATCGCGTTCTGGATCTCGCATTCGTCTCCAACGGCGCGCCAATCCATATGGGCGGAGAGCTAGTTCTTCCTGAAGGCGAGAGGTCTACGGGGCGGATCGTCACGACGAACGCCTCGGGACTTAAGATCGACGTGCACGCGCACAACGCAAAAGCCGTCGCCTCTTCCGATGTCGTTCCGCAATCGAGCGAAATCTCGCTTGAAGTGGAAGGCGGCGCCGAAGGCGGTTGGGTCCGTGTCGACCTGCGAGACCCCGAAACGGGACGGCTGATCCTGCTCGGCAACCCCGTCTATGTCGCGCCTTCGGCGTCCGACGGCGCCTAGCGTCGATACTTGATAAACGGCGTCATGCCGCGACCGCCGGCGCCAGCGCTCGCATCATGAAGATGCTGAACGCGCTCTCGCGATAGTCCGCGAACGGCCCGCAACGTTCGAAGCCCGCTGTTTCATACATCCGGATAGCCGGAACAAAGGCTGGCGCGGAGCCTGTCTCCAGCCAGAGGCGCGTCATGCCGCGCGCCTGCGCTTCGGCCAGGATGTGATCGAGAATGGCGCGCCCAAGACCGCGCCCAAGAAAAGCGTCGTCAACGCGCATCGACTTGATCTCGCCGTCGCCGGAGGCCAACGCCTTCAACGCCCCCATGCCCGCGAGCTGACCTTCGAGCCAGCAGGTCCAGAAGGTCACGCCAGGCTGCCGCAGACGTTCGACGTCCAGAGCGAAGCAACTGTCCTCAGGGGAATTCTCATGCATGCCGCGCAAGTGCCGCGCGACAAGCGCCTGCGCCGCCGCGCCGCTCAGATCGTCGACATGGAAGACCGGACCGGCGACCATGCATGCGCTCCCGTTTCGTCTACATACGTTCAGGTGTGCGAACGCCGATAAGATCGAGCGCCAGCTCGAGCTGCTTGAGCACGGCCAGCGTCAGCGCGAAACGCGAGGCGCGTTTGCCTTCGTCTTTCTCCGCCAGAATCGGCGCCGCCGCATAGAAGGACGAGAACGCCTGAGCCAGCGAATAGGCGTGATCGCACAGGATATGCGGCATGCGCTTCTCATAGGCGCCGCGCACCGCATCGTCGAACCCGTCGAGCGCCAGAACCAGACCGCGCTCGGCCGGAAGCTCGATCACGATCTCGCCGGGCGCCACGCCCTCGCTTTCAGCGCGGCGGGTCAGCGACTTCATCCGCACGGCCTGATAGAGAAGGTACGGACCGGTCTTTCCCTCGAACGATATGAAACGATCCAGGTCGAACGCGTAGTTTCCGGTCCGGGTGTTCGACAGATCGGAGAACTTGATCGCGGCTACCGCAACCTTGTGGGCGATGTCGCGCAGTTCCGCGTCCGGGAAGCCCTCGCCGAGTCCGGCTTCGCGCACGCGCGCATAGGCCGCCACATCGGCCTCCTCGATCAGCGCCTGAAGCTTCAGAACGCCGCCATCGCGCGTTTTGTAGGGTTTGCCGTCTGCGCCATTGACCGTTCCGAACCCGAGATGTTCGAGACTCGCCTCCGGCATGTAGCCGGCGATATCGGCTGCGCGGAACACCTGTTCGAAATGCAGCGCCTGGCGCTGGTCCACGACATACATCGATAGGTCCGGCCCGATGCTCCGCTTGCGATCGAGGATCGTCGCCATGTCGGTCGCGTGATAGCCGACCGCCCCGTCGCGGTTGACGAGAATGACCGGCGGCATCTCCTTCCTGTCGCTCTCGCGCGCGACGCGGATGATCCAGGCGCCGTCGTCGAACTCGGCGATCTTCCGCGCTTTGAGGTCCTCGACCATGCCCGGCGCCAGTTCGTTGGCGTCGCTTTCGCCCTTCCAGAGATCGAACCGCACGTCGAGCGCATCGCATTCGCGTTCCAGTCCGACCCGCGTCACGGCGCAGAAGTGCCGCCACAGCGCAAGATAGCCGCGACGCCCCGCCTGCAGGTCGGCGGTCGCCTTGCGGTCTTCATTGCGACGCGCCTCGTCCGACTTCGACTTGGCGGAAGCCTGAGGATAGAGCCGCCCGAGATCGTCCATCGTGACGGGGCTGGCCGCCGGATACTCTCCCTCGAACCCCTCGTCGAAATACGGAAGGTCCGGCTGTTCGAGGCGAACCTCGTTGATGAGCTGCCCCATCTGCAGGCCCCAGTCGCCGAGGTGCACGTCGGACGTCACCTCATCGCCCCGAAACCGGAACAGGCGCTGCAGGCAATCGCCAATCACGGTCGAACGCAGGTGCCCGATATGCATCTCCTTGGCGACGTTCCAGCCGCCAAAGTCGATCACGACCTTGCGCGAAGCCTCCACGCGATTGGCGCCGGAGGCCTGGTCGGCGGCAAGGACCGTCGCCTGCCGCGCAAGCGCTTCCGGGGCGACGCGCACGTTGATGAAGCCCGGACCCGCGACTTCGGCGCCCGCGACCAGGGGCGACGCCTTCAGCGCCTCCACGATCGCGCCCGCGATTTCGCGCGGGTTCTTCTTCGCGGCTTTTGCGGCGGCCATGGCGCCATTGCACTGAAAGTCGGCGAGGTCCGGTCGGTCGGAGCGTCGCATGGCGCCGAGGCCAGGTTCGAGCCCCGCAGCGGCGAACGCTTCGCCCGCCGCTTCCGCCAATTGTGTCGCAAGATCCTTCATGACGCCGCCGGATATGGAATACAGGGATGAGCGCCAAGCCGGCGCTACGCCGCCTTACGCCATGCCTTGACGTTTGACACAAGCCCGGCGGAGCGACCGCCGCCGTGGAGAAGCCCCCCGGCGGCCTACTTGTCGACGTCCATCAGGAAGCGCTTGCCGGAGCGGTTATAGGCAAGTTGCTCCGGGGTCAGATCGAAGCCGACCAGAATTTCGAAGTTGGTGCCCGAAATATCCTGCTTGGCGCGCGGAATGACGATGCCGCTGACCGTGTCCCGGACACGAACCACATCCTCGCCCGGCTTGAACCTGACGTCGGCGGTGAAGCCGCGCTTGGCGAGCACGATCTGGTTCCGGCGCGTCACCGTGACGAAATAGGGATAGGAGTGCCGGTCGCCCTCCGCCTTCGGCCCTTTGCCGAACGCAAAGTCGATGTCGATCTCCATCGTGATCGGATTGGTGCCGACATATCGGCAGAAGCCCTTCACCCCTTCGATCGATCCGGTCCAGCCCACATTTTCGTGCCGGTCCTCGCCCTCGATGTTCACAACGCGGGATGCGTCGAACAGGACGCCCGCCACCGGACACGGCCCCACATTCTGCCGACTGTCGAGCTGGGAGCACGAGGCCGTAAACGCCGCCAGGGCGACAGCGCCCAGGCACTTGATCCGTCCGGAAATACTCACGCGCACCCTCGTACCGTGTCCGCCCTTGGCGTTGCGGCCGGGCGATGCGATGTCATGGAGAAAGGGTGATAGCCCCTAACCAATGCATGGCGCAATCATCGACACCAGCTGAACCGTGACGGGTGCTGCGGTCGGGGGAGCCCCAGAGGGACCAGTAATTGAACGACTTTTCGAGCCCCTCCCCGCTGAGCATCCTTCTGGCGGCCCCTCGAGGGTTCTGCGCCGGCGTCGACCGTGCGATTCTCATCGTCGAACAGGCGCTCGCGAAGTGGGGCGCGCCGGTCTATGTGCGCCACGAGATCGTCCACAACGCCCATGTGGTTCAGCGCCTCGAAAAGATGGGCGCGGTGTTCGTCGAGGAGCTTGAGGACTGCCCGAACGACCGGCCCGTGGTGTTTTCGGCGCACGGCGTTCCCAAATCGGTCCCCAACGAGGCGAAAAGCAGGGAACTGGTCTATGTCGACGCGACCTGCCCGCTGGTCTCCAAGGTCCACGCGGAGGCGCAGCGCCACGCCCGCAACGGGCTGCACACCCTTCTGATCGGACATGCCGGCCACCCGGAGGTCATCGGCACGATGGGCCAGACCGACCCGGGCACGATGACCCTGATCGAGACCGAGGAGGATGCGCGCACCTGCCAGCCCCAGGACCCGACCCGGCTGGCCTACGTCACCCAGACCACGCTGTCCGTCGACGACACGGCGGGCATTGTCGCGATCCTGAAAGAACGCTTCCCGCTCATGGTGGAGCCGCGCAAGGACGACATCTGCTATGCGACCACAAACCGGCAGGAGGCGGTGCGCGATATAGCGGCGCGCGCGGATCTGGTGCTGGTGATCGGCGCCGCCAACTCTTCCAACTCCGTCCGCCTTGTCGAAGTGGCCCGCCGCGCGGGCGCGCGAGACGCTCGCCTGATCGCCAGCGCCGACGACATCGACTGGAGCTGGTTCGACGGGGTGAAAACGCTGGGCCTGTCGGCGGGCGCGTCGGCGCCTGAAACCCTGGTTCAGGGCGTCATCGCCGCTTGCCGCGGCCGCTTCGAGGTTGCGGTCGAGGAAGTCGTGACGGCCCGCGAGGATGTCACCTTCCGCGTCCCCCGCATCCTCGAAGGCGCTTGAACCGCCATGGCCGTCTATACCGATATCGACGACGCTGAGCTCGCCGCATTTCTCGCGGACTACGACCTTGGCCCAGCGCGCGCCTTCAAGGGCATTGCGGAGGGCGTGGAGAACTCGAACTTCCTTCTGGAGACCGACGCCGGCCGCTTCATCCTGACGGTCTTCGAAAAACGCGCCCGTCCCGAAGATCTGCCCTTCTTCATGGAGATGATGGGACATCTCGCCCGCAAGGGATTCCCCGCGCCCCTGCCTGTGGCTGCGCGCGACGGACAGGCGCTACGCACACTGCGCGGCAAACCCGCCGTTATCGTCACCTTCCTGCAGGGGATGAGCCCGTCCCGCCCGAGCGCGGACCAGTGCCGCTCGCTAGGCGCGGGCCTTGCGCGCCTTCACGAAGCGCTGGCCGACTTCTCGATGACGCGCAGCAATGATCTCTCGATCAACGCCTGGCCCGGCTTGTTTGCGGGACGCGAAGCCGAAGCCGATACGCTGCAACCGGGTCTCTCCGCACAGATCGCAGGCGACCTCGAACACCTGGCGTCCCACTGGCCGGCGCCGGACCTTCCCGCCGGAGCGATCCACGCCGACCTCTTTCCCGACAACAGCTTTTTTCTGGACAACCAGTTGTCCGGCGTCATCGATTTCTACTTCGCCTGCACCGACCTGTTGGCCTACGACATCGCGATCTGCCTCAACGCCTGGTGCTTCGAACAACGCGGCGAATACAACATGACCAAGGGGCGCGCACTCATCGCCGGCTATCAGTCCGTGCGCAGCCTGACGCCCGAAGAACGCTCCGCCTTGCCCGTACTGGCGCGCGGCGCGGCGATGCGGTTCTTCCTCACCCGCCTTGTCGATTGGAGCGACACCCCTCGCGATGCGTTGGTGCGCCCGAAGAATCCGCTGGACTACGCAGAGCGGCTCGGCTTCCACCGCATGGCTCGCGGAGCGGACGACTATGGCGCGTGAGGTGATCGCCCGGCTTTTCGGCGCGGCGATCGGTCTGGTGCTCGCCGCCATATTCGGATGCGCTCTGGCGACCATCCTCGGGGTGGCGATCGCCGTCGCGGTATCGAGCGCCGACGGCTACACGCCCTCGGCGTTGCTTCCTTTGCTGGTCGGCGCTTTCGGGGTCGGCGCGCTGAAAGGCGCGTTCGCAGGGGGGCCTGTCGCGCTGCTCGCGGGACTGCCGATTCACGTTGTGCTCGTGTCGACACGGATGAACCGTTTCTGGGTCTATGCCTTGGTCGGGGCGCTGCTGGCGACGCTGACGTCCGTCATCGCGGTGCTGATCGAGAAACAGACCATCTCCCCGGCTCTTGTGACGTTCGACGCGCTGGCGGGCATGGTCGCCGGACTGCTTTTCTATCTGTTCCAAAGAGGGCGCTGAGCATGAAGCCCCCTTCCGCCTTGACCGTTCGCGCGAAACACTGAACTTCCGGCGCATGAGCGAACTGATCGAAATCTGGACTGACGGCGCGTGTTCTGGAAATCCCGGCCCCGGCGGCTGGGGCGTCCATATCCGGTCGAACGGCGAAACCATCGAGATGCACGGCGGCGAGTTGGCCACAACGAACAACCGCATGGAGTTGATGGCGGCCATCACCGCGCTTGAGTGGGCGCCGGAGGGCTCGAAAGTGATCCTTCATACCGACAGCCAGTATGTGAAGGATGGCCTCAACAGCTGGATTCACAACTGGAAGAAACGCGGCTGGAAAACCGCCGACCGCAAACCGGTGAAGAACCAGGACCTGTGGATGCGCCTGGACGCCGCCAATCAGCGCCACACCGTCGACTGGCGATGGGTGCGCGGACACGCCGGGAATGACGGCAACGAACGCGCCGACGAACTCGCCCGCCTCGGCGTTCAGGAAGCGCGCACCAAGGGCTAGGCGGCGCTCGCCTGCGCCCGGCGCACCGTCAGGGTGGAACCTTCGGCGCCCGTCACCACGACTTCATCGCCCAGAGCGATGTCGCTGTCATCGGACTGCGACGCCTGCCATTCCGTGTCGCCGATCCGCACCCGCCCCTTGCCATGCTGGAAGGGGCTTCTGGCTTCGCCGCGCTGACCCACCATCGTCGTCATCCGGTCGTTGAGATTTGGATGTGTCGACGCCCGGTGGCGCAGCCCGCGGAAAACCGTGCGGCCGAGAATCACGAACGCCACCGCCGACACCCCGAAGAAAACCAGCTGGCCCTGCCACGCTCCGGCCGGCGCCGGAATGATGAGAGCGAACAGCGCCGTGACGAACGCGCCGACCGCGACCCACAAAAGATCGAACGTGCCGACCGCGACCTCCAGCGAGAGCAGAATGATGCCGAGGCCGACCCAGTGCCAGAGCGTGAGATGCGTCAGAAGCTCCGTTACAGAGCCCATGGCTACCCCTCCCCGGCCGGGTTGAGCTTGCTGGTGAGCGCCCGCACGCCCTCGATCGCGCCTGTGAGACCGCCGAAGTCCGCCGGCACGATGACCGTCTTCTGCTGGTTCGACGTGGCGAGCTTCGCGAACGCCTCGACATACTTCTGACCGAGGAAGTAGTTGATCGCATTGACGTCACCGCGAGCGATGGCCTCCGACACCATGGCCGTCGCCTTGGCCTCCGCTTCGGCTTCGCGTTCACGGGCCTCGGCGTCGCGGAAGGCGGCTTCGCGCCGGCCTTCAGCCTCCAGGATCTGCGATTGCTTCTGGCCTTCCGCGCGAAGAATGGCCGACTGCTTCATGCCCTCGGCTTCGAGAATTTGCGCGCGCTTCTCGCGTTCGGCCTTCATCTGCCGGGCCATCGCCTGGGTGATGTCCGCCGGCGGCGTAAGATCCTTGATCTCGATCCGCGTGACCTTGACGCCCCACGGTTGGGTCGCCGCGTCGATGGTCGCCAGCAAACGGGCGTTGATCTCGTCGCGGTTCGACAGAACCTGATCGAGATCCATGGAGCCGACCACGGTCCGGATGTTGGTGAGCGCGAGGTTGGTGATCGCGCGCTCAAGGTCCATCACTTCATAGGCCGCCTGCGCCGCATCGATCACCTGCGTGAACACCACGGCGTCGCACGACACCATCGCGTTG
The DNA here is from genome assembly GCA_041398225.1 of Hyphomonadaceae bacterium. Classification (GTDB taxonomy): domain Bacteria; phylum Pseudomonadota; class Alphaproteobacteria; order Caulobacterales; family Hyphomonadaceae; genus JAWKVD01. The sequence continues at coordinate 261,544 of JAWKVD010000004.1, read as the reverse complement.
TCCTTGGTGATCACTTCCTGAGTGGGAATGTCGAGCACGGTCTCCATCAGGCTGATCTTGCGCCCGATGCGGTCGACGAAAGGCACGATGAACGCGAGACCCGGGCTCAGCAGGCGCGTGAAACGTCCGAACTGCTCGACCGTGAACTGGTAGCCCTGAGGCACCACCTTCACCGCGCTGAACAGCAGGATGAGACCGAATACGAAAACCAGTACCGGAACTATGAGACCGAGATCGTCCACCCGTCCCTCTCCTTCACATGCAGGCGGGCCCCGACGTCCACGTCCAGACCCGCACACCCCGACCCGACGGCCCGGATGCACATTGCCGGATTTCGCTTAGATCGCGATTTAGCCGGCGCCGTGGATTCGGCCGTCACCATGAACCAAATGTTAGGTTGCCGGCCCGTCCTCGCAAGACGTCCGTGTGCTTTCCGGCGCCGATTTCGGGTGCGTGAAAAGAAAGCCGCGGCGGCGTCCCGCCGCGTCCTCCGTCGCTAGAGCTGCTCCAGCATGTAGTCCGCTGCGGAAACCTTGAACTCGCCCGGCGCCTCGACGTTCAGCTGCTTCAGCACGCCGTCCTCGATGACCATCGAAAAGCGCTGGGACCGCAGCCCCATGCCGAACTTGGTTCCGTCCATCTCCAGACCGACCGATTTGGCGAAGGCGCCGTTTCCGTCCGCCAGCATCAGGACATCCTCGCCCACCTGCTGGTCCTTGCCCCAGGCGTTCATGACGAAAACATCGTTCACCGACACGCAGGCGATCGTGTCGACGCCCTTGGCGCGGAAATCCGCGACCTTTTCCTTGTAGCCGGGCAGATGCCGGGCCGAACATGTCGGCGTGTAGGCTCCGGGGACGGCGAACAGGGCCACCTTCTTGCCGGTGGTCAGTTCGGCCATGGTCATGGGCGCGGGCTGACCGTCCTTCATCACCGTGAACGTCGCTTCCGGCATCTTGTCGCCGATCTTGATCGTCATCCTGCACCTCTCTCTGAAGCGTTCCAACTTCCCTCTCCGACCTCCCTTATGCGCTTTGAGGCGAGACGGCCAGACGGGAGACGAGGGACGAAACCGGGAAATGATCTCCGATCAAAAAATCTCGAATGCGCCTTGCCACGTCCGCGGCGAAGTCGGAGCATGACCACGCGACAAAGGGAGGTCCTGTGCCGTGCAGGGATCTTTGGCCGGCAGACTGTTGATCGCTTCGCCTGCGATAGAGGACCCGCGGTTCAAGCAGGCGGTGATCCTCCTGTGCGCGCACAATGAGGATCATGCGATGGGCATCATTCTCAACAAGGCCGAAACCGACATCACCCTGCCCGAACTGCTCGACCAACTGGGCGTCGACGGCAATGGCGCGCCCGGAGGCCAGCATGTGCTGGCGGGCGGACCGGTCGGGCGCGACCGCGGCTTTGTTCTGCATACCGACGATTATGACTGCGCCGGATCGACCCTGTCGGTATGCGATGGCGTATGCCTCACCGCCACGCGCGACGTACTCCACGCCATTGTTTCAGGAACGCCGCCCGAGCGCTTCAGTCTCGCGCTTGGCTATTCGGGATGGGGCGCCGGGCAACTCGAAATGGAGCTGGCCGAGAACGTCTGGCTTGTCGGCGACCCGGATGCCGCCCTGGTTTTCGATCACTCCTTCGCGACCAAGTGGAGTCGCGCGCTTGCGCGTATCGGCGTATCGCCCGAACGTCTGCAGACAGGCGGCGGTCGCGCCTGACAAACGCTGGCTGCAAGAAAATCTGGCTGGCGGACTGGCGACGATCCAAACGGAAGATGGAGGGTTTCATGCGTCTTGCGCCAATCGCCGCGATCGTTCTGACCGCCGCACCGGCGTTGTCGCAGGAAGCCATACACTTCCCCGACAAGCTCGATATGCCGGGATACCAGGCCGTCATCGCTGACGCCGGTCCGCTCTATATCGCCGGACAACCCAGCGAAGCTGCGCTGCGCGACGTGATCGCGAGCGGCGTCAGGACCGTCATCAACCTGCGCACGCAACCGGAGATGGACAATCGCAAAGCCGTGCCGTTCGACGAAGCGGCGCTGCTCGACGAACTCGGCGTCACCTACGTCCACATCCCGCTCGGCGGCCCCGACACGCCCTACACGCCCGAAGCCGTGGACAAGTTTGCGACCGCGTTCGAAAGCGCCGACACCAAAGTCCTGCTTCATTGCACGATCGCATGGCGCGCCAGCCATCTCTGGGCCGCCTACCTTGTGAAGTACAAGGGCTACTCGCTCGAAGACGCGATCCATGAAGCCGACGCGATCAATCTCAACGGCTACAGAGGCCCGGGCAAACAGCCGATCGAGGGCTTCCTCGCACTTCCCGAAAAGCCGGCAGGTGTAAGGTAGAGAGCCGGATACGTCAGGCTTCGCGCTCGCTTGCATCAATGGTTCGACTAGCACGGATACGCGATCGATCGTGGTTTGCGTTCGCAAATCGCTGTGCGAGCGACGTCAACCGCCTCGCTGATCCGCGCGAGTCACAAACTGATAACCATTCTCCATGCATCTGAACGTTCCTGCTGGAGACCTCTTCGCGCCAAATGTCTGATCAGCTCCGAAACATAAACGTGCTGCTCGTGGACGATCACGCCTTCATGCGCAGCATCTGGCGTGCGATCCTCATCGGGCTTGGCGTCACGCGCGTGCGCGAAGCCGCCGACGCGGCCGACGCCTTCCAGCTGATGCAGGACGCCGAATTCGATCTCGTCATCGTCGACTATCACCTCGCCGACCTCAACGGCGGAGAGTTCACGCGCCTGGTCCGCCAATCGACGCAGCCCACGGTGCGCTTCGTGCCGCTGCTCGCCTGCACGGCCGATACGCGCCCGTCCATTCTGCGCGAGTTGATCAACGCCGGCGTCGACGAAATCCTCTCGAAGCCGATCTCCTCGCAAGTCGTCTGGCGCAAACTCCACACGATCGTGGAGAACCGGCGACCGTTCCTGAGCATCCCGGGCTACGCCGGACCGGACCGCCGGCGACAGAACCGGATCAACTACAGGGGGCCGATGCGCCGCGCCTCCGACACCAAGTCGGATTGCGCCTAGTCCCTGAACGCCGCGACCTGCTCCGAGGTCGCCAACAGGGCGCCAGACGGGCTCCACATCCGTATCTCGTGATCGTAGTAGCCGCCCTCGCACCGCCGGCACGCGACGTCGCTTAGCACCCACCCGTCGCCGACCTCAGCGATCTCTTCAGGCGTCACGTGGAAATACGCATTCATCGAAACCGTCGACGACATCGGAAACCCGTCGCGGCGATACATGATCCGAGGCGGCGCATAGTCGAGCAGACAGGCGAGCAGCACATGGTCCATGCGCAGTCCGTCGCGATGGCGACACCAGAAAAGCGACCGCGCCTTTGCGGACGGATCGGGTCTTTGCTCAAACGGCATGGTTGAGACCCAGCGCCCGATAAGCTGCTCCCCGAACGGGGCGGACGGCGACCCTTCCGCCAGCGATGCGTCTTCGGCGGGCGGCACGTCCGGCATTTCAAGGTCGGTGAAGGCCAGCGTTTCGCGGCGCTTGCCGAATGTGATCTGCGCGTGCGCGCAGACCTTCTCCGACTGATGCAGCTCCGCCCGCCAGAATTGCAGTCGCGCCCCCGTCCGCAATTGCCGCGTGGCGATCTCGATGTCGCCGTCGTTCACCGCATCGGTGAACAGAACCGTGAGGCTGAGCGGGTCGCCGCGATCGCCCGGCTCGCGCATGGCGGCGGTCAGAAGCGCAGCGGCCGTCCAGCCGCCGAAACGACCGCCGGGATGGGCGTAAGCGGGATCAGCCGCTCCGGTCCAGGCATTCGAGCCTGACGCATCGAGGATGATCGTATCGGCGAAAGCGGTCATGCCGGTCTGTTCCTCGCGGAAAATCGGAGAATGAAGGATCTAGATAGGAGCCGAGACCCGCGAGACCAATTGCTCGCGCCCGCAAACGAGCGATCTACCCGACCGCCGCCTCACAAACGCGCATGCGCGCCGGAGCGGCGCTCCGCCGGACGACCTACCACCAGCGATCCGGGCGCGCCGTGAAGCCCGCACTCTGCTCGATAACCGACCCGACCTTGAAGCACGCTTCCTCATCGAGCGCCTTGCCGATCACCTGCAAACCGAGCGGCAAGCCCTGCGCGTCTACCCCGGCCGGAACGGAAATGCCCGGCAGGCCCGCCAGGTTCGCGGTCACGGTGAAGATGTCGTTCAGATACATCTCAACCGGATCGCCGGACTTTTCGCCATAGGCGAAAGCAGCCGAAGGCGTCGTCGGCGTCAGCAACGCATCGCACGCTTCGAACGCAGCTTCGAAGTCCTGGAGGATTTTCGTCCGCACCTTTTGCGCCCGCAGATAGTACGCGTCGTAATAGCCCGCCGAGAGCACATAGGCGCCGATCAGAAGACGACGCTGCACCTCGGCGCCGAACCCGTTGGCGCGGGTTTGTTCGTAAAGGTCTGTCAGGCCGCCATCGCCGGTTTGCCGGGCGCCGTATCGCACGCCGTCATAGCGCGCGAGGTTCGACGAGGCCTCCGCCGGAGCCACGATGTAATAGGCCGGCAGTGCATACTTGGTGTGCGGCAGGGAAACGTCGACAATCGTCGCGCCGGCCGCCTCCATCCACTCGATACCTTGCCGCCACAGCGCCTCGATCTCCGCCGGCATGCCCTCGACCCGATATTCCTTCGGGATGCCGATCCGCATGCCCTTGATCGATTTGCCGACCGATTTCGTCCACTTCGGAATATCGAGATGCAGGCTGGTGGAATCCTTGCGGTCCGCCGAGCACATCACCTCCAGCATCAGGGCGGCGTCCTTCACCGTCTTGGCCAGCGGCCCGGCCTGATCCAGCGAAGACGCGAACGCCACCATCCCATAGCGGCTGGCGCGTCCATAGGTCGGCTTGATGCCCACCGTGCCCGTGAATGCCGCGGGCTGACGGATCGAACCGCCCGTATCCGAGGCCGTCGCCGCGAGACACAGGTCCGCGCTGACCGCCGTCGCCGAACCGCCCGACGAACCGCCGGCCGTGAGATTGGCGTTCGTCCCCTTGCGCCGCCATGGCGAAGCCGGCGGCCCGAAGCGGGAAGTCTCGTTCGACGAACCCATGGCGAACTCGTCCATGTTGAGCTTGCCGAGCATCACCGCGCCCTGGTCCCACAGGTTCTGCGTGACGGTGGATTCATAGGTCGGCGTGAACTCGCCAAGAATGTTCGAGCACGCCGTCGTCCGCACGCCGGCGGTGCAGAACAAATCCTTCACCCCAAGCGGCGCGCCCTCAAGTTTGCCGAGCTTCTTGCCTTTCCCAAGCTTGGCGTCGGCCGCGTCGGCCATCGCCAGCGCCTTGTCGTGCGTGACGACGACATAGGCGTTGAGCTGCGGATTGCTCTGGTCGATCTCGTCCAGAAAAGCCTGCGTGATCTCGCGCGACGAGAACGTCTTTTCGCGAAGGCCGTCGACGGCGTCGGACAGGGAAAGCTGGGTCAGTTTGGTCATGCGATCGTCTTCTCAAGGAAGATGTTGAGGTCGTGTTCAGTATGGCGCCCGAACGGTCCGCGCTCCACGTAACCGTTGCGGCGGTAGACGCACAGCGCCACGGGTTGCCGGGGGCCGCAACGCAGCAGGATCGTTCTCGCGCCCAACGCTCTAGCCCGCGCCTCCAGTGCAGCGAGCACCGCGTCCGCGATCCGGCGTCCGCGAAACTCCGGCCGCACGAACATGCGAACGATTTCCCTTGCGCCAGGATCGGCCAGCGGCATGAGCGCACCGCAGCCGGCGGCCGCGCCGTCGACACGGGCGACCGCGAACGATCCGTCCCGCGCGATCCCGTCGCCCATCGGAGACGGGCAAGCATCGTCCTCGTCTTCCGGATAGACCTCGGCGATGAACGCCTCGCTTCCCGCCAGCAAAGTTGCGCTGTCGGGTGATCGCGGGTCCTCAAGATCGACCGTGCAGGCCGACGATGGGCTTGGGGCGAAGAGCGTCACGCGCTCCCCCGCATGTCATGGCCGTTGGCCGCGTAGACTTCGAACAGGCGGTCCAGAGTGGCGCCCTTGCGGTGCTCGGTGATCAACGGATGCACCATGGCGCCCGGCGGCGTCGGGGCCCCCGGCGGCGGCGCCGACAACACCAGCAATGGCGGCGCATCGACTTGCGGGAACGCATGCCCCATGAGGCCGATCATCTCGGGATAACCGCCGATCCGGCTCACCAGCCGCGCGGGGAAATTGCGGGGCGGATCGGTTCGCTCCGGACGCGGGTCGGCGACAAGCTGTTCGAAATCCGCGCGATCGACGCTCGCCCAAACCGCCAGCACGGCCGCAGGCGGCGAAAGGTCCTTCACCGGAAGCGGCAGCAGCGCGCGAATGCCGAAATACTTCCCCTCGCGAACGCAATATTCCGGCGACAGGAAATCGCCGTCATAGCGCAACGCCTCGTTCGGTTCGTACTCGGTCGACCCCGACCACCCCGAAGGAGTGATGAAGGTCAGATCCAGAAGACCGACGTGACGCTCGCCGCACGAACACGCCAGGCCCTCGCCGAAAAGGGCGGCCCAGCGCGGATCGTTCTGTGGCGAAGCCGAACTCATTCGACCACCTTGGGCACGACGAAGAAGCCGTCCTCGGAACGCGGCGCATTGGCCAGCACCTGATCGCGGATGTCCCCGTCCGTAACCTTGTCCTCGCGCATCGGCAGCGACATCTCCACAGGGGTGGTCATCGCGTCCACGCCCTCGATATCGACCTCGCTGAGCTGCTCGATCCACGACATGATGCCATTGAGCTCCCCGGCGAGCCCCTCAAGCCGGTCCTCCGGCACCGCAATGCGCGACAGCCGCGCCACCTTGCGAACGGTTTCCTTGTCGATGCTCATGGGTCGTTGCTCACTGGCCGCGTCGCCGTCGGGACGGGTGGCTTACGGGAAAACCTGCCGGAAATCCGGCCAGCCAGCCCTAACGGCGCCCGCCTTCCGCATCAAGCCGGTTCGGTCTAAATCCCCCGCCATGCCTCTTGTCGTACTGACGGATCTGCCGCCCCATGGCGCGCTTTTGGGTCTGGACCCCGGGTCCACGACCATCGGGGTCGCCGCCTGCGACGCCGGCCGCCTGATCGCCAGCCCCGTGGAGACCATTCAGCGTGGCCGAAAGCTGGCCCCCTCGCTGACGCGCCTCTTCGAGCTTTATGACGGCCGGGCCTGCGTCGGCCTGGTGCTCGGTCTGCCGAAGAACATGGACGGCAGCGAAGGCCCCCGCGCGCAGTCGGCCCGGTCGCTGGCGCAGAATATACTGGCCAAACGGGACGTACCTCTGGCGCTCTGGGATGAGCGGTTATCCACAGCCGCTGTGGAGAGAACCTTGATAAGTGCGGACGCCTCCCGCGCCCGCCGCGACGAGCTTGTGGATAAGCTGGCCGCCGCGTGGATCCTCCAGGGCGCGATCGACAGGCTGGCCGAAGCGAAATGACCTTTCTGTCCGCCCTGATCCCGGTGGTCATCATCATTGCGCTTGGCCGCCTTCTGGCCTGGCGAGGCCAGCCCGCCTCCGAGGGATGGCGGGCGGTCGACCGCGTCTCCTACGTGCTTCTGTTTCCGGTGATGATCGTGAACGTGCTCTCGCGGGCCTCGTTCGAAAGCGCGCCCTGGAAGATCGCGGTCGCGATTCTGGTCTCCCAGCTGCTGATGGCGGCCCTGGGGCTCGCCTCGCGCTACTGGCCCCGCATGACGCGTCCGGCGATCGGTTGCGTCGTCCAGTCGAACGCGCGCTGGAACACCATGATCGCGCTGGCGATCGCGGAACCGCTCTTCGGCGCCGAGGGCGTGGCGCTCGTCGCCATTGTCGCCGCCTGCCTCATCCCCACGGCCAACATCCTGTCGATCACCGCCCTGTCGCACTATGGCGAACACGCCGACGGCCGCCGCAAACGCCATCCCTTCGCCGAAGCGGTCCGCAACCCGATCCTGATCGCCTGCGTGATCGGCGGCGTCCTGAACGTGGCGCACCTGCCGCCATCGGGCGTGATCGGCGACACCATGGACATTCTCGGCCGCGCGGCGGTGGCGCTCGGTCTGCTCGCCGCCGGCGCCGGGGTCGACATGGCGGCGCTGCGGCGGGCGGGGATTCGCACCCTCACCTGGTCCCTGATTCGCCTCCTGACCTTCCCACTCATCGCCGGCGCCATCGGCCTGGCTCTGGGCATGGGACGGACCGAGCTGGCCGTGATCGTGATCTCGGCCTCGACCCCCACGGCGGCCAGCGGATACATCCTCGCGCGCGAGCTGGGCGGCGACGGAACCTTCATGGCGAATCTCATCGCGGTGCAGACGGTTCTGGCCGCCCTGACCATGCCCGCCATGTATTTCCTGTTCATGGCCCTGCACGGCGGTTGAGGCAGAACGCGGGCGACGCTTGCCCTGCGGCGCTGGTGCGGCTATGCCCCCCGAAATCGAGGATCATCGCATGGCTTCGAAAGAGGCGGAGACGCCTTACGCCTTCCCGCACAGACACCTGCTGGGCATCGAGGGCCTTAACCGTCTCGATATTGAATTGCTTCTCGACAAGGGCGACCGCTATGTCGAGCTCAACCGCCAGCATGTGAAACACGCCGACGCCCTCGCCGGGCGGACGCTGATAAACGTCTTCTTCGAGAACTCCACCCGCACGCAGGGCTCGTTCGAGATCGCCGGCCGCCGCCTCGGCGCCGACGTGATGAACATGTCCGTGGCGACCTCCTCGCTGAAAAAGGGCGAGACCATCATCGACACGGCGATGACGCTGAACGCCATGCGCCCGGACCTGCTGGTCATCCGGCACAGCGCCTCCGGGGCGGTGAAACTGCTGTCCCGCAAGGTCGACTGCGCCGTCATCAACGCCGGCGACGGCACCCACGAACACCCCACGCAGGCGCTGCTCGATGCGCTCACCATCCGCCGCCGCGTCGGCGAGATCAGCGGCCTGCGCGTCGCGATCTGCGGCGACATCCTGCATTCGCGGGTCGCCCGCTCCAACGCCATCCTTCTGAACCTCTTGGGCGCGGAAGTGCGGCTGATCGCGCCGCGCACCCTCACCCCGCCCGGCGTCGCCGACTGGGGAGCGGAGGTCTTCACCGACATGCGCAAAGGCCTTGAAGGCTGCGACGTGGTCATGATGCTCCGCCTTCAGCAGGAACGGATGGACGGCGCCTACCTGCCCTCCGCGCGCGAGTTCTTCCACTTCTACGGGCTCGACTTCGAGAAGCTTTCGCACGCCAAGCCGAACGCCTTCGTCATGCACCCGGGCCCGATGAATCGCGGCGTCGAGATCGAAAGCGGCGTCGCCGACCACAAGTCGCGGTCGCTGATCACCGAACAGGTCGAGATGGGCGTCGCCGTGCGCATGGCCGTGCTGGAGACGCTTGCAAACGCCAAACCCGACATCGGGGCGAAAAACGCATGACCGCCCGCACCCTCATCTACAACGCGCGCCTGATCGACCCCGCCGACGGGCTCGACCATAAGGGCGGCGTCCTCATCGACGGCGCCCTGATCGCGGATGTCGGCCCGCATCTCACACGCACCGCCGCAGCCGAACTCAAGATCGACGCAAAGGGCAAATGCCTTGCGCCGGGCCTCATCGACCTGCGCGTGAAGACCGGCGAACCGGGCGCCGAAAGCAAGGAGACGCTGGCCACCGCCAGCGAGGCCGCCGCGGCCGGCGGGGTGACCTCGTTCGTCGTGATGCCCGACACCAAGCCCGTGATCGACAGTGTTGCGCTTGTCGACTTCATCCAGCGCCGCGCCCGCGACACAGCCAAGGTGAAGATCTATCCCGCGGGCGGCCTCACGCTCGGCCTGGAAGGCCAGAAGATGACCGAGCTGGGCATGATCCGCGAGGCCGGCGCCGTCTTCTTCTGCAACGGCGATCAGGCGGTGTCCGACGCAGGTGTCCTGCGCCGCGCCATGACCTACGCCTCGAGCTTCGACGCGCTCGTCGCCTCGCGACCCGACACGCATTCGCTTACGCGCAACACGGTGATGAACCACGGCGCGTTCGCCGCGCGGCTCGGCGTTCGCGGCGCGCCGATGGAAGCCGAATGGATCGCGCTCGCCCGCGATCTCACGCTCGCCGAAACCACGCGCGCGCGCCTCCTCGTCGACACCATCTCGACCGGGCGTTCGCTCGCCGCCATCGAGGACGCGCGCGAGAACGGCGTGAAGGTCGCCTGCACGGTCGCCGCCTACTCGCTGTTCTTCAACGAACTCGATGTCGGCGACTATCTTACCTACTGCAAGGTGTTCCCGCCCTTCCGGCCCGAGGCCGACCGCCTGGCCATGATCGACGGCGTGAAACGCGGCGCCATCGACGCCATCGTCTCCGCCCACGATCCGCAACCGCCCGAAGACAAGCGCCTGCCGATCGAGGAGGCCACCTACGGCGCCGTCGGCCTCGAGACGCTGCTTCCCGCGCTGACCAGTCTGGTTGCTCAGGAGCACCTGACGCTTCTCGAAGCGCTGAAGCCCGTCACCAGCGGACCGGCCGACATACTCGGTTTGCCGCAGGGACGCCTCGCAATCGGAACTCCCGCCGATCTGGTGATGTTCGACCCTGCGGCGCCATGGCTCTGCGACCGCGACGATCTTTCCTCGCGCTCGAAGAACTCTCCGTTCGACGGCCGCCGCCTCGAAGGCCGCGTACTCCGGACCTGGGTCGACGGCGTCACCGTATTCGAACGCGCCTGACCGCCAGGCCGTCGCGTCAACCGGGGCTTTGCCCCGCCGTCGCCTCTCCACATTTCCTCAACGGATTGGCAGCGGGGGCGACGCCCCCTACACATGCCCTGGATCGATCGCCGCAAAGCGGCCGCCGCGCAAACACGGTTTGCCGGCGCAACTCACGGGGCGGACACGATGTCGCTGACTTTGGTCGCGGAGATCATCTTCGCAACGCTTGGCGTGCTGATGGGCTATCTGCTCGGCTCGATTCCATTCGGGCTCGTGCTCACCAAGCTGGCGGGTCTCGGCGACATTCGCGCGATCGGCTCTGGAAATATCGGCGCCACCAACGTGCTGCGCACCGGACGCAAGGATCTGGCGCTGGCGACGCTGCTGCTGGATGCGGGCAAGGCGGGCATCGCCTTCCTCCTCGCACAGGCGGCGACTTACTATCTGGTGCACAATCACATTCCGCTCGGCCTTCAGGTCGACATCTGGCACGCGCCGTTCCGCGTCGGACTGTGTGCGGGCGCGGCGGCCTTCATCGGGCACTGCTTCCCGATCTGGCTGAAGTTCAAGGGCGGCAAGGGCGTCGCCACCTTCATCGGTCTTCTTCTGGCCTCGATGTGGCAGGTGGGAATCGGTTTCGGACTGACCTGGCTTGTCGTCGCAGGCGTCTTCCGCATCTCCTCGCTGGCCGCCCTGGTCGCGACCGCCCTTGTTCCGGTGCTGGCCTACGTCTTCGGCTACGGCGAATTCGCTGTCGGCGTGACCCTCGCGCTGGCGCTGCTCATCTACTGGCGCCACAGCGCCAACATCGCGCGGCTGCTGAAAGGAACCGAGCCGCGCATCGGCGCGAAGAAGGACGTCCCGCCCGCCTAGCCCCGGTCAAATGATCGGTCTAGGCTCCACCGACTTGGGTGGGGGACAGGGTGAAACGCAGGCAATTGACCGACGCTGAGCGCGCTGACTGGCTGCGCCTGATCCGAACGCCGAATGTCGGCCCGATCACGTTCCACCAACTCCTCTCGCGATACGAAACCGCGGGCGCCGCCCTAGACGCGTTGCCCGCACTGATGACCGCCAAAGGCGTCCGCCGAAACCTCTCCGCTCCGTCACGCTCCGACATCGCCCGCGAACTCGACCGGATCGATCGCGTCGGCGCACGCATGGTCGCGACGTGCGAGACAGACTACCCAGCCCTGCTGGCTGCGATCGACGCCCCGCCGCCGCTGGTGTTCACGCGCGGCGACATCACGCTTACCCGCCCGCCCGGCGTGGCGCTGGTCGGCGCGCGCAACGCTTCGGCGGCTGGCCGGCGCATGGCGCGAGACCTGGCGCACGATCTTGGCGAGGCGGGCTATGTCGTGATCTCCGGCCTCGCTCGCGGCGTCGACGGCGAAGCCCACGCAGCGGGACTGGAGACCGGCACCATCGCGGTCGTGGCCGGCGGCGTCGACCAGATCTACCCGCCCGAACACAATCGACTCTACGAGCGCATCGTCGAACAGGGGCTGGTGATCGCCGAAGCGCCGATCGGCTACACCGCCGTCGCCAAGGACTTCCCGCGTCGCAACCGGATCATTTCCGGCCTTTCGCTGGCGGTCATCGTCGTGGAGGCCGCCGAGCGTTCGGGCAGCCTCATCACGGCGCGGATGGCGCTGGAACAGGGCCGCGAGGTGATGGCTGTCCCCGGCTCGCCGCTCGATCCGCGCTGCAAGGGCGCCAACCGGCTGATCAAACAGGGCGCCGTCCTCGTCGAGACCGCCGACGACATTGTCCGCGCTCTGGAGACCATCGCCCAGCCCGCTCTTTTCGAACCCGGAGAGGACTATCTGCACGATCCGCCAGACGACGTGCCGCCCGCGCTCGTCGAGACGGTTCGCACGGCGCTCAGCCCGACGCCGATGCCCGTTTCGGAGATCGTCCGGGCCGTCGACGCGCCCCATCGCATGGTGCTGGCGGTGCTCGCGGAGCTGGAGCTTGCGGGCGAGGCGACCACCCATGCGGGCGGTCTGGCGAGCCGCGCTCTATAGTCCGTCCTGGCGGCGATCCCCGGCGCGTTTCCACGCCAATCCCCTGACGAACAACAGGTTTCATCGCGAAACCCCCGTCACATTCCCGCGAATTGACAATCCATCCGGGACTGCCCACCTTCCCGCCCTCACGAAACCTCCCCGAAACCGAGGATACCTGAACGAGCATGCAGGTCGTCGTTGTCGAATCGCCCGGCAAGGTAAAGTCCATCAACAAGTACCTGGGTCCCGGGTATAAGGTGATGGCCTCCTACGGCCATATCCGCGACCTGCCCTCGAAAGACGGCTCGGTGAAGCCGGATGAGGATTTCTCGATGTCCTGGGACATCGACGCCAAGTCCTCCAAGCACGTTCGAGCCATCGCGGACGCCGTGAAGGAGGCCGACGGCCTGATCCTCGCCACCGACCCCGATCGCGAGGGAGAGGCGATTTCCTGGCACGTGCTCGAGGCGTTGAACGCTCGCCGCGTGCTGAAGGACAAGCCCGTGCAGCGGGTCACCTTCAACGCCATCACCAAGAAGGCGGTCACCGAGGCGATCGAGCATCCGCGCCAGATCGATCAACAGCTCGTCGACGCCTACCTCGCCCGCCGCGCGCTCGACTACCTCGTCGGCTTCTCTCTTTCGCCGGTGCTGTGGCGCAAACTGCCCGGCTCGCGTTCGGCGGGCCGCGTGCAGTCCGTGGCGCTGCGCATCATCGTCGACCGCGAGGTCGAGATCGAACGCTTCAAGGCCGAGGAATACTGGCAGATCGCGGCCCAGCTCTCGACGCCCGGCGGCCAGTTCGAGGCCCGTCTGGTGGAGCTGGACGGCAAGAAGCTTCAGAAGTTCTCGCTGCCGAACCAGGAAACGGCGGACGCCGCCCTCGCCGCCGTGCGGGCCGGCGCCTTCCGCGTGGCCTCGGTCGAGGCGAAGCCGCTCAAGCGCAATCCGCCGCCGCCCTTCACCACCTCCACGCTTCAACAGGAAGCGGCCCGCAAGCTGGGCTTCTCCGCCAGCCGCACCATGCAGGTCGCCCAGCGTCTGTATGAAGGCATCCAGATCAATGGCGAGAATGTCGGCCTCATCACCTATATGCGGACCGACGGCGTGCAGATGGCCGAGGAAGCCTACCAGGCCGCGCGCGGCGTGATCGGCCGCCTGCACGGCGAAAACTACCTGCCCGACGGTCCGCGCCGCTATTCCTCGAAAGCCAAGAACGCCCAGGAAGCGCACGAAGCGGTCCGCCCGACCGACTTCGCCCGCCTGCCGCACGAGCTTCATGTCGAGCCCGACATGAAGCGCCTTTACGAACTCATCTGGAAGCGCGCGGTCGCCAGCCAGATGGAGGCGGCCGTGATGGAGCGCACCACGGTGGAGATCCCCTCCAGCGACGGTCGCGTCGGCCTGCGCGCCACCGGCCAGGTGGTGAAGTTCGACGGCTTCCTCAAACTCTATCAGGAAGGCCGCGACAGCCGCGACGACGATGAAGACGACGATGACGGCCGTCTGCCGCCCATCGCCGTCGGCGAAACGCCGAAACTGGAAAGTGCGCAAGCCACGCAGCACTTCACCGAACCGCCGCCGCGCTATTCCGAAGCCTCGCTGGTCAAACGACTGGAAGAACTCGGCATCGGCCGGCCGTCGACCTATGCCTCGATCATCTCGACCCTGATCGACCGCGGCTATGTGAAGCTCGAACAGAAGCGCTTCCAGCCCGAAGACAAGGGACGCCTGGTGACGATCTTCCTCGAGAAGTTCTTCGCCAAGTATGTCGAGTACGACTTCACCGCCGGCCTTGAAGAACAGCTCGACCTCGTGTCCGACGGCAAGCTGTCCTGGAAGGAGCTTCTGCGCCAGTTCTGGAACGCGTTCAGCGCCGACATCGAAGGCGTTCAGGAGCTGCGCGTCTCCAATGTGATCGACGTCATCAACGAAGTGCTCGAACCGCACATCTTCCCGACGAAGATCGACGAGGAGACCGGCGAGGTCCTCAACCCGCGCGCCTGCCCGATCTGCAGCGACGGACAGCTCAGCCTCAAGCTGGGCCGCTTCGGCGCCTTCATCGGCTGCTCGAACTATCCCGACTGCAAATACACGCGCCCGTTCGGCGTGGAGGGCGGCGACGCGTCCTCGGCCATCCCGCCGGAAGGCAAGCCGCTGGGAGAAGACCCCAACACCGGTCTCGCCGTAACGCTGCGCACCGGCCGTTTCGGTCCCTATGTCCAGCTCGGCGAGGCGGTCGAAGGCGAGAAGCCGCGTCGCTCTTCCATTCCCAAAGGGTGGAAACTCGACGAGCTTGATCTCGAACGCGCGCTCAAACTGCTCTCCCTGCCCCGTGAAGTCGGCAAACACCCCGAGGATGGCGAGCCGATCATCGCCAATCTCGGCCGCTACGGACCCTATGTTCAGCACCTCAAAACCTACGCGAACGTCTCCGATATCGAGGAGCTGTTCGACATCGGGCTCAACCGCGCCGTTACGCTGATCGCCGAGAAGCGCGCCAACCCCGGTCGCGGGCGCGGCGCGGCCGCCAAGCCCCTGCGCGAGCTGGGCGAACATCCCGACGGCGGACCGATCAATCTCTACTCCGGTCGCTATGGGCCTTACATCAAGCACGGCTCGGTCAACGCCAATATTCCGAAGGGCTCTGACCCGGCCGAGATCACGCTCGAACAGGCCATCGAGCTGGTGAACGCCCGCGCGGCCGTCGCCGGCAAGGGCAAGAAAAAGCCCGCCAAGAAGGCCGCGGCGAAGAAGGCGCCAGCCAAGAAAGCCGCCGCGAAAAAGACGCCGGCGAAAAAGGCCGCCGCCAAGAAAGCCCCGGCCAAGAAGGCGGCTGCGAAGGGCAAGTCTGCATCTGACAAGGCGGCCAAGAACGCCGCCGAGCAGGAGGCTTGACCCCAACGGCGAACGATCGCGCCCCCACCCGCCAGATGGTCCTCGACTATATCGAGCGGAACCCCAACCTCGCCTCCAAACGCGAGATCGCCCGCGCCTTGCGCGTGCGCCCCGAACACAAGGCCGCGCTGCGCGACATCCTCGACCAGCTGGAAGAGGAAGGCGCGCTGGTGCGAACCGGCAAGCGCGCCTTTCATCCGGCGGACACCCCGCCGCCCACCGGCGTCGTCAAGTTCGAACGCATCGACAGCGACGGCGAACTGATCGGCCGCGCGTCCGGACGGGACGGCGTCTACGGACCGGACATCCACTATGCCGGCCATCAGGGCAAAGGCCGCGCCACGGCGCTTGGCCCCGGCGATCGTGCGCTGTGCCGCATAAGCCGCGCGCCGGACGGAAGCTGGAACGCCCGCGTCATCAAGAAACTCGACTCGGCCCCGGACGCGACGCTGGTCGGCGTGTTCAAGGCCAACAAGTATGGCGGCGTGGTCGAACCGACCTCCCGCAAGGAAAAGTCCGACTTCATCATCGAACGCGGCGACTCCCGAAACGCCACCGACGGCGACCTCGTCCGCATCGCCCAGAAGGCCGGTCGCGGATACGGACCCAAGCGCGCCACCGTGGTCGAAGTGATCGGCCGGGCCGACGATCCGCGCGCCGCATCGCTGATCGCCATCCACACCCACGGCGTTCCCGACGAATTCCCCGAAGCGGTGCTCAAGGAAGCCGAAGAGGCCAGACCCGCCCAAGCCCCGCGCGAAGACCTGACGTCCATTCCTCTGGTCACCATCGACCCTGAGGACGCGCGCGACCATGACGACGCGGTCTACGCCGAGCCCGACGGCAAAGGCTGGCGCGTGATCGTCGCCATCGCCGACGTCGCCGCCTATGTGCGCGTCGGAACCGCGCTCGACCGCGAGGCCTACAGGCGCGGCAACTCCACCTACTTCCCGGACCGCGTCTCGCCCATGCTGCCGGAGGCCCTCTCGGCCGACGACTGCTCGCTGCGCGAAGGCGAACTGCGCGAGACCTTCGCCGTCGAAATGCGCTTCGCGAAGGACGGACGAAAGACCGCCCACCGCTTCATTCGCGGGCGGATGCGTTCGGCCGCCAAACTCTCCTACCGCGAGGCGCAGGACGCCATCGACGGCAAGCCCAACGACAAGACCGGCCCGCTGCTGGAGCCGGTTCTGCAGCCGCTATGGGCGGCCTGGCGCTGCGTGGACCAGGCCCGGCAGGCGCGCGACCCGCTGGAGCTGGACCTACCCGAACGCCGCGTGCGGCTGGGCGAAGACGGCAAGATCGCCTCCATCACCCTCCGCGAACGCCTCGACGCCCACCGGCTGATCGAGGAGTTCATGATCCAGGCCAATGTCTGCGCCGCGCAGACGCTGGAGGAGAAGCGGACGATCCCCGTCTACCGCGTCCACGAGGAGCCCTCCGACGAAAAGATCGCGGCGCTTGCGACCTTCATCTCCTCCGTCGGCCTCAAATGGACCAAGGGCGAGAAAGTCACCGGCGCTCGCTTCAACCGCCTGCTCGGACAGGCGCGCGAAACCGAGCATGAAGCGCTGATCCACGAAACCGTGCTGCGCTCGCAATCGCAGGCGCGCTATTCGCCGGAGAAGCTCGGCCATTTCGGCCTCAACCTTCCGGCCTACGCGCACTTCACCTCGCCGATCCGCCGCTACGCCGATCTCATCGTGCACCGCCTGCTGATCCGCGCCCTGGGCCTCGGCCCGGACGGCGCGACCGATCAGGACATCGCGCGGATCGAGGAGATGGCCGAACACATCACCATGACCGAGCGCCGCTCCATGGCGGCCGAGCGCGAGGCGACCGACCGCTATCTCGCCATCTACATGTCCGGCCATATCGGCGCGGACTTCGCGGGCCGCATCGCGGGAGTGACCCGGGCCGGACTGTTCGTTCGCCTCGCCCACACCGGCGCCGACGGGTTCGTTCCGGCCGCGCGGCTGTCGGACGAATACTGGATCTATGACGAGGCCTATTCTGCCCTCGTCGGCCAGCGCTCCGGCAAGCGCTTTGAACTCGGCATGGAGGTCGACGTGCGGCTGGTCGAGGCCACGCCCCTCACCGGCGGCCTGCTGTTCTCCATGTTGACGCCGCCGCGCGCCCCGCGCCGCGACCTGCCCATGCCGAGCATGGATGGCCGCGGCCCCCGACGCGGACCCGGCGGCGGACCTGGCGGCGGCCCCGGGGGAGCCAAGCCCGGCCCGAAACAGAAACGCGCCAGCGATGGCGGCGGGCGGCCGGCGGGCATAAAACACGCCCGCAAGAAGCCCAAGGGCAAGGCCAGCTACGGCAAGAACAAGCGGCCGAAGCGATGAGCAACGACAAGCCGGTCTTCGATCCGGACGACGATCCCGAACAGGTCAGCGCCGCCGAGCGCGCGGCCGCCGCGCAGCGCGAACCGCTGGGCGAGGACGATCTCATCCGTTCGGAGATCCCGCCCGCCCGCGAAATCCCCGTCCCGCGCGACGCCGCGACGCTGATCATGTACCGCCTCGACGACAACCAGCCGCGCATCCTGATGGGATGCCGGTCGGCCGGGCACGATTTCATGCCCAACAAATATGTTTTCCCCGGCGGCCGGGTCGACGAGGACGACCTGCTCGTGCCGTCTCTGTCCGAACTGCGCCCGGAAGAGGAAACCGCGATCCGCTATCGCACCGAGCGCGCGCCGCGCGCCTTTCCGCTCACCGCCGTGCGCGAGGTCTATGAGGAGACCGGCCTGATCGTGGGCCGCGCCGCCGACATCGGGCGCGACGTGCCCGCCGACTGGGCGGAGTATTTCGGACACGGCGTCGCGCCCTGTCTGCATGGCTTCACCTTCGTCGGCCGCGCCATCACGCCGCCCATGCGCCACAAGCGCTTCGACGCGCGCTTCTTCATGGCCGACGCCGCCGACTGCCTGATCGACGACCGCCCGCCGGTCGACGGGCGCGAACTGGCCGACCTGCGCTGGTTCACGCTGGCCGAAGCCGCCGCGCTGGACCTGCCCAACGTGACCCGCTTCGTGATCTCGGAGATCGAAGCGCGGCTGCGTCGCGAGGCGCTGCGCCCCTTCTTCCTGCGCTGGGAAGACGGCGGGCATATCCGCGAGCGCATCTGAACAAACGAGGTTGGCCGGACGAGCCGCTGGCTCTCCGGTTTCGCATCGCTCCCCATGCTGAATGGGGAGGCCGGGGCGCGTGGGGCCGCGCCGGGTAAGTTGCCAGCCGCTCCTTGCGGGAGTTGGGCTGGCGTAAGACGTGACGCCCACGCGCCCCGCGGCCGGTTTGAGATCCGGTGCGGCTGGCGGGTTTGGCTGGGGAACACCGTCCGTCTCGATCGTCAGAGATCGCACGGCCCACGTCCAGCATTTGGACCCATTTCCGCATCCCGGACCCGCGTGCAGATCTCTCCGCGAGACCTGGAACCCCGGTTTCGACACCCCGGAGCCTGTTTGCATGAGCCGGTTTCCGCGAGCTTCCCGAGAGGTCACTCCCGGGCGTTGGTCAGACGAAGCGTCTTGTCCACGCTGCGCCCGCTTCGCGGACCTTTTCTCAACACGCCGGCCGGCGCCTGACATTCGATGGACTCGGAGACGTCTCCCGAACCCTCCCCGCGCCAGACGCGAGGAGGACTATGCGGGTGAAACCGAGCGGGTCGGATAACTCTTTGGCGTCTGTCCGCTATTGGCCCTTACCAGTAATTCGAGGCGACAGCTCGTGGAACGCTAGAATTGGCCGTTTCAGTCGACTGTCGCTTATGCCCTCTTCGAGAAGGCCGGGCACAAGCACAGAACATCATTTGCCGAGCACCCAGCCAGACGAAGGCGGTAGCCGTGGACCGGCTGTGTGATACCGCCATATGTCAGCTCTCTATGGTCATACGTCGATGGGTTGCGCGATGACAGCTGGCGCACAGACAAAGTAGGTCTTCGAGCGCTGTGCGGTGCCCCTCCTTCATCTCGGCCAACGGGATCGTGTGATGGATTTCAAACACGCTCTCCGCGATCTCTACTGGAAAGACCGCGTACCAGTTGGTGGAGCAGCTGGGGTTCTCACATGCCAGATAGCCTCCATTGGCAGCTCGAACGCTCCGCCGTTTGGCCGCAGCCGCGGCGGGATCACGTCGCCGCTCGGACTTCAGGTGACCGACGATACGCGCATCGCCCTCGGCCCATGTGCGCTCTTCAGCGTCTTTCAGAGCATCGACACCCTCGTCCTCCGGATGCGGAGTACGCTCGCTCGGAGCGCCATTCTTTTCGACAATTTGATATCCCGCCTCCTGCAATTTTTTGAAGCAGGGCTGCCCCCAACCGGCGCGGAAGTGACCAGGAAAAGCTTCGACGCCGAGAGCAGACTCGACCGCAAGGCCGAATACCTTCTTTGGAGCAAGGCGCTGCCCATCTCCAACCAGCACGTCATAGTCTCGCGAGCCTTCAAAGTTCGGTGCATCTTCGCCCGCCAGCAAGCGATCGACGGCCTGGCGTATGTCGAGCGACGTGACCCGACGCAACTGCTCCGCAGACAGCCTCGACACCCCAGCGGGGCCACTAGCGGTCGCTCCAGCTTCTTCATCGCATTCTTGTAGCTGCAGAACCTCGATGATGGTCCCGTCTGGTGCGCCAAAGTCGAAGCGGACTTGCTTTGTCGAGTTGCCGCCCTTCGCGCCTTTAGATTGACCGAAGCGAAGCGCGCGCCGCCGGATTTCGAAAACAAGATCTTCAGCGCTGGTGCCAACAATCTCGCCCCGATCTAACAGCACTCTCCCTGCCTCGGGAAGTCGCCGAGCCGGAGCGCTGTCGATTAGTATGCGCTCAACTGGTAGATCGCCCCGAGTTAAGCGCTCGCAGATCGCCGCGAGTGCTTTTTCGTAACCGGTGTTCCGGGGCGCGCGGCCGCCAGTCGGTCCACCGCGGCTGTGCAAAATCAATGATGAGCCGTCGATATCGATGCGAGCGTCGAAGAGTTCGTGAGCATTTCCAATTCGATGTGACATCATTCCACCCCCATTCCTGCGGTCTTCCTACCGACGGACAATCGAGAAGACGGTTGCCGCGTCGAACCTGCCAGCTTGAATTGCGCCGATTGCCAAGGATGTTGGCACCTACAGTCTGCAACACGCCAGCTACTTCTAACCTCGAGGGTGCACGGAGCACGCCCTTGAAAGTCGATCCCGGGTCTCGCGATGTTTGGCCGGGATGGCGGCCAGTGGGTGACGGCGGTGGACAAGGGCTAACGCTCCCCGGCCAGTTAGCCGACGCGTCGGCCTGCGGCGTCGAGGATGAGGGCGCCGTCTTCTTTCGCGAGAGGACCCGGCGGCCAGCGGTCGAGAAGATCGAGAACGGTCTCCGAAGGACGGCAGAGCAGCACGCCTTTGGGCGTTGCGACGATCGGCCGGTTCACCAGCACGGGGTGCTCCACCATGGCGGCGAGGATCGCGTCTTCCGGACAGCCGGGCGCCAGCAGACCCAATTCGGCGGCCGGCGATTTGGTCTCGCGCAACGCCGAACGCGGCGTGAGGCCGGCAGCAGCGAAGAGCGCGAGAAGTTGCGGCCGCGTCCAGCCGGTTTCGAGATAGAGGATGATCTCGGGCGCATACCCCGCCCGTTCGATGATGGAGAGCACGTTCCGCGACGTGCCGCAGTCTGGATTGTGATGGATCACGACGGGAAACGGGCCGCTCACGGCGACGCCTTCGGATCTGGGATGTTTGCGGCCGCGCGGGCGGACACCGCTCGCCCCGCTTCATACCACCCACGGGAGCGGTTCACGACGGCGACCAGCATCAGCATGACCGGAACTTCGATCAGCACCCCGACCACGGTGGCGAGCGCCGCGCCGGACTGAAGACCGAACAGGCTGATCGCCGCCGCCACCGCCAGTTCGAAGAAGTTGCTGGCGCCGATCAGCGCCGACGGCCCGGCGATGCAGTGCGCCTCGCCCACCGTTCGGTTGAGGACATAGGCCATCGCGAAAATGAAACAGGTCTGGATGAAGATCGGCACGGCCAGCAAGGCGATGACCAGCGGCTGGGTGAGAATCTGCTCGCCCTGAAACGCGAACAGCAGAACCACCGTCGCCAGCAGCGCCGCCATCGACAGGGGTTGAACGGCCCCCAGAAAACGCGCCAGACCGCCGCCATCGCCCCGGACCAGAAGCGCACGCAGGAGCTGGGACAGGATCACCGGCGCGACGATGTAGAGGCCGACCGAAAGCAGCAGCGTGTTCCATGGAACGACAATGGCGGACAGGCCCAGCAGCATTCCGACGATGGGCGCGAAGAGCGCCACCATGATCGCGTCGTTGAGGGCGACCTGGCTGAGGGTGAACGGCGCATCGCCCCGGGTCAGATTGCTCCAGACGAACACCATCGCCGTGCACGGCGCCGCGCCCAGAAGGATGAGACCGGCGATGTAGGACTCGATCTGCGTTTGCGGGAGCAATGGACGAAACAGCCATCCGATGAACAGCCAGCCGAGCAGCGCCATCGAAAACGGTTTCACGGCCCAGTTGGCGAACAGCGTTACGCCGATCCCCCGCCAGTGCGCCGCGACGCCGCCAAGCGCGCGAAAGTCGATCTTCACCAGCATCGGGATGATCATCGCCCAGATCAGAAGCGCGACCGGAAGGTTGACGCTCGCCGTCTGCATCGCCGCGATGGTCTGAAACGCGGCGGGGAAAAGCTGGCCGAGCGCGACGCCGGCGGCGATGGCGAGGATCACCCAGAGGGTGAGATATCTCTCGAACAGCGACATCAGCCGCGCCCGCGCCGGGCGCGCGTGGACGCCGGCGCGCAACGCGCCGCCGCCAGAACCGGCGCGCAGATTTCGGGTTTGCCGCCGCAGCAATCCTCCATGAGGTAGACGATCAGCGCCCCGATCGCGTCGTAGTTCGCCGCGTAGATGATCGAGCGCCCGTCCCGGCGGCTTCCGATCAGTCCGGCGTTGGCGAGCAGGGAGAGTTGGGCCGAGAGCGTGTTGGGCGCGACATCGAGCGCGCGCGCGATGTCGCCTGCCGGCGCGCCTTCGGGACCGGCCCGCACGAGAAAGCGGAACGCCGCCAGCCTGCCCTCCTGAGCGAGCGCGGACAGAACCCCGATGGCGTCACTCGTTTCCATATTTCGTGAAATATAGAATTATGTGGTCCGGTCAATGGGGCCGGCCGCGCCTCAGACGATCTGAAGCGCGGAGAGCACCACCCACACCCCGATGAGGGCGAACAGCACGGCCGCGCCGATGCGCACATAGTTGAGCGGCACGATGCGCGTGACCCGCTCGCCAAGCAGTACGGCCGGAACATTGGCCAGCATCATGCCCAGCGTGGTGCCGGCGGTGACCACCGCGATATTGTCGAAACGCGCCGCCAGCAGCGATGTCGCGATCTGTGTCTTGTCGCCGATCTCGACCAGGAAGAAGGCGATCAGCGTGGTGAGGAACACGCCGCCATGCGTGGCGTTGGCCGCGCCATCGTCCTCCTTGTCGGGAATGAGCGCCCAGCCGGCCATGACGATGAAGGCCGCGCCGACCACAAGCTGGAAGGTCGACCCCGACAGGAAGCTGGCGATGAAATAGCCCAGCGTCGCCGCCATCGCATGGTTGAGAAGCGTCGCGGCCAGAATGCCCAGTATGATCGGAACCGGCTTGCGGAACTTCGCCGCCAGCACGATGGCGAGAAGCTGGGTTTTGTCGCCGATCTCGGCGATGGCGACGATTCCGGTCGAGACGCCGAAGGCTTCAAGCATGAGACTGTCCGGGGGCCGTTGCTGACACGACGACACATGACCCCCGCGGCCCATGCCGAGGGTCTGCGTCGTCGGTCTCGCCAATCCGGAGCTGCGCTCCGTCGACTGCGCCATGATCCCGGAGGATCAAGTGTGTTGACGCAGACTTCGCTGGGGTCGCGAACGGCTACTCCCCGAAAACAGGGGTCTCTTAGGGGAGCGATCCGCCCGTGTAAAGCGCAGCGGCGGCGGTTGCGTGCAAGTCGCGTCTAGAAGGACGGCCGCTCGACCATCAGCCAGAGAATCGCGAGAACAGCCGCGAAAGCGGGAAAGCCGGAGATGAACCACCAGCGATAAAGCCGGTGATAGCGCTCGGGCAGAACGCCGTCGCCCGCCGCCGCCTCGCGCGCGAGATCGCGCAGCTTGTGCTGGATCCACACCACCGGCAGCCACCACGCGCCGGTGAAGACATAAAGGCCCAGCGAAACGAGAATCCACGGCTCGGTGAGCGGCCAGCCGATGGCCGTCGCCAGAAGCGCGCCGGTGATCGGTTGCACCACGACGGCGGAGGCGGTGAACAGCCAGTCCGCGATCACCACCGTGTCGGCGACGTGCGCGATGAGACGCGCATCCTTCGTGCGCTGCGCCATGACCATGAAGAAGGCGATGCCCGCGCCCGTGCCAAGCAGGACGCACGCGCCGATGATATGCGCCCAGCGAAGAAGATACGCCCACTCCATCAATCGTCCCCGCTCATGCTGGCTGGCTCATCGTTCCTCGTTGAGGGCGGCGACCGCAAGCGCGAGCGCCATCGCGGGGAAGATCTTCACCAGAGGCCCCAGCGGATCGGCCCACAGATGCGGCGTGATCCACGTGCCCGCAACAAGGTAACCCAAAGAGACCAGCACCGCGCCCCACGCCGCGCCGCGCGTCCACCTGCGCCACAGCAGCGCCGCGCCGATGGCGATGTCGATAACGCCGCCGCCGAGGGCGAGCGCGCGCGCCGCGCCCGGCTCGATCGCGCCGTCCAGAACGTCCGCGGCCGCGTCGAGACGGACAAGGCCGATCACGCCGCTGGCGATCCAGAACGCGGACAGGGTGAGCACCAGCAGCGGAAACACCAGCGCGGCGCGGCCATAGATCCGCTCCTGCAGGGTTGAGGGCATGGCGGCCAGCGTCTGTTCCAGCGTCTTGAGCGGAAAGCCGCCCGCCTGGCGCCACGCGGCGTCGTCGCCGGTGACGCCCGCCCGCAGCGAGCGCAGCGCCGTGGTGCGCAGCGGCGAACGCCAGCCAAGCCAGCCGGCGAGATCGGCGAGCCGGGCGACGGCCGCGCCGGCCCACCCCGGCAGCCGCCACACGGCGCGCGGACGCGGCCAACCCGCCCAGCGCCGAACCGCCAGCGTGATCTCTTCGAGGCTGCGCACGGAGGGCTCGACCAGACCATAATCGGCGCGCGGCGGGATCTCGTCGGCCAGACAGGCGCACACGGCGCGCGCGACATCCTCCAGAGCGACCGTCTGCACGTTCGCCTCGGCCAGCGTGAGCGGCTGGATCGCCGGGAACGCCGCCAGCATCCGCAGCAGCGCCGTGCCGCCATAGGCGCCCGGCCCGACCACGAGGCCGGGCTTGAGGATGGTCCACGACAGGGACGAGGCGCGCAGGGCTTCGTCGGCGGCGGCCTTGGTGCGCAGGAAGGCGGTGTCGGCGTCTGCTTCAGCGCCCGGCGCGGAAATCTGCACGAAGCGGGAGACCCCCGCCGTCTCGCAGGCGGCGACCAGCGCGGCGATGGCGCGGGTCTGCACCGCCCGGAGGTCGTCGCGGGCGCCGTCCTGCAGCGCGCCGGAGGCGTTCACCACGGCGTCGAACCCGGCCACGACCGGCGCCCAGTCGGCGGCGGAGCGGAAGCGGGCGAGATCGCCGCCCACCCAGCCGGCCTGCGGCGCGATGCGGCGGCCATGGTCGGGGTTGCGGCCAAAGCCGGTGACCTCGCGGCCGGCGGCGCACAGCGCCTGCACGACCGCGGCCCCGATCAGACCGTATCCGCCGATGACGAGAACCCGCATCCAATCCGCCCCTTCGCGAAATATGCTAGATTCGTCAGGAAGTTACGGCAAGAACGCGCCGCGCCCTTGACTTGGCGCCCCCCGATCGTGTTTAAGCGCGCTTTCGAGATTTCACCCCCGCTTCGGGACGACCGCCATGGCCAAGCCCACCACCATCAAGATTCGCCTGAACTCCACGGCCGACACCGGCTTCTTCTATGTGACCAAGAAGAACCCGCGCACCAAGACCGAGAAGCTCGTGTTCAAGAAATACGATCCGATCGCGCGCAAGCACGTCGAGTTCAAGGAAGGCAAGATCAAGTAGGCTTCGGCCTGCCCGGTTCAGGCCCGGCCTGACCCTGATCGCGCCCAACACCGATCGTCGAAGACGAAATTGAAAAGGGCCCGGAAGCGTCGCTTCCGGGCCCTTTCCGTTTCAGAGGTGCGCTATGCGCTAGCCGGCGGACGGCAGCGCATAGGCGATGACATAGCCGCCCTGATCGTCGCTGGGCTTGCTCGCCCCGTCACGCGGGTACACGAAGCCCGGATTGGGCACGCACACCACCAGATACTGGCGGCCGTCCTTCTCGGCGATGTAGGTGACGGGCGTCGAGTTGGACGTGCCCGGCAGCTTCGCCGACCACAGAACCTTGCCCGTGCGCACGTCGATGGCGCGCACCAGCGAGTCCATCGTGCCGACCTGGAAGATCAGCCCGCCGCGCGTCGTGGTCGTGCCGCCATAGATCGGCGTGCCGATATTGGCGGTGACCATGGGCAGACCCTGACCGAACGGCCCCATCTGCGTCGCGTTGCCGATCGCGCGGCTCCAAAGCAGCTTGTTGGTGTTGAGGTCGATCACCGCGAGGCGACCATAGGGCGGCTCGAAGCACGGCATGTCGGTGGCGATTCCGGTGAACGGGATCTTCCACGTCGACATGAACGGCGAGGTCATGCCGTACCGCTTGACGTCGGCGGCCAGCGGACCCTGCCCCGTCGAGGCCGCGGCGGCCTCGCGTTGCGGCTGCTGGCCGGCGGCGTGCTCGTCCACGGGCGGCGGCGTCTCGCCGCGCGCGATCGCGGCCGCACGCATCCGCTCGGCGATCATCGCGTTGCGGTCGTTCTCCGAGATCATGAAGATGCGGTTGCCCATCAGCATGGGCTGGGCGATCAGCAGGCCGTTGTCGGCGTCGACCGACACGCTGGGCCAGTTGAAGCCGCCGGCGTTGCCCGGATACTGGAACGATCCGCCGGAGGTTTCGCCGCCGAAGCCGCCGCCGCCGCTTCCCGCCATCGGAGGCGTGAAGTGACCCTCATAGCGCATCTTCTTGTATTCGATCCGGCAGTGAAGCTGGTCGAACGGGGTGAGGCCCCACATGTCCTTCTCCCAGCGGTCCGGGCGGAAGGTGGGAAGGCCCGAGAAGGGCTGCGTGGCGGTGACGTAATCGCCCTCCACCGTGCCCTGCGGAACCGCGCATTCGCCTTCCGGCGTCGCCGCGGCGCCGTCCGAACAGGTCGTGGCGGGCCAGATCGGCTTGCCGGTCCGGCGGTCCATCAGGAAGATCTCGCCGCGCTTGGTGGGCTGAGCCACGGCGGGAATGCGCTGACCGTCCTTGGTGATGTCGACCAGCACCGGCTGCGAAGGCGCGTCATAGTCCCAGATGTCGTGGTGGGTGTTCTGGTAGACCCAGCGCAGTTCGCCGGTGGCCGCGTCGATGGCGACCGTCGAGGCCGAGTACTTCTCGTCGAACTCCCGGCGCAGGCCGCCGAAATAGTCCGGCGAAGCGTTGCCCGTCGGCGCGTAGATCAGGTTGAGCTCGGGATCGTAGCTCATCAGCGACCACACGTTCGGCGTGCCGCGCGTGTACTCCCCGCCCTCGTCGGGCAGACCATGATAGTCCGGCTTGCCCATGTCCCACGCCCAGGCGAAGTCGCCCGTCAGCGTGTCGTAGGCGCGGACCACGCCCGAGGGGTTATCGAGTTCCTGGTTGTCGGTGACCCATCCGCCCACGACCGCGACATTGCCCGCGATCAAGGGACCCGACGTGTTCATGTAATTGCCCAGCGGGCTGCGGCCGAGGCCGGACTGCAGGTTCACATAACCGTCGAAGCCGAAGCTGCGGCACAGACGGCCGGCCTTGGCGTCGATCGCCGTGAGGCGACCGTCGGTGGTGCCGATCAGGATGCGCTGCTTGCACTCGCCCTCATAGTCTGGCGGGGCGACGTAGTAGCCGATGCTGCGGCAGGTGCGCGCGAACGTGCTGGCGGCGGACAGATCGCCGTCCTTGGCGCCGGGGACCTTGGTCTGCGGGTTGAAGCGCCATTGCTCCTCACCGCTGGTCGCATCGAGCGCGATGACCTGGCTGCCGGCGGTGCAGACATAGAGCAGATCGCCCACCTGCAGCGGCGTGTTCTTGAAGTCGTAGGGAACGCCCGTGCGGAAGCGCCAGACCTCTTTCAGCTCCTTCACCGTGCCGGTGTTGATCTGATCGACCTGGGCGAAGCGCTGGCCGCCCGGCGAGTTGCCGTAATTCTGCCAGTCGGTCACCGGCGTTGCGCTGGCGGCCACTTCGTTGCGGGTGCCTTCCTGAACGCTGTAGCCCTGGAACGAGGCGACCAGAAGCGCCACGAGGCCGAGCGCCATGGCGCCGCCGACCCATGTCGCGCCCGAGCGGCCGCGTTCGTCGCTGTCGCGCCGCATCGCCGCGGCGTGCCACGGCGTGAGGAACCACAGACCCGCCACCATGAAAGCGGCGAGACGCGGCAGAAGCGCGAGAAGATCGAGACCGGATTCCCACAGCGCCCACGGCACGGTGATCGCCAGCATGACGGCGTAGACTTTCGGCCCCCACGGATTGGAGATCGCGAGCAGCACGCCGCTGGCGATGATCGCCGCGCCGGCGAGTACGTAATACCAGCTGCCGCCAAGCGAGAGGAGCTGGAAGCCCGGCAATACGAGGCTGAGCCCCGCGATGATCATGATCGCCGCGGCGACCCAGTTGGCGCCCTTGGCGCCGAGCAAGCCGCTCGCCGCCAGCATGATCCCGGCGACCGCAAGCGCGACCCCGCCGAGAACCATATAGGCGTTGCCGGCCTCCTCTTTCGGAAGCCCAAGCGTCACCAGCACGATGCCGGCGATGATCGCAATTGCAGCAAGAATCCAGTTAACGAGCCGTCCGGCCACGTCGCCCTCCCCTGTTCGCTGGCCCTGTCCAACCGCGCAGGGCGTCTTGTTTATTTGCGGGGACACTACGACGGGTTCGTGCGGCTTGGGAAGACAACGCGGCGTGAAACGATCTCGCCTCGACGGCGAGGCCAGCGAGCGGCGATTCGCGCTGGAATGTCGCGCTAGCCGAAGCTTCGGCGCGGCTCGGCGTTGTATTCGCCATAGTGATGCGCGTCGTCCGCCTCGATCATCCGGACCTCATAGCCCCAGAGATCGGCGAGATGCTGCAGCACGCGCTGGGCGTCGCGCTCTTCGAGGATGACGCCGTCGACGACGTTGTGGCGCAGCTCGAGCCGGCGATCGCCCGCGAGATCGACGTCGACGATCTGGATGTCCGGGTCGCGCCGGGCGACGTCATAGTGCCGCGCCAGCGCCCGGCGGACATTGCGATAGCCGCGCTCGTCATGGATCGCCGCGACGATCAGGTCTTCCTCGTCCTCGTCGTCCACGAGCTGGAACAGACCCATTTTCCGGATCAGATGCGGCGACATGAACTGCGAGACGAAGCTCTCGTCGCGATAATTCGCCCACACGTCTTTCAGCGTGCCGTAGGTGTCGCCATTGCCTGCAATATCCGGGAACCACTGCCGGTCCTCGTCGGTGGGTTCGGTGCAAATGCGCTCGATGTCCTGCATCATCGCGAAGCCGACCGCATAGGGGTTGAGGCCCGAATAGCGGCGGTCGTCGAAGTCCGGCTGCATGATGACGCTGGAGTGCGAGTGCAGGAATTCGAAGAACGAACCGTCGGATATCCGCCCCTGTTCGTGCAGGCGCGTCATGATGCGGTAGTGCGTGAAGCAGGCGCAGCCCTCGTTCATCACCTTGGTCTGGCGCTGCGGATAGAAGTACTGCGCGATCAGGCGGATGATGCGGATGACCTCGCGCTGCCACGGCGCGAGGCGCGGCGCGGTCTTCTCGAGGAAGTAGAGAAGGTTCTCTTCCGGCAGGTTCAGCAGCGCCCGGCGCCGGTCTTCGTCGGTCTTGCGCTTCGTCTTGCCGGCCTTGACCGGAACGGTGCGCCAGAGATCGTTGAACAGCGCCTCGCCATGCGCCCGGCGTTCCTTCTCCCGGCGCTCCTCGGTGCGCAGATCCATCGAGCGCTTGCCGGGATAGCGGTGGATGCCGTGGCTCTGCAGCGCGTGGGCGGCGTCGATGACGCGCTCGACCTCCTCGACGCCGTAGCGGTCCTCGCAGCGCGCGATGTAGCTTTTCGCGAACGCCATGTAGTCGGCGATGCCGGATGCGTCGGTCCACTGCTTGAAGACGTAGTTGTTCTTGAAGAAGTGGTTGTGCCCCATCGCCGCGTGCGCCAGCACCAGCGTCTGCATCGTCGCGGAGTTCTCCTCCATGATGTAGCAGACGCACGGATCGGAGTTGATGACGATCTCATAGGCGAGGCCCTGATAGCCCTTTCGGTACATCGCCTCGTTGCGCGCGAAGTCCTTGCCGAAGCTCCAGTGCTTGTAGAACAGCGGCATGCCGACCGATGAATAGGCGTCGAGCATCTGCTCGGAGGTGATGACCTCGATCTGCGTGCGATAGGTGTCGAGCCCCATCTCGCCGTGGCCGATCTCCTGAACCGCGCCGAAGATTTCGTTGATGGTCCCGAAGGTCCAGTCCGCGCCCGAGAACAGCAGACCGTCGCTTTCGACGGCGGCGATGTCCGAACGCGGCGCCGCCTTGCGTCGGCTCGCGCCCGGCTTGGCGGGACCGCGCCTGGCCGGACCGCCCGCGCCGCGCCGTGGAGACGATGTGGAGACCGGCCGTTTCGCCATGCTCAACCTCCTCCCGCCCTTGCCGTATCGCGCCGCTCGAACAGCTCGCGGAACACGGGATAGATGTCGCGGCGATGCCCGACCCGGCGCATCGCCAGCCGCTCGTCGACGCCGGCGAGAAGCTCGTAGGCGCGCCACAGCGAGGTCGGCTCGCGCGACCCGCCGCGCGTCTCGTCATGCCCGACTTCTAGATAGGCGTAGTACTGGCACATCGGCAGGATGATCTCGCGCAGCATCGCCACCGTGGTGGAGTTGTCGAGCGGCAGGTTGTCGCCGTCGGACGCCTGCGCCGCGTAGATGTTCCACTGATTGGACGGATAGCGTTCCTGAACGATGCGGGCCATCTCCTCCAGCGCCGTCGACACCACGGTGCCGCCGGACTCGCGGCTGTAGAAGAACGTCTCCTCGTCGACCTCGCGAGCTTCGTGCGTGTGCCGGATGAACACCACCTCGACGCGCTTGTAGCGCGTCTTCAGGAACAGGTAGAGCAAGCTGTAGAAGCGCTTCGCCAGATCCTTCATGTGCTCGTCCATCGAGCCGGACACGTCCATCAGGCAGAACATCACCGCGCGCGCCACCGGCTGCGGCACCTGCTCGAAACGGCGATAGCGCACGTCGAGCGGGTCGATGAAGGGAACGAGCTTGAGCTTGCGCTGCTTGCGCGCCAGCTCCTCGCGCGCGGCGGCGAGTTCGGCGCCCTCCTCTCCGCGCGCTTCGAGTTCGGCGATCTTCGCCTCAAGCGCGGCGACTTCGTCCGGCGAGGGACGACCGAGCGCGATACGTCGCGACAGGCTGTTGCGCATGGTGCGGCTGATCGACAGCGCCGAGGGCGGACCGGACGAACGGAACCCCGCGCGGCGCGGGATCGGGTCTTCAAGGCCCATCACCTGGCGCTTGGCGAGATCCGGCAGTTCGAGGTCTTCGAGGAAGAGTTCGAGGAATTCGGCCTCGGACAGCGCGAAGGTGAAATCGTCCTCGCCCTCGCCGCCGGACCCCGCGCCGCCGCCGCCGCCCTCTTCCTCGGGCCGGTCGATATGGTCGCCTTCGATATACTTCTTGTTGCCCGGCAGCACGTATTCGCGCTTGCCGCCATAGGGCCCGCGATGAAACGTCGGCTCGCTGACGCCGTCAGCGGGAACGGAGATGTCGCCGCCCTTGGCCACGTCCTTGATCGAACGCTTGGCCGCAGCCTCGCGAACGGCGCGGCGGACCTGAGCCCGCGCGCGGCGCATGAATCGCTGACGGTTGGCCAGCGACTTCCCCCCCGGGTCACGTCGGCGGTCGATGATGTTCATGTCGCCTCAGCTTGCACGTATCCGCGCGTCGATCAGGAAGCCTGTTTCACCCTCATATACCACTCCACCAGTCGGCGGACCTGGCGCTCGGTGTAGCCGCGATCAACCATACGCTGGACGAACTCGTCGTGCTTCTTTTCGCTCTCGCTGTCCTTCTTGGACCCGAACGAGATCACCGGCAGCAGGTCTTCGACCTGGCTGAACATGCGCCGCTCGATCACCTCGCGGATTTTCTCGTAGCTGGTCCATGACGGGTTGCGGCCCTTGTTGTTAGCGCGGGCGCGCAGGGTGAATTTCACCACCTCGTTGCGGAAGTCCTTCGGGTTCGCGATGCCCGCCGGCTTCTCGATCTTCGAAAGCTCCTGGTTCAGCAGCTCGCGATCGAGCAGTTGCCCGGTGTCGGGGTCCTTGAAGTCCTGATCCTCGATCCAGGCGTCGGCGTAGTCGACATAGCGGTCGAACAGGTTCTGGCCGTAGTCGTGATAGCTTTCGAGATACGCCTTCTGGATTTCGTGACCGATGAACTCCGCATAGCGCGGCGCCAGTTCGGCCTTGATGAACTCCAGATACGCGGCCTCTGTTTCGTCCGGAAACTGCTCGCGCTTGATCGCCTGCTCCAGCACGTACATCAGGTGCACCGGATCGGCCGCCACCTCCTCGGTGTCGTGGTTGAACGTCGCCGACAGCGCCTTGAAGGCGAAGCGCGTGGAGATGCCCTCCATGCCCTCGTCGACGCCCGCCGCGTCCTTGTACTCCTGCAGCGTGCGCGCCTTGGGATCGACCTCCTTGAGGCTCTCGCCGTCGTAAACGCGCATCTTGGCGTAGAGGTTGGAGTTCTCGTGCGGCTTCAGCCGCGAGAGCACCGAGAACCGCGCCAGCATCTCCAGCGTGGCCGGCGCGCACGGCGCCGAGGCCAGTTCGGAGGTCGACACCAGCTTATCGTAGATCTTCGTCTCCTCGGTGACGCGCAGGCAGTACGGCACCTTGATGACGTAGATCCGGTCGATGAAGGCCTCGTTGGTCTTGTTGTTCTTGAACTGGCGCCATTCGCTTTCGTTCGAGTGCGCCATCACGATGCCGGTGAACGGGATCGCGCCGATATTCTCCGAGCCGACATAGTTGCCTTCCTGCGTCGCGGTCAGCAGCGGGTGCAGCATCTTGATCGGCGCCTTGAACATCTCGACGAATTCGAGAACGCCCTGGTTGGCGCGGTTGAGACCGCCCGAATAGGAATAGGCGTCGGGATCGTTCTGCGAGTGCATTTCGAGCTTGCGGATGTCGATCTTGCCGACCAGCGAGGAGACGTCCTGATTGTTCTCGTCGCCCGGCTCGGTCTTGGCGACGCCGATCTGGCGCAGCCGCGACGGCATGATCTTGGCGACCTTGAACTTCGTGATGTCGCCGCCGAACTCGTCCAGCCGCTTCAACGCCCACGGGCTCATCAGCCCGGTGAGACGGCGGCGCGGAATGTTGTAGGTCTCCAAAAGCTGATCGCCCTGCGTCGACGGATCGAACAGGCCAAGCGGGCTTTCGAACACCGGGCTCAACTCGTCGCCGGCCTTCAGCACATAGATCGGCTCATTCTCCATGAGCTGTTTGATGCGCTCTGCGAGCGAGGACTTGCCGCCGCCCACCGGCCCCAGCAGGTAGAGGATCTGTTTGCGCTCTTCGAGACCCTGCGCGCCCTGACGGAAGAAGGCGACGATGCGTTCGATTGTCTCCTCCATGCCGTAGAATTCGGAGAAGGCGGGATAGATGCGAATGGTTCGGTTCGAGAAGATGCGGCCGAGGCGCGAGTCCTTCGAGGTGTCGACCATCTCCGGTTCGCCGATCGCCGCGAGCAGTCGCTCGTGCGGACCGGCGTACATCAGCGGATCGTCCCGGCACCCCTCCAGATAAGCCTGCAGGGTCATCACCGTCTCGCGGCGGGATTCGAAGGCCTTGGAATAGCTGTCGAAGATATCGAGCGACATCTTAACTCCTGGGTCCGTGCGCGCGCATGCGCGCGCTGCCATCGTCAACGTCGGGGGCGTATGGCCCCTCCTGGCGAAACCCGGCCCGCCTCTTTAATCCCGACGGCTGCAACGTCGTGGATCGGCCCGGTCGGCGCCCTACGTCCCGACTCCAAATGTCGGCGCCAGTTCGACAATTTGGAAGAGGTCGACTGCATCAACCTCCGAGTCTGCATCACAATACTATTCGAATCACGGAATTTGCTCCAGCCGTCTGCATGATTTGAACAGCGTTACGGCCAGTCCGCGCCGCGCGTGTCGCACGCATCACAATCAGCACGCTTTCCCTTGAGTCCTGCGGAGGTTTGCATCAGCGCGAACGGCGATTGCACAAGTCTGCATCGCACCTGCACAAACAGTCGTGAGCGTGCGATGCTGAACGCCCCCATCCGCTGCGTTCGCTGGCGATCCCGGCAGGACTCGAACCTGCAACCGTCCGCTTAGAAGGCGGATGCTCTATCCGGTTGAGCTACGGGACCGCGCGGCGAAGCATGGCGACATGCGCCTGCGGCGTCGTGACCGCCCGGTTCATAGTGGGGAATCCCTTCGACCGCCAGTTTGGAGATTCCCGCCGTTCACGAAAACCGCCGGATGAGACCTCCTCGCACCGTATTATTATTTTTTCGCGGCGCCGCATTCGCCCCCTTGCAAAGCGACCGGCGCCATAGCACTTCCCCGCGGTCCCGCCGGACCCCGTGCGCGAGTTCGCGCAGCGCGGTTCCCGGCGACAGGGAGTTCGAGGCCGCGCCATGCCGGTCGACATGCTCGAGGTACGATCCTCGCCCATCCACGGCCGGGGCGTGTTCGCCGCCGCACCGATCGCGAAGAACGACGTATTTCATGTCGCGCACCTGCTGGTGTTCGACAGCGACCAGACGCAGGCGGTGAACGCCACCACGCTCGGTTGCTACGTCTTTCACGTCGAGGACAACCCCAACGGCGACGGCACCTCGCTGACCGGACTGGCGATGAGCCCGATCTCGTTCATCAACCATTCCCGGACCGCCAACGCGGCGTTCGAGGTCGATGCGGCGAACCGGACGATCCGCTTCATCGCTCAACGCGACATCGCGCAGGGCGAAGAGCTGACCATCGATTATGGCGACTTCGCCGCCCGCATCGGGATCGAATAAATCGCCCGCCGGAAACCCGGCGCCGCGGTCCGCGCTAGTGCGTCCAGGGTCGGCGGCGGTTGGCCGAGAAATTGTCGGCGTAAGCCTTTATGACGCGCTTGGGCTCGCGCGGCTCGATGACCTGGAACTCCAGACCCTGGCGCTGGGCGAAGGCGATCGCCTCCTCGCGGGTCTCGAAAGTCATGCGCACCTGCGACGAGGTGTCGCCCGAGCTGGTGTAGCCCATCAGCGGTTCGATCCGGCGCGCGGCGTCGGTGTCGAACTCCAGAACCCAGTCTTTCGTCTTGGCCTTGCCGGACTGCATGGCGTTCCGCGCGGGACGATAGATTTTCGCGTGCATGGTGCTGTCAGCTCCGTACCGGCCGAACCGGGCCTGCCGCATCACATGCACAGGTTTCCCTGATCCTTCAAGCCATCGGGCAACCCCTGGGGCCTCACCCCCCAGGGTCGTCGGGCGGGGGGCAGTCAGGCCGCCGGACCGCCGGCCCGACCGCCGGTGAGGGTTTCCAGCTCGGTGCGGGCGCGATCGGCGATCAGCCGGGCCAATCCGGGAAGCGCGCCTGCCGTGAACGCAAACGCCGGGAGCCGCACCGCCCCCTCGACCAGAGCGCCGAAATCGTCGCGCCCGTGCAGCCCCTCGCCCAGAAACAGCCCGGCAAGGCCATAGGGAGCCGGGGCGGCGGACACGAACTCGGCCGCGAACGGGGCTTCCTCGAGAAAGCCGCACGCAACGCTCGCGAAAGACGGCGCCAGCCGGGCCGCCAGAGCCCGGGCCGACTGCGCCGAGGCGCCGCCCGGCGTTTTCGAGCCATGCGCGATGAGGACGAGATGGAGATCCGAAGGCGCGCCGGCCGCCCGGCGGATTTCGTCCTCCAGCATGGCGGCGAACCCCGGCCACCGGATCATCGGCTCGCCCAGCCGCCGGATCGCCCCGGCCGGCCCCGCCGTCTCCAGCGCGGCGCGCAGCCGGGTGAAGAAGTAACCGTCGGAGAACAGAAGCGGCAGAACCACGACCGGCCGGGCGCCCGCCCGCGCCAGCGACCGGGCCGTCGCGTCGGCGTCTGAGGCCAACAGGGGCGCGGTCTCGACGCCGCCGAGCAGGTCCGAAACGCTGTCGCACAGCGACAGCAGGCGCGCATCGCGCGGCGTCTCGTCATCCCTGTCGCCTGGCCCCTCGCCCGGACCCTCTGCCCGGCGCTCGCCGTGCGCGGCCAGGAACACGATCGGACGCTCGCCAGTCTGGCCGGTCAGGGGGAAGGCTCCGTTCCTTGCCGACCGCCCCAGGAGGAAGGATCGGGCCGATGGTCGGGGCGGCAGGATTCGAACCTGCGACCCTCTGCTCCCAAAGCAGATGCGCTACCAGACTGCGCCACACCCCGTCATCGGACGTCGGTTATCGGAATATCGCAGCCTTATACTCCAAGACGGCGGAAACTGAAGCGCGGGACGCCCGAAGCGGCGTTCTACGCGGAAATCGGCTTCAACAGACGGAAAACGCCGCTGGCGCGCACTTTGAGCGCATCGCCGACCCGCACCTCGCAGGAGGTGAAGCCGACCTTGCCGTCATGCGAATCCAGCCGCCCGGTCGCCACCACCCAGTCGCCAAGCTTGACGGCTTCGAGAAACTCCACCGACATTTTCAGCGTGACCGAGCGGCGATGCAGTTTCGAGATCAGGGCGCGCGCCATGGCGCTGTCGATCACGGTCGAGATCATGCCGCCATGCATCAGCCCGAGCGTGTTAGTGTGAACTGGCGCGACCCATATGCCCAGCCGCACCTCGCCGGGCGGATCGTCGATCGCCTGCAGGATCGGCCCGACATGATTGACGAACGGGGCGCGCGCGACCTGTTCGAAACCATCGGGGATCGGCGGTTGGCCGGAGGCGTCAGCCGCCATGCGCGTGGGCGTCCTTGAAGACCTTGTAGCTGACCTTGTCGCCCGGCTTGATGCCCAGCTCCTTGGCCAGACCGCCATTGATCTCGAGGAAGCCCTTCACCCGGAAGCCCGGATCGATCGTGCGCAGCGAGCCCGGCCGGGCGTTTTCCGCGATCGCCAGAATGGTGCCGTCCTCGTCGATGAACAGCATATCGAGCGGGATCAGCGTGTTCTTCATCCAGACGCCGGTCTGCGACAGCTCCGGATAGACGAAGAGCATGCCGTGATCCTTGGCCATCTCCTTGCGGTGCATCAGGCCCTGCGCCCGCTCGTCGGGGCTGTCGGCGATCTCGACCTGGAAGGCGTGGCTGCCGTCCTTGCCCTCAATCGACAAAGGTTCGACCGTCTGCGCGTGCGCGCAGGCGCCGCTTACGGCGAAGAACATCAGGGCGGAGGCGAAAGCGCGAGTGATCATTCCGCTGGATTACCGCGCCCGTCGCGACAAGCCAAGCGCCGGGATGAGCGCGCGCTGCATTGCGGCGGCTTTGCCCTTTCCGGGACCCGGCCGGAGGCCGGCCGTACGGTCAGTCGTCGGTCAGTCGTCGGTCAGGGCCTCGATGACCGCCACATGACGGCCCTTGCTGCCGTCGCCGATCACGCCCGTGAGGAACTGCCCGGGCGCGAGATCCTCGAGGCCGGCTTTGCGGATCACGACCATGTGGATGAAGATGTCTTCCGCCTCGCCCGGCCGCTGCACGAAGCCATAGCCCTTGGTGCGGTTGAACCATTTCACCTGCAGGCGCTCGGTCGGCCCTTCCAGCGGCTCCGATTCCTCGGTCTCGTTGGCCGCCAGCTCCATGATCTCGCAGACCTGATAGCCGCGCTCGCGCTGGGTGGCGTTGCACACGATGCGCGCGCCTTCCTGCGCGGTGTCGCGGCCGAATTTACGCATCACCGAGATGTGCAGAAGGATGTCGCGGCCGCCGCCAAGAGGCGGGCCGTCGGGCACGACAAAGCCGTACCCTTTCGCCGGATCGAACCACTTCACCTTACCCTCGACCCGTACGACAGGTTCCGAGTCAGGCTCCGACATATTGTCCTGTCGCGGCTGCATTCACCTTACAACTCCCCCAGCACCCATCACACCAGCACCCCACGCAACACCGCCCAGTTCGTGGGATCGGATATGCGTTCCGCATTTACGCATCTCTACAAGCGACTCCGCAAGACAAAAGCGTGACGCCTCAGCAAACTTGTCCGCAGGCGCCGCGAAGTTGGACGCCGCGGGCGATTTACAGGAGACAGGCGGGCGCCGCCAGTGCGCCCGAGCCGCACGCCGAGCCCGTAACCGATCCGGCACAAAGCGTCTCGTTTCCGGGCGCCGGGTCCGCCCCCGTCAGACAGTCAAAACGGAACGGTTTGATTCCACAGGGAAACGACGGGCGGCGCTTCGGGCAACCGGATGCGTGAGGATTCGGTCGCCCGATAAGCCGGCGGAATCGCCGCTGCGGCGCCCATCTCAGAGACCACGCCACCATGACTGATGGATGGTCCCGCGAAACAAACGTGGCGAAACAGGCTGATGGGGTAGAGGCGAGGCCCCTTCGGCTCTTCAGAACACGCGCGGACTCCGCCTGAACCGAAGCAGCCGCTGCTCAAGTCGAGGCGCGCTTACAGGCAAACTTGGCGCCCGCTTGTTTGGCAGACAGTTCTTTCGCATTGGCCAACGCTATCGGATTTGCCTTAGCGGCAGCCATTATAGAAAAGTATAATAAAAAACGACGCGGCAACTCAAATATTTATTTGTCACCGGATCGAATTTCAACTCAATAGAGACTTGTCTAAAAATTATCTTGTCAATCTCATCTTGCCCCATAAATCCGATATACGCAAACTCTCTATCATCGTCCACGCCATAGCGCGCAGTATGCTTTTGCATAAAAGTCGCCATGGCGTTTCTATCAGATTCCAAATTCAACTCGCTCTCGACGAGGTTTACAACTTCTCTTTTGGTTTGGCCGTCATAAATACGTAGCACAAAGCCAGTGACCATCCATAAGCCGACAGCAATTGCCACCACCGCGACAATGGTACGAAAAAACATCCTGATTGCGGCGCCAGCGGCCCCAATAGATATCTTCAATGACGACACTCCGTTGAGGGGACCCGGCGGTGCTATTGCAACCCGGCGTGCTTCTTCCTGTTGGAGGCGCCGCCCCAGAATGGCTCGCGCCCGGCACAGGCGTATTGGTGAAACCAAGCGTCACGGCAACATATTTGAAATGTTCGTTCGAATCTCCAACTCAACCTCATATAGAGGGACCCGTTGGCCAATTAAGCCCCCCAAGAACCAGGATTACCCGATGGCGAGCAAAAGAACACATTTCTAATATCGAAACGCGCGAGCACCCGGTATGTTTTTTACAACCGGATTCAAAACCAATCTAAAGTTAGCGATATCAGCCCCCCGGGAAAGAACTTGGCCCACCCCGCCTGAGTGGTCCAGCCTAAAGTTGAACCCGGCGATTGCGGTGGCGGGCTACTCCACGAGGCGGATTCAGGCCGTGCTCGGTGATTCAATGATGCAGCGGGCCGAAGTCTATACGCGGGCCGCCGACCATGTGCATCGGGCGGACACGGCGATAACGGGCCTGTATGGCGACCACCCGGCCCCACCGGCTAGCGAATATGGGCTCAAACCCCAAAAAGGGGTGTGATGCTTCAATGTCGTGATTTTCGCTGGCAGGCCCTAGGGGAGTCGAACCCCTCTTTTCAGGTTGAAAACCTGACGTCCTAACCGATAGACGAAGGGCCCAGCCGGTCGAGGCGGCGGGTATAACGGCAACGCGACGCGCCCGCAAGCAGGGAGTTGAGGGTTTCGGAAACGGACGCTCTGGCCCTGAAATTCCCGCGATTATGGCCTATTCCGCGGCCTCGGCGACATCCTGAACCTCGAGCTGAACCGCCCCGCGCCCGCGCCAGGTGTCCGCGCGCAGACGCCCGGCAACGTGAAGACGCGCCTTTGGCCGCAGAATCGCCTCGCCGGCGGGGTCGTCGGCGACGCGGAAAGCGATGGCGCGCAGCCGGGCGCCGTCCTCGCCCTCCATTTCGAAAGCGACGTGATTGTCGCCGACCCGCTTGGAGAAAACCGGCCGGACGTTGGGCGCCGCGAACAGGGGCTCCGGCGCGCCGGCCCCGAACGGACCGACCTTGCCGACCAGCTCCAGCAGTCCGGCGTTAGCCGCGCCCGGCGCCATCACGCCGTCGATCTCGAGCACGCGGGCCTCGGCCAGCTCCGCCTTGGCGCCGGCGGTGTGGGTTTCGAGGAAGTCGCGCAGGCCGGCGAGCTGCGAGGGCTCCATGCTGAGCCCGGCGGCCATGGCGTGGCCGCCGCCGCCGAGGATGACACCCGACTTGGCGGCCGCCGAAATCAGCTCTCCGAGATTGACGCCCGCGACCGACCGGCCCGATCCGCGCGCCACCGGCCCCAGCCCCTCGCCCCACCCGACCACGACGGCGGGACGGTGGAACTTCTCCTTGAGGCGGCCCGCGACGATGCCGATGACGCCGGGATGCCAGCCCTCGCCGCCGGCGACGACGACGCCCGCGTCCGGGTTTTCCTGAAGGCGCGTTTCGGCCTGCAGGGTCGCTTCGGCGAGAATGCCGTTTTCGACATCCTTGCGCTGCATGTTGAGGTCGTGAAGGATCTCGGCCAGCCGGATCGCCTCGGCGCGGTCGTCGGTGGCGAGCAGCTTCGCCGCCAGCCAGGGATCGCCGATCCGCCCGCCCGCATTGAGCCTCGGCCCGAGCAGGAAGGTTGCGTGGTAGACGCTGTTCGGCGCCTCGATGTTGGCGACCTGCGCGAGCGCGGCGAGCCCGGCGTTCTCCTGCCGCGCCAGCACCTGCAGGCCGCGCGTGGCGAACGCGCGGTTGACGCCCTGCAACGGAGCCATGTCGCAAAGCGTGCCCAGCGCCGCGAGATCAAGCCAGCGCATCGGGTCGGGCAAGCCGCCCTCGGGCGCAAGTCCGCGTTCGCGCGCCAGCCGGTTGAGCGCCACGACCAGAACGAACACCACGCCCGCGGCCGCGAGATGACCGCACCCCGAACGGTCGTCCGGGCGGTTCGGATTGACCAGCGCCAGCGTCGGCGGCGTGTGGTCGTCATGCATGAGGTGGTGGTCCATCACCACGACGTCGAGGCCGATGTCGGCGGCGGTGCGCAGCGCGTCGATCGCCGCCGCGCCGCAATCGACGGTGACGACAAGCTCGGCGCCCTTCTCCTTCAGCGCCCGGAACGCGCCCGGCGTGGGGCCGAAGCCTTCGGTCAGCCTGTCCGGCACATAAAGCAGCGGCTCGCGCCCCCATGCCCGCATGTAGCGCGTGAGAATGGCCGAGGAGGTGCCGCCGTCGACGTCGTAGTCGGCGAAGATCGCCAGCGGACGCCCGTCGACGATGGCGTCGAGAATGGCGGCGGCCGCCAGATCCATGTCGGCGAAGGTCGAGGGATCGGGAAACAAGTCTTTCAGCGTGGGATTGAGAAACAGCTCGGCGTCGTCGACCCCGACGCCGCGCGCCGCGAGCAGCCGCCCGACCAGATCCGGCGCGTTCAGGCGGCGAGCATGTTCAGCCGCGAGCGTCTCGTCGCACGGACGCGCCTTCCACACCTTGCCGGTTAGCGATCGCTCGACGCCGAGAAACGCGCGCGCGGCCTCGCTCATTCGCCGGCGCCTCCGGCCTGCGTATCGGGCGCGCGCATGCGGATGCGGCGCACCACGCCGTCGCGCGAACTCATCAGCAGCGTTTCGGCCGAAACGAACCCGTCCGCGAGCGTCACCCCTTCGAGAAGCGATCCGGAGGTTACGCCGGTGGCGACGAACACGGCGTCGCCCTTCACCAGATCCTCAAGCGCGAAAATGTCGTTGATGCGTTCGATGCCGGCTTCATGCGCCAGCCGCTTGTCTTCGGACGAGCGCAGGGCGAGCCGCGCATACATCTGGCCGCCGACGCATTTGAGGGCGGCAGCCGCCAGCACGCCCTGGGGCGCGCCGCCCTGCCCGACATACATGTCGATCCCGGCCTGCGGCATCGTGGTGGCGATGATCGCCGCGACGTCGCCGTCTCCGATCAGATTCACGCGCGCGCCGGCGCGCCGGAGGTCGGCGATGATCTTCTCGTGGCGCGGACGATCGAGAACGCAGGCGGTGATCTCGCGCACGTCGACGCCCTTGGCGCGCGCGACCCGTAGCGCGTTCTCGCCGGCTGGCGCGTCGAGATCGACGCCGGCGGATTCCAGTCCGGGACCCACCGCGATCTTGTCCATGTAGATGTCCGGCGAGGGCAGAAACACGTCGCGCCGGCCGGCGGCGATCACCGAGAGCGCGTTCGGCATGGCCTTGGCCGCGAGCGTCGAGCCTTCCAGCGCCGTCAGCGCCAGATCGATGTCCTCGCCGCGCCCATCTCCGGCGACATACCCGCGCCCGAGGACCCCGCCCTCGCCGCCGGCGCCGTCGCCGACGACCACCCGCCCCTTCATGGCGACGCCCGACAGCGCGCGCACCATCGCGGAATCCGCGGCGAGATCGGCGGCCATCTCGTCGCCGCGACCGGCAAGGGCCGCCGCGGCCATGGCGGCGGCCTCCGTGGCGCGCGTCAACGCGAAACCGAAGGTGGAATCGGAGGTGCCTGCAGGCGTCATGTCGTCTCCCTGGCCCTCCGGACGAGGCGGGCCTCACAAGCGCAGCGGCGGATCGGACGCCGCAACGGACTCAACCGGACGGACCCTATCACATCCGCCTTCCCGGACAGCTGCTCAGGAGCGGGTTTCGATCCGCAGCAAGCGCGGCTTGTCCACCGCGATGTTCTGGTCCTCGACCCGTTTCAGGGCCGCCACCACGGCGGAACGCGGGCACATATGCGTCATCACGGCGACCGGCGCGGCGCCGGTCTCGCCCGCCGAATCCTGGATGATCTTGTCGATCGACACTTCGGAATCGCCCAGCGCCTCGGCGAGATCCGAGAGCACGCCGGCGCGGTCCATCAGCTTGGCGCCGATGAAGAACGATCCCTGATCCATCTCCGGGCGCGGCTCGTGGATCAGCTCTTCGAGCGCATCCGGCGCGCGGCCGAGCGGCGGACCGAGATCGCCTTCGAACAGGCGCGCGATGTCGCCCATGACGGCGGCGGCCGTCGGCCCGGCGCCCGCGCCCGGCCCGGTGAAGGTGAGACGCCCGACAGGCTCGCCCTCCACCACCACGGCGTTGAGCGGGCCGTCGACCTGCGCCAGCGGATGATCCATCCGCACCAGCACCGGGCCGACGCGGCATTGCACGCCCGCGGCGGAGCGGCCGGCGCCGTTGCGCACGCCATTGGTGCGAAACGCCTCGGCGACCAGCTTGATGCGGTAGTCGAAACGGTTGGCCAGCGCGATGTCCATCGCCTCGACCTCGCTGACGCCCTCGACATGCACCTGGCTGAAATCAGGCTGGGCGCCGAACGCGATGGCGGCGAGGATCAGCACCTTGTGCGCAGCGTCCATGCCGGAGACGTCGAGGTAAGGGTCGGCCTCGGCGTAGCCGAGGCGCTGCGCATCGGCGAGCACGTCTTCATAGGCCGCGCCCGTCCGCAGCATCTCGCTGAGGATGTAGTTGCAGGTGCCGTTGAGAATCCCCGACACGCGCGTGACCTGAACGCCCGACAGCGAATTGCGCAGAGACCGCACGATGGGGATGGCGCCGGCCACCGCCGCCTCGAACAGGATCGGCGCGCCATGCGTTTCGGACAGGCGCGCGATCTCCATACCGTGTTCGGCGATCAGCGCCTTGTTGGCGGTGACCACCGGCTTGCCGGCCTTCATCGCGGCTTCGACCGCCAGCTTGGCCGGACCGTCCGCGCCGCCGACAAGCTCGACCAGAACGTCGACGTCATCGCCGCGCGCCAGTTCCACCGGGTCGTCGACCCAGCGCATGCCGGAAATATCCACGCCGCGATCGCGCGAACGGTTGCGCGCGGAGACC
The DNA here is from genome assembly GCA_041398225.1 of Hyphomonadaceae bacterium. Classification (GTDB taxonomy): domain Bacteria; phylum Pseudomonadota; class Alphaproteobacteria; order Caulobacterales; family Hyphomonadaceae; genus JAWKVD01. The sequence continues at coordinate 217,833 of JAWKVD010000004.1, read as the reverse complement.
GCCGTCACCTCCACCTTGCCGGGAATGCGCAGCTCCGCCTGCCGCTCGACCAGACGCAGCAGGCCCGCGCCGACCGTGCCGAGCCCAGCGACGCCGAGACGCAGTTTTCCAGATTCACGCAAACTCATTCGGCGACGCTCTTCGTTCGGCCGGACCCCGGCCCCTTCCTGGACGCGGCGTCGCCGCCGTCCGTGCTGACATTGCCGCCATACCCGCCAAGGAATTTGCGGATGTTGCGGGCGGCCTGGCGGATGCGCTGTTCGTTCTCGACCAGCGCAAGCCGGACATATTCATCGCCGTGTTCGCCAAAGCCCGCTCCGGGCGCAACCGCCACCCCGGCTTCCTCGATCAGTTTGAGCGAGAAATCCACGGAGCCCATATGGCGCAGCGGTTCGGGAATCCGGGCCCAGCAGAACATCGAGGCGGTGGGCTTGGGAATCTCCCAGCCGGCGCGCCCGAAGCTTTCCACCATGGCGTCGCGCCGCGAGCGGTAGATCTCGCGCGACTTGTCCACGCAATCCTGCGGACCGTTGAGCGCCGCCGCCGCCGCGACCTGGATCGGCGTGAACGCGCCATAGTCGAGATACGATTTCACGCGCGCGAGGGCGTCGATCAGGCGCTCATTGCCGGCGGCGAAACCGACCCGCCATCCCGCCATGTTGTAGGTCTTCGACATGGTGGTGCATTCGACCGCGATGTCCTTCGCGCCCGGCACCTGAAGGATCGAGGGCGGCGGATCGTCGAAATAGATTTCGGTGTAGGCGAGGTCCGAGAGAATCCAGATCTCGTGCTTCTTCGCGAAAGCGACGGCCTCCTTGTAGAAGTCGAGGTCGACCACCTGCGCGGTGGGGTTGGCCGGATAGCACAGCACCATGGCGGTGGGCGGCGGAACCGAGTGCGCGACCGCGCGCCCGAGGCTGGAGAGATACTCCTCCGGCGAATGCGCCTGCACCGAGCGCACCGAGGCGCCGGCGATGATGAAGGCGAACGAGTGCAAGGGGTAGGACGGGTTAGGAACGATGATCGTATCGCCCGGCGAGGTGATCGCCTGCGCGAGATTGGCGAAGCCCTCCTTCGATCCCAGCGTGACGACGATCTCGGTGTCGGGATTGAGGCTGACGCCGAAGCGGCGTTCGTAGTAGGCGGCTTGCGCCTTGCGCAGCCCCTTGATGCCGCGCGAGGCGGAATAGCCGTGCGCGTCCGGATTGCGCGCCGCCTCGCACAGCTTGTCGACGATGTGCGGCGGGGTCGGCAGATCGGGATTGCCCATGCCGAGGTCGATGATGTCGACGCCCCTGGCCCGCAGGGCGGCCTTCGACTTGTTTACGCGCTCGAAGACATAAGGGGGCAGTCGGCGGATCTTGTGAAAGTCCAAACGCATGACGCGTCACCTGTGCTGAACCAGCATCCGGTCCGTTTCGACCGGAGGGGTATAATGTTCTATCTTGCCGTTCACAGACGGCGGCTACTGGAATTTTTGCCCCTTGAACAGGGCGCGGTTAAGGCGCCTCGCCGGATTCGGAACCTTCGTCCGGAATCTGCCTGCCTTCCGCGATTGCGCGCAACTGCGCAGCCCTAGCTCGGATTTCCTCCGGCGTGGCGACCTCGATCGCGGCCGCCCGGGCCTCGATATCGGCGGCGAGCGCCTTCAGGCGGGCGACTTCGCTGTCATAGGCCTGCACGGCGTCGGCGCGGTCGGGCTCGAGCTGCGGAACCGTGGACAGGGAGGGATAGCCCTCGCCCGCGACTTCCTTTGCCTTGGCGTCAAACCATTCCGGCGCCACGGTGGAGCGCGTCATCAGGTTGGCGCAGCCGCCCAGAAATGCGGCGCCCAGCGCGATTGCGCCGATGCTTTTTGCCGTAAGTCTGAGGTCGCTCATGGGAATCAGCCACAGATGCTGTGCACTCGGCGTTTGATTGCACGCCCTACCGATAATACCTAGTGACCGTCGCCGGGTTTGGCGAGCGCCTTTGTTCACCGCGATCATAGGATCGTGACGCTGCGGACTCAGCACGGAAAGCCGGAACAGCCCGACGATGAACAGCGGAAACGGTCACGACGACAGCGGCGCATTCGGCGACGGAACCGGCCCATGGCCGGGCATGGACCTGCAATCCCTGAATAATCAGTTCAGCGAGCTGATCCGCTCGGCCGGAATGGCGCAGGGCTCGGGCAGCCCGGCCGCCGCCGCCGCGATCCGCGCGCTGGCCAACGCCTTCGCCGAACACCCGGAGGCCGTCGTCGACGTGCAGATGGACCTCTATAACCGCCAGTCGGACATGATGCACCGGCTCGCCTCGGGCGAGCCCTCCCCGCAGGCCGACGCCGATGCGCGCTTCGCCGACCCGGCATGGCGTGAGAATCCTGTCTTCGATTTCATCCGCCGCTCCTATCTGGTGATGGCCGCCTGGGCGGAGGATCTGGCGCAGGCGGCGCCGGGCCTCACCGACATTCAGCGCCGGCGCGCGGCCTTCTTTCTGCGTCAGGCGGTCGCCGCCTATGCGCCCTCGAACACGCTTTCGGGCAATCCGCGCGCGCTGCGCGCCCTGTTCGACAGCCAGGGCGAGTCCGTGAAGCGCGGCCTCGACCGCCTCCAGTCGGACCTGGCGGGCAGCAATGGCCGGCCGAGCGTGCCCCAGACCGACATGACCGCGTTCGAGCTTGGCGTTTCGCTGGCGGTGACGCCGGGCGATGTGGTGTTCCGCAACGAACTGATCGAACTGATCCGCTACGAGGCTGCGAGCGATCTGGTGTTCGAACGGCCGCTGCTGATCTTTCCGCCCTGGATCAACAAGTTCTACGTGCTCGACCTGACGCCGGCGAACTCGCTGGTCGCCTGGCTGCGGGATCAGGGCTTCACCGTCTACATGGTGTCGTGGCGATCGGCGGACCACGCGATCAGGGACTTTGACTGGAACGATTATCTCAAGCTGGGCGGACGCGCCGCTCTGGACTGGATCCACGACGCGCACGACGCGCCGGTGAATGTCGCCGGCTATTGCGTGGGCGGGGCCCTCGCCTCGCTTCTCGCCGCACGTCTTGCGGACGAAGACGATGACCGCATCGCTTCGCTGTCTCTGCTGGCGGCGCAGACGGATTTCTCGGAACCGGGCGATCTCGGCCTTTTCGTCGACGAGGCGGGCATCGGTGAGATCGAAACCATCATCGCCGAAGCCGGAGGCGTGATGCCGGGCGAGGCCATGCGCGACGCCTTCAACCTGCTTCGTCCCGAAGACCTCGTGTGGCGGTACGCCGAGCAGCGCTATCTTCTCGGCGAAGAGCCCAAGGCGTTCGACCTGCTCTACTGGAACTCGGACCAGACCAATCTGCCGGGCCCTCTGCATCTTCAGAGCCTGCGCCGGCTCTACATCTCCAACGCGCTCGCCAACGCCGCTTTCGAGATCGAGGACACGACCGCCGATCTCGGCATGATCGAAACGCCGGTATTCCTGCACGCCGCGCGCAAGGACCACATTTCGCCGCCGGATTCGGTCTACAAGGGCGCGCACCTCTTCGGCGGCGACGTGACCTTCCTGCTCGCCGACTCCGGCCACATCGCCGGCGTGGTGAACCCGCCCGACGCCCGCAAATACCGCTACTGGACGCGCGACGTGCTGCCGACGACCTACGCCTCCTGGGTCGACGGCGCCGAGGAGCGTCCCGGGTCGTGGTGGCCGGTGTGGGCCGACTGGCTGCGAGGCCAGTCCGGCGAGGAGGTCGAGCCGCCCGCGCCCGTCGAGAGCGCCGCTCCGGCGCCCGGCGGCTATGTGCTGGAAACGCTCGCCGCCATCCGCGCGAAGGACGCGGCGGCGACCTAGCCGGAGTTTCACGGGACGGAGTGTCCGCCCCGGGCGCTCGGGCTGACGTCGAAGCGTCATGCGCGTCTGGTAGACCGGCCCGGTCACAGGAGAACCGGACATGCGCGCACTGCTGTTTTCGCTGCTTCTCGCCATCGCGCCGCCTGCCCTTGCCCAGACCGCGAGCCCGGCGGCGGAGATCATGGCGACGCTGAAGGACGCGCAAAACACGCGCGTGCTGGTTGCGGCTCACCGCGGCGCGCACGCGGTCTCGCCGGAAAATTCGATTGACGCCATCGAAGGCGCGATCGCCATGGGCGTCGACATCATCGAGATCGACGTGCGCCTCACCCGCGACGGCGTTCCGGTGCTGATGCATGACGCCAAGGTCGACCGGACGACCACGGGCTCCGGCGCGGTCCGGGACATGACCTTCGATCAGTTCGCCGCGCTTGAACTTGTCGACGCGAAGGGCGCGCCGACCGACCTGCACCCGCCCACGCTGATGCAGGCTCTGGCCGCCGCGAAGGACCGCGCGCTGCTGGACCTCGACCTCAAGGCCGACGCCGTCGAGCCGGTGATCAGCCGTGTGATCGAAGCGGGCATGATCGATCAGGTGCTGTTCTTCAACGACGGGACCGATCACCTGAAGAAATTCGTCGCCATCCAGCCGCACGCCCTGCCGATGCCGCGCGCGCATTCGCTGGAAACCACGCGGGAGGTCTCCTCGGCGCTGACGCCGGAGGTGATCCATATCGATCCGGGCTTCAACACCCGCGACACCCACGCCGCCGCCATGCAGAGCGACAGCCGCATGTGGATCAACGCGCTGGGCGCGCCCGACCAGCTGATCGCGGAGGGGAAACCCTCTGAGGGCGTCGACCCGCTGCTCGCCAACGGCGCCAGCATTCTGCAGACCGACCGTCCAGCCGAACTGATCGCCTATCTGGAACGCATCGGACGGCGTTAGACGACGGCGCCGAACAGCTTGCCGATCAACGCGGTGAGCGCCATGGCGATCGCGCCCCAGAAGGTGACTCGGATCACGGCCCGCGTCATGGCGGCGCCGCCGGCGCGCGCGCCGACCGCCCCCAGCAGGGCGAGGAAGGCCAGCGAGGCGATCGAAACCGCCCAGACCAGCGTGTTGAGCGGCGCGAACACGACCACAGCCAGAGGCAGGATCGCCCCGCTTGCAAAGGTGACGGCGGAGGTCAGCCCCGCCTGCAGCGGCCGAGCCGCGGTGACTTCGGTTATGTTGAGTTCGTCGCGCGCGTGCGCCGCCAGCGCATCCTTGGCGGTGAGCTGTTCGGCGACCTTGCGGGCAAGCTCCTGATCCAGCCCGCGGCTGACATAGATCTGCGTCAGCTCGTCGAGTTCATATTCGGGATCGTCCTTCAGTTCCTGGCGTTCGCGCGCCAGATCGGAGCGTTCGGCGTCGAGCTGCGAACTGACCGATACATATTCGCCGGCCGCCATCGACATGGCCCCGGCGACGAGCGCTGCGATGCCTGCGACGAGGATTTCGCCCCGCGCGGCCGATGCGGCCGCGACCCCGATGATGAGGCTGGCGGTAGAGACGATGCCGTCATTGGCGCCGAGCACCGCCGCGCGCAACCAGCCGATGCGATCGACGGCGTGTCTTTCAACGTGGAGCTTGGTTCGTTTCATCCGTCGCGCCGCCTATCCCGCGTTGTCGAGACCGGCGCCTTCGTCCAGTCCGAGCGCCAGATTGAGATTCTGCACCGCCGCGCCGGACGCGCCCTTGCCGAGATTGTCGAGCAAGGCGACCAGCCGCGCCTGGCGTGTCTTGTCGTTGCCGAACGCAAACAGCCTCAGCCGGTTGGTGCCGTTGAGCGCTTCAGGATCAAGGCCCGCGACATAGCCCGCGGCGCCCGCGCGCACGGACTGCAGCCCAGCCGTATCGCCGGCGCTTGCAACCTCGACAAAGCGCTCGCCTTCATACGCCTCGGCGAGCGTCGTGCGCAGCCGGTCCGTGGAGACCTCGCCCGGCAACGCCCACAGCTGCAACGGGACCTCAACAAGCATGCCCTGCGCGAACCGGCCGACCGCCGGAGCGAATACGGGCGGGTGCGCCAGCCCGGCATAGGCCGTCATCTCCGGCACATGCTTGTGCGCCAGCGTCAGCCCGTAGGAACGGAAGGCGTCCGGCGCAGGCGTCTCGCCCTCGAACTCGGCGATGAGCCCCTTGCCGCCGCCGGAATAGCCGGAGACCGCGTTCACGGTGATCGGGAAGTCCTTGGGGACCAGCCCCGCCCGCAGCAGCGGCGCGACCAGCGCGATGAAGCCGGTGGGATAGCAGCCCGGATTGGCGATGCGCCGGGAGACGCGGATCGCCTCGCGCTGGCCAGGCGCCATTTCCGGAAACCCGTACATCCAGCCTTCGGCGACGCGATGCGCGGTCGAGGCGTCGATCACCACCACGTCGGGATTGGAGATCATCGCGACCGCTTCGCGCGCCGCGTCGTCCGGCAGACACAGGATCACGGCGTCCGCGCCGTTGAGCATTTCGCGGCGGGCGCCGGCGTCCTTGCGCTTGTCCGGATCGATCGAAACGACCTCGAGATCGGCGCGGCCTTCCAGCCGCTGCCGAATCTGCAGGCCGGTGGTGCCGGCCTCGCCGTCGATGAAAACTTTCGGTTTCATGCGCACAACCTGCTCAAAGCGCCTGATACATCACCAATGCGTCGACATAGCCCTTCGATGGGTGTCGGAAAGCCTCCGGCAGCCGGCCCACGACCGCAAACCCGAGCGACTCCCACAGGCGAACGGCGCGCTCATTTGTGCTGACCACGAAATTGAACTGCATGGCCCGAAAACCGCGCGCGCGGGCGAGCTGCATCGAGTGCAGGCACATCTGACGGGCGACGCCGCGCCCGACCGATTGGGCGCCGGTCATGTACCCGCAATTGCAGACATGGGCGCCGCCGCCCGCCTGATTGGCGCGCAAATAATAAGTGCCGAGGACCGCGCCTTCCGCTTCGGCCACAAAGGTCTCCTTGTCCGGACCCAGCCAATAGGCTCGCGCATCGGCCTCGCTCATCTCGCGATCGAGCGTGTAGGTTTCGCCGGCCCGGATGGTCGGGCCGATGATGGACCAGATGCTGTCCCAGTCTTCATCGCGCGCGGGGCGTATGTGCATGAGCGATCCCGATTGCCCAGGTGGAAGTCAGGCAGGCGATAAACCAAAAGGGCGCTCCGGTTTCCCGAAGCGCCCTCGAATAGTCGCGTCGCGAAACGCGCTAGCGCTTCGAGAACTGGAACGAACGTCGGGCCTTGGCCTTGCCGTACTTCTTCCGCTCGACCGCGCGCGGGTCGCGCGTGAGGAAGGAGCCGGGCTTCAACACCGGGCGCAGATCGGGTTCGAACGCAACCAGCGCACGGGCGATGCCGTGACGCACGGCGCCGGCCTGGCCGGACAGACCCGAACCGGAAACGGTGCAGATCACGTCGAACTCGGTTTCGCGCTTGGCCATTTCGAGCGGCTGGCGGATCACCATGCGCAGCACGGGACGCGCGAAGTATTCTTCCTGGTCCTTGCCGTTGACCGTGATCTTGCCGGTTCCGCGCTTGATCCAGACGCGCGCCGTGGCGGTCTTGCGGCGGCCGGTGCCATAGGCGCGGCCGAGATTGTCGATCTTGGGTTCGGCGGGAGCAGCGGCCGGCGCGGTCGAGGCGCCGAGGGAGCCGATGTCTTGCAGGCTGTCCACGGACATGATCAGGCGGCCTTCACGTTCTTGGAGTTCATCGACTTGAAGTCGACCGTTTCAGGGTTCTGAGCTTCGTGCGGATGCTTGGCGCCGGCGTAGACGCGCAGCTTGCCGAACTGCTGACGCGACAGCGAGCTTTCCTTCGGCATCATGCGCTTCACGGCGAGCTGGATCGCACGCTCGGGGAACTTGCCCGAGAGGATCTTCTGCGGCGTGGTTTCCTTGATGCCGCCCGGATGGCCCGTGTGACGGTAATAGGTCTTGTCGGTCATCTTGGAGCCGGTGAAGACCGCCTTGTCCGCATTGATGATGACGACATGATCGCCCGTATCCACGTGCGGCGTGAAATCGGCGCGGTGTTTGCCGCGCAGGCGCTTGGCGACATAAGAGGCGAGACGGCCGACGACGACGCCTTCAGCGTCGATAACGACCCACTTATTCTCGACCTCGCCAGGCTTTGCTACAAAGGTTTTCATTGCTCCCGCGCGGAGCCTTTCCTGATTGAATTGGGCGTCTGGAAAACGAAGGCGTGCAGCTACAGGCGGGGCGGACCTTTGTCAACTCGCCTTCCCCCCGGATTAACCGCCCCCGCGCCGGGAAACGCCGGAAGGACCTCCGGGGCGTCCGCTCAGGCCGGAGCGCTCGCCCCTTCCCCAACGGTTTCTGAGCGAACGGAGGTGCGCCAGACCAGCCGCACCGCCCCCAGCAGAACCACGGTTCCAAGCGCCTGATGGGTGAGCGAAAGGTCCAGAGGGGCGGCGTTGACCAGCGTCAGCACGCCCAGCACCGCCTGCCAGCCCACCAGCCCCGCAAACAGGACGAATCCGGCCCCCTTGGCCTCCCGGAAGCGGACAGCGGCGACAAGTGCGGCGATCAGCAGCAAATAAGCGGTCATCCGGTGCATGAACTGGGTGGTCGCCTCGTTTTCGAGGAAATTGCGCCAGAACGGGTCCAGCGCCCACATCGCCTCGGGGACGATCCGGCCGGCCATCATCGGCCAATCGGTATAGCCGCGGCCGGCGTCGAGACCCGCGACCAGCGCGCCAAGCGCCATCTGCACGGCCGCCACCGCCAGAAGCCCGCGCGCCCACAGCCGCGCCGCGTCCGGGGCCGGCGGACGGGCCTTCCCGCCCAGCTCCATCCATAACCAGAAGCAGTAACAGATAATCAGCAGCGCCAGGCAGAAGTGGGTCATCAACCTGTAGGGCGCGACCGTGACCAGTTCCGTGTTGACCCCCGAGGCCACCATCCACCAGCCGATCAGGCCCTGAAGTCCGCCCAGCGCGAACAACACCAGAAGGTGGGGCATCAGCTTGCGCGTGGTCCGGCCGGTCAGCCAGAAAGCCAGCAATGGCAAGGCGAAAACGACGCCGATGGTCCGCCCCAGCTCGCGGTGCGCCCACTCCCACCAGTAGATCGCCTTGAAGCCCCCAAGATCCATGTTGGGGTTCATCTGGTGAAACTGCGCCGTCTTGGCCTGATAGTTGGCGAACGCATCGGCCCAGTCCCGCTCGTTCATCGGCGGGATCGCGCCCAGAAGCGGTTTCCATTCGGTGATCGAGAGGCCGGAATCGGTGAGGCGCGTCGCGCCGCCCACCAGGATCATCCCGTAAACCATGGCGGCGACGACGAGCAGCCAGATGCGCACGAGGCCGGCGCCTTTGGCGGGGATCAGGGGATTTGACGCGGGTTCTGACATTGCGCGCTTATGCGATATGTGAAAGGTCGCGAAAACTGGCTCCATAGCCGCAGGACACGGTTCCTGAACCTGTCGGCCGCACCCGGAAACGCCCATGTCGTCGCCCCGCATCCGCAAGCTTGTCGGCGCCCTCGCCATTCTGGCCTGGCTGGTCTGCTACGTCGCGGTGGCCGCCCTCGTCGGAGATATCGTGGCGTCCGGCCACTGGGCCTGGAAACTCCTCTACTTCCCGGTCGTCGGCGTGTGCTGGATTCTGCCGCTGAAGCCGCTGATCCAGTGGATGCACGCCCGCGACATCCCCACCGAGAGCCCCGACGTCTAACCGCGCCAGCCGCCCGACCCCTGTTTTTTAGAGCTTTTCAGCGCCCGACACACCGGGCGGTCGAGATCTGTTGACTTTCGTAACTCACGACCTATTTTCGATATATCGAAAACACTACGAAAGAAGGTCGATACATGAAACGCCATTTTGGACATCACCGCCACCACCGCATGGAGGCCCTGTTCGCCGCCCGCGGCGGATTCGGGGATGGATTTGGAGAAGGCTTCGGCCGGCGCGGCGGCGGCCGCTTCGGCGGTCCGGGACACCCGGGCGGACGCGGCCGTGGCCGGCGCCTGTTCGGTCACGGCGACCTGCGGCTGCTCGCGCTGCATCTGATCGGCGAGGAGCCGCGCCACGGCTACGACATCATCCGCGCCATCGAGGAGATGACGGGCGGCCAGTACAGCCCCAGCCCCGGAGCCATCTACCCGGTTCTCGCCCTGCTCGACGAACAGGAGCTGATCGCGATCGACGATACGAGCGAGGGCCGCAAGCGCTACCGCCTCACCGAAGCCGGACAGCAGACGCTGGCCAGCGACCGCGAAACGGTCGACGCCATCCTCGCCCGCATCAAGGCCGCCTCGGGCGCGCCGAACGCCGCGCGCAGCGCGCCCATCGTTCGCGCCATGGAGAACCTGAAGCTGGCGATCCGGCTGCGCTTCGATCAGGGCGCGCCGTCCGACGAGGACGCGCAGGCGATGGCCGACGCCATCGACGAGGCCGCGCGCCGGATCGAACGCCTCTAGACCCCGGAAAGAGCGGTCGGGCGGCGCTAGGCCAGCGCCGCCTCGATCGCCGCACGCAAATTCGGATCGCCCGGCTCCGTGCGCGGTCCGAACGTGGCGATCGCCTGCCCGTCCTTGCCGATCAGCTGTTTCTGGAAATTCCACGACGGCACGGCGTCCTTGCCGAGCGCCTCCTTCAGCCAGACGAACAAGGGATGGGCCTTCTTGCCCTTCACATCGTTCTTTGAGGTCATCGGGAAATCGACGCCGTAAGTCAGGCGACAGAACTCTTCGATCTTGGCCTCATTGCCCGGCTCCTGAAACAGGAACTGGTTGCAGGGCACGCCGAGAACCACCAGACCCTTGTCTTTCATCTCGGTGTAGAGCTTTTCCAGCCCGTCATATTGCGGCGTCAGCCCGCACTTCGAAGCGACATTCACGACCAGCACCACCTTGCCGGCGAACTGGCTCATCGGCAGCGGTTCGCCGCGAATGGAGGTGAACTCGAAATCGTGCGCCGTGGTCATGTCGTTTCTCCAGTGTTCCGGGCCGTTCGTCGTCCTGGCGTCAACTCACACAACGCCTTCCTGCTCCGCCCGCATGGCCTCATGTGTACGCGCCTGGCGCGCCCACAGATCGGCGTACAGTCCGCCTTGCGACAACAGCTCGGCGTGCGTGCCGCGCTCGACGATGCGCCCTTCCCGCAGCACGACGATTTCGTCGGCGGCGGCGACGGTCGACAGTCGGTGCGCAACCATCAGCGTGGTGCGGCCGCGCGCGGCCTCGTCCAGCGCCGCCTGCACCTCCGCCTCGGTGGCCGAATCCAGCGCCGAGGTGGCTTCGTCGAGCACCAGGATGCACGGGTCTCTGAGGATCGCGCGCGCAATGCCGACGCGCTGGCGTTCACCGCCCGACAGCTTCACGCCACGCTCGCCCACCCGCGTTTCCAGACCTTGCGGAAGCGACTCGATGAAGGCGCCGAGCTGAGCCCGGCGCGCGGCGTCCATCACCTCCGCGTCGGAGGCCTCCGGCCGCCCGTAGATAAGGTTCTCGCGCAGGCTGGTGTTGAACAGGACGACCTCCTGCGGCACCAGCCCGATCGCGCTGCGCAGGCTCGCCTGCTTCAGCGTGCGCACATCCTGGCCGTCGACGAGCACCGAGCCGGACTGCGTGTCGTAGAAGCGGAACAGCAGCTTGAGCAGCGTCGACTTGCCCGATCCCGAGGGTCCTACGATCGCGATCTTCCGCCCGGCGGGAACCTTGAAGCTGACGTCGCTGAGACCGGCCGAACGGGCGTCGTGCGCGAACGAGACATGTTCGAACGAGACTTCGCCGCCGCTGGGACGATAATCCCGGGCGTCCGGCGCATCCGCCACTTCCGCCTTCATCCCCATCAGCCCGTAGAGCTTCTCAAGGTCCACCGCGCCCTGACGGATTTCGCGGAAGGCGAAGCCAAGGACGTTCAACGGGCGATAGAGGTTGGTCATGATCAACACCACCGCCGCCATGTCGCCGGCCTGAACGCGCCCGTTGAAAGTCGCCAGCGCGGTCAGCGCCGCCACCGCCGTCAGCCCCAGCGCCATGATGATGTCCTGACCGGAGTTCAGCAGCGCCATCGACCGCGACAGCCGCACGGACTCGCGGTTGAAGGCGCGCATCGCATCGGAATACCGCTCGGTCTCGCGCGCCTCGGCGGCGAACGCCTTCACGGTCTCGAAATTGGTCAGGCTGTCCACCGAACGGGCGCGCAACTCGGTGTCGACCTCGTTATAGCGTCGGCGCTGCGCCACCCGCATATTGGTGACGAAGAATGTGTAGACCGCATAGACGGCCACCGTGGCGACGGCCGTCAGAGCGGCCAGCGGCGAATAGCGAAACGCGAGAACGCCCGCCGCCAGCGTCAACTCGATCAGCGTCGGGGCGATGTTGAAACCGAGAAAGCGGATCAGGAAATCCAGCGCCTGCACGCCCCGGTCGATTACCCGGTTGAGCGCGCCGGTGCGCCGCGTCTGGTGAAAGGCCAGCGAAAGATTCTGGGCGTGGCCGTAGGCGTCGACGGCGATCATCCGCTGCGCCTCCTGGCTGACCGGCGCGAACAGCGCATCGCGGATGTAAGGCAGGTTGGACGCAAGAATGCGCGCGCCTGTCCACCACACCAGCAGCAGCCCGACGGACGCCATCGCGGCGTCGGGACCGCTGAGCTTGTTGATGGCGTCGCCGAAATAGACCGGCGAGATCACGGCGAACACCTTGGCGGCGAGCGTCAGAGCCAGCGCAAGCGCCATCAGCGGACGCCAGCGCTTCAACTCCGGGCGGGCGAGGATCATCCCCATCCGCCCCAGCGTGACGCCCAGACCCGCATTCCCGCTCTCGATAGCGTCGACGTCGGCGCCCGGCGGGCCGGAGGAGTGGGATCGTGGAGAATGAGCCATACGCATTCCTATCTAGAGAGCGCAGCCGCGCCTCGCCAGCCCAAACACGCGCCGAAGGCAAGCGCAAAGCGCACTTTCCCCGCTTCGCGAACCGGCGCATTCTGACCGACTACAAGGAGTTCACATGAGCGGAATCAAATCCGTAACAGTCTATTGCGGGTCCTCGAACGAGGTCGACTCGGCCTATCTCGACCTCGCGTCCCGACTCGGCAAGGCGATCGCCGCGCGCAAATGGCGTCTGGTCTATGGCGGCGGCAATGTCGGCCTCATGGGCCGTACGGCCGAAGCCGCGCACGAGGCCGGCGGCGAGGTGCTGGGCGTGATGCCGCATTTCCTGCGCAAGATCGAAGGCGTGCTGGACGAGGTCGAGCACCGCCTCGTCGACACCATGCATGAACGCAAGCAGATCCTGTTTGAAGAGGCCGACGCCTTCGTGGTGCTGCCGGGCGGCATCGGCACGCTTGAGGAGGCGATCGAGACCCTGTCCTGGGCCAAGCTCTCGCTGCACCGGAAGCCGATGGCCTTCCTGTCCGAGAATGGCTACTGGGCCCCGTTCTTCCACCTGATCGACCATGTGATCGACGGCGGTTTCGCCCCGTCGAGTTTCCGCAATCTGATCGCGGAAACCCACACGCCAAAGAGCGCGCTGGACGCCCTCGACGAGCGCTACGTCGCAATGGGCTGATTTCAGGACAGAATCTCCATTACGCACACCTGTTGCCGCGCGGCGCTCAGGCTTCTACTTTGCGCGCGACCCGAAAACGGGAAAGACAAAGCGGGACGAGGCCAGCCGGCGACAGGCTCGGCGTCGCTGCGGGAGGAGAAAATCGATGCGGTCCATGTTCCTGGGCTTAGCCGTGGCTGCGGCGGCCCTGATGTCCGGTTGCAAGACGAGCGCGGTTGAAGAGGAGACCGTCGCGGCTGTCGACCAGCCGGCGGCCGTTCAAACCGCGCCTGGCGCCGCGGCGGTGGACGCCGCCCGGATGATCGCCGCGGACAAGGAGCCCGGCTCGTGGCTGGCGACGGGCCGCACCTATTCCGAACAGCGCTTCAGCCCGCTTGACCAGATCAACGCCTCGAACGTCCAGAATCTGGGCCTCGCCTGGTACGCCGACATCGACACCGAACGCGGACAGGAAGCGACGCCCATCGTGGTCGACGACGTGATGTACGTCTCCACCGCGTGGAGCATGGTGAAAGCCTACGACATCCATACCGGCAAGAAGCTGTGGGAGTACGATCCCGGCGTCGATCGCGTGAAGGGCGCGGATGCGTGCTGCGATGTCGTGAACCGCGGCGTCGCGGCGTGGAACGGCAAGATCTATCTCGGCGTGCTGGACGGCCGTCTGGTGGCGCTGGACGGAAAGACCGGCAAGGAAGTCTGGTCGGTGCAGACCACCGACACGTCTCTGCCCTACACCATCACCGGCGCCCCCCGCGTCGTCAAAGGCAAGGTCATCATCGGCAATGGCGGCGCTGAATACCGCGTTCGCGGCTATGTCACCGCCTACGACGCCGAAACCGGAAAGCAGGCCTGGCGCTGGTGGACGGTTCCCGGAGATCCCTCGCTTCCGTTCGAACAACCCGAACTGGCCGAGGCCGTGAAGACCTGGAACGGCGAGTGGTGGAAACTGGGCGGCGGCGGCACCGTCTGGGACGGCATGGCCTATGATCCCGACCTGGACCTGCTCTATGTCGGCACCGGCAACGGCACGCCCTGGAACCAGGCCCTGCGCAGCCCGGGCGGCGGCGACAACCTCTATCTCTCCTCGATCGTCGCGCTGAATCCCAACACCGGCGAATATGTCTGGCACTACCAGACGACGCCCGGCGAGACCTGGGACTACACCGCCACTCAGCCGATCATGATCGCCGACCTGAACTATCCCGAAGGCAAACGCCGCGTGGTGATGCAGGCGCCGAAGAACGGCTTCTTCTACGTGCTCGACGCCAAGACCGGAAAACTGCTCTCGGCCGAGAAGTTCGCGCCGCTGACCTGGGCGACGCATGTTGACATGAAGACCGGACGCCCGGTGGAGGTGGCCGAGAAACGCTTCGACAAGACCGGCAAGCCGGCCATCGTGTTCCCCGCCGCGCTGGGCATGCACAACTGGCATCCGATGGCGTTCAGCCAGGACACCGGATACGTCTACCTGCCCGTGACCGTATCCAACGCGCCCTACGCCGCGCCGAAGGAGTTCAAGGTCAATCTGAAGGGCTGGAACACCGGCACGGACTTCGCCGGCGGCGCGGAACTCTACAATGAGCCGGGCGCCCCCAAACGCGGCAACATCGAGAGCTATATTCTCGCCTGGGACCCGGTTGCGGCCAAGGAAGTCTGGCGCGTTCCCAACGAAGTCTATGGCGCGACAGGCGTGCTCGCCACGCATGGCGGCGTCGTCTTCTCCGGCAACCACAATGGCGAGTTCGCGGCCTACGACGCCCGCACCGGCAAGAAGCTGTGGTCCGCGCCCACGCAGGCCCGCGTAGTGGCGGCGCCTTCGACCTTCATGGTCGACGGTCAGCAACAGGTGGCGGTGCTCGTCGGCGCGCGCGGCCTGCCGGTCGGCCAGGAGCGCACCGTTCCGACCAGCGCCAACAACTCGCGCGTGCTGGTCTTCCGTCTTGGCGGCGACGCCTCGCTGCCCGCGACCATGCCGACCGTCTCGGCCTCCGGCGAGGCGGTGAAGGTCACGATCGATCCGCCGCTGCTGACGGCCAACAACGAGACGGTCGCGGCCGGCGAACAGGCCTTCGCCGCAAACTGTGCGGTGTGCCACGGCCAGACCGCCATCCCCGGGTCCGGCGCCATCGCCCCTGACCTGCGTTACTCGGCGTTGCTCAACATGACGTCGAGCTGGAACAGCGCCGTCCGTGACGGCGACCGCGCCCAGCGCGGCATGCCGGGCTTCGGGTCGCGACTGGACCTCGAGACGACCAACTCGATCCTCGCCTACATCATCAAGCGCGCCAACGACGAGAAGGCTCGCCAGGAGGCCGCAGCCGCCGCCTCCCACTAGGGCGGCGAGACGCATCTCCGAGACAACCGAAAGCCCCCGCTATCCAGCGGGGGCTTTCCCGTTTCAGGGCCCGATTCAGGGCGTCAGGTTTCGATGGGGATTCCGGTCGAGGTCCGTTCACACTGGACCGTTCAGGCGAGGTCAGACCCGGCGCGCTCCAGACCGAGCTGCATCAGCCGGTCCAGAAGCTTGCCATAGCTCATCCCCTCGAACTCGGCCGCATTGGCGAACTCTTCGGTGGAGGCGATCTCGGGATTGGGATTGGCCTCGATGAAGTACGGCACGCCCTCGGGCGTCAGCCTGAAATCGACGCGCGCATATCCGTCCAGTTCGAGCGCCTTGTAGATGCGCTTGGCGTAATTGCGCACCTGCTTCTCGACAGCGGGCGGCAAATCGTCCGCGCGACCGTGGAGCACCGCCCGGCGTTCCTGATAATCGGTGTTGTGCTTGACGTGCGCCGTCGCGATCGGCCGCTTCCCGGCGCCCAGCTTGCTGAGGTCCAGCTCCCAGACCGGCAACACGTGCGGATTGCTGTTGCCCATCACGCCGACATAGATCTCGCGGCCTTCGATATACTGCTCGGCGATCGCAGGCGTCGCGCACTTCTGGTGCACGAAGGAGACCCGCTCCCGGAGCTTCTCGTCGGACTCCACAACGGACGCCTGCGAAATTCCCAGAGAGGCGTCCTCGCTGACGCTCTTCACGAACAACGGATATTGCAGGCTCGCCGGCTTGCGGATGCGTTCGCCGATGGGAAACACGGCAAAGGCGGGCACCGGCATGCGGTGATACTTCACCAGCTTCTTCGAAATGTCCTTGCCGCGCGCCAGCATCAGGCCGCGCGGGCTGCACCCCGTGTAGGGCATCCGCAACAGTTCAAGGAACCCCGCAACGTTCTGCGCATACAGCGTCTCGCCCTGGAATTCCTCTAGCAGGTTGAACACGATGTCCGGCCGCCAGTTCTCCACCGCGTCGCGGATCGGCGACAAATCCTCCTGCACGCCCAGCGCCTTCACCTCGTGCCCGTTGGCGCGAAGCGTGGTCATCACGTCGAATTCGGTCTTGTAGTCGTAGCGCTCCTGCTCGCTCAGCCCTTCAAGGCTGTCGGGCGGAATGAAGGCCGGGTGCGCAAGCACCAGTACACGCAATCTTCTCATACAGCGTACCATTGACGACGCGTGGTGTTGTACCGCGCATAAACGTTAGGACGGGTCAGCAGGCGCACCAGAGCCGCGCGTGTATCTCTCACCGGTCCGCAGAAGCGGAGGTCCAGATCGCGGCAGCGTTCGATCAAATCCTTGAGCGCCTCGTCGAATATCACGGCGTAATCCTCGGACACGCGTTCGACCTCGCGGCGCAGTCGCTCCCGGTTGCCGCGCACGAAAGCCGAGGCGCGCATCGCATGCTTCGGCGCGTTGTGTGCGCGGACAAATATCCGTTTGAGCTTGCGGTCGAATGTGGAAGGCGCATCCACGCCATAGTGTTCGCGTTTCCTGCTGTAGTGTTCTCCGAGCGTCTCCGTCAGCTCCTTGATCGGGTCGACCTCCACCCGTTCGGTGAGCGACGGCTTCTCGCCCGCCAGTTCCTTCATCAATTCGTCGACGTATTCAAGCTTATCGAGCGCAGGCCAGTCGGCGTACCGGCGCCGCCAAGTCGATGGACTCTGCGTAAGCCAGAGCGCGAACGTCTCCGCGAAGTCTTCGTCCGGGTGACACTGCGCGTAATACTTGTCGAGATGCCGAACGAAGTTACGGCTCTTCGGGTCGGGCCGATAGTAGTTGGGATAAGGCGTCGAGGACGGACCGAACAGATTCTGCCATCGCCGTCTGCGATGCAGATGGAAACCGTGCTGGATGATGTGACCCGATTCATGGCGCAGGATGCGCATGCACTCCCTGCGCGTTCCGCCCTCGACCTCCATCACCATCCGCCGCTCGAGACGCGCAAGGCGCGGATGGGCGAGATAGAACGGCATGGAGATGCCGGGCGTGTTGTCGGGGCTGAACCACTCGTTCGATATCCAGGCGTGGGCCTTTACCGCGAGACCCCGCGCGGAGATTTCGGTGTTGAGCTGCGCAAGACAGGTCTCGAGCCAGGTGTCCTTCACCGTGAGGTCCAGATCGCTCATCGGCAGACGCAGCAGATCGCGGTCCGCCAGCCCGGCCCATCTGGGCGGGCGCGAACGCCGGCTCGCGAAAGGTCGTGAAATCTGCGTGGACGACATGGAATTACTGGTTCCTACATCTAGAGCCCACGGCGGCGGCGTTCAAGTTCGCGGCCGCTCCCGACGCCGAAGGGATAGGTATACCGCCCGAGTGGTTTCCGTCGGGTTCATCTAGATGAACGGAGAAAAACAGCCGCGCCATGCCCCGTTCAGGCGCGAGAGCGCTGAATGCCCCTCACAAAGCCGACGCGGGCCAGCCCGCGCCGCTCCATGTTGAAAGGAGCATACAATGAAACGCCTGATGATCTCCGCCGTCGCCAGCTTGCTCGTGGCCGGAACCGCCGTCCTTCCCGCCGCCGCCGACCCGCCGCGCCACGCCAAGGCGTATGGCCACAACGACGCCCGCCGGGACTATCGCGAAGACCGCAGGGACCTGAACCACGCGCGCCGGGAAGTCCGCCGCGACGTTCGCCAGTTCCACCGCGGCGAATATCTCCGCTACTACCCGAACAACTACTACGTCGTGGACTATCGCCATCGCCACCTCGCGCCGCCCCCGCGCGGCTACCGCTATGTCGAGAACGACAATGGCGACCTGGTGCTGGCCGCGATCGCCACCGGCCTGATCGCCGCGATCATCGCCAGCCAGTAACAGGCGTCTCGTTCGCCTGCTGGCGCCTGCTGGCGCCTTCCGGCAGGAGACGTCCTCCGGTTCGCCGCCGCCTCGGTCCACGACCGGGGCGGCGGCACGCATTGCGCGCTTCACAAGCACGGCCGTCAGCGCCTATAAGCCCGCCCTGGTCTGGTGAGCGTTGCGCCGCCCCCGCAAGGACAGGGAACCGTGATCCGCATCCTGGAGCTGAAGCTCCCGCTCGAACACGCCGAGCCCGCGCTTCGTTCAGCCGTTCTCAAACGCCTGCGCATTTCTTCCGATGAACTCGTGAGCTTCACCGTGTTCAAACGCGCTGTCGATGCGCGCAAGAAGACCGCGATCCAGTTCATCTACATCATCGACGCCGAAGTGACGGACGAAGCCGCCACGCTTGCGCGGCTGGCGAAGGACCGCCACATCCAGCCGACGCCCGACATGACCTATCGGCACGTCGCGCAGGCTTCTGCCGGCGTATCGCGTCCGGTCGTGGTCGGCATGGGCCCTTGCGGCCTGTTCGCCGGCCTGATCCTGGCGGAAATGGGCTTCAATCCGATCATTCTGGAACGCGGCAAGATCGTTCGGGAGCGGACCAAGGATACGTTTCGCTTCTGGCGGCAACGCGTTCTCGATCCATCCAGCAACGTTCAGTTCGGCGAAGGCGGCGCGGGAACCTTCTCGGACGGGAAGCTCTATTCGCAGATTCGCGATCCGAAACACCTTGGCCGCAAGGTGCTGACAGAGTTCGTGGCCGCCGGCGCGCCGGAGGATATTCTCTGGTCCGCGCGTCCGCACATCGGCACTTTCCGGCTCGTTTCGATGGTCGAGAAAATGCGCGAGAAGATCACCTCGCTCGGCGGCGAGATCCGCTTCGAAACGCAGGTCACCGACATACACCTGGACGGCCCGCCCGAAGCGCGTCGCGTCGTCGGCGTGGGTCTGGCGAACGGCGAGGTTCTGGAGACGTCACAGCTTGTGATGGCGCTGGGCCATTCGGCGCGGGACACGTTTCAGATGCTGCATGAACGCGGCGTCTATTTCGAGGCCAAGCCGTTCTCGATCGGCGTGCGCATCGAACACCCGCAATCGGTGATCGACCGTGCGCGCTACGGTCCGACCGCCGGCCACGAACTGCTCGGCGCCGCCGACTATCGGCTGTCGCATCAGGCCTCGAACGGCCGCGGCGTCTATTCTTTCTGCATGTGCCCGGGCGGAACGGTGGTCGCGGCCGCTTCGGAGCCGGGACGGCTCGTCACCAACGGCATGAGCCAGTATTCGCGCAAGGAGCGCAACGCCAACGCCGGCATCGTCGTGGGCGTGACGCCGGCGGACTTTCCTGAGGACCCGACCGCCAACCCGCTCGCGGGCGTCGCGTTCCAGCGCATCTGGGAAGAAGCCGCCTACCGCGCCGGCGGCGAAAGCTGGAACGCGCCCGGCCAACTCGTCGGCGATTTTCTGAGCGGTGAAGCCAGCACCGAATTGCGCACCGCGCTGCCGTCCTACAAGCCCGGCGTAACCCCGACAGACCTGTCGCTCTGCCTGCCCGACTACGCCGTCGAGGCCATCCGCGAGGCGCTGCCCGTTTTCGGACGCCAGATACCCGGCTTCGACATGGACGACGCCATCATGACCGGCGTCGAGACCCGCACCTCGGCGCCGGCGCGGATGCGCCGGGGCGACGACTTCCAGAGCATCAACACCCGCGGCCTTTTCCCGGCAGGCGAAGGCGCTGGCTATGCCGGCGGCATCCTTTCGGCGGCTATAGACGGCATCAAGGTCGCCGAGGCCGTGGCGCTAAGCGTCTCGAACAAGCTCGTGGCTCGACCGGAATTGCGCTAGGCTCCGGCCATGGCCGAGGCCGACGAGCAGCTGGAAACCTTTATCGCGCGCTTCCTGCCGGAAGTTGCGGAAACCGCGCGCAAGGCCGTCGCCAAGCTCAAACGGCGCCTGCCGACCGCGAACCGGCTCGTTTACGACAACTACAACGCGCTCGCGATCGGCTTCTGCGCCGGCGAAAAGCGCGACGACATGGTGCTCTCGATCGCGCTCTATCCGCGCTACGCCAGCCTGTTTCTGACCAATGGACCGCGCCTGCCCGACCCCGACAACCGGCTGGAAGGGTCAGGATCGACGGTGCGGCATGTGAAGCTGAAATCCGCCGCCACGCTGGACGAACCCGCCGTTTCGGCGCTCATCGACGCATGCGTGGCGATGGCCGAACCGCCGCTCGCCCAAACCGGGCGCGGCAAGACCATCATCAAGTCGATCTCGCCGAAGCAGCGCCCGCGCCGCCCCTGACCATGCGGGTCCTGACCATGCGGGTCCTGAAACGATGGAGGCGCTAGCCCGCCGCCTGCTCCAGTCGCGTGCGGGCCTTGTCGGCGCCGATGAGCATCAGCATGCGGTCCATTTCCGGGCCGCGCTCCTGATCGGTCAACACGCGGCGCAGCGGCATGTAGAGCTGTTTGCCTTTGCGTCCGGTGACGCCCGCCACCGCCTTCGTCCACTCGCCCCAGGTGTCCGGCGTGATCTCGCCGGTCGGGAACAATTCCAGCGCGTTGCCGACGAACACCTTGTCCTCGGACTTCAGAACCGGCCCGGTGAGACCGCCGCCATAGACGACGACCAGCCACAGAGCCGCATCGCTGACCAGCGTCAGGTTGCCGCGCACCGTTTCCCAGAACTCCGGCGTGGCCTGATCGCCATACCGAAGTTTGGCCAGACGCGGCTTGACGGTCTCGAAGTCCATCGCGTGCACGATGTGCGCGTTGAGGTTGCGCAGTTCCTGATCGTCGAAGCGCGCCGGCGCACGCCCGATCTTGGAGAATGAGAACTCGGCGGCGAGCTCCTCCAGAGACGAACGCACCTCGACCGGATCGGAGGTGCCGATCTTCGCAAGCAGCGACGAAACCGCCATCGGCTCGACGCCTTCCTCGCGCAACTGTTCGATCGAGAGCGAACCCAGACGCTTCGAAAGCCCGTGCCCGTCAGAGCCGATCAGCAGCGGCGTATGCGCCATGCCCGGGGCTTTCGCCCCCATCGCCTCGAAGATCTCGATCTGGGCCGCCGAGTTGGTGACGTGATCCTCGCCGCGCACGACATGCGTGATCGCCGCGTCGACATCATCCACCACCGACGGCAGCGTGTAGAGGAACGAGCCGTCGCCCCGGATCAGGATCGGATCGGAGAGCGAGGACGTTTCAATCGACTGCTCGCCGCGAACCTCGTCCGTCCATGTCACCGTGTTTCCGGACAGCTTGAAGCGCCAGTGCGGCGAGCGGCCTTCGGCCTCAAGCTTGGCCTTTTCGTCATCGGTCAGCGAAAGCCCCGTCCGGTCGTAGATCGGCGGCCGACCGCGCGCCTGGGCGATCTTGCGTTTGCGGTCGAGCTCTTCCTCGGTTTCGTAGCAGGCGTAGAGCAGGCCTTTCGCCTTCAGGTCCTCGGCCACGGACCGGTAGCGGTCGAACTTGTCTGACTGCTTGAAGGTTTCGCCCCAGCTCAAACCCAGCCATTCGAGATCGGCCCGTATCCCGTCCTCATACGCCTGCGTCGACCGCTCAATGTCGGTGTCGTCGATGCGCAGGATGAACGTGCCGCCGCGCTGGGCCGCGAACAGCCAGTTGATCAGCGCTGTACGGACATTCCCCACATGCAGCTTGCCGGTGGGCGAGGGAGCGAAACGGACACGAATGGTCATTGAAACCGCGATTATCCAGAGTGGCGGCCGCAAGGGCCGATTTGGCCGTCCGGTTTATCGGCCACGCCGAACTTGGCAAGGCGGCGGCTCAGCCCAACGTGCCGGGAGCTGGCGGAAGCGCGCCCGGCAACCGCCCTAGCCCTGCCGCACGGCCTCATCGCGAGCCAGCAAGGCGAATGGCCGCCCTTCGAACTGGCGGGCGCCATAATCGATGGTGAAGCTGGCCAGCCGCGACAAGACGCTGGAGCCGACAATGATCGTCGGTTCGTCCTCGACGCCCCACACACGGAAGACCGGGGCGTCGACAGCCACCGCCGAGGCGTCGGCGACCGCGACATTGCCCATCCGCATGTCCGGCAACAGCAGATAGTCGCCGGACAGCACCGTACCTGTGATCCCCTGCAGCTTCGCCATCTTGTCCTGGATCAGGTTGGCGTGAGCCTTGTCCAGTTTCGCCTTGAGCGCCGCGTTTACGATGCACTGATCGGCGCCCGTATCCAGGATCATCTGGGTCCGCACGCGCCCGATCCGCCCACGCAGAACCGGGATGACTCCGTTGAGGATACGCAAATTCGTACGCGCGTAGATCGGCGCCGCGCGGCTCGTCTGAACCCGAACCACCTTCGCCGCGATCTCGAAAACCAGCCTGCGGCCGGCGAATATGTCCGCGCCAAGGATGCCGTCCTCGCGGCGCATGAGATGGTCCGGCGCAACCGCGATCTCGATCTTCGCACGCTCGACGGAGCCGACGCTCAGATGATCGAGCCGCGCCATGGAGAACTCGGCGCTGCCCGTCGTTCCATGAACCGTGACGTTGCCGTGGAACTCCGCGCCGAGATCCAGCGCATGGCGCATCGGAAGAACGGTCTTGTTGGCGCCGGTGTCGACCAGAAAGCGATACGGGCCGCGTCCGTTGACCATCACGTCGGCGGTGGGTCGGCCATAGGTGTCGACCCAGGTCTGCAACGGATCTTCCGGAGCGGTGGGACGCACGCCGGTGTCTATGCGCCCCGTCGTCACCTGCGCGGATGCGATCGAAGGCCAGGCGGTTGAGACAAGTCCGGCGGACAATCCGGCGCCCACCAATGATCTGCGTGTGAGCGCGTCTGATCGGTATCTACGAAGGGGACCCGAACCGTTCATCCCCGGATGTGAGCGCGGCGCGCAGGACCGCGCAAGCCGCCGCGAGCGAGGTCTGGATCACGTTTGCAGGGAAAAAAGCGAGGCGCCGTAGCGTCCGCGCGTCGAAACCCGGATCAGGCCGCGACCGCAACCGAGGCGGCGTCCTCGACCAGCTCGGCCAGCATCGCCGCCCGAGCGCCGACGCCGCCGGTAACCGGCGAAACGCGCTCGCCCCGGATCGCGGCGACAAAGCCCTCCGCCGCCGCGCGCAGCGGGTCCGGCAGGATTTCCGAAACGTCGACGCGAATGTCGAACGGCGTTTCGTTGTGAACTTCGCGGGTGAGGAAATCGATCTCCACGCGGCCCGAGGGATATTCGATCATCATCGTGCGCTTGCGAGCCGGCGCGCAACGCGAGGCCGTGAGGCGCGCCACGCCGCCCGGGAACACGAGTTCAGCCGTCGCCTCGTCGAGAAACTTGGTGTGCATGTTGCGGCCGTAAGTGGTGGCCGTGGCGGTCTCGCCGCCGAACAGCTCGGCCGCAAGGTCGAGATCGTGGATCATCAGGTCGAACACGACCGAAACGTCTTCGCAGCGGCCCTCGGGCGAACGCGGCGACATGCGAACCGCCTCGATCCGGCGCGGACGCTCGGGCGTGGACAGCAGCCCCATCGCGGCGAACACCAGCCGTTCCTGGTGGCCGACCTGCAGGACAAGGCCCTTTTCCTGCGCCAGCACCGCGAGTTCACGCGCCACGGCGCCGTCCAGCGCGAGCGGCTTCTCGACCAGCGTGTGCTTGCCCAGTTCCAGCGACTTGCGAGCGAGTTCGGCGTGCGTGATGGCCGGCGAAGCGATCACCAGCGCGTCGCAGGCCGCGGCGAGTTCGTCGACGCTGTCGAACGCTTCGCCCTGACCGAGCCGCTCAACCAGCGCTTCAGCCGAAGCGCGGCGCGGATCGAAAACGCCGACCAGCCGGGCGCCGTCCATGGAGGAAAACTTGGTTGCGTGGTGACCGCCAAAGACCCCTGCGCCAATGACGCCGACCCGCAACGTCCGGGTGCTGACCGCGCCGCCGCTCTCGAACGTGCTTTCGCTATCCTGAAGAGAGATCGGGGTATCTGCTTCGGTACGCTTCAACACTGGGTACTCCTTCACGCCGCCCTGCGTGTGACGGATTTGAGATACCCGAACTGCCGCGCTGCACAATGAATCCGGCCATCAAACAAGGTTACGGGTTCTTACAAACCTCGCGAGCAGCGACAAAAATATCCAGTGTTTGCAAAGCCCTGCGAAGGCCTCACGAATGTTACAGAGGCGAAACACCCGGTGAGCCGCCTCAAATCCACATTCCGCGGCCCGCCCAACGCCCGAAGATCGCGCAAACAGCGACACACGGCCGGCGTTGGCGTCTCGTTCAACCGCCCCTCGGGCGCCCCCGCATCGGCCCCGCGCTGTAGGAGAGAATCCCTCACGGCATGGTTGCGCTCCCGGCGTGTTCAGGCGCATACGCCTATGAAACCTCCTGATCCCGCAGACGCGCAAAGACCCTATCGCAAGGAATGCCGACCCAATGGCGAGACTGTTCGACAGCTATGTCATGGTTGACTGGAGCGCAGCCGCCAAACCGACCACCGGAGCGGATTCGATCTGGATCGGCATCCTCGCCCGTGACGCGCGCCTGAAACTGGCCTTCCGCGCCACCAATCCGCCGACGCGCGCAAAAGCGCTGGAGGAGCTGACCGCCGAGCTTACCACCTGCCTCAAGCGCGGCGATCGGGTTTTGCTGGGCTTCGATTTCCCGCTCGGCTTTCCGGCCGGCACGTCCGAAGCGCTGAAGCTGTCCGGCGAGCCCTGGCGCGCGGTCCGCGACTTCCTCGGCAAGGAAATGAAGGACAAGCCGGACAACGCGAACAACCGCTTCCCGCTGGCCGCCCGCATGAACCGCCTGATCTCGAACGGCCCGTTCCCGTTCTGGGGCTGCTCCAAGAAGGACGAGCTGACCACGTTGTCGGTGAAGAAATCGCGCGAGCACGGTCCGGACGACATCGCCGAATTCCGCATCAGCGAGCAGATGGCGCACGACGCGAAGAAGGCGCGCCCGCAACCGGTCTGGAAGATCGCCTACGCGGGCGCCGTCGGCGGCCAGACCATGACCGGCATTCCCGCCGTCGAACGCCTGCGCGCGAACTTCCCCGGGATGAAGATCTGGCCGTTCGAACTTCCGCTGGCTCCGCTCGACGAGGAAACGCTCGCCGATACGCGCATCGTGGTGACGGAGATCTATCCCTCGATGCTGGAAGTGCGCCCGGAAGCCAGCGAAATTCGCGATGAAGCCCAGGTCCGCAGCGCAGCCGAGTGGCTGTCCGAGCTTGACGCAAACGGAAAGCTGGCGGCCCTGTTCGCCGGCGCGCCGCAGCTCACCGACACCCAGAAAAAGGCGGTAACGGCTGAAGAAGGGTGGATTCTGGGGATATAGCCCGAACTTTCAGGCATTCACGGCCATTTCGGGGTTTACGAATCGCCGGAACGCCTGCGTGATCCCGCTCAGGCGCGTGAAAACGCGTCATTTCGGCCCTCACTTCGCTCGCAGAGCGCCGGGCCAGATGGAGGGACACATGAACAAGTCCGAACTGATCAAGGCTGTCGCCGACGCAACCGAAACCAAGGTCGTCGACACCGGTCGCATCGTCGAAGCCGTCTTCGACACCATTACGCGTTCGCTCAAGAAGGGCGACCAGGTCGCCGTCGCCGGCTTCGGCACCTTCGTGCCCAAAGCCCGCAAGGCGCGTGAGGGCCGCAACCCCTCGACCGGCGCCGTCATCCAGATTCCCGCGAAGACGACCGCGGCGTTCAAGCCGGCGGCCGCCCTCAAGGATCTCTAGACCGCTTCCGTCCGCCGGTCCCCGCGAGCTTCAGGCTCAGGGCCCGGCGGACGTTGAAGCCGCGGCGACCTCAGTCGGCGGCACGGCGTGAAGCGATGACTGGGATGAGATTCCGGTCCGCACGCCGCGCGCGGCCTTCCACTCCAGCACAATCACCTGCGCGCACCCGGCCAGAACCGAGGCGACCGCGACGCCGACCATAACACCCCACACGCCGATCCCGGCCACCAGAGCCAGATACCAGGCGATCGGAACCATCAGCAGCACGTACGAACCGACATGGATGGCCGTCGGCCACCACACCACGTTCTGCGCGCGCAGCGCCATTGAGCCAACCGCCTGCTGCCCATCGAACAGCGAGATGAACGCGGCGACCGCCATGAGCCCCGCAAGCATCGGAAGCAGGTGAGCGTTGGCGTCGGCGTCCTCCGAGCTGTTCAGCGCAAACGCCGCGATGGGGTCGCGCAGCAGCAACAGCAGCAGTGCGAGCGCCCCGCCGGCGATGAAGGCCGTCACCACGCCAAGGCGCGAGGCGTTGCGCACCCCGACCGCATCCTTCCGGCCGTAGCTTTCCGCAACCCGCACGCTCGTGGCGGTGCCCAACCCCAGATAGACCATGAAGATCACGCCGAGGAACTGAACGGTGAGGCCATAGGCCGTTCCCGCCGCATAGCTGACCAGCGATGCGATCACGAACGTCATGTTGAACGATCCCCACTCGGCGACGTTGGCGACGCCGGTGCCGAGACCGACCTTGTTCTGCCGCAAGAATTCGCCCTGCGGCCCCGCCGGCGAGCGCTTCAACGCAGGCGTCAGCGCCAACGCGGCGATGACCGACAACACCGCGATCAGCGTGCGCGACGCGGTCGTCGCCCACACCACGCCCACCGCCCCGTAGGTCGGCACCAGGATCAGGTCGACCACGAGGTTGAACGCGACAGCGACCATCGAAATCACGGTGACGATGTTCGGACGACGCAACGCCTCCAGATAAAAGGTCGCGCCAATCCCGATCATATGGCCCAGCGTGCCGTAGGCGAGGATGCGGGTCGTCTGCGCCGTGCTGTTCACAAAATCCGGCTCAAAGCCAAGCAGGCGCAGCAACGGCGCAGCAACCACGACGCAGGCGAGCGTCGCGATGATGCTGTAGGCCAGCGCCACCAGCATGCCGCGCCGGAAAATGCGACCGGTTTCCGAGCCCTTGCCCGAACCGTTCAGTTCAGCCGTCAGCACCGACACGCCGAGCATGAGCCCCATGCCGAAGCCCATGAACACGCCGTTCGGGAGCCAGCCGACCAGCACCAGCGGCAGCTCGTCGGTCCGGTGGCGACCAAGAATGATCGCGTCCGTCAGGCCCATCAGCATGAAGCTGGAACGCGACAGCGCGACCGGGACCGCCAGTCGAACAAGGTCAAAAATCTCCTTCGGCTTGGCCCAGTCGGGCAGCCGCGAGACCGAAAACATGGGAAACTCCCGATTGAAAAGATGCGCCCGCTCAGCGCAGCCGGCCCGAATATCGAAACGCCGCCCAAAAGGCCACACGCAATTCGGGCGCATTCAAAAATTTGAACTAGCCTTCGGTCCCGTCATCTTCGGGCGCGTCGTCATCCAGAAGAAGATCCAGAACGAGTTCGCCGTCCTCTTCGGCCTCGTCGTCGACAGGTTGAAAGCGTTCGCTTTCCGCCGTTCGTTCGAAGGCGCTGCCGATCGCCGCATCCAGAAACGGAATGATCTCCCGATCGAGATTGGCGATCGTGTTGACGTCGTAGACCCCATGATTTGCGGGATCGTCCATGTAGGCGTCGTCCTCGAAGCCCGAGAGAAACCGCCAGCCGCTGTCGTCTTCGTTGTCGGGCTCCTCGCGATACATCCACCGCACTGGAAAGCCGTCCACGGTGATCATGTCGGTCGCGATGCACGCGCCGTATCCTTCCGCGAGCGGCAGAACTTCCTCGCCCGACAACTTGAACTGCTTGGTCATGCCGGTCTCCCCGGAGAGCCGGCGCGGGCGTTCAACCCGCGCGTTTGCCGGCCAGCTTCTCTGCGATCAGAAAAGCCAGCTCCAGCGCCTGCTCGTTGTTCAGGCGCGGATCGCAGTGCGTGTGATAGCGGTCCGACAGGTCCGTCTCGGTGATCCGGTGCGCCCCGCCGGTGCATTCGGTGACGTCCTGACCGGTCATTTCGAGGTGAATGCCGCCCGGATAGGCGCCCTCCGCCTCGACCACATCGATGAACTGTTCGACTTCCGACTGAACGCGCTGGAATGGGCGGGTCTTGTATCCCGTGTCGGTCTTTTCGACGTTTCCGTGCATCGGATCGCATGACCAGACGACCTTGCGGCCTTCCTGCTGGACGCGTCGCACCAGACGCGGAAGACCCTCGGCCACCTTATCGGACCCAAAGCGCGCGATCAGCGTCAAACGGCCGGCGA
Source organism: Hyphomonadaceae bacterium (assembly GCA_041398225.1). Lineage (GTDB taxonomy): Bacteria > Pseudomonadota > Alphaproteobacteria > Caulobacterales > Hyphomonadaceae > JAWKVD01. The sequence goes on along the minus strand of JAWKVD010000004.1, from coordinate 189,165 downwards.
TGTTCGCCGGGTTGAGCGCGTCGATCAAACGGATCAGCTCGTCCGGCTCCAGCGACGGGCCGCACTTCATGCCGACCGGATTGCCGACGCCGCGGCAGAACTCGACATGGGCGCCGTCCAGCTGGCGCGTACGGTCGCCAATCCAGATCATGTGCGCCGAGGTGTCGTAGTACTCGCCCGGACGGGTCGAGTCCTCGCGCGTCAAAGCCTCTTCGTATCCAAGAAGCAGCGCCTCGTGGCTGGTGTAGAATTCCGTCTGTGAAAGCGCGGGCGTGGTTTCAGGGGTGATCCCGCATGCCGCCATGAATTCGATGGCGTCCGACAGACGCGTCGCAAGCTGCTCATACCTGTCGCGAGCCGGCGAACGATCCACGAACCCGAGCATCCACTTGTGCACGTTCGCGAGGCCGGCATAGCCGCCCTGCGCAAACGCCCGCAGCAGATTCAGGGTCGAGGCGGACTGCGCATAGGCCTTCAACAGACGCTCGGGGTCCGGCAGGCGCGCATCCGGCGTGAACTCCATGCCGTTGATGTTGTCGCCCCGGTAGCTGGGAAGGGTGACGCCTTCGATGGTCTCGGTCGGCGACGAGCGCGGCTTTCCGAACTGACCGGCGATACGCCCCACCTTCACGACGGGCTTGCCGCCCGCGAAGGTCAATGCGACCGCCATCTGAAGGATCAGGCGGAAGGTGTCGCGAATGTTGTTCGGATGGAACTCCTTGAAGCTCTCCGCGCAATCGCCGCCCTGAAGAAGGAAAGCCTTGCCTTCGGCCACTTCGCCCAGACGGGTCGTGAGACGCCGCGCCTCGCCGGCGAAAACCAGCGGCGGGAAGGTGGCGAGCTGCGCCTCGACGGCGGCCAGCTTCGCCGTGTCCGGATAGTCTTCCGGAATGTGCTTGGCTGGCTTCGCGCGCCAGGACGAGGGCGTCCACGCGCCCGGCGTCATCCGGCTCTTGAGGTCGTCGGCCATGTTTATCTTCCCGTCTGTGCGGCTATCCCAGCCGTTCTGCAATCTGAACCGCGTTCAACGCGGCGCCCTTGAGCAACTGGTCGCCCGAAACGAAGAGCGCCAGCGAACACCCCGTAGGGTCGCTGATGTCTTCACGGATGCGCCCGACCAGCACGTCGTATTCGCCCGAGCTTTCGACCGGCATCGGGAAGTGGTTCGCCTCGCGGTCGTCGACCACGCGTACGCCCGGGAACGCCGCCAGCGCTTCGCGCGCGGCTTCGACGCTGACCGGCTTTTCGAATTCGATCGTGATCGCCATGGAGTGAGCGCGCAGCACCGGCACGCGCACGCAGGTGACGCCGACGCGGAGATCGGCAAGCCCCATGATCTTGCGGGTCTCGGCGACGACCTTGTTCTCCTCGCCATTGTAGCCGTTGTCTTCAATCGTGGCGTTGTGGCTGAACAGGTTGAACGCATAGGGGTGCGGCAACACCTTCGGCTCATAGGGTTCGCCCTTGAGATAGGCGCGCGTCGACTGCTCAAGCTCCTCCATCGCCGGCGCGCCCGCGCCCGAAGCCGACTGATAGGTCGAGACGATCAGGCGCTTGACCGGAACCAGCTTGTGCAGCGGCCAGACCGCCATCGTCAGGATCGCCGCGACGCAATTCGGGTTGGCGATGATGCGCGTGTTCGGCTTGATCAGGTCCCCGTTCACTTCCGGAACGACCAGCGGAATGTCCGGGTTCATGCGGAAAGCCGACGAGTTGTCGATCACCACCGCGCCGGCGCGCGCTGCGATCTCGCCGTACTTCTTGGAGATGTCGGATTCCGAGGCGAACAGCGCGATGTCGACATCGTTGAAGGCGTCGTCGGAAAGCGCCTGCAGCTCCACCTCGCCGTCGCGAAACGCCAGACGGCGCCCCACCGAACGTTCAGAGGCGAACACACGCACCTCGCCGACGTTCAACGAGCTTCGCTCCAGGCAGCGCAGCATTTCCGCGCCGACCGCGCCGGTCGCGCCGACAACCGCTACGGTTTTTGCCTCTGCGGCGTTGCTCATCTGAAGTCTCCTCATCGTGCCGGGAGACGGGGCTTCGATCGAGCCTGCCCCGTCCGGTCCGGCGGGGCTGTCTGGCGGCTCTAGCTTGCTGTCACAAGCGCGCACGCCATTGGCCCCGCTGGGTCAATGGTCCAATAAATGCGCTTGAAAAACGAGCGTTTCATGGCGCGGCCTTTTACGTGCCGGCCCGTCCAACGTCAATGCCGTAGCGGCGCGGCAAAAATTTCAGCAGCCAGAACGGGCTTTCGCACCGCGTATAAACCACCGGCCCGCAGCAGAATTATTCCCCGGTCGGAACCGCCTTGGGCGGCGCCCGCTCGCCCGGCTGGTGCTCGGGATGGCGGTATTCCGGCAGGAAGAGAACAATCAGCGCAGCGATCATTGCGCAGGCCGGGACGGTGGTGAGCGCAAGATGGAAATCGCCCCCGGCCGTATCCGCGAGATAGCCCACCAGCGGCTGAAAGATCAGGGCGCCGGCGATCCCGATCATGTTCACGAACGCGACGACCGTGCCGACGAGCCGGTTGGGCTGTCCCTCCTTGGCCATGGCGAAAGTCAGCATCTGAAGACCGCCAAAGAAGCCGGCGACGAACAACAGCGCGCCTTTGATCGCCGCCGACCCCGGCAGGTAGAGCACGGCCGCATAGGCCAGACTTGTGAGGACAGCTCCGAAGAACACCAGGTATTTGCGGTGTCCCAGCCGGTCCGAAAACCATCCCCCCGCGACGCTGCCGACGGCCATGCCCCAATAGACCATCGAGACGGCGGTCTCGGCGGCGACCTGCTTCAGGCCGAAATCTTTCGTCAGCTCGGTCGCGCCCCAGAGGCCGCCATAAACGTTGACCGGCATGTAGTAGAGCATCCCAACGACCGCGATGATCCAGGTGCGTCCGGACCCCATGACGTCGCCAAGCGCCTGACGCACATGCTCGACCGGCGCGCTGGACGCCGACGCCGCGGGCGATTGCGGCTCGCGCAGAAACCGGAACGCTGCGAGAAGGATCACGACGCCGATCGCGGCCGTCGCCAGGAAGACGTGCCGCCAGCCCGCCGCCGCGATGACATCGGAGAGCACGACAGACCCGGCGGCCGTCCCCATCATCGCAACCGCATTGACGCCGCCCGACAGCAGGGCGAAACGCTCCGGCGCGAACCAGTGGTTCACCAGCCACATCGCCGAAACGAAGGCGAACGAGGCGCCGAACCCGGTCAGCGCCCGGCCCAATCCTCCAAGCACGATATTGGGCGTGGACGTGAACAGCGCGACGCCCACCGCGCAGCACAACAGGCCCAACAAGACAAAGCGCCGCGCGCCCCATCGGTCGAGCACAAGCCCGACCACGATCTGCATGGGCGCGTAAACCCAGAAGAACAGGCTGGCGAGCACGCCGAAGCCGGCGTTGCTGACGCCGTAGAACGCTGAAATCGGGTCGGCGGCGAGGCTGGGTTCGACGCGGGTGACGAACTCGTACAGGAAGAACGCCGAAGCGATCCAGAAAGCGATCCAGGCCAGCCGCATCGAGCCCCTCTAGTCGCCCTGTTGAGGCATGTCACGCTCTCGCGCCGGGCAGCCCGTCCGCGCCAGACCGCTAGTTGGCTCCGCCGGTTGCAGGGGCCGAGAACAACGGCCGCGTGAGCTCCGCTTCGCGCGCGCAACGCGCCGCGTCCGGCGCGGGCCCGACCGCACGGGCCGCCGCCAGTTCAGACTTCGCGCGCGTCATGTCGGCCTGGAATGCGTCGGACTCGTGCAGAGCCGCGAACACGCCCGCAGCGTTCGTACGTCCGGCCTGAACGGCGGAATAGTTGTGCACGCCGCAGACGACCCGGCTTTCGCCGTAAGCGCGCGCCCGCGCCAGGACTTGCGCGGAGCGATCCGGAACCAGTTCGGCCAGGATCAGCCCTTCCACCCAGCTGGCCGACGAATGGCCCGACGGATAGTCGTAGCTCTTCATCAGCCCTTCGGACCGGGCGATGCAAATCTCGCCCTCATTGTCCAGGAACGGACGGCGCCGTTTGTAGACCTCCTTCGCGGCGGCGGCGGCGTTGGCCGCGTCCTGCGAGGCGCGCTGCATAAGAGTCGCCAGCGACGGCGAATTTTCGACGGTAAGCTCGGCTCCCACGGCGCAGGAGAAGTCCTTCAGAAGATCCGGCGTCTTGTAGCTGTCGTCATTGACCGCAAGGTCCCAGCGTTCGCTGCCCTGCATGGCGCGCGTCGCCTTGAAGATCGCCCAGTCAGCCGTGTTGCGCGGATCGCCCTCGGTCGGAGCCGGCGGGATCGTCGCCGTCGCGTCCGGCATTACCGCGGACGTCAAATAGCCGTTGCGCATCGGCCCTGTCGCGGCCGGATCGTGAACGACGCCGACGCCCATCGTCGCATCCACGGGACCCACAGGAGCCGGAGCGGCCGCGCACGCGGCCAACACGATCGCCAGACCGGACGCGACGCCGGACAACACCCAGGCTCTGGCTTTGCGTGTACGATCTCCGGTCATTCGACTCTCCTCCGGCTTGTCTGAAGGCCCGGTTCTGCCACAAGCTTTCCGGAACGACGAGGGGAGAAGCGCGATGATCGAAAACCAGCCGGATATCGCCACGAAAGACGGCGCGACCGCCACTTTCATTGTCCACCCGGACAGGGGCGGTCCGTTCCCCGTGCTCATCTTCCTGATGGACGCGCCCGGCATTCGCGAAGAGCTGCGCGACATGGCCCGGCGTTTCTCCTCATCCGGCTACTATGTGATGCTCCCCAATCTCTACTATCGCTCCGGCGAAATGGAGTTGGGCCCGATCGACCCGGACCCGGAGCATCCCGCTCGCAAGCGCATGGCCGCGCTGATGATGTCGATCGACATTCCCATGGTGCTCGACGATGTCGCCGGCCTGATCGCCCATGCAGAGAGGGACCCCGCCGCCGATACGACCCGCATCGGAACGATCGGCTATTGCATGAGCGGCCGCTACGCCGTCAGCGCGGCCGGTCGCTGGCCGGAACGCGTTCGCGCCGCCGCCTCGATCTACGGGGTTCGCCTCGTCACCGACGATGCGGACAGTCCGCACCTCGTGGCGCGAAACGCCCCCGCCGAATGCTATTTCGCCTGCGCGGAAACCGACGCGTGGGCGCCGCCAGAAATGATCGAGGAAATTCGCAGGACGCTGGAGGGTACGCAGGACGAGGTGGAGGTCTATCCGGGCACCAGGCACGGCTTCGCGTTTCCGCAGCGCCCGGTCTACGAGAAACGCGCGGCTGAACAGCATTGGGAACGGGTGCTGAACCTGTTCCGGCGGCGTCTGGGCTAGGCGCGCCTAATACTCGAACAGTTTGGCGTCGCGTTCGGCGCGCTTCTTCGCCGCCGAGACGATCAGGTCGACCAGCGCCCTGCGCGACGACTTGCCTTTGAGCGTTTTCGCCGGATCGAGCCCGTGGCGTTCGACGATCATCTTGAGTTCGACAACCTCGAACGGCTGCAGAGCGGCGACGAACGCCTCGGGCGTGCTCTTCTTGTATTCGATGAACGGATGGAAGCCGGCGATCTTCTTCTCGGCCTTGCGGCGCTCCATATAACCGTCGGCGAACTTGCCGAGAGCTTCCTGGATCTTGCGCGCAAACGCAGCGTTCTGCGCGGCTTCGTCCATCGTTTCCTTGAAGATGATCCCGAGCGCCTTGTCGATTTCCTCGACATCGACGAGCGCTTCTTCAAGCCTTCGTTCAAACGCCGGGTTCTGGGACGCTTCGTCCATCACCGCCTTGAACGCAGCTCGTAGCGCCTTGGTGATCATGCCAGGCCCGCCCGCTCCCTGACCTCGTGCGCAAGCTTCCGCACCACGTCGGACGCCTTGCCGTATTTGCGATCGACCGTCCGCTTCGCGTCGGACCATTCCGCCGCCCGTGCGATGTCCTCGCTTTGCGGAACCACCGTCTCGAAGACGTTGAACTGGTCGCGTAACAACTCCGCCTCGCTCTCGTGCAAGGCGTTGCCTTTCTCGAACTTGGTCAACAGCGTCCAGATATTCTGTTCGGAGAAGCGGCGTTGCTCCATGGCGCGCACCGCGCGTTTGCGGAACGCGAAGATGCCGAGCCTGGACACATAGTCCGGGATGGTCGGAATGATGATGAACTCGGACATCTCGATCGCCGCTTCGGCGAACATCGATATTCCGGGCGGACAATCGAACATCACAAGATCATAGCTGTCCGCGACGCTCTCCACGGCCGCCAGCGTCAGACCGCCCAGCTTGCGCTTCAGACCTTCGATGTCGAAGCCCTGGCGCACCCACTTCGCCAACGCCTCGCGCTCGATGTATCGAAACTCCGGCGTCGAGATCATCAGGTCCAGAACCGGGTCCCCGGCGATGTCAGACACTTTCCGGCCGATCAGCTCGTGGAAGAATTTCGGCTCGCCGCCATACACATACTGATGGAAATACTCGTCGATGGTCTGCTTGCCCTGCCGCAGATCGCCCCAGCGATCGAGCCCGGCCAGCATCATCGACACGTTGGACTGCGGATCCAGGTCGACGACCAGCACGCGCAGCCCGCCCTCCGAGGCCAGCGTCTCGGCAAGGCAGGCGACGGTCGTCGACTTTCCGACCCCGCCTTTCATGTTCACGACGGAGACCGTACGTGGCGACACGGATGTCCTCCGGATGGTGCGGCTAGCTTTCGCGCGGAACCCGGCGCGTTCTTGTCTGGTCGGGCGCTTTGCAGGCGAGGTCAAGGCGCAAGGCGCTGTCCCGGGCGCGAAAAAGCCGTTGACTTCCTACTGTTGCGGCGCCGTCTGCGGCGTCTCCACGTGCTCGCCCTCGGGCGTCAGCGGGATGATGTACACCGCGCCGGTACGCTCATTCTCTTCTGCACGGGCGCGCGCATCGGCCTCAAGTTCCAGACGCTCCGCCTTGCGCTCATTGTTGGCCTTCACGAACTCCTTGAACTCCTTGGAGTTCGAGAAGCTCGGGATGAACCAGACGCCAATCGCCAGAAGCAGCGCTCCGACGATGATCAACAGGTCGAAGAAGCGCTGGGACGCGTTGAGTAGGTTGGGAATACGCATGAAGCTGCTCCTCGGGGTCATATAGACCCGTCCGCCCCGTCATTCCAACCTGCAAGCCAGCCTGCAGGGCCGCGACGCCATGTCCCCGAGACGGCCGTACGCCGGCGACGTCCGCGGGCGGACCGCAAACCGGTCGTATACGGGACCTTTTCGGGCGCCGCGCCTGGCCGCCTAAAGCTCCGGCGGAATGTACTTCTCCTTCATCGTCACCAGCTCTTCGGCCAGCGACGGGTGCAGGGCGCATGTGCGGTCGAAATCGGCCTTGGTCGCGCCCATCTTCACCGCGATCGCGGTGGTCTGGATGATCTCCGGCGCGTCCGGTCCGACGATGTGGACCCCGACCACCACATCGTCCTCGGCGCGAACGACAATCTTCATCAGGACCCGTTCTTCATCGCCCGTCAGCATGTCCTTCATCGGACGGAAATTGGCCTTGTAGATGTCGACCTTCCCGAATTTGCGCCGCGCGTCTTCCTCCGTGAGACCGACCACCCCGACCGGCGGCTGGCTGAACACCGCGTGCGGAACGTCAGCGTGATCGAACGACGTCGGCGTGTTCATGAACTCCGTCTGCGCAAACGCCTGTCCCTCCCGGATCGCCACAGGCGTCAGGGCGATCCGGTCCGTCACATCTCCGACCGCGAAGATGTTGGGAATGTTCGTTCGGGAGTTTTTATCCACGATCACGGCGCCATTGGCCTTGGTTTCGACGCCCGCCTTCTCAAGACCCAGCCCGCGCGTGTGCGGATCGCGACCGGTCGCCAGCATCACCACGTCGGCGTCGACATGCTCTCCGTTTGACAACTCCAGGCGACGCTGACCGCCGACCTCGGTGATGCGAACCGGGCTCGCCTGCGTCACCACCTTCACGCCTTTGCGCTTCAGCTCATCGTGCACATGCGTGCGCACGTCGGCGTCGAAACCGCGCAGAACGATCTCGCCGCGATAGACCAGACACGTCTTGACGCCGAGCCCGCTCATGATCCCGGCGAACTCGACCGCGATATAGCCGCCGCCGATGATCACGATATGCTCGGGCAGCTTCTCCATCAGGAATATCTCGTTGGAGGTGACCGCCAGCTCAGCGCCCTCCAGCCCGTCCGGAATCGACGGCGTGCCGCCTGTCGCGATCAGGATCTTGTCGGCCGTAACCGTTCGTCCGGACTCGACCAGCCGCAGCGTGTGAGCGTCCTCCAGGACCGCGCGTTCCTTGATCAGCTCGGCGCCGGCGTTGGCGAGGTTACGCGCATAGATGCCGGAGAGGCGGTCCACCTCGCGATGCAACCGGTCCATGAACCCCTCATGATCGTAGCGCACGCCCTCGACCGTCCAGCCATACCCTTTCATGTGCTCCAGAGAGCGGCCGTATTCGCTGGCGTAGACCATGAACTTCTTGGGGACGCAGCCGCGGATCACGCAGGTCCCGCCCGCGCGATACTCCTCGGCGACCGCGACCTTCGCCCCCGTCATGGCCGCAAGCCGCGAGGCCCGCACCCCGCCGGAACCCGCGCCTATGGTGAACAGGTCGTAGTCATAGGCCATGGGACATGCGCTCCGGTCGGTGAAATCCGAGCGACATGTAGGGAAGCCCGCCCCCCGCGTCATCCCCCGGAACGGGAGAAGACCGCCCTAGAGGTCCGGGATCGGCTTCTCATGGACGTAACGGACGCCGGTTTCATCTCCGACGATCACTTCGTCGGCCAGTCCGATGAACAGCCCGTGCTCCACGACGCCCGGAATCCCGTCCAGCGCCTCCGCCAGAAGGTCCGGTTCCGGGATCGCTCCGCACGACAGATCCAGAATCATGTGACCGCCATCGGTGCGCAGCCGGGTTTCGCCGCTCGACATGCGCCAGGAACTGGTCGCGCCTTCGATGTCGAAATTCTCGACAAGGTCCATCACCATGCGACGCGTCAGTTCGCAGGCGAACGGGTTGACCTCCACCGGCAGCGGAAACTTGCCGAGCACCGCAACCTCTTTGCTGGCGTCCGTGATCACCACCATGTGGTTGGATGCGTCGGCGATGATCTTCTCGCGCAACAGCGCAGCGCCGCCGCCCTTGATCAGCCGCAGATGCGGATCGAACTCGTCCGCTCCGTCGATCGTCATGTCGATATGGTCGAGCTCGTTTGGGTCGACGATCCGGATGCCCAGTTCGCGCGCCAGCTTGTCGGTCGCATCCGATGTCGGCGTGCCCACGATGTCCAGGCCCTGCTTCACACGCTCGGCCAGCAGCCGGACAAAGATGGCGGCTGTGGACCCGGTTCCAAGACCGAGCACCATGCCCGACTCGACACGTTCCAGCGCAGCCGCCGCCGCATTCCGCTTGGCCGTATCCGACATCTGCCGTCCCTCCGCTTGCCGCATTCGAGCCGGCCAAGAACGTGACAACGCCCCCGACCGTCCCCGGCGACTACTTCACCCGCGACGACGCTTCAATCGCGTGGATTGACCCACCCGCCGAAACCGCGCCGCCGGAACCGCTAGACGGCGCCGGCGGCGAGGGCGCGAGCCCTATTGCTCCTGATATTTCGGATAGACAGGGAAGCGGGTGATGCCCATCGACGGCAGGCCCGGCTTGTACTTCTGGTGGCACGTCTGACAAACCTCGACCAGACGGTCGCCGACCAGCCGCAGCCTTTCCTTGTCCTTGGCCTGCACCGCCGACTGAGCCTCAAGCGCGACCTGCTGCATCTCGGTCGACCAGCGGAGCCAGTCGGCCTCCTTGACCCATTCCGCGTCGTTGACGCCGGTTCCGGCCGTCGTGATCAGCGTCGCCGACGCCACGAGGTCCGCCGCGTCCTTCTCGGCCATCAGCCACTGCTTGTCGGTCATCGGTTCGTCCTGACCGGCCGGCCGCCAGATGCCGTCGGCGGCGAAGTCGACCAGCGACACCATCACCGAGTTGATCGGGATCGGCAGGGGCAACGCCGTGCTGTCGGACGAAACCGTGACCGTGGCGGGGGTGGACGCTGCGCCCTCCGAACCGGCGGTTTCAGTCGACTCAGGCTGAGTGCAAGCGCCAATCGCCAGCAGGCAGGCGGCGGAAAGTAGAGCGGTCCGGAACATGTATCCCTCCTGTGTGAGAAGAGGAAACGACCCGGCGGCTTCCTCTTCCATGTCATGCTCAAGGTCGCGGCTCGCTGCAGCGCCCCGAATGATCTGCGTCAACAACACCAACGGTTCACCGGAACTTCCGCTTTCGCCGTCGCGTTACCGTGGCATGACCGATACGTCGAGGGAACCCCTTGATAGAATAGGGACATTGTCCCCCAAACCGCCATCGCTCCCACTTAAGGATGCATCGTTGGACGGCTCAGAGCGACTCGACCGCTTCGGGAACATTCGCGTGATGATATGGGCGGCCGTCGCAACCCTGTTGCTCGTCTTCACCGTTATCGAGACCGCGAACGAACCTCGCCGCGCCGCGGAACGTTCGGCGGAGCCTTCGACGAACGTCAGTCTTCCTTCGACCCCGGCCCCGTCGCCGCCCGCGCCCCGGCGGCCATCAGGTTCATGAAACTCTCGGTCGCCTGACCGCCCATCGAATACCACTGCTTGAGATAGAATTCCGGGCTCACCAGCTCGATGTTCTGCTCGATCCGTTCCTTCACGGCGCGCACGAGCACCTCGTTGACCGGCTCCACATTCGGCAGCCCCAGAAACGCCCGGGCCTCCTCGGGCGTGCAATCGACATTGACCGTGAGTTTCATTCCGGGCTCCCAAAGCGCGTCGCAGGCGTGGCCACCTTCCGCATCCACAAACGTGGGGTCAAGCATGGCGCCGTCGCCCGACGGAACAGATTTATCGACCGATCGCCCCGAACCGGAACCGGGCTAGCCCGCGAACGCGTTGCGTTCTCGCGACCGAACTCCCATAACCACAGGCAAAGACGCGAACGACGGCTCGCCGCGCATCCGCTCGACACGACAATCTGAGGAACCGCCCCATGACCGACATCCCCGCCACCCACCTTCAGCTGCTGTCCAACCTCAAATCGAACGGCGACCTGGAAATCACCCTGGCGAACGTCCCAGTGCCCGAGCCCAAGGACGACGAAATCCTCGTCCGCGTTCAAGCAGCCCCTATCAACCCGTCGGATCTGGGCCTGCTCGTCGCCGCCGCCACGCCCGAAACCTTCGCGCAGGCCGGTACGGCGGACAGCCCGGCGATCCACGGCAAAATTCCCGAGCGCTTCGTATCGGCGTTCGCCGCTCGCCTCGATCAACCCATGCCGGTCGGCAATGAAGGCGCCGGCGTCGTGGTGAAAGCGGGGGCGGCGCCTGAGGCCCAGGCGCTGCTCGGCAAGACCGTGGCGATCCTCGGCGGCGCCATGTACTCGCAATACCGGGCGGTGAAGGTGCGCGACGCGCTGCCGCTTCCGGCCGACGCGACCGCCGCCGACGGGGCCTCCTGTTTCGTGAACCCGCTGACCTCGCAGGCGATGGTTGAAACCATGCGCACGGAAGGCCACAGCGCGCTCGTGCACACGGCGGCGGCGTCCAATCTCGGCCAGATGCTCCAGAAGATCTGCCTCAAGGACAACGTGCCGCTGGTGAACATCGTCCGCTCGGAGGCTCAGGCGAAGGTGCTGAAGGACATCGGCGCCAAGTATGTCGTCGACTCGTCCAAACCCACTTTCATGCAGGACCTGATCGCGGCGATCACGGAGACCGGCGCCACGATCGCCTTCGATGCGATCGGCGGCGGACGCATGGCCTCCAATATCCTCGTGGCGATGGAAGCCGCGGCGGTGACCCGAATGACCGAGTATAGCCGCTACGGCTCGAACACCTTCAAGCAGGTCTACATCTACGGCCGCCTCGACACGTCGCCGACCGAGATCACCGGCGGCGGTCTTGGCTTCGCCTGGTCGCTCTCCGGCTTCCTCCTGACGCCGTTCCTGCAGAAGGCCGGCATGGAAACCGTCATGCGCCTGCGCAAGCGCGTGGTCGACGAACTCAAGACCACGTTCGCCAGCCACTATACCAAGACGATCTCGCTGAAGCAGGCGCTCGATCTCGAGACTCTCAAAGCCTACAACGCCAAGCAGACCGGCGAGAAATACCTGATCGACCCCAGCCTCTAGGCCGATCCGCCGGCTTCCGCGAGCCGGCGCAGCAGACCTCGAACGTAAACGGCCCCGGGGCTCAAACCCGGGGCCGAAACGCGAAAATCGCCGCGCAATGACTGCGCCCGCCGACCAAATTCAGGGCCACGGCTCAATGCGCCCTTAACCCAGACGTGGTTTGCTTTAACCGTCCGCCGCCGCCCTTTACCGGCGATGGATGGGAGCTTGCACATGCCGACGATTGCCACACGATCGGTGCAATACACGACCGACCATTTCCTGCCGGAAGCGATGCTTGCGCCGGCCGAACAGAAGCGCCTGCGCGCGCATCTGGAACAGATCGACTTCGCGGCGTTCGCGGCGAACCGTGAGGTGCTCGCCACGGCCATGGGCCCCATGGGCCTCGCCGACTTTGAAAAGCTCGGCGTCGCGGTCGCTCAGGCCCGCGGCCGCTGGGTGTCGCGCGCCCTGGAATTCGCGCGCACCGGTCAACCGCTGTCGCAGGAACAGACCCAGCAACTCGCCACGGCGCATCAGGCGTTCGCGGAGCTGCAGGACGCGTATGAGGCGCTTCGCCGGATGGTCGAACGCGGCTACCTCTCGCTTCGCCAGACGCAGGACGCGCCGCCCACGGCCGGATAGTCCGACCGACAGGCGGCTGTCAGGCCTCCATCAGCCGGTCCGCCGTCCATTTCACCACGCCATCGAGCGATGACCGCGACGGCCAGATGTCGATCGACGACACGCTGTCCACACCTACGGGAGCGAGCCGCATGACCAGTTGCGGCGAGATCGCGCCGTCCACATAGAACTCGGCTTTCGCCGCACTGGCCGCGCCCACCGCCTGCTTCAGACGCAAAAGCATGTCGGATTGCGAATAGGGAGAAGCGGGGCCGGTCATGTGCGGCGGCAACGCTACGCCAAAGCCGGAAAGGCCGCATCGCGCAAGCGAAGCGAAGCTGGTCTCGTCCATTGAGGTGCTGACCACGATGTTCGGTATCCGCGATTTCAGAATGCCGACGATCTCGGACAGATACATGCGGGGGAATCCAGGCGGCACGGCCGAGATCTTCAAAAGGCGATACCGCATATAGCTGCGGTCGAACTTCGCGATCGCCGCCAGGATGCGCGCTCGCGATTCGACATTGGTCAGCGACTGCACATGCACCGAAACGCCGACGAACGCCCTGCGCCCGGATGCGAACAATGACTGGATCGCCGCTTCCGACCGCTCAAGACTGATGACGTCGACCTGATCGTAGGGCGTCGCCGGACCGTTGTCCGGCTCGAACAGATAGCCCGGCACGCGTCGCCCCTCGTCGCGCAGCATGGGCAGCACATAGTAGCTTGTGAGCGCCTCGCGTTTCAGATTCCAGACCGGCTGGAACACCCACTCCATGGTCTCATCCGACACCTCTCGCGGAGGATCGGGCTCCGGTCTGACGAACGGCGTTTGGCCGAGCGTCTCGATGAGCTGTTCGACGGGCACCGAGCGCGTCTCGACCTGCACCTTCGGTCCGCGATGGTCGCGCAGTTCACCGAGAATGAAGTCGTTCAGACCCTGACTCAGGCTGGCGGCGACGCATTGCGCTTCCTCGCCCCTGCAGGCGCCCAGCACGACGACAAAGCCGTCCGTGCCCTGGATGAGCGCATCGGCCCGGTCCAGACGCTTCTCCAGAAAGCCCTTCGCAACGTCCCGGATGCGCTGCTTGTGCCTCGGCCAACGCTCGCCGTATGCGGCCTGAATGTCTTCAAGGCCGATAAACTGGAATTGGGCGACCTCCAGCATGGGCTGTTCGGCCGCCATCTCCCTTATCCGTTGCGAGAGGGACGTGGCGCTCATGGGACTGTGGCTGCGGTTCCGGTTCCAGCCACAGACTGGCGCCCACGGGTCAAGCACCAGTTAAAATCGCCGTGCTAAATGGTCACACGTGCTTCGCAGCGTCCAGAACACCGATCCGAGAACCGGGTTCCCACCGCGTCAGACGGCGCCGTCCGGCTTTTTTCCTTTCGATTTCAACGCAATCTGCGTCTCGCGGAAGGTCTTCGCCCAGCCGGCCTTGTTGTCGGCCTGCCGCGCCCGGCCCAGTCCCAGCGCATCTTCGGGAATGTCGTCGGTAATCACCGAACCCGAGCCGGTATAGCCGCCCGCGCCGACGGTGACGGGCGCGACCAGCGCGGTGTTGGAGCCGATGAACGCTCCATCGCCGATCGTCGTTCGGTATTTGAAGTACCCGTCATAATTACAGAAGATGGTGCCGGCGCCGATATTCACCTTCGCGCCAATCACGCCATCGCCAAGATAGGACAGGTGGCTCGCCTTCGATCCTTCCCCGAGGATCGTGTTCTTCAGCTCGACGAAGTTCCCGACATGCGCGCCCTTGCGGATGTCCGCGCCGGGACGCAAGCGCGCGAACGGCCCCACTTCGGCGTCCGGGCCGATCTTTGATTTCTCGAAATGGCAGAACGACTTGATCCACGCCCCGCCTTCGACCGTCACGCCGAGACCGAACACCACGTTTGGATCGATCACTGTTCCTGCGCCGACCTGCGTATCCCATGAGAAGTAGACGGTCTCGGGCGCACGCATCGTGACGCCCGCCACCATCATCTCGCGACGCTTGCGCTGCTGGAATTCGGCCTCCGCCGACGCCAGCTCGACCTGGCTGTTGACGCCCTGAACATCCGCTTCCTTGCACTTGGCCAGCGCGGCCTTTCGGCCGTCCGCACGCACCAGCCCGACCAGATCGGTGAGATAGTACTCGCCCTTGGCGTTGTTGTTGTCGACCCGGGTCAGAAGCTCGAACATCAGCTTGGCCGGAGCGGCCATCACGCCCGAATTGCACAGCGTGATCTGGAGTTGCTCTTCGGTTGCGTCGTTGGCTTCGACGATTGCGCCTAAAGAGCCGTCGTCGAGCGTCACCAACCGGCCATACCGGCCCGGCTCGCGGGTTTCAAAGCCCAGAACGCAGACGCTTGCGCCCGCCTCAACCTGTTTCAGCGCGCGCTCGCACGCCTCGACCGGGATCAGCGGCGTATCCGCGTAGAGCACGATGGCGTTGCCCTCGGCGTTCGCGAGAATGTCGCGCGCCGCATCGACCGCGTTGGCTGTGCCGAGCTGCTGGCGCTGCACGCAAACACTCTCGGCCCCCACAAGCGCGGCCGCGGCCTCGCTGACTTCCGGAAAGTCGGGACCGACCACCACGACGGTCCGGGAGCAGCCAAGATCCCGCGCCAGCGCGACCGACCAGGCCAGCATCGGCCGGCCGCCGACCTCGTGCAGCACTTTCGGGCGCGGCGATTTCATGCGCGTACCCTTGCCGGCGGCGAGGATGATTGCGAAACGCTCGGTCATTCGGATCGAATCCCATCTGTTCTGGTGCCTGCACCAGCGCCGGTTTATGGCCCGGCGGGCGGAATCGGCAATATGGAGCCCTGTTACATGCAGGATTTGTCAGCTTTGCGAGCCCGGCTCGAGGGGGCGACCATCGCCCTCGACCTCGACGGAACGCTCGTCGACACGGCCCCGGACCTCCACCGGGCGCTGAACCACGTTCTGGAGCTGGAAAACCTGCCGCTGTCGAGCCTCGACGATGTTCGCCGCGACGTCGGGCAAGGCGCGCGGGTGCTGATCCAGCGCTCCATGGCCGCTCACGGGATCGACCTTGTTTCCGAAAGACTCGACGAACTCACCGAGATCTATGTCGAGGCCTACGCGCGGGACATTTCATCGCTCAGCGCCGTCTTTCCCCATGTGTTCGAAACCCTGGACCTGTTTCTTGAGGCGGGCGCGAGGCTGACGGTCTGCACCAACAAGCGCACCGGGTTGTCGCGGCAATTGCTGGATGAGGTGAAGCTGACCCCGTATTTCGGGGCGATCGTCGGCGCCGACCTCGTCGCGAATCGCAAACCTCACGCCGATCACTTTCGCGCCGCCGTCATGCATGCGGGCGGAGATCCAGGCCGGGCGATGATGGTGGGAGATTCCGCCGCTGACGTCGGCTCGGCGCGCGCCGCGGGCGCGCCAGTCGTCGTTGCATCCTTCGGTTATACGGACACCGCGCCGGAGCTTCTCGGCGCCGACGCGGTGTTTTCAAGCTATTCTGAACTGCCGGACCTCGCGGTCCGGTTGCTGGCCTGAGGCCTAGCCGAGGCCACGAAGATACGTAGCGGGACGGCCGGGTTCCGGTCGCGCGCCCTTTTTGCGGGGCGGCATGCCGTTGACCATATTGCTGCGAACGTCACACCGCGCAGACCGCATGGCGGGCACGAAGCCAGCGTCAACAAGGTTGATCGAAACATCAAACCCGCGTTGCTGCCAGTATTCTTCGATTTTCGCCTTCAGCTTGCGGGCGCCATCGCTATCGCAGAAATCGCTGTTCATACGCTTTGTCTCCACATATCGGGGCGGACATAGTCAGCCCAGGTGTCCAACCCAAATACGTCCCTCAGTCTGCCTGTCCGCCCGCTTTGCGGTGTCGGCCAGGACTCGAATATCCACGCCAATCAAGACGTGGCGTGAGCGAATTGAGGCAATTTGGGGAAAGATTGTGAGACGCACGCCACAAAGCCGTCAGGTGGCGGGACCGCCAGAGGACTTTGGAAAAGCGCTGCTATATGTTGGCGGTGACCTAGCATCAGCCCGGTCTGGGGATAACCCGGCGTCTGCAGTTGGCGGGCGTCTTTCTGCAGTCAGCCCCGCCGGCGCAACCCGAAACCTCGCGGATACAGCGGGATGACCACCCGGAACCGGAAAAACCGGAACCGCAAAGATATGACGCCTGCGAAGGAATGGCGGTCCTGGTGGGCGATACTGGGATTGAACCAGTGACCCCTGCCGTGTGAAGGCAGTGCTCTCCCGCTGAGCTAATCGCCCGGACCTAGACTGCGGAAGCGCGGTTGATAGTCATGCTGCGCCCGCCGCGTCAAGGATTTGCATCGCCCCGCCCGATCGCCGATTCCGCCCGACCCGATTTCCCATAATATCGCACAAACCGTCCGGATGGTCTGTCGGAGCACCCTCAGCGCTTCCGGCTGGCGCGTAAGTGATCTCCAAAAATCCCGGTCAAACCCGGTTTGACGTGGACACGCCCCCTATCCTTTGGGAAAGGTGACCGGGGGAATAAACAAGAAAGAAAACAAATACGGGAGGAGAGGCTGATGGCGTTCTTATCGCCACCAAAAATAACGACCATGGAAGAAGCGCGGTCGCACAGGAAGTACGCGCTTATCATCCTGATGCTGGTCTACGCGTTCAACTTCATCGACCGCCAGATTCTCAACATCCTGCAAACCCCGATCAAGCAGGACCTCAACCTCTCGGACACCCAACTCGGTCTGCTGACCGGCTTCTCCTTCACCCTAGTCTACATCGTGGTCGGGATCGCCGTCGGCAAGTTGGCCGACTCGACCAACCGCAAGACCGTCGTCACGGCCTCGCTGGCGATCTGGAGCGGCTTCACCGCCATTTCCGGCCTCGCCATGAACTACATCCAGCTGCTGCTGTACCGCCTTGGCGTTGGCGTCGGCGAAGCCGGCGGCAGCCCGCCGGCTCACGCCATGTTGTCGGACCTCTATGAAGCGGAAAAACGTGGCCGCGCGCTCGCCATCTACTCGGCGGGCATCTACATCGGCACCATGACGGGCTACATGATCGGCGGCCCGATCTCCGAACACCTCAACTGGCGTTTCGCCTTCTTCGTGGTCGGCATACCTGGCGTTCTGCTCGCCGCCCTGATGTGGTTCACGATCCGCGAGCCCATCCGAGGTCTCTCCGGCATCAAACCCGAAAAATCGACGGTCACCTTTGTCGGCGCTTTCGCGCGGCTCTGGAAACTCAAGTCCTTCCGCTACTACTCCTTCGCAACTGGCGCCGGCACGTTCGTGACCTACGGCGTCGGCAACTGGATGGTGCCTTACCTTGAACGCTCGCATGGTTGGCAGCGGACCGAGATCGGTTTGCTGTACGGCCTCGCCGCCGGCATCTTCGGCGCCATCGGCACCATCGGCGGCGGCTATCTCGCCGACCGGCTCGGCAAGAAGGATCGCCGCTGGTTCCTGTGGGTGCCGATGTGGGGCAAAATTCTCGGCGGACCGTTCTTCATCTTCGGTCTTCTGGCGCCGAACGGCTGGCTGGCTCTGGCCGGCTACGGTCTCGGCCTGATCTGCGCCTCGGTTTATCTCGGTCCCTCGCTGGCGATCACGCACCATCTGGTGCCTCCCTCGATGCGGGCGATGTCCTCCGCCGTGCTGTTCTTCATTCTGAACCTGCTCGGTCTGGGCCTCGGACCGCTCATCGTCGGCAATGTCAGCGACGCCCTCAACGCCAACACCGACCTCGGCCCCGACGCCCTGCGCTGGGCCATGACGATCGCGGTTGTGGCGATGTACCCGCTGACCATCCTCTGGCACCTGGGCGCCCAGGCCTTGCCCAAGGGCGAGATCGACGACAACGGCGAGAGCGCAACAAGCGAAGTGCTCACCGAAGGCGATCCCAAAGCTCAGGTCTGAGACCAGACTGAACCGAAACAGCGCCGCCCGGGACTACGGTCCCGGGCGGCGTTTCATTTACGCACCAATGATCGCTCCACGTGGAGGCGGGCGACGTTTACGCCCGCTTCACTCCTCGATCGCGGCGTAGACCAGCTGCTGGAACTGCGGCCGGATCGGATACGAACTCGACGGCATCAACTGCGTCATCAGGATGCCGATCAAATCCTCCGCCGGATCGATCCAGAAGAAGGTCGAGGCCATCCCGCCCCACGAGAACGTGCCCACGGAACCCGGCTGCGTCGTCGACACGACATCCGTCGTCACGGCCCAGCCAAGACCGAAGCCCGAACCGTCCATGCGGGTTTCCGAGAACGTCTTGTCGCCCATCTCCGCGATCGTCTTGCCGCCCGGGAGATGGTTCATGGTCATGAACTCGATCGTCTTGGGCGACAGGATTCGCGCGCCGTTCAGTTCGCCGCCATTGGCCAGCATCAGGCAGAACTGCAGATAATCACCCATCGTGGAGGCCAAACCGCCGCCGCCGGACATCACGTTCGGCGCCTTGGCGTAGGGGCTGGAGGCGCCGCCGCCATCCACCTTCAGGATTTCGCCGTTGGCGGGGTTGCGCCAATGACAGGCCATGAGCCTGCGCACCTTGTCCTCCGGCACATGGAACCCGGTGTCGACCATTTGCAGGGGTTCGAAAATGCGCGTGCGGAAGAACGCATCGAGGCTCATTCCGGACGCCACCTCGACAACGCGTCCCAGCACGTCGGTCGAGTTGGAGTAGTTCCATTTGTCGCCCGGAGAGAACACCAGCGGCGCCTGCGCGAGAGCTTCGCAGAAGCTCTTGAGATCGCCGTTCCAGCGCGAATAATCGAGCCCGCGCAAGCGGTAGATTTCATCGACCGGCCCTTGCTGCAGGAACGCATAGGTGATGCCCGATGTGTGGATCATCAGATCCTTCACCGTGACCGGGCGATCGGGCCGGCGGAGCTTGGGGGCGTCCGGGGTTCCGCCCTCATACACCATCACGTCGCCGAATTCAGGGATGTATCGCGACAGCTCGTGGTCGATCCGCAGCTTGCCTTCCTCGAACAACATCATCGCCGCCACGGTCGTGATCGGCTTGGTCATCGAGTAGATGCGATAGATCGTGTCCTCGGCGATCTTCTGCGAACCGCCGATCTCCGTGTGTCCCTGCATTGCGAAATGCGCGACCTCGCCGCCGCGGGCCACCAGCGTCGCCATGCATGGTAAACGGCCGTTTTCGATATAGGATTCGAAATAGCCCGGAATCTGCGCCAGCCGTTCAGCGCTAAGCCCCGCTTCACCCGGATCGATTTTCGGCGCACGGATCATGTCGGTCGTCTCCCTATGCAGCGCCGCCGCGCCGCTTCGCGCGCACCATAGACCTCCCGCGCGGCAGGAAAAGACCCGCACAACGCCGACGGCGGACCGGCCCGCTAGCCCCCGTGGCGCTGCTTCCGGGCGGCACGCTCCCAAATGAAGAAGAACTCAAGCGGCGTCAGACGCGCCGCGCGCGCCTCGCCGCTGATGTTCGCCAGCACATGGCTGGGCGGCACGCCCTTGTGCACGCCGATCTCGAGGAAATGCCGCAACAGCGAACCGCGCCACTCGGTCAGATTGCCAGCCCGGCCCGCATAATACTCCGGATCGAACCCCGCCAATGGCCAACGTCCACGCGCCTCGCCCACATGCAGATAGTGGTGCAGCGGTTCCTGGTAAGGCGCATATCCGCCGGTCTCGACATAGAAGTCTGGATCGAAGACGCGCGGATCGATCCCTCTGGGAGCAAACTGCGCACGCAACTGCGTTTGAAGGCGCAGCAGTCGCGACGTCTCCGGGAATGTCTGGATGCGACCGCGCAGACCGATCAGAAATCCGCCCTTTGGCGTGGGGTCGTGATCGTCGTCCACCTCGTCCGCTTCGTTGGACTGAACGTCGTGGCGCGCGTCGAGGTAACGAACCTCGGCGGCGCCGGCCGGTTCGTCGAGGTCTGGGCGTTCCTCGGCGACGCTTTCCGCTTCATCGTCCGGATGTTCAGCCGCCTCTTCGCCGCCGAATTCTTCAACAAGCGCGACTTCCTCCGCGAGCGCCGCCTCCGGCTCGACTTGGGCATCTCCGGCATGGCCGGACTCATCGAACCCTTCGCCAATCACCTCATCGAAGTCCTCGTCCGCGTCGAGATCGTCGTCACCGGCGCCTGCGGTCGCATCATCAAGCTCGGTCTCGACCGCGGTCGTTGTCTCCACAACGACTGTCTCGACCTCCACCTCGGTCACCGTCTCGCCGTCGGCCCCATGCCGCCCGGCGTCGTCGGCGCCTTCGATGTAGTGATGAACGCCTTCCATGGCGTCCATGGCGTGAATCAGATGGGCGAGGCGGTTCTCCTGCAGCAGCACGCGCCCGGAGATCGTTTCCTCGTCCGCCATGCGGTCGCGCATCTCGTCCATCGCCAGACGATCGGCTTCGGTGGCGTTTTCGAGCACCCGCGCTTCGAGCGCATCCAGCAGCGCATCGAAACGCTCCACCGCCTCGTTGACCTGTGCGCGATCGCTCATATCGAAATCGCGATAGGCCAACCACTCCGAGCGCATCTCCTCCAGCGCATCGCGATGAGCCGCCGCCGCAATGCGCTCGCGCTCCGCACGCACAGCGCCGTCCGAACGGATCTGCATCGACAAACGCTCAAGTTCCCGCGCCATTTCCTGCGACAGATCGGCCGCTTCGCCGTGAAGACGCCGAACAGCCACATCAATGCTGCCGGGCAGCTCATTATGGCCCGCCATATGCGAACCATAGGGAATGGCCTCGCTGCTGAACGCATCCGGCGTCTCGCGGAACCGCTGCAGCGCCCGCTGCATGAGCGAGATGTGCGCCGCCACGCCTTCCAGCCCGACGCGAGCGTCGCTCTCCCGACATGCCGCCGCGATCAACTCCATGCTGTCGTTCGACAACCGCTTCTTGAGATCCTCGGCTTCTTTCTCGCGGGCCTCCAGCATCTGTGAAAGCCGGTTCGACCGCTCGCGAAGGTCCGCCAGATCTCTCTGGTCAGCCTCGATCCGCCCGCGCATGGCGGACTCGTCGTACTGTTGACGGTTGATCGTCTCGAGCCGTTCCTCAATGCGCGCGAGCACGGCCGGATCGACGGCCGGGGCGGGCGCATCCGCCAGCGTACGCGCATCCGCAAGAGCACCCTCGGCGGATCGCAACCGCGCGCCAAGCTCCAGCTCCACTTCCTCTTTCGCGGCTTCGGCGGCGAGGGCGCGCCCTTCCATCTCGGAACGCATCTGCTCGAACCGGTCAGCCGTCTCCGTCGCACGTTTGGACGCGGCATCACGTTCCGCCTGCGCCGCTTCAAGCTCCGCTTTCAGGCGTGCGACCTCATCCTGCGCCAACGCCGCGTCGGCCTGGCTTTGCTGCAGCGCGCGTCGCAGACTTTCCTCGCGTCCGCGTTCGTCGCGCAGGTCGTTTTCCAGCCGCGAGCGTTCCGCATGGCTCAGCGCTTCGGCGTCACGCTGCTGCCGTTCCAGTTGTTCGAAACGAAGACGCAGCGCCGCGGTCTCGCTTTCGGCGTTCTGTATCGAGGCTTGCGACGCGCCAAGATCCGCCCGCAGCCGGGCCGCCTCCTCGCGCGCGATGTCGAGAGCCCGCTCCAGCTCGCGCTTTTCTTCAATCGACGAGGTGCGCAGGTTCATCACTTCGGAAAGGATCGCGTTGCGCTCGCGTTCGGCGTCTTCGCGCTCCAGCGAACTGCGCACCACGCGTTCGCCGAGACTCGACTCGGTGTGAATGCGCTGCAGCTCGACCTGCTCGCGCACCGAAGCCGGTCCCGTCGCCAGTTCGGTCACCCGCCGGTTGCGCGCATCGCGGAACCCGCCCTCCGGCCCAAGCAGCAGGAAGTTGGCGCAGCGCGACGTCGCCCCGAACCCGCCCGTCCTGGCGCCGCCTTCGTGGCGGGCGCGCTCGAACTCAAGCGACGCGGGCGCATAGGCCGCCAATCCCTGACCGGCCGCGAGATCGATGATGCGGGCGACCGGCCGCGACATTGGCCCCGCCACCGCGCGCTCGCCCGGCGGCGTCGCGAAGAACAGCGCAGGCGTTTTGCGATCTTCGAGACGCGCAAACAGGCGGCCGACAAATTCGTCAGGCGCAAAGTCGAGAAGATCGCTCGAGAACAGCACCGTGTCGGGCGTGTGATCCAGCGACGTCACGATCTGGTCGATCACCGGATCGAAGAAATGCGTCGACCAGTCCGTAGAGGTGAGGCGCAGCGTCCGGCTGTATAGCCCGCGCAAACGCCCCGCCGCGCCCAGCACCGGTTCGCCGATAGCGACCTCCAGCACAGGCCGCGCGCCATAGGTAAGTCCGACCAGATCCGCGATGGTTTCACGGAAGCCGGGTGCGTAGTCCGCGGCGCGAGAAGGTCCCGGCGGCGTGTACCCGCCGCCCCAGCCGGCGCTCCGCCGCTTCAGCATGCCCAGCGTCTCGCCGTCCGAGGCGTGGCGCGCATGGAGGAAGGTGAAATCCGGAAAATAGCGCAGGAATTCGAACACCCCCGCGCGGACCGTGGCGCCCGCCGGCCCGACCGCGTCCGCCGACACAATCACACCGCCCGGAGCAAGCGCGCTGGCCGCCAGCCGGATGTCGGACGCTCTCGCTTCAGGCGAGCTGAGACCGCTGATATAGGCGAGGTCGACAGGCTGCAGTCGCGCCAGAACCTCAGGCCCCACCACCCGCGTCCGCGTTTTTTCGCCGCCAAGAACCGAGCGTGAGGTATCTGGTTCGGAAAAACCGCCGGCCACGAAGGTGATCCGGCCATCCACACGCAGCAACCGCGCCGCGGCCGCCGCGAGCACGCGCGACGTCGCCGGACCCGCCCCCTCAAGGCGACGCGCGGCTTCCGCCAACTCGGGTTCCTGCAGGGCGAGATCCGGGTCCACGCAGGTGATCCGCGCTTCCGGAAACAACATCGCGAGAACCAGCGCAGGGAAACCGACGCCTCCGCCAACAACCAGTATTTTTTCAGGGGATTCAAGCGCATCGGCCAATGACGCTATGTCCGCGACCGACAACAGTCCGGCCTCGATCCGGGCCCTGGAAACGCCGACCTGTTTGTAGGCGTCGGCCACCACATTGCGGAGCCGCGTATGCGCCTCATCACCAGGCGGACGATCTGAATAACTCATGCCGCGTTCCGTCCCGCGTTCCATCCCGCGCTCCACGCCGCACAACACCGCAACGCGAAGACGAAAAACTCCATACGACCTAGTTACCGGCGCGCGACCGCCGGGTCGAGGCGACTCGCCTGCAAGGGGGACGTCCGCAAAGGAGGCGCCCGCCCGCGAGGCCCTCCGAGCGCATCAACAACCTGCGAAAATCAACCGGCATCGACGCCGGCCATATCCGCAGGGACCGCCATTCGCATGAACCGGCCCGGCGGCAGGCCGACATGGCGACTGAAGGCCGTGCTGAATGTGCTGGCCGAAGCGTAGCCGATCCTGCGAGCCACCTCGTCGAGCGCAATGCCGCCGCTGCGCAGCAGGTCCTTGGCGACGGCCATGCGCCAGGACAGCAGATACTCCATCGGATTGACGCCGACCGCACGGGAAAAGCGATCGAAGAAGGCCGATCGCGACAGGCCCGCCGCGCGCGCAAGCTCCACGACGGTCCACGGCCGCTCGATATCGGCATGCATCTCGCGCAGGGCGACAGAGATCCGCGGATCGGCGAGGCCGCGCAAAAGACCCGGACGCCCCTCGCTCGCCGGCGTCGCTCGCAACGCCTCGATCAGCAGAATCTCCACCAGTCGCTCAAGGATCAGCTCGCGACCGATGTCATCGCGCGACGCTTCCGCGCCGACGAGCCCGACCAGCTGGGTAAGCCGCTGAACGCCGCGAAGGTGGATCATGCGCGGCAGAAGCGACACCAGAAGTCGGGCGTCAGGCGAGCCAAAGGAGAACCAGCCGCCGAACTGCCGCACATCCGGCGGGCCGTCCTGACGGCCATAGCGCACCTCGCGACCTGGCGACGCCGCCGTTTTGGGATCGACCCGCTGCGGCGTCATCGGTTCAAACCCCGACATCGTGAAAGCGGGAGTGGCCGGGAGCAGGACGAAATCGCCCGCCGCAAGCTCCGCCAGCGGTTCGCCATCGACCTCAAGCCGGCAACGGCCCTCCGTCACCGCGCAAAAACCCGGCTGCCCAAATTCGGAATAACGCACCGACCATCGGCCGGCGCCGCTGATCCCCTTGGCGAAGACGGCGCGAGGACGAAGAAGCTGGATCGCTTGAGAGAGAGGATCAGACATTCAGGACTATCACAAACAAGACTTGGACTATTAATCGACGATAGTACGACCATCCGCCGCTACATCGGTCTCGTCAACAAGCAGGAGACCGATATGCCCACCGTCCTCATCACCGGAGCCTCTTCCGGCTACGGGCTCGAGACCGCCCGCCACTTTCACGCCAATGGCTGGACCGTCGTCGCGACCATGCGCACCCCCCGCGAAGGCCTTTTGCCCGCCTCGGATCGCGTTCGCCTTCTGCCGCTCGACGTCACGCGGCCCGAGAGCATCGACGCGGCGCTGGCGGAAGCCGGCCCGATCGACGCATTGGTGAACAATGCCGGCATCGGCGTGGTCGGCGCATTCGAGGCGACCCCGATGAGCCACATCCGCAAGGTGTTTGAGACCAACACGTTCGGCGTCATGGCGATGACCCAGGCGGTCATCCCGCAAATGCGCGAACGCCGCTCCGGCGTGATCGTCAATGTGACGTCCAGCGTGACGCTGGCGCCGATGCCGCTCGCAGCGGCCTATACCGCCAGCAAACAGGCCATTGAGGGGTTCACCGGATCACTGGCCCATGAACTCGGCGCGTTCGGCGTCCGCGCGAAGCTGGTTGAACCCGGCTATGCGCCGACGACCCGCTTCGCCGCCAACACCGATATCCCCGTCGCAGACCTGATCCCGGCAGCCTATGCGAACTTCGCCGCGCCGATCTTCGAGGCGTTCGCCCACCCGCCGCAGACAACGAAGGAAAGCGATGTCGCGGAGGCGGTCTGGCGAGCGGCGAACGACACATCAAACCAGCTGCGCTTTCCAGCAGGAGCGGACGCCGTCGCCCTGGCCAATGCGGGTTGAACGCGCGGCATGGCGGAGAGGATGGGATTCGAACCCACGATAGGGTTTCCCCTATACGCCCTTAGCAGGGGCGCGCCTTCGACCGCTCGGCCACCTCTCCATGCCCGCAGAGCGCCCATTCGGGCGCACGAGGCGAGCGGCAGTCCTAGCGTCATTTCCGGCGCGCGCAACCAAAACGAACAAGCCGCCCGCCGATGGCCCCGAGAACCGTGAACGGGAGACGCCAAACTCATCGGCCACAATCGCCGCCAATACCTTCCGCTAGGGAATGCATCTAAATTACGTCGACGGAACTCTATCGCTACGTCAACAGTATTTTGGCTTCCCTTGGGTCAGCCAAACAATCCGGAAATGTAGAACGAAGTAATTCGGGTTACGGCTCGCCAACCGAGCGACAGAATATATTGCGTAAGCGAAGCCATTTCGCAGCCGCACACGCAAATATCCCTCGAATTCCCGGGACTTGGCGCACTAAGCGTGTTGAAAATGATACGCGCTCAACTCTGTGTGACTTTTTCTTGCGTGCTCGGTTGACGCAACGCTTGGAGAAAGGAAAGTAGAACTATCCAAAAGAGTCGCAAAACAGACTCAGTTCGGGGAGGTAAATCATGAAATTCGCGCTCCGCAGCGCTTCCGGCGTTGCGATTCTGGCCAGCTTGGCGGGTTTTCTTCCCGCAGCCGCCCAGGTTTCTGAGACCATCAACGTCACCACCGTGTCCGGCCCCCAGGAGGCCGGCGCGGGCGTCGATCAGACGGCGAACGCCCAGGCGCCTGTCGAACGGGAGAGAGTGGTCGTCACCGGCTCACTGATCGCCGGCACGCCTGAAGATGCGGCGCTTCCGGTTGAGGTCTTCTCGGCGGAAGAACTGGAAGAACAGGGCTCTCCGACCGCTATCGAATTCGTCAAAAGCCTGACCGCTTCCGGCCCGACCGTCGGCGAAGCCTACTATTTCGGCGGCGCTGGCCTTACCGGCTCGCCGGGCTTCAACCTGCGCGGCATCGGCGCGGACAAGACGCTGACGCTGCTGAACGGCAAGCGCACGTCTGAAAACGCCTCGATGATCCCCTCGATCGCGCTGGCCCGCACCGAAATCCTGAAGGATGGCGCGGCCGTGACTTACGGCGCCGACGCTACGGGCGGCGTGGTCAACTTCATCACGCGCGATGACTTCGTTGGCCTCGAAGTGCAAGGCCAGTACAAGTACATCGACGGAAGCGACGGCGACTACGGGCTCTCGATTCTCGGCGGCTTCGGCAACAGCGACACCAATTTCCTGTGGTCCGCCGAATGGGAGCATCGCTCGCGCTTGGGCACACTGGATCGCCCGGACATCACCAATCCGTCGCTCGTGGGTGACAACCCCGCGCCCTGGTCGACGCTCACCAACCTTGCGGGCTATATTCCGCTTGGAGCGCGCCCCGCCTATCCAGGCGCCAACGGCGCCGATCCGAACTCCTACGCCGGTGAATTCGGAAGCCCGGTCGGCAGCGTCTACTCCGACTTCACTGCTGATTCTTGCGCGGCCGTCGGCGGCGCGTACGGCAACTCCTACACCTGCTCGTACAACTACATCCCGTACTACAACCTGGTTGAAGAGCAGGATCTTTACCGGGTCTATGCCCAGCTCAACACCGTCGTGACCGACAATGTCGATTTCCACGTCGACATGAACTATGGCGAGCTGACCGTGCCGCAGGTCTTCGGTTCGCCGTCCCAACCGACGGTTCGCGGCGCGGCGCGTGCGCCGGGTCTGACCCAGCAATACTATATTCCGGTCACCAACCCCGGCTTCGCTGACTTCGCGGAAAGGTCCGGCCTCGCCGACTATGCGTTGTTCGGCGCGGTCCAGGCTGTCACGCCCGTCACGTTCCGGGCGCTGGCCCATGGCGGCAACCCGGTTCTCGGTGAAGGCAACGGCTATGGCGTTCCGTCCTATGTGAACCGCCAGGACTGGCGCGTCAGCGCCAAGCTCGACGGCACCCTAGGCGACATTTCCGAGAGCCTTGAGGGCATCAATTTCGACTTCTCCGCCACTTTCAATCAGGGGAACACTGTCGACACCTCGCCTGACATGCTGACCTACCGGCTGCAGGAAGCCCTCAACGGCTTCGGCGGACCTAACTGTAATGCGGTCGATCTCGATCCGCTGCAGTTCGGCACCCAAAACCCCGCAGCCGCGGGCCAGAACGGATGCCTCTGGTTCAACCCGTTCGCCTCCAGCTTCGCCAGCCAGCCGGAACGCGGCCTCTCTAACCCGAACTATGTGGCGGGCCTTGAGAACGATCCGTCGCTCTTCCCGTGGCTTGTCGACGATCGCCGCAGCGAAACGACCACTCAATCGCTGGACATCGACCTCGTATTCTCGGGCGAAACCGGGATCGAACTCCCGGGCGGTCCGATCGCCTGGGGCGCCGGCATGAAGTGGCGTCAGGTCGAATACTCTGAAGTTGTTCCGTCCGACTACTACAATGGCAATCTGCAATGCCTCTGGCCGACGCAGTACACGACCGGGGCGGACCTGGATGACGACGGAAATGCGGAGCCGGTTTCGCAAAACCCGTTCCCGACCAGCGATCCGCGCTTCAACGGCTGCGCCGGCGGCGAAGGACCGTTCTCCTTCTTCGACATCAACCCCCCGGATTCAGCCGACCGCCAACAATTCTCCTACTTCGGCGAATTGGCGCTTCCTCTGCATGATCGGGTCAACCTGTCCGCCGCCGTCCGCCGCGAGGACTTCTCGGGCGGTCTGGGATCGACGGTCTACAAGGTGTCGGGCAAGTGGGACGTCTTTGGACCGCTCTCCATCCGCGGCTCCTACGGCACCAACTACCAGGCGCCGCCGATCGACCTGATCCCCGGCGAGGTCAACAACGCCACGCGCAGCTATGATCGAGCCGCCCGCAACTGGCGTGCCTATCAGCTCCTGACCCGGGCCGATGTTAAACCGGAAGAAGCGACCGCTTGGAACGCCGGCATTATCTGGCAATCGCAAGGCTTCTCAGCCGATCACGACTTCCAGCTCATTCTCGACTACTTCGACATTGAGACGGAAAACGAGATCGCCGAACTGGCCACGCACAACCAGATCCTGGAAGCATCCACGACCACCGCTTCGGGCGGCGGATTCTACTTCATGGACTGCTCCAGCCCGTTTATCAGCCGGTTCCAGTTCAACGACTCCGCGACCGCACCGGGCGGCCAATGCGTTCAGGGCCTCACCACTTCGGACGACTTCTCTTACGTCCGCAGCGAGTACGGCAACGCCTTCGGCCAACATACCTCGGGTATCGACATCCAGGTCCGCTACTCGCTTCCGCTGGGACCGGGCGACCTCAACCTGGATCTCACCGGCACGCGCGTGACGACTCAGGAAGTGTCGGCCCGCACGCTGGACGGCGTGGAGGTCAACCCGAAGGAGGATCGCCTCGGCTACCTGAACTTCTCCACCGTCGGTACGGCGGCTCCCGAATGGCGCGTCAACGCCTTCGGCGCCTACCGCTGGGATCGTCACACGGTTCGCCTGCAAGCGAACTATGTGAGCGCCGTTCAGGATGAACGCGCGGGAACCCAGTATGGTGAGAACGGTGAAGACTGGATCACCGGTGATCTCTACTACATCTTCGACATCACCGACTCGATGCGTCTCAACCTGTCTGTCGTGAACATGTTCGACCGCATGCCGGCTCCGGCGCAGGTCGAACTCGGATACGATCCGCGCACCGGCGGCAACCCGCTGGGCCGGACGATCGAGATCGGCGTCAAGAAGACGTTCTAGACCTAGGACCAGAACTCCTGACGGGAACGGGCGGCTTCGGCCGCCCGTTTTCGTTTGTCGGCAGCCTCCGCAAAGCGACCGTCGGCCGGCCGCAGGCCAAAGACATCGCCCGACCGACAACGGGTCCATGGCGGTCTGTTCAGGATCAAGCGCCGTTTGGAATCGCGGGCATAGCCTCCATGTACACAATCCAGTGCGTTTTGCCGCTGGACGGTTCAATTCCGTTGCGTGAGGCGCCATAAGCGTCATTACACGCGGTCAACAGCCGAAATTATTGGGAAGGAGGCCCGCAATGTTCTCATTTCGCATCGCAGCATCTGCTCTGGTTCTCGCAGCGGGCGCGAGCCTGAGCGCCTGCGACAACACCGCCACGCAGGAAACCGCCGCGGTTCAGCCGGAAGCGGCGACGGCCGAAGCGGTCAAGGCGCCGATCATTCACATCGACAATTTCACCCTGGCGGACGAAGCCGGGCAGGAGCACACGCTCTACGATCTCAAGGACGCGCCTGCGGTCGTTCTGGTCATGCACGGCAATGGCTGCCCGATCGTCCAACGCCTGACGCCCACGCTGAAGGAAGCGGCGGCGGCCTATCGCCCCAAGGGCGTGAAGTTCTTCATGATCAACTCGAACTCTCAGGACACGCCTGAGGCCATCGCCAAGGAAGTCGACAAGTACGAGTTGGGCATCCATGTGCTGAAAGACGCCGACCAGACGCTCGGACACGAGCTGGGTGCTGAACGCACCGCCGAAGTCTTCGTCGTCGACCCCAAGACCTGGGACGTGGTCTTCCACGGGCCGATCGATGATCGCCTGACCTACGGCCTCGAAAAACCGCGTCCCGAGAAGTTCTACCTGAACGACACGCTCGATGCGATGCTGGCAGGTCAGCCGGTCCCGCAGATCGAGGCCAAGGCCGACGGCTGCATCATCAACTACATCGAGCCCGACAAGGCGTAAGCCAGATCAGACCGTGGGCCTCGCGGCGCACGAGTGAAAGAGACAAAGCGCTCCCCTGCCGGTTTCCGCCGGCAGGGGAGCGTTCCGTTCAGGCCGGTCCTCGCGCTTCTGCATCGCGTCTTTCATTGAAATTTCAACGGTCCCGCAAGCCGGATCTTGACCCTGATCGGTTAGCACTGGCCACGCCAGAGAGAAGCGTGCGCCATGTCAGCCAAGCCCCTGAATTGGGCTGAAGCCCCATTGCCGGAAACCGGCCAGCATCCCGGAGGTGATCCGCTCGCGCCGGATCACGCGACGATTGTGCGAGCAGGCGGTTCGAACGGCGCCGAACGCATATCCAGCCCGCCGCGCGCGCGCCGTGTCGTCCGCCGCGAAATGCTGGCCTGGATCACCCGCGCGCTTGACGTCACCGCGCTGACGCTCGTGGTTCTGGGCCTCTCGGCTGCAGCGGGCCTCGACCTTCTCCAGGCTCCGCTGTCCGTCGCCTGGCCATTTCTCATAATGCCGCTCGCCGCCGTGGCCGGCGTCTGGATCGCCGGTGCACGCCAATATCGCTACGCCGGCTCGATCGCAGGCCATCTCTTTCGCACCTCGGTCGGCGCCGCCGGTGCGCTCGCAGCCGCCGCGCTCGCCGGAAGCTCAATCGGCCGCCCCTGGGCCGCGGAAATTCCCGGCGTCGCCGCAGCCTGCCTTGCCGCAATCATTGTGCTGCACGCCAATTATCTCGGCGTGATCCGCGTCCTGACCCGCGCCGGCGTATTCTCGGACAACGTCGTCATCGTCGGCGCCACTCGAGCCGCCGCGCGCATCATCGCCCGCAATCGGCGCGAGCGCGAACTCAACATTCTGGGCTATTTCGACGATCGCACCGCGCGCAGCGACATTCGCTTCAACGACGCCGCGCATCTCGGCAATCCGGATGATCTGATCGAATGGTCGGGACTGCCGGATGTCGACCGCATCATTATCACCGTAACTTCGACTGCGCAGCCCCGCGTACGCGATCTTATCGACCGTCTTCGCGATGTGCCGCAGGAGATCATCCTCGTCCTCGATCTCGAAGGCTTCGCTCCGGAAACCACGTCTATGGCGCGCGTCGGAGATCTGCCCGCCGCCTATGTCTCCGGCGCGCCGCGCGATCATCGCCGCGCTCTGGTGAAACGCATGAGCGACATCGTGCTCGCGTCGGCCATGCTGGTCGCTCTCGTTCCGGTCTTTGCGATCGTCGCGCTGCTGATCCGCCTCGACAGCCCGGGGCCCGTCTTCTTCCGGCAGAAGCGCCACGGCTTCAACAACCACATCATTCGCGTCTGGAAGTTCCGCACCATGCGGCCCGACCGGCTGGCGGAGGAAGGCGTCGTCGTGCAGGCCGTCGCCAACGATCCGCGCATCACGCGCATCGGTTGCTTCCTGCGCCGCACCAGCCTCGACGAACTGCCGCAGCTCCTCAACGTGCTGGCCGGCGAAATGTCGCTGGTGGGTCCGCGCCCGCACGCGGTCGGCATGACGGCGGGCTCGACCGAAGTGCACGACATCGTCGGCGGCTACGCCCACAGGCACCGCGTCTTGCCCGGCATCACAGGCTGGGCGCAGATCAACGGTTCGCGCGGCCCGGTGCACACGCAGGAGGAAGTCCGCGAGCGCGTGCGCCTCGATCTCGAATACATCCGCCGCGCCTCGTTCTGGTTCGATCTCTGGATTCTCATCCTCACCGTGCCGCGTCTCTTCGGAGACCGGAACCGGATCCGCTAGGCGATGCGCCCGCCGGAAGCGGTTCCCGATGCGACGCGACCCGGGCGCATACGGCCCCACCTCCGCGTCGTCGCGAACGACAACCACCAGGGCGTTATGGGAAACGCCTCCCAGAAGGCTCCGACCGCGGACGTAGCCGTCTTCGCGAACGCCGCCTGGTCAATCGCGCGTCCCGCGATCAGCGTGGTGATCCCCTGTTACCGGGGCGACGTCGACGACTTGCTCCTCCGCCTGGCGGGATGCATCCACGGCGATGAGATCGAGGTCGTGGTCTACGACGACGGCACGAACGATCCCGAGGCCGAAGCGCTGCGCACCGCAATCGCCCGGCCGCTGCACCTCGCCGTTCTGCTCGCCTTCGCCCGAGGCAATATCGGCCGAGCCCGCGCGCGCAACGCGGCGGCGGCCTACGCCCGGGCGCCGTGGGTGTTGTTTCTGGACGCCGATATGCTTCCCGACGATGACCGCTTCATCGCGCGCTACCTTGACGCCGCAAAGGCCGCGAAATCGCCATGCGTGATTGTCGGCGGCTACTCGCTGGCGCAGTCCCCGGTCGATCCCCGCTTCGCATTGCACCGCCGTCAGGCACTGACGTCGGAATGTCTGCCGGCGATCGAGCGCAATCGTTCGGCAGGTCGTCACGTCTACACCAGCAACGTTCTCGTCCACGCCGACGCGCTCAAGGCGTGCCCGTTCCCCGACGACTTCGCCGGCTGGGGCTGGGAAGACACCGACTGGGGGCTGCGACTCGCAAACCGCTTTCCGATCATCCACATCGACAACACGGCCTCTCATCTCGGCCTCGACGACGATCGGTCGCTGATGGCCAAGTACGCCGAAGGCGCGGACAACTTCGCACGTCTGGTGAAACGTCATCCCGCCGCCATGGAACACGCTCCGCTGCTGCGCGCCGCGCGCATTGCGCGCTTCGCGCCGTTCCGTCGCCCGCTGGCCGCCTTGCTGGGTCACCTGACGCGCCAGCGCGCCTTTCCTGCCGCCGCTCGCCTCACGCTGCTGAAGCTCTGGCGCGCGCTGATCTATGCGGAGGCTGTGTGATGCGTCCGCAACCCTACCAGCCATCGCGATCAATCGGAGCGCGCCTCCAGCGCCGCCTGACGCAACATCGCCACGCCGCGCGCGTCCATATCGCCTCGGACCGGCCTGTCGTGACCTTCAGCTTCGACGACTTCCCACGGTCGGCGCTCAACGGCGCCGACGAACTCGAACGTCTCGGCGCTCGCGGCTGCTTCTACGCCAGCACCGGCTTCGCCGGGCAGAAACGCTCCAGTCTCGGCGAAATGTACGCGCCCTCCGATCTGGTCGATCTGCAGCAACGTGGACACGAGATCGGCGCGCACACCCACGCTCACATCGACTGCGCCCGCATGGACGCGGAGAAGGTTCACACCGATATCGCGGAATGCCTGATGCAGCTTGAAAGCATGGGGCTTTCCGACGACATCGCATCTTTCGCCTGGCCCTATGGCGAAACCACGCGAGCGCTCAAACGCTGGGCGGCGGATCATTTCGTCACCGCGCGCGGCGTCCTTCCGGGCGTCAACACCGGGCGCACGGATCGCGCCCAGCTTCACGCGGTTGAACTGGGCGACACCCGCGCACATCGCAACCGTGCACGCGCTGCAATAAAATCCTGCGTACAGTCAAACGGCTGGCTGATCTTCTTCACGCACGACGTCAGCGCTTCACCGACGCCCTTCGGCGTCACGCCACGCCACATTCGCGACCTTGCCGATGAAGCGCTGGAGCTTGGCGCCGTGATCGAAACGCCAATCGACGCAGCGCGCCGCACAGGCGTCAGCGAACCGCGGCGGGACTGGGCCTGGTCGTCGCCTGCGCCGGAGACGTCGATTGAACAGCCGATCGAACAGGCGCTCCAGCCGCAACCGGAGGCTCCAGCGCAAGCTTGATGCTGATCGCGGCGTAGGTCGCCCAGATGATCGAGTTCTGCGCCAGCAGGATGCTCTCCGAGAGCGAGAACATCAGGATCTGCGTCAGAGCGCCCAACGCGAACACGCCGGCGGGCGAAACCGTCGACAGCTTCGCCGCCCGCCACAGCGTCAGCACGACGTCGACGGCGAACAGACCCGCCGCAGGCAGGCCGAGCCCGATCGCGAGATCCAGCCACCCATTGTGCCCGGACGGCGCCGCCCAATCGACCGCCTGTTGAATCCAGTAGCGCGGCTCGCTGTCGATCCCCCAGAACGCGCCATAGCCATACCCCAGCCACGGCTTTTGCGAGATCGCGCCGGCCAGCGCATCCCAGATGTCGGTCCGGCCGGTCAGCGTCGGATCGCGACCGATCAGCCCGAACACCGCTGCCGGCGCGACGGCGAGCGCCAGCGCCAACGCACTGACGCTGACGACGCCGACCCACCCCAGAAACAGGAAGTGACGTTTGCCCCGCAGCGTCCACCACGCCGCCGCCAGAACGCCAAAGCCCAGCAACGCGCCCAGCATCGACGTCACCGACGTCGACAGCACCACCAGAACGACGCTCATCGCAGCGCCCGCCGCCCACAGTTTGCGCGCGCCTCCGTCGCGCCAGGCCAGAAACGCCATCAGGAAAGCCGCGCGCGCGGCATGTCCGCCGAGCTGGTTCTTCTCCCACCATCCGCCCGCCCAGGCGCCGGGATGAACTTCATCCATCACTGCAAATCCCGGCGCGACGATCCCTGAAATCAGGGACATTCCCATCAACGCCAGCCAGACCGCGCCCAAGAGGCGCAGCAGATCGCGCCACGAATAACTCGCGGCCAGATACGCGCCGAGAAGCGTGGTCGCCAGAACCGCGATCCCGCGCCTGAGCGACGTTTCCGGATTGATCGACCACAACGCCGAAACGATCGCCCCGGCGGCCAGCAGCATCAGCAAGGGCGACCGCACGATCGCCCGCAACGCCGTCCGACCGCGCACCACGAGCCCCAAACCGATCAGCGCATAGAACGGCAACCACAGATAGCGCAGGAACGCCGACTCATCCTCGCCAGCCGCCATGTCCGCCCCGGGCGCCAGCAGCTTCGGCAGGAACGCCTCGGCGAACAGAAACAGCGTCAACGCGGCGAGCGCGATCTCGACCCGGCCCGGCCGCGGTCCGGCCGAGATCGGCTCCACCGTCCTCACCCGATCGACTCCACCAGCCGCGCATCCACCTGAATGCGCGTCAGCGCCACGCCCAGAACCCGGCCGCCATGGCGCTCGACGGCCTGACGCAGCTTCGCCACCTCGCTTGCGGGGGTGCGGTCGGCCTGAACCACCAGCACAACGCCATCCATCTGCGAGGCCACGGCGAGACCGGCGTTCGAACGAGCCAGCGCCGGAGCGTCCACAACGGTCCAGTCCGTCGCGCCGCGCACGGCCGCCCAGTAGGACGGCTGCGTGCGGATACGCACCATGGCGTTGGCCTGCAGCCGGTCTGCATCGAACTGCGTCACCATCATCCGCGTCTCCCCGACGCGATGGGCGGTGAACAGCCCCGGCATTCCCGTGGCTTCCTTGTCTTCAGGCTCAATGGTGAAGAACGGATCGGTTTTCAGCAACGCGGAGTATGGCGGGCCGACGCCGCCGTACCTCATCGACAACGCGCCCACGGCGAAGGCGTTGAACGCATGATTGCGCCGCAGGTCGAGATCGAGCAGCCATGTCGGCTTTCGCGCATGTTCGGCCGCCGCAAGCGCCAGCGACGCGGCAAGACTGGAGACGCCTTCTCCGCCCTGCGCGGACATCAACATCACCAGACGGCCGCCCGACGGGGCGTCGCCCGCACCGTCCTCGCCTTGCGCCCCGGCATGCGCCCCAAGGTACGCTTCTGTCTGCGACAGGCCGCGATAGAACTCCCGGGCTTCGTCCATGACCAGCATCATCGGCTCAGCGATCCCTCACCGAGGCGAGCACAGGCATGCCCAGCGTGCGCTCCAGCGAACCCGGCGTCGGGAAGCTGGGAACCGACCAGGCCCGCAGGAGAGCCGCCGCCAGCGCCGTCAGCAAACCCAGCATCGCCCCCGCGAGCACGATCAACCGCTTCGGCGAATGGCCCTTGGCCGGCCTACGCGGCGCTTCATAGATGGTGATGGTGCCGGCGTCGCGACCGGACATCTCCACACGAGCATGTTCGGCCTGTTCGCGCGAGGCGAACTTGCCGGCTGCGTCCTGCAGAGCCGCGCGGTCGCGCGCCAGCTTTCCGTAGTCGGCCTCAAGAGACAGCAACCGCGCGCGACGCGCACCGGCAGCGGCGATCTGCCGTTGCAGGTCCGCCTGCCGGGCCGTCAGCGCCGTGACGTCCGTTCGCGCCTTCGCAAGATCACCCTCGATGGTCTGGTGGGTCGGGTTGGGGCCGATGCGCTTCATGCCCTGTCCGGCCTGTCCCTTTGCCCCGGCTTCCACCTGCGCGATGCGCTTTTCGATGTCCTGCACGGCGCGCGATTCCGGCTTGTAGCGCGCAAGCAGTTGTTCACGTTCCAGGCGCAGCTCCGCCAGCGTCTGGCTGGCGGCGTCGTCGACATAGAGCTCAATCGTGCGCGGCGTCTGAGCCAGCAGTCCTGTCAGCGCGCTCACCCGCCCGCGAGCCTCGGAGAGCGCGGCGTCAGCGTCGGACAGATCCTGCGAAAGCTGACCATGCAGCGCCACCACCGCCGCCTGCTCGGCCTCGAAATCGCTCAGCCCGTTGCGCGCCAGAAAATCGCCAAGCGCCTGATCCGCCTTCGCAAGTTTTTCCTCGATCAGCGAACGCTGGCTCGATAGCTCTTGCGCCTCGGACCCTTGAAGCACTTCGCTCCGGTACGACATGTAGGCGTCCACGAAGGCCTTCAGCGTTTCGGTCGCCGTCTCGGGATCGCGATGCTGGAACGACATCCGGATGATCGAGGAACGCGGCGCCGCTCCAACGCCGAGATTCTTCACGAACGCCTCCAGCGCCAGCCGGTCGATCACCCTCGCCTTTTCCTCGCTGGCCGTCTCGCGCCGCTGTGCAAGCTTCGGATAGAGCCGCCCCAGTCCGATCTCGGAAATGACCCGCTCGAGGATCACCGGAGAACGCGCCAGCTCCACCTCGGACTGCACCATCTCCTCGGCTTGCGGAAAGGCGCCGCGCGCCGCATCGCCGACCACCGGGTCGAACACGTATTCCGGCCCCAGCCGAACGAGCAAACGGGTGTTCGATGTGTACTTCGTCTCCATCGTCAGCGCGACCGCGACCGAGACCAGAAGAACCGGCACGAACACAAGCAACATCAACAGCTTGGAGCGCCACATTTGAAGCAGGACTTCAGCCGCCGACAACACGGGTTTCACGCGCGCGCCGCCGCCGGCCTGCGCCGCCGGAGACCGTTGCGCACCGCGCTCGCTCCACGTCTCTACGCTCACCGGATACCTGTGCCGAATCCTGTACGAAAGCTTTCAGAAACAGCCTTGGGGCCCGCGCCTTAACAATGGATTATCCATATTCTCGGACACCGGCGGCATGATGCGCATCGGGATTCCTGGTCTGGTCGGGTTGGCGCTCCTGTCAGGATGCGCCAGCGGCCGTTCGCAACCGGCGCCGCCCCCTGCTTCAGCCGTTTCGGGCGCGGATTTTCCGAATTGGTCGACGCGCGACCCCGAATACCGGTTTTTTCCCGGCGACAAGCTCCGTCTGGACGTCCGCACCGCCCCCGAACTGTCCGGCGACCTCACCATCGCGCCCGATGGGCGCGTCACCGTGCCGAACATGGGCGCGGTGATGGCCGCGAACCTCACGGCCACGCAACTTCAAGCATCACTTCAACAATTGCTGGCGACCGAACTGCTCGATCCGTCGCTGGTTGTCACGCCGGTTGAATTCGCATCGCAAAAGATCTTCGTCGGCGGCGAGGTGCGCGAGCCCGGCATCTACGACCTGCCCGGCGAAATCAACACGCTTCAGGCGATCCTGATGGCCGGCGGCTGGACGGATGAAGGCAAGCCCTCGCACGTACTCGTCATGCGGCGCACGCCCGGCGGTCAGATGTCGTCAAAACGGGTGGATGTGCGCGGTGCGATCCGCGCGGATCAGCTAGACGCGATCGGTCCGCTGCATCGCTTCGATGTGGTCTACGTCTCGCGCAAGATGATCGCGGACGAGAACCTCTTCATGCGTCAGTTCATTCGCGACGCACTGCCGATCGACTTCGGCCTCTACTACGACATTTCCAGGTTCTGATCCTGGCCGAACCGGAAACAGTCGCCGCGCGTCATGCGCGCGGGCGCCGCGGCCGATCCTCAAGCGAACAGGTCGAGCCCTAGTTCGCTTTCTTCAGCCACTCGCGAGCGGCGCGCTGCGCGGTGCGGATCTGGTCGGACTCCATCATGTCCGCCATCTCTTCCCGGCAGATGCGGGCGTCGATGTGTCCGCGCGACGCCGCGAGGTTGAACCATTTGTGCGCAGCGACATGATCCGCCGGCACTCCGAGCCCCTCGGCGTACACAAGACCCACCCGATAGAACTCGTCGGCGGCGGCGTCTTTGGTGAGCCCCATCTCAGGGACTTCGAGGAGAATATCCGCGTAAGCCATTCTGGCTGCCCTTCCACTCCAGGCGATGTCCGGCGTTGTCATCCGCCGTCGATCGCCAACCCATGACCGCCCTGCGGCCAACCTCTGCATTGAAGCGAAGAACACTTGAGGCGTGGTTAATACTGCAAATTCCACTCAAATTAATTTGCGATATACTTTGGTTGACCGTCGATTACTGAATTACTGCCGATTGGATAAAGTAATGACTCGGAAACGAGTCTTTCCGGAATCCTTCCACACCGACTGGCCTCAGCGCTCGTCGTCCCGCTTGACGCCCAACCGGCCGCGCCCAACGGTGACCGCGTTCGATGATCGTCCCAGCGGGGGGGCCTTATATGAAGTACATGCCCAAAGGGGCGCTGCTTGCGCTCGTGCTGATGTTCGGCGCCTGCTCGCCGGCGCCGCAAACTGCGTCGTCTCCAGAGGGCGAAGCCGCACCGACCAGTCCGGCGCAGACGGCGCGCATCCCATACGGAGCGAACATCGAAGCCAGCGGCAAGTTCTCGCACGACGGCGTGACATTCTACTATGAGATCTACGGCGAGGGCGAACCGTTGCTCCTGGTGCACGGCAACGGCGCCAGCATCGGAACGATGGGAGCGCAAATCGAACACTTCAAGAAGACCCGCCGCGTCATCGCCATGGACAGCCGCGACCAGGGCCGATCCGGCGACAGCACCGGCCCCTACACCTACGAAACCATGGCGGACGATCTCGCCGCCCTGCTCGATCATCTGAAAGTCGGTCCGGTCGACGTGGTCGGCTGGAGCGACGGCGGCATCGAAGCCCTGTTGCTTGGCATGCGCCATCCCGAAAAAGTCCGGAAACTCGTGGCCATGGCCGCCAACCTGAACCCGACCGAAGAGGCCGTTTATCCCGAGGTCGTGAAGCTGGCGAAAGACGCCGTCGACTCGATACCGGCCGACGCGCGCGCAACACCGAGAGGTCAGCGCGCGCTGCGCGTGGTGAGCCTTCTCGGCGCCCAGCCCCAGATCGACCCGGCGGAGCTGAAGCAGATCGAGGCGCCGACGCTGGTCATCTCCGGCGATCAGGACCTCATTCGTCTCGAGCACACGGTGGAGATCTACAACCACCTCCCCAACGCCAATCTCGCCGTCGTGCCGAACAGCACGCACGCCCTTCCCTTTGACGATCCGGTCCTGTTCGACGCCATGGTTGAGCGCTTTCTCAATAC
The DNA here is from genome assembly GCA_041398225.1 of Hyphomonadaceae bacterium. Classification (GTDB taxonomy): domain Bacteria; phylum Pseudomonadota; class Alphaproteobacteria; order Caulobacterales; family Hyphomonadaceae; genus JAWKVD01. The sequence goes on along the minus strand of JAWKVD010000004.1, from coordinate 149,148 downwards.
GCCGTTCCGGCGGAAGGATCGCATCCTCGACGTGAACGCGTCGTTCGAAAGATACCAAATGGAGCAGCTGCGCTGACAGCGGGGTCGCCTGCGACGCGCTTGACCTCCGTCATATGCGGGATGCGTCAGGCGCGGCAGCTTGGATGAAACAGAATCGAGGACCAGATGAACCACCGCCACCGCCAGATCCTGCACGCGATCTTTGCGCACCCCGAACCCGCCAACCTGTCCGGCACGGACGTGAAGGCGGTGCTTGAGGAACTCGGCGCCGAAATCGAATCCCGCTCCGGCGACCGCTTCGCGGTCAGCTACAAGGGCCACACCGCCGTCTTTCATGAGGCGCACCACTCGGTCGAAAAGGAGGGGCTGCGCCAGCTGCGCAAATTCCTCGTCGACCAGGGCGTCGACCCGGTGACGCAATACCCGCTCTAGCCGCACACCGCGACAAAAACCTGAACGCGAAACGTCCGGCGCAGCACAGGCCGCGCCGGACGTTTCATGTTGCGCCTCGGCTTTCGGGACTACTTGCGGGCGGTCTGCCCGAACAGGATTTTGCGCGCTTCTTCGGCTTCCTTGGAGTTGTCCGCCAGCGAGGCCCGCGACAGATCCTTGCCGACATCCATTCCGCGAGCGAAGGCAGGCCGCGCGCGGCAACGTTCAAGCCAGGCTTTGACGTTCGGAAACGCCTCGATGTCCTGTCCCACGATCTTGTAGGCCACCGCCCATGGAACCGTGATGAAGTCCGCGATCGAGATGTCGCCGGCGAGGTAGTCGCGATCCGCCAGACGCTTGTCCATCACGCCGTAAAGCCGGTTGGCTTCGTTGGTGAAGCGGTTGACGCCATATTCGAGCTTGGCCGGGTCCGGTTCGATCTTCGGCGCATAGTTCCGGAAATGGTTTCCGTGCCCCATCACCGGGCCGAGATTGGCCATCTGCCACATCACCCAGCTTTCCACCTCGGCCTGCTCGCGCGGCGTCTTGCCGCCGAACTTGCCCGTCTTGCGTGCAAGGTATTGCAGGATGGCGCCGCTCTCGAACACCGAGATGGGCTGGCCGTCCGGCCCTTCAGGGTCGACGATCGCCGGCATGCGGTTGTTGGGGCTGATCGCCAGAAAGTCGGGCTTGAACTGGTCGCCTGCGGAGATATTCACCGGGACCACCGTGTAGGGCAGCTCCATTTCCTCCAAAGCCACCGACACCTTCTTCCCGTTCGGGGTCGGCCAGTAGTAAAGTTCGATCGGTTTGGACATGACGTATCCTATCTGGGTGTTTCCGGTCCGGCTGGAGGGCGCATCGTCCTCCCGACCATCTATCGAACGAACCTTCGCACGGAGGCCGTCCGCCGTTACCCGAGGGTTGCTTCAAGGTTGCTTTAGCTGGCGTCACACATTCCCGCGCGACGCCGGCCGTCCGCAACCCGGTTTGACCTGGGCCAGAAATCTCCGGCCCCCACACATGTAGAGGCTCGGCATGCCGACACAAACCTCCCTTTTCGAGCCTATCCCCTTCGCACTGTCCGATAACGACCCCGCGGGCTTCTCCAGGCGCTTAGGAGACAGCTTCCGCCAGACCGGCTTCGCGGTCATTTCCGGCCACCCAATGGATCAGAGCGTGCTCGACCGCGGGTTGAACGCGGCCAAGGCCTTCTTCGCCCTGCCGGACGAGGTCAAGCGCCGCTATTATGTCGAGGGCGGCGCGGGTCAGCGCGGCTACACGCCGTTCTTCACCGAGATCGCCAAGGGCGCCCAGGCCAGGGACCTCAAGGAATTCTGGCATGTCGGCCGCGATCTTCCGCCCGGCCACCGCAACGCCGAATACATGCCCGACAATCTCGTCGTCACCGAGATCGAAAGCTGGCGCGACGCCACCACCGCGATGTTCGACGAATTCGACAAGATGGGCCGCACGCTTCTTTCCGCCATCGCGACCTATCTCGATCTCGCGCCGGACTTCTTCGAAGACCCGGTGCGCGACGGCAACTCCATCCTCCGCTTCCTGCACTACCCTCCGCAGCCCGAGCCGCCGCCGGAAGGCTCGGTGCGCGCAGGCGCCCACGAGGACATCAACGTCATCACGCTTCTGCTCGGCGCGGAGGAAGGCGGGCTCGAAGTCCTCCACCGCAATGGCGAGTGGTTGGCGGTGAACCCGCCGCCCGGATCGCTGGTCGTCAATGTCGGCGACATGCTCCAGCGCCTCACCAACCACATTCTGCCGTCGACCAGCCACCGCGTGGTGAACCCGAAGCCCGAACGCTCGCGCTTTCCACGCTACTCCACGCCCTACTTCCTGCACTTCCGGCCGGACTATGAAATCCGCACGCTGTCGGGCTGCATCTCCGCGGACAATCCCGACCGCTATCCGGAACCGCTGACCGCGCAGCAATACCTGCTCGAACGTTTGCGTGAAATCGGACTGATGTAGGCGTTTGCCGCCACTTCGTGCTAGACACTCGCCCGAGCAGGATATGAGCGCGACGGCGCGCCTGCGGATGGCGATCCGCGATTCAACCGCAAGCGCGAAGGCCCGGCGAAACGCATGACTGGCAAACGCCCGCCCGCGACAACGCAGGACCCGCCCGCGACAACGCAGGACCCGCCCGAACACCTGCATGCCTGGTGCTTGCGCCATCTTGTCGATCACGACGCCGCCGTGCAGCGCGATCCGCTGGCCACCGGCGTCCGCCAGCTCGCAATCGACCTTCACACGCGTCTCGATCCAGCCGTCAACGGCCTCGAGGCCCTGTCCGGTCTGGTCAAGCATATCGGCGACAAGGCGCTGCACGATCGCGCCGCGCGATTGGCCGCCACCGCGCCCGCGTGCGACTGGCGCGCGATGATCGCACGGGCGCTGTCGCCCTATGCGAACGCCGACGTCGCCGATCTCAGACCGGTTGTAGAAGCGCGCCGCGTCGGCGTGGTCTTCACCGCTCACCCGACCTTTGCGCTGTCGCGCGCCATGCGCGAGGCGCTTTGCCGGATCGCGGGAGATCCCTCCAGCGACGCCGACCTCGCCTCGCTTCCTCACGCGCCCGATCCGCACGTCACGCTCGACTACGAGCTGGAAGACGTGCACGCGGCCATCGGCCGGGCGCAGGACGGTCTGCGCGATCTTTCCGGCGCGCTCTACGATTGGCTGTCCGCCAACGCGAAGGGCGAATGGTGGACGCTGCGCCCGGCGCCCATCCTCCTGTCCACCTGGGTCGGCTACGATCTTGACGGCCGCACCGACATTCACTGGGCCGAAACCATCCGCATCCGCCTCGAAGAGAAGGCCGCCCAGCTTTCCGAATACGCCGACATGCTCGCCGCCGTCCGCGCGCCCACGCTGGCGCCGCTGACCGACCGGCTGATAAGAGCCGCCGCCGAGAGCGCGGCCCAGGCGGCGCTGTTCAGCGGCGATCTCGACGACCCCGACCGCATTGTCGCCGCCGCCAATCGCCTCACCGCCGAAAGCCCGGACCGCATCACCTCGCTGACGCCCGTCATCGAGGAAATCAACGCCGCCATCGCATCCGAAACCGACACGGCGCGCCGCAGGGCGCTGTTCATTCTGCGCGCCGAGATGGACGCGACCGGCCTTGGTGTCGCCTCGGTCCAGCTCAGGGTCAACGCCGCACAGGTGCGCTCCGCCATCCAGAACGAGCTGGGATTGTCGGCCGCCGCGGACTTTTTCGACCGCCGGGCGGTGGCGGCCGCCGCCGACCGCGCTGCGGCCGCGCGGGCACAACCGGTGAATTTCGGCGCCATCTTCGAGGAGAAGATGACCGCCCGCCGTCAGATGATGCTGAGCGCGGAGATCCTCAAGCATATCGACGAGGATACGCCGATCCGCTTCCTGATCGCCGAGAGCGAATCTCCCGCGACCATCATGGGCGCGGTCTATCTCGCCCGCGTCTACGGCGTCGACCACAAGCTCGACATCTCGCCCCTGTTCGAAACGCCCGAAGTGCTGGATCGCGGCGGCCGCTTCATGGAGCGCCTGCTCGATGAGCCGGAATACCTCGCCTATGTTCGCCAGCGCGGTCGCCTGTGCGTCCAGTACGGTTTCTCCGACAGCGGGCGCTTCATGGGCCAGCTCGCCGCCGACATGGCGATCGAGCGCCTGCACGTGCTGCTTTCGCGCGCCATGGCGGCGCGCGGCGTTCACGATGTGGCGGCCGTGATCTTCAACACGCACGGCGAGTCGATGGGACGCGGCGCCTTTCCCGGAACCATGGAGGAGCGTCTCGATCATGTGCTGACGCCCTGGGTGCGGGCACGTTTCGCGCACGACGACGTGCCTGTTCACGCCGAGGTCAGCTTTCAGGGCGGCGACGGCTATCTCCATTTCGGAACGCCGGCGCTCGCCGGAAACACGCTGTGCGCCATCGCCGAATGGGCCTTCAACGTCCCGTCCGGAAAGATCGACGACGCCTTCTACAAGGACATCAACTTCTCCTGGGACATCTATCGCGGTGTCCAGACCTGGCAGGAGCAGTTGTTCGACGACCCGCACTACCAGGCGGTGCTCGGCTCCTTCGGGCCGAACCTCCTGCCGGTGACCGGCTCGCGCAAGACGCGCCGGCAAAGCGGAACCTCCGCCACCGACGCGGCGCGCTCGCTCCGCGCGATCCCTCACAACGCCATCCTTCAGCAACTCGCCGCACCCGCCAACGTTTCGGGCGGGGTCGGCCTCGTCGCCTCGCGGGAGCCGGAGCGTTTTCTGGCGCATGTCGACGGCTCGCCGCGCCTTGGCCGCCTGCTGCGCATGGCCGCCGCCGCGCGCAACCTCACCTCGCTGTCCATCCTGCGCACCTACGCCAACCTCTACGATCCCGCCTTCTGGACCATTCGCGCCGCCCGCAGCGCCGATCAGGACACGACCGACTGCGCGCTGCGCATCGCCGAGCGGCTGGACCGCAAGAACCTGGACGTTTCGATCGACCGACTGGCCAACTTCCTGTCCAGCGACCGCCGCCGCTTCGATGCGGTGTGCAACGAGATCACGCGCGCGGCCCAGGGCGATTCAGGTTTTCCGCCGGATCTCTACGTTCTCCACGCCGCGCGCATGACGCTGATCATCCACGCCTTCAGCCTCGCCGGCGCCATCCCGCAATTCTCGGCGCGCCATGACGTCACCCGCGACGACCTGATCGACATGGCGCTTGAGCTTCGCTTCGCAGACGTCGCCGACATTCTGGCGGAGGTCTTTCCCGCCGTGCCCGATACGCCGGCCGCTTTCGGGCGCCTGACCGAGAAAGGCGCGCCGGCCAGCGAGGAACGCGGCTATCCCCGCATCGTGCGCGAGATCACCCAGCCGCTCCACGCCATCGACCGCCTGATCAAGGAGATCACGGTCGCGATCTGCCACGCCTACGGCGCGTTCGGATAAGCGACGGACATTCGTTCGACCGTCTGAAGGCGGGGCTACTTGCCCTTGTCCTTCCACCGCACTTCCAGCGTGTGATCATACCCCTCGCGGAGCACGCCGCCCTCGCCCGTTGTCAGCGTCGCTTCCAGCGTTTCGTCGAAGTCGTGCAACTCCGCCTCGAACGGCTCCGCCCCTTCACGTCCGCCCTTGAGGATCACCGACTCCAGCGACTGACCGTGCGGCGGAATGAGATAGACGTGGATGGCGTCGCCGCGCAGCTCCAGCTCGTCGCGCACCAGAAGATGGGCGCCGGTCTCGCTGAAGGCGTAACGAACCGACTTCGGAACATTGGTCGCCACGGCCACGAATGTCGGCCGGGGCGGCAGGGCCGCCGGTTCCGGCTCCGGCGCGGGTTCAGGTTCCGGCTCGGGTTCCGGCTCCGGAAACATCTCCGGCGCCAGCAGCTTGATCGCCTCGGCGTCCGCGCTCAACACGATCCGCACCGGCAGAACATCGCTGGACCGCCAGCGCGTGAAGCAGATCACCATCGAGCGGCCCGCCGGGATGAAACTCACCCCGTCGACACGCTCGCCCGTCACCGCGACGTTGACCGCGGAAACCAGTGTGGCGCCCTCGGCGGACAGCTCGCCGCTGTCCGTAACCACCGGCGCGCGCTCGTCGTCCATCAAGCGTTCGAACCGCCCACCCAGCGCGTTGAACACGTCCGGAGCGACGACGGCGCCCTCGGCGTCCACAACCTCGACCTGCGCCTTGCCTGGCCGGCAGCGCGACAGCGTGCGGGCGTCCAGCTCAATCACCTGAGGGGCGTCGTCGGTCTGGGCGGCGGCGGGCGCGACAACACCCCCCGCCACGGACAACAGCGTGACGGACATGGCGGCGTGCAATCCGGCGAATCTGCGCATGAGGCGATTCTATCCGCATATTCGGCGAAACTTTGAAGATACCCGCCGCGAACTTCGTCCCGGAACCCTGACCTTTCCGGCTTTCGCGGCTACTTGGCGGACCCGTGCAGCGTTTCCAGCCGCTCGACCTCTTCGGCCGAACCGAGCATCACAGACACCCGCTGGTGCAACCCGGCGGGCGGCACGTCGAGGATCGCGCGGGCGCCGTCGAAGGCGCGACCGCCTGCCTTCTCGACCAGAAGGCTCATCGGGTTGGCCTCGTACATCAGGCGCAGCTTGCCGGGCTTGCTGGGGTCGCGCTTGTCCCAGGGATACATGAACACCCCGCCCCGGCTCAGCACGCGGTGAACGTCCGCCACCATCGAGGCGATCCAGCGCATGTTGAAGTCCTTGGCGCGCGGACCTTCCTTGCCGGCCAGACACTCGTCCACATAGGCGCGCACGGGATCGGCCCAATGGCGCATGTTCGACATGTTGATCGCGAACTCTTTCGTCGCGCGCGGGAGGGACATGCCGGCGGAGGTCTGCACCCATTTCCCGGTCGGCGGATCGTGCGTGAAGGCGACGACGTTGGAGCCGCCGGCGGCTTCGCCCAGCACCAGCACCAGCATGGCCTGCGGCCCGTAGACGGCGTAGCCGGCCGCGACCTGGTTGCGCCCGGACTGCAGGAACGCCCCGGCGCCGGTCTGTCCGTTGGCGGGCAGCACGGAGAAGATGGTTCCGATCGACACGTTGACGTCGATATTGCTGGAGCCGTCGAGCGGATCGAACAGCAGCAGGTAGGGCGCGGCGGGGTCCATCGCGACCGGCTCGTCCTCCTCCTCGGAGGCGGCGGCGGCCACGACGCCGCTGGAGCGCGCCATCAGCATCGATCCGTCGTTGGCGAGGACGTCGAGCTTCTTCTGCTCCTCGCCCTGGATATTGCCGGTGCCGGCCGAGCCGAGCACGTCGCCCAGCGCGCCGTGGGCGACGATGGAGGCGATGGTGCGGCAGGAATCGGAGATCGCCTCGATCAGGGTCGCGAGGGGCGCGGGCGCGGGGCCGGCGCCGCCGTCGGGCTCGTGCAGGAATTCTCTCAGCGTGCGCGCGGACATGGTGCCTCCATTCGGTCCATCCGCGTGTAGCGCCAACCGGCTTCGGCCTCCAGTCGTGATCGGGATTTTCGGGGGAAAGCAACGGCTTCAGCCGGACCGGCCTGCGCCGTCCGGTTTCGCGTTGCTCCCCATGCCAAATGGGGAGGCCGGGGCGCGTGGGGCCGCGCCGGGTAAGTTGCCAGCCCTCTCCTTTTGGGAGGTGAGCTGGCGTAAGACGCGATCGTCACGCGCCCCGCGGCCGGTTTGAGATCCGGTGCGGCTGGCGGGTTTGGCTGGGGAACACCGGTTGCGTCTCGATCGTCTGAGATCACACGGCCCACGTCCAGCATTTGGACCCATTTCCGCATCCCGGACCCGCGTGCAGATCTCTCCGCGAGACCTGGAACCCCGGTTTCGACACCCCGGAGCCTGTTTGCAGGATGTTTGTCCGCTGTTCGTCCGCCTCGTGCTTCGACTGGCTCAGCATGAGGCGGCCTCGCAGCGGGCCTTGTCGCTAGCGCCTCATGCTGAGCCGCCGCGAAGCGGCGAGGTCGAAGCACGAGGCGTAAGGCGGCAAGGCGCATCCACACGCCGGCCGGCGCCTGACATTCGATGGACTCGGAACGTCCTCCCGAACCCTCCCCACGCCAGACGCGAGGAGAAATATGGGGGTGAGAACGAGTGGGTCGGATAAATCCGCACACTCTGAGCATGTTGAGCGGAGGAGGTATTTAGGCAACACCACGGCCCCGTGCTTCGACTGCTCGCTGCGCTCGCGCTCAGCATGAGGCCTTACCAGCAATCTGAATGAGCCTCATCCTGAGCCCGTCGAAGGATGAGGCGGCCCCACGCCCACGCGCCAGCTCGGGCAACGCCGACCAGTCGCCGCGAATGACCGCCTCCTTTTTCGCCCGCGACCATCCCTTCAACCGCCGCTCGAACTGCACAGCCTGTTCGATCGTTCCAAACCAGTCCGCCCACGCAAGCTCCACCGGTCGCCGGGAACACGTCCACGCTTGAGGATGCTTGCCGGAGTTGTGCTCGGCGACGCGCACGCCGATGTCGTGACCCCGATAACTGCCGACATAGTACCGGCCGTCCGCGCACTTCAGTATGTAGACCCAACCCTGCATCCGTCTGATCCCCAACACCTCACCCTGAGCTTATCGAAGGGCGCGCTAGTTGGAACAGCATGCGCCATACCCCGCCTCGTGCTTCGACTGCTCGCTACGCTCGCGCTCAGCATGAGGCGTATCCAGCAGCATACCCTCTCGTTCTGACGAAAGCTCCCTACGGAAACCCACCACAGGCCTCATCCTGACCCCGTCGAAGGATGGGCCCACCACTCGTCTTCGCTCTAGTCAAATTTTCAATAGTCGCGGCTTTGTACGAGCGCGAATCCGTTTCTGGTCTCGCACGGCTATCTGCACCCGCCAACGCCGCAAATCCTTTCGAGGAACCCCTTCGACATTGACGATAAAGCAAGCGCGAACATGGCTGGAGTCGCCCCAACGAGCCAACATTTCATCGGTTATCGGAACCGTCGCCGAATGATTTTGACGGGAAACTGTGGGGGAGAGAGGCGAATGCTCCAAGGCTGCCTCCTTTGCGTTCTTCATTATGGAAAAGCAGCCATCAGATCTACTTCCACTTATACCAAACGGCCAACCGTCACCCGGAGGCCAGAGCACGGCAACTCTACGTGGACAGCTTCTCACATTGACGACAGCCCAAAGATGCTCACCCGGCCACCTCGGGGCAAACACGACCCAAAAGGAAACAGACGCGTCACCACTCGACTTAAGCTGAAGGTGGAGTCTTTCACGCCTCGAAACCCAATCGATCACAGCTCGGAGCGTCGCAATAATCCCGGAGACCGGGAAAAGCCCCTCAACCAACCTAATCTCCCACGGCGTGCACTCGCAACTACCTATCCACCCCAGTCTGCTCGAACCACGAAAGGCTACTGCAACCCTATCTCGCTGTCGCGCAGTTTCTCGATCTCGTCGCGGAGGCGGGCGGCCTGCGCGAATTCGTGGGGGCGTCAGAGGATCGCGCGCGCGGTTTCACGCAATGCGCGGAACGCCAGGAACGTGACCAACCCTAATGGAACAGCTTCAGGATCAGGTGCATCAGCCCCCTGAAGAGGCCCTCCATGAGGAGTTGAACACCATATCGAAGAAGCCCGTCACCACCCCGACCCAGCGGCTCTTGCCTTCCGTCTCGGGTTGCTGGCTCGCATCTTTGTCAGGCCGCCGTTTCTTCGACATCTGTCCCCGTTCCCCCCGTTCATGTCAGTCCGCCCCGCGCCATGATCCGGCCGCGCCGGCGGCGAAGGGCTAAAGCCCGATCTCGCTGTCGCGCAGTTTCTTGATCTCGTCGCGGAGGCGGGCGGCCTGTTCGAACTCCAGATTGGCGGCGGCTTCGCGCATATCCTTCTCCAGCCCCTCGATGACCTTGGCCATGTTGTGCCCGGCGATGAACTCGGTTCCGTCCTCGGCCACCTCGTAGCGCGGACGGCGATTGGCCTCGCCGCGCCGGCCCCTGCCCTTGGGCGCGGACTGCACGCCCTCCAGAACGTCCTTCACATCCGAGAACACGGTTTTCGGCGTGAAGCCATGCTCGGCGTTGAACGCCATCTGGCGCTCGCGGCGGCGCGCGGTTTCGGCCATCGCCCGCTCCATCGAGCCGGTGACGTGATCGGCGTAAAGCACCACGCGCGCCTCGGCGTTGCGCGCGGCGCGGCCGATGGTCTGGATCAGGCTGGTCTCCGAACGCAGGAAGCCCTCCTTGTCGGCGTCGAGAATGCCCACGAAGGCGCATTCGGGAATGTCGAGCCCCTCGCGCAGGAGGTTGATGCCGACGAGACAGTCGAACTTGCCGAGGCGCAGGTCGCGGATGATCTCGATGCGCTCGATGGTGTCGACGTCGGAGTGCATGTAGCGCACGCGCACGCCCTGCTCGTGCATGTGCTCGGTGAGCTGTTCGGCCATCTTCTTGGTGAGCGTGGTGACCAGCGAGCGGAAGCCCCTGGCGGCGGTGGCCTTCACCTCGGCGATGCAGTCGTCGACCTGGTTGGCGTTGTCGCGGTAGACCGGGCGCACCTCGACGGGCGGATCGATGAGGTGGGTGGGGCGGATGATCAGCTCGGTGAAGACGCCGCCGGTCTGGTTGAGCTCCCACGGTCCGGGCGTGGCCGAGACGTGGACCGTCTGCGGGCGCATCTTCTCCCACTCCTCGAACTTGAGCGGGCGGTTGTCGAGGCAGGACGGCAGGCGGAAGCCGTATTCGGCCAGCGTGTATTTGCGGTTGTAGTCGCCGCGGAACATGGCGCCGAGCTGCGGGATGGTCTGGTGGCTTTCGTCGACGAAGATGAGGGCGTTCTCGGGGATGTATTCGAACAGGGTCGGCGGCGGCTCGCCCGGCTTGCGGCCGGTGAGGTAGCGCGAATAGTTCTCGATGCCCGCGCAGGAGCCGGTGGCGAGCATCATCTCGATGTCGAACTGGGTGCGCTGTTCGAGGCGCTGGGCCTCCAACAGCTTGCCGGTCTGGTTGAGGAAAGCGAGACGCTGGCGCAGCTCCTCCTTGATGTGCTCCACCGCCTGGTTGAGCGTCGGGCGCGGCGTGACGTAGTGGCTGTTGGCGTAGACCTTGATCTTGCCGAGCGGCTGGGAGGTCTTGCCGGTGAGCGGGTCGAACTCGACGATCTGCTCGACCTCGTCGCCGAAGAAGCGGATGCGCCAGGCGCGATCCTCCTGGTGGGTGGGCCAGACGTCGAGCGTGTCGCCCTTGATGCGGAACGTGCCGCGCCCGAAGGCTGCGTCGTTGCGGCGGTACTGGAGGGCGACGAGATCGGCGGCGACCTGCTGCGGGTCCTTCTGGTCGCCCTCGGCGAGTTCGAAGGTCATCGCGGTGTAGGTCTCGACCGAGCCGATGCCGTAGATGCACGACACCGAGGCGACGATGATCACGTCGTCGCGTTCGAGGATGGCGCGCGTCGCCGAGTGGCGCATCCGGTCGATGGCCTCGTTGATCGAACTTTCCTTCTCGATATAGGTGTCGGTGCGCGGCACGTAGGCCTCGGGCATGTAATAGTCGTAATAGCTGACGAAGTACTCGACCGCGTTGTCGGGAAAGAAGCTCTTGAACTCGCCATAAAGCTGCGCGGCCAGCGTCTTGTTGTGCGCGAGGATCAGCGCCGGGCGCTGCACCGCTTCGATCACCTTCGCCATGGTGTAGGTCTTGCCCGACCCGGTGACGCCGAGCAGCACCTGGTCCAGCTCGTTGTCGTTGATCCCGTTGACGAGATCGTCGATCGCCTGCGGCTGGTCGCCCGCCGGCTCATAGCCCGCCGCGACGCGGAAACGCTTGCCGCCGTCGAACTTGCTCCAGGTGCGTTCCGGCCGGTGCGGGGTCCAGGTCGACGAGGGCACGACCTCGGCCAGCGGCTTGACCTCGATCCCGGCGTCGAAAGCCGGCATCGGGCCTTCGCTGACGCCCCCGGTTTTGGCGGCGGGTTTAGCGCCCGCCTTGGGGCCGGATTTCACCCCGGACTTCGCGGGCGCCTTCCCTGTCGATGTTTTCGCCTTGGCCATCGGCCCAATATGGAGACTTGCGCCCCGCCCCGCCAGACCGTGCCGGAAGAAGCTGTCGATACATCGCAAGCGGGGCTGCAATGATCGGCGAAGCGTTGCAGGAAGGAGCTTTTGGAGCTGAAACGAACAGTCTAGAAAATGGCCATGTCTCAAGCGTCTCCCTACATTTTCCAGACCAGTCAGAGCCGCGAGCTGCTCGCCTGCGTTGAATTCTGCGCCCTTCAGGCCGGCCGCGTGGTCGAGGACCCCGGCGCCTTCCGCTGGCTGAGCATCGCCATGGTGATGGGCGTTCAGAACGCCTGCCTGTGCGCGCTGGACTATGACGACGAATACGGCACCAAGGGCATGACCCGGCGCGACGCGCGCGCCGTGAAACGATGGACCCGCGCCGGCCGCACCGGCCCCAAGCCGCTCGCCCTGCGCGAGATGCGGATCGTCTCGCCGCTGGGGCTTCTCGACCGCGTGTCGGACCGCCGCTTCCTGCGCGAACCTTTCCAGTTTCCGCTGACGCGCGACATCGAGGAGGACTTCGACGCCCTCAACGATCTGCGCAACACCTTCGCCCACTATTCCGACGACGGCTGGACCACGGACCTGCGCGAGATCCCGCCGCTGATCCTGACCGCCTGCACCATCATCCGCCATCTTGCGGTGACCCAGCCGGTCTATCTGCGCAATGCGGAGCGCGGACATTCCGAGCGCGTCGCCCACGGACTGGACGCCATCACGCTGGCGATGGAGCACTATCTGCAGGCCGATATTTCGGGCTAGGCGGCGCTCGACTTCGCCGATGAAGCCTAGGTCTCGCGCGTGAGCCCGAGCTGGCGCGCGACGATGCGATCGACCATGCGCGCCGGCAGGCGCGTGGTGGCGAGGAAGCGCAGCGGTTCGCTGGTGATCCGCACATAGGTTTTCGGATTGGCCGAGGAGAGCTGCGTCGCGATCGCCTCGCCGATGCGTTCGGGCGCGACGCCCTTGGCGGCGGTGCCCTTGATGGCGCCCATCATGCGCTTGAGCGGCCCGCGATAGGCGGTGTCATCATAGTGCGACCAGTCTTCCTGTTCGGCCTTGCCCCAGATCCTCGTCGCGACGCTGCCCGGCGCCACGAGCGTGGCGTCGATGCCGAAGATCATCAGTTCGCGGCGCAGGCTGTCGGTGAAACCTTCGAGGCCGAATTTCGAGGTGTGATAGGGCAGCATGAACGGAAACGCGGAGCGGCCGCCGACCGACCCGATATTGACGATGCGCCCCGGCGGACCTTCGAGCGCGGGATCGGCGCCGAGCAACGGGGCGAAGGCCTGCGTGGCGATGAGCACGCCGACGAGGTTCACCTCGAGCTGTTTGCGGAACACGTCGACGTCCATGTAGATCGCCGGCCCGCCCAGCGCGACGCCGGCATTGTTGACCAGCCCGCCGAGCTTGCGCCCGCCCAGCAGGGCGCGCACCTGATCGGCGCCGGCGCGAACGGCGGCTTCATCGGTGACGTCGAACACGACCGGCGTGAACGCCTCGCCGAACTCGGCCTTGAGACGCTCGCCATCCTCGGCCTTGCGCACCGAGCCGAACACGCGCCAGCCCTTGCCCGAGAGCACTTTCACCGCGCCCCAGCCGATGCCGCTGGACACGCCGGTCACGAAGACGGTCTTGTTCGGGTGATCCATGCGTCTCTCCTGGCGGCGTCCATGCTCGAACGGCGCGGCGCATCGTACATGCCTGCGCTGTACGCGCCCACCGTCGCGCAGGATCATGACCGGGAGATTGTTGGCGTGGCTGTGCCGTGCGTATGGAGCGGCCTCGCCTACCCCGTCTTGCGGACCTGCCGACGCGCGGCCCAGACCTCGCGCTCCATCTCCCAGTACAGCGAAGGGCGGGTCGAACCGTCGGGCCGGACCGAGACCACCTCGCCCAACTGCACGAAGCCGATACGCCTGAGCAGGCGGATGGAGCGATGATTGTCGTGCGCCGTGGTTTCGCACAGGCGATGCACGCCCGCGACGTCGAAACACCATTCGATGGCGGCGAGCCCGCCCTCGGCCCCGAAGCCGCGCCCCTGCCGCGCCGAGGAGACCGCGCCGCCGAACTTCGCCGCCCCCCATTGCGGCCACAGCTCGACGTCGAAATAGCCGGAGACCTGATCGTCGGCGTTGAACGAGGCCACCAGAATCCCCTCGCCGCGCGCGCGCTGATCGAGATGGTCGCGGATGAAGGCCAGCACGCTGGCGTGGGTGAGCGGACGCGGCAGGGTGTAGATCACCGGCCCGATCGTCGGCTCTTCGAACAGGCGCAGCAGCGAGGCGGCGTCGCCGGGACGCAGCACCCGCCCTCGCGAAAAGCCGCCCGCGACCGCATCCGTCTCCCGCACGGCGGTGCGGATGCGCGCTTCTTCGGCCTGCGAGACGCAGGTTCTCGTCCACGGAATCTGACCCGCGTTCCCACTCATGCCAACGCTCAACACAATCCAAGGTTGTGTTCTTGATCGCACGAATTTCGACAAAATTACAATTACTGGTTGTGCATGATGCTGCGACCGGAAAGCACACCCCATGCGGGGAGATCAGTCGTACTGGACCTTGCCGCGATTGCTCTTGGTGCGGCTGCGCTTGGCCTTGCCCTCCAGGCGGCGCTCCTTCGAGGCGCGGGTCGGCCGGGTGGCGATGCGGCGCTTGGGCCGAACCAGAGCCTTTTCAAGCATCTCCACCAGGCGCGCGCGCGCCTCCTCGCGGTTGCGGATCTGCGAGCGGTGGGTCTGGATGAACAGGACGAGATCGCCCTCCTCGGTCAGCCGCGAGGCCAGCGCCCGGCGAATGCGCGCCTTCTCCTCGTCGGTCAGCGCCGCCGACGCGCCGACATTGAAGCGCAGCTGCACCGCGGTCGCGACCTTGTTGACGTTCTGCCCGCCCGGCCCGCCGGCGGTCACGAACTTCTCTTCGAGTTCGGGTTCGATCGCATCGAGGGAGACGGGCATGGGCGATAGCGCTCAGTCGCGGGCGAAGCGCGAGATCAGGCTGGAGGTGTCCCACCGGCCATGACCTTCGGCCTGCACGTCGGCGTAGAACTGGTCGACCAGCGCGGTCAGCGGAAGGCTGGCGCCGGACGCCCGCGCGGCGTCGAGCGCGATGCGCAGATCCTTGCGCATCCAGTCGACCGCGAAGCCGAAGTCGAACATGCCTTCGGACATGGTTTTCCAGCGGTTCTCCATCTGCCAGCTCTGCGCCGCGCCTTTCGAGATCGCCTCGATCACCTTCGCCTCTTCAAGACCGTTGCGGCGCGCGAAGTGCAGCCCTTCGGCCAACCCCTGCACCACGCCCGCGATGCAGATCTGGTTGACCGACTTGGCGAGCTGGCCCGCGCCGCTCTCGCCGATCCGGGTGATCTGTTTCGAAAACGCCAGCATCACCGGCTCGGCCTTCGCGAAGACCGCCGCATCGCCCCCGACCATGACCGTGAGCTGGCCGTTCTCGGCGCCCGCCTGACCGCCGGAGACCGGCGCATCGAGGAAATGCGCGCCGCGCGCCCGGCAGCGCTCGTCCAGCCGCCGCGCCAGACCGGCCGAGCCGGTCGTGTGGTCGATCACGATGGTGTCGGGGCGTAACGAACCCTCAAAGCGTGTGAACACATCCTCAACGTCCGGGTCGTCGCCAAGGCACATCAGCACGAACTCGGCCCCGCCGATGGCCTCGATGGGCGTTCGGGCGACGACGCCCACGCCGGCGGCCTGCCGCCACGCCTCGGCCTTCTCGGCCGTGCGGTTCCACACCGTTACGTCATGTCCGGCCCGCGCCAGATGGCGCGCCATCGGCCCACCCATCACGCCAAGCCCCAGAAAAGCGCATGAAGCCATCGTTCTACCTCGATATCCGGCGCCGGCCCGCGCGGCGATTTTCTCGCGCGCGGTGCACCCCGCCTTAACCCTAACGGGATTAGGAAGTCTGCTGGCGCCCGGCAAGTCCGGTCGCTGCGGGCAAGACAACAACGACACGCGGACATGAGCGCCAACAAACCGGTCCTCATCAAGAAGGTGAAGAAGGTCGTCGGCGGCGGCCATCACGGCGGCGCCTGGAAGGTGGCCTATGCCGACTTCGTGACCGCGATGATGGCGTTCTTCCTGCTGATGTGGCTGATCAACACGACCTCGCCCGAGCAGAAGCGCGGCATCGCCGACTATTTCGCGCCGGCCAGCGTGTCGCGCTCGACGCAGGGCTCTGATGGCCTGCTCGGCGGCACCGCCTTCGACGACGACGGCGCGCGCTCGTCCGGCTCCAACCGCCCGACCACCGACATGCAGGCCGAAAGCACGCACCGCAAGCGCGGCGGCGAGGAAGGCACCGGACAGGGCGCCTCGAACCAGCCCGACGCATCGGCGGCGGCTGTCGCCAGCGCCCTCGCCCGCCGTTCGGAAGGCGCCGAGTTCGTCAGCGCCGAAACCTCGCTGCGCCAGGCGCTGCAGGACATGCCCGATTTCGCCGAACTCTCGAAACAGGTGCTGATCGACCAGACGCCCGAGGGCCTGCGCATCCAGCTCGTCGATCAGGAAGGCCGGGCGATGT
Source organism: Hyphomonadaceae bacterium (assembly GCA_041398225.1). Classification (GTDB taxonomy): domain Bacteria; phylum Pseudomonadota; class Alphaproteobacteria; order Caulobacterales; family Hyphomonadaceae; genus JAWKVD01. The sequence goes on along the minus strand of JAWKVD010000004.1, from coordinate 132,661 downwards.
TCGCGGACTCCTCCGCCGAGCCGCTGTCGCGCACCCGCGCGCTGATGGACGTCGTCGCCAAGGTCGTCGAGCCGCTGCCCAACCGCGTCAGCATTTCCGGCCATACAGACTCCACGCCGCCGAACCGTTCCGGCTACAGCAACTGGAACCTGTCGACCGACCGGGCCAACTGGGCGCGGCAGTATCTCGAATCGCGCGGCGTCGACGACGACCGCATCTTCGAAGTGGTGGGCAAGGCGTCGACCGAACCGCTCTACCCCGACGATCCCGACCTTCCGGCCAACCGGCGCATCTCGATCACGCTGTTGCGTGAAGCGCCTGTCATGCCGACCGATCACGCGCTCTGATTGCAGTCACGAATCGCGAATTAGCGGCGGCTGTTGCAATTCTCTCTGGCGTTGCGGCGTGCGACGCAGCTACAGTGCGACGGTCATGAAGGAAGCTGACGCCCTCCGGCAGATCACCTCCGACTTCGTTCGCAAGACGAAGTTCTACCTGACGTCCGCCCAGCCTTGTCCTTACCTGCCCGACCGCAAGGAACGGAAGGTGTTCGCCAATCTGGCGGTCGACGGAGCGATCGAGCTGAACGAGACCCTGACGCGTTCAGGCTTCCGCAGATCGCAGAGCATCGCCTATCGCCCGGCCTGCAAGGCGTGCAGCGCGTGCCGCTCGGTGCGGATCGACGTCGCCAATTTCGAGTGGACGAAACGCTGGAAGCGCGTGCTGAAACGCTCCGCCGGCCTGCGGCGCGCGCCCGCCGCGCCCCACGCCACGCGCGAACAGTTTCGCCTGCTGAAACGCTACCTCAACGAACGCCACCCCGGCGGCGGCATGAACGACATGGAAATCCGCGACTATGCGGGCATGGTCGACGCCAGCCCCGTGCGCACCATCGTGTTCGAATACCGCGCCCCGGCCGATCCGGACCAGCCGGACGCCGAAGGCCAGCTTCAGGCGGCCGCGCTGACCGATCTGCTGAGCGACGGCCTGTCGATGGTCTACAGCTTCTTCCGCCCCGAACTCGAGCGCGACAGCCTCGGCGCCTACATGATCCTCGATCATGTGCGCCTGGCGGTGGAGCTGGAGCTTCCCTACATCTATCTCGGCTACTGGGTGCAAGGCTCGACGAAGATGGGCTACAAGTCCGACTTCGCCCCGCTCGAAGTGTTCGACGGTTCGCAGTGGCGCCCGCTCGGCGCGCACGAAATCTGATCCGTTCAAACAGCGGCGAGCGACATCGCCGCCGCGCCTGGCCCGCCTCCGCGAACGGAGATTTTCCATGTCAGCCAGACAGACCTCGCATCGCTTCATCGACATCTGGGTCAACTGCCCGGACATCGAGACCGCCAAACACATCACCGACGCCGCGCTTGAGCGCCGCCTCGCCGCCTGCGCCAATGTGTGGGGCCGGATCTCCAGCACCTATCGGTGGCAGGGCGAGATCAAGAGCGGCGAGGAATACGTGCTGGCGCTGAAGACGCGCGCCGAACTGTTCCAGCCGATCTGCGAGGTGGTGCACGCGCTGCACACCTATGAAGCGCCCGCGATCTACGCTTTCGACATCGCCGATGTGGACGGCGGCTACGCCAACTGGCTGCTCGCCGAAACCGAAAACCCGGACCTGCCGGGCCAGGAAAGCACGAGCGCAGAAACGCCGGACGCGGCCTCGCAGGACAGCCCGACGGGCGAGGATGGAAAGGCGCGCTAAGGGGCGCACGCAGACTGCGGCGGAAGCCGGCTGAGGATCAGCCGCGCACGCCGCAGGTGGCGAAGATGCTGGAGTCGACCTCGAAGCTCGGCCCCTGGATCGCCTGCTTCACCTCGGCCCAGATGCCTTCGGCCAGCGATCCCGCCGGCGGCTCGCCCTTGAAGTCCGGCACCTCGAACGCATTGCCCTCGACCAGCCTGAGCGATTGGCCTTCGATCGAAAGAACCGCGCTGTTGTCGCCGGAGCTGTCGACTTTCACGATGTCGCCGACCATCAGCGCATCCCCCGCCTGCGCCCGAAGCGACCGCAGCCCGCGCACGATGACGACATGCCCGACCACGGACGTCAGCCGGACCGTCGGCTCCTCCATCGTCTCCTCGGGACAGGCCGCGACTTCGGTGGCGGCCGCCTCGCGCTCAAGCGCGACCAGCGCGGGAACGTTCTTGTAGTCGTCGGTCGTGGCGTCGCGCCAGTTCGCGGGAATGGCGCGCAGAAAGGACGCCATGTCGCGCGACCACGCCCCGCCCTTGTTGCATTCCTCGAAACTGGGCGGCTGCCCGCCGCAGCCGCTGACCCGCGCGATCGACGCCCGGCAATAGCTGGCGCCCATCGACGACAACGTATCCAGCTTCGCGACGCTCTGGTTGCGAAGGCCGATCAGTTCGGCGTGGATGGCGTCGAGCGCGCGGAAGTCCTCGCTTGTCGGCGCCGTCTTGAGGAGGGTTCGCCGGCCGGCGTCGTTCCAGCGCGCGACGACGCCGCCCATGTCGGGCATCGTCGCCGAGAGCGCCTTGGAGTTGGCCTCGTAGTCGCTGTCCGCCTGCGCCTGTTGCGCCTTGCACGCCGCGAGCGCTTCCTCGCCGGCGCCTTGCGCGAACGCGCCCGGCGCCCACGCCAGCGCGACGCCGGCGACAAGCCCCGCAACAAGTCCACAGGTTTGCTGTTTCATGTCGGCTCCCCAGCCCGATTGAAGTTGCGCTTCCCCGATCATCGCGGCGCGACGACGGCGACTGCGCGAATAAAGAGCGTTGCTAGAACTTCACTTCCGGCGCGACGTTCAGCTCGGCGCGCTGTTCGGCGCCGACGTCGAAGAACTCGGCCGGCTTGAAGCCGCCCGCGCCCGCGACCATCGAGGCCGGGAACTGTTCGATCGCCGTGTTGTAGTCGCCGACCGCCGAGTTGTAGAAGCGGCGCGCCGCGGCGACCTTGTCCTCGATCTGCGCCAGCTCCTGCTGGAGCTGGATGAAGTTGGTGTTGGCCTTGAGGTCCGGATAGGCCTCGGCCAGCGCGAACATCTTGCCCAGCGCGCCGGCCAGAACGCCCTCGGCGGCGCCGATCGCCGCCGGGCCCTGCGCCGAGGCGGCGGCGTTGCGCGCCGTGATCACCGCATCCAGCGTCGTCTTTTCGTGCGAGGCGTAGCCCTTCACGGTCTCGACCAGGTTGGGCACCAGATCGCGGCGCATCTTGAGCTGAACGTCGATGCCCGAGAACGACTCGCGGACCTGCTGACGCTTCGCCACAAGACCGTTGTAGATCAGGATGAAGGTCAGGATGACGAGGGCGACGACGCCCAAGGTTATGTAGAGCGGAAGCATGGCATCGTCCCCTGGCAACAGAATCTCTTGCGCGCAGCGTACTACACCCTGCGCAGCGGTCTAGCCGCCAGTGAGTCGGTCGCCCGGCTAGCCGTGGAAACGGCCGCTTCGGTTGAAGCCGCGCGGAGCCATGCGGCCGGCCTGGGCGCGCTTGCCGATCCAGTCCTTCCAATCCTCGTGCTGGATCTGGCGCCCGGCGCTGTCGAACCACGAGAAGCCGTCGGCCTTCGCGAAGGTGGCCACATCGGCCAGACCGCCATCCTTGAAGGCCTGCAGGCGCACGCCCTTGCCGCGCGTCATCTCGGGGAGGTCCGCCAGCTTGAAGTAGAGCAGTTTCCGGTTCTCGCCGATCACCGCGATCATGTCGCCGCCCACCGGCGCGGCCGCGACCAGCTCGTCGCCCTTCGACGGCGACATGATGATCTTGCCCTTGCGGGTCGACGAGATCAGCTCGCTTTCGGCCACGACGAAACCGTAGCCGCCCTGCGAGGCGACGAGGCGCCGGGCGTTTTCGGCCGGCACGAAGGCGTCGACGATCGCCTCCTCCTCCGGAAGCTCGATCGACAGCCGGATCGGCTCGCCATGTCCGCGCCCGCCCGGCAGCTTGTCGGCGCTGAGCGTGAAGGCCCGCCCGCCCGACGCCATCAGCACGACCTTGTCCGTGGTCTGGCACTCGATGGCCATCGCCAGCTCGTCGCCTTCCTTGAACTTCAGATTGTCGAGCGACTGGTTGTGGCCTTTGAGCGCCCGGATCCAGCCCATGGCGGAGAGCACCACCGTGACCGGCTCCTTGACGATCAGCGCCTCGAGCGCGGCGCCGGTGTCGACTTCCAGCGCGACATCGAAGGCGGAGCGGCGCTTGCCGTCGCGCGTCTCCGGATCGAAAATCTTGCGGGCGTCCTTGAGCTGGCGCTTGACCTCGGTCCACTGGCGCGCGGTCGAGCCGAGCAGCGCGAGGATGCGGTCGCGTTCTTCGGACAGCTCCTTGTGCTCGCGCTTGATCTCGATCTCCTCGAGCCTGCGCAGGGCGCGCAGCCGCATGTTGAGGATCGCCTCCACCTGCAGCTCGCTGAGGCGGAACTTCTTCATCATCACCGACTTCGGATCGTCCTCGTAGCGGATGATCCGGATCACCTCGTCGATGTTGAGATAGGCGATGAGGAAACCGTCTAGGATTTCGAGACGGCGCTCGATCTTCTCGAGCCGGTGCTTCGAACGGCGCACGACCACGTCGCGGCGATGGTCGAGGAAGGCGTTGAGCATCGCCTTCAGGCCCATCACTTTCGGCACGCCCTTGTCGAGCACGTTCATGTTGACCGGGAAGCGCGTCTCGAGATCGCACAGCTTGAACAGGCTGGACATCAGCACTTCCGGCTCGACCGCGCGCGATTTCGGCGTCAGCACGATGCGCACGTCCTCGGTGCTTTCGTCCATCGCATCGTCGAGCAGCGGCGCCTTCTTGGTTTCGATCAGCTCGGCCAGCCGCTCCATCAGTTTCGACTTCTGGACCTGGTAGGGAATTTCGGTGACCACGATGCGCCACATGCCGCGCCCGAGATCCTCCTTGGCCCAGCGCGCCTGAACGCGCACGCCGCCGCGCCCGGTCTCGTAGGTCTCCAGAAGGCTTTCGGCCGGCTCCACCACCACGCCGCCGGTCGGGAAGTCCGGTCCCGGAACGATCTGCAGCAGGTCGGCGGTGGTGCAGCGCGGATTGTCGAGCAGGTGAACCGCCGCGTCGATGCACTCCGCGGCGTTGTGCGGCGGGATCGACGTCGCCATGCCGACCGCGATGCCCGAGGAGCCGTTGGCGAGCAGGTTCGGGAAGCCGGCCGGAAGAACCACCGGCTCCTTGTGCTGACCGTCATAGGTTTCGCGGAAATCGACCGCGTCCTCGTCCAGCCCGTCGAGCAGCAGCATGGCGGCGGGCGTGAGGCGGCACTCGGTGTAACGGAAGGCGGCGGCCGCATCGCCGTCGATATTGCCGAAATTGCCCTGCCCGTCGACCAGCGGATGCCGGGTCGAGAAGTCCTGCGCCAGACGCACCAGCGCATCGTAGATCGCCTGGTCGCCGTGCGGGTGGTATTTGCCGATGACCTCGCCGACCACGGTGGCGCTCTTGCGGAACGAATTGTTCGGCGACAGGCCGAGTTCGCCCATGGAATAGAGCACGCGGCGATGGACCGGCTTCAGCCCGTCGCGAACGTCGGGCAAGGCGCGCGAGGTGATCGTCGACAGCGCATAGGCGAGATAGCGCTTCGAGAGCGCCTCCGACATCGCCTCTTCGATGATGTGGCCGCCGTCGTCGCCGTTCCTGTCGATCGTCGTGCCTTTGGCCATGGCGTCCTTCCGGATTGGGAGATGGGCCGGGAATCAGTCCTCGAGGGCCCGGGAGATTCGCCCGAGCCGCTCCAGACGGTCAATCATCAGATAGCGCGCTTCCGGCAAGGGCTTGTTGAGTTCTGCGAACAAACGCCGCTCCAGGAAGTGGCCGGTGAGCCGAAAACCGGCGGATATGTCGCCGGGCGTGGCCGGCGCGGCGTTGTCCACAAGAAAGGCCGGCAAGGTCAGCAGGCGGTCGAGATAGTCGCCCGCCTCGCTTCCGCGCACGGCGCGGCCGGTTCTGGGGCTGACATGGGTGAGCCCGTCATTAGCGCCGGAGATCGCGCACCGCGACAGGTCGAGGCCGTAACCGAGGACCACGACGAATCAAACAAATAGCGCTGCTAAGCAGCGCGAGTGCATTCCGGGCTCGCCCAGCACGTCGAGCAGGGTTTCGGCGGCGTCGAACAGCGCCGGCTTGGGCTCGGCTTCCGGAAGCGTCTGCAGCAGCGTGTCGGCGATGGTCGACAGGGCGCTGAGCGCGCTGGCGTCGTCGAGATGCCGGGCGGAGCGTTCGGTCTCGGGCTCGGCGGTGGCGAAGAAACCCAACTGGTCCTGCGTGCGCGCCTTCCACGTCACCGCGAGCGTGTTGCCGGGCTGCATGAAGGCGCGTTTCGACCGGCTCGCCCCGCCATGAACCATGCCCCGGCGGCGGCCGACATCGCGGCCGAACACGTCGAGGATGGCCCCCGTCTCTCCGAACCGGCTGAGCGCCAGGGCGATTGTGCGATCCGACCATTCAGCCATGGCGGATGCTTAGACCCATGCGTCGCCCGCGCAAGTGGCGTGCGGCGTTCGGTCTCTTTCGCGGGATTACCGGTCAGGATTGCGGGCCAGGACAGCGAATCAGGCGCGCAGAACGTAGTCGACCTTGGAGCCGCGCGTTTCGAACGCGCATTTCACCCAGCGCCCATTGGCGTCGTACCAGAACGCGGCCGTCATGTCGGAGCGGACCAGGAAACGCCGCGCATCCAGCCGCCCCGAACGCGTTAGGACCTGTTCGACGCCCATGTCGCTGACGTCCATTTCCAGCAGCTCGCCGGTTTCGGTCGAGAGCATCTCCGACTGGGCCATCTGGGCGATGTTCCAGTGCGTCGACGGGTAGAGGTTTCCGGGCGCCGCACCTTCATAGGCCTCGCCCGCGATACGCAGGACCTCGCCCTGCCGTTCGGCGCGCAAGGTCTTCCAGCGGCCGTCGGACCGCGTGCGCGCGACGACGGATTGAAGCCGGCCGTCCGCCCAGACCTCGCTCGCCTTGTGAATATAACGGAACACCGTGATCGGCCCGAGGTTCACCTTCAGGTCAATATCGGAATCGACCAGAAGCCGTCCCCCGTCGTGGCCCCCGTCGTGGCCTCCCTCGCGGCGGAACGAAACCACATGCCGACCGAACGGGCCGCCATCCCTGAAAACGTCGAAATAGAGCTGATCGCCGTCCGCCGGCGTCCATGCCTCCGGCTCCGGAAACGCCCGCGCGGGCGGAACGATCGCCGCCGCGGCCATCAGGGCCAACATGGATCTGCGCGTGCGCATCGACGAAATCCCGTTGAAGCTGGACTCTGGGAAACTGCAAACCGCGTCGGCCGGTCTACGCGAGGCGGCGCCCCGCGGATCATGAAGCGCGTCATGAAGCTGGCGGGGACAATTGATGTGGCGGGACAATCTCCCTAGGTCTTAGGGCTCAGTCAGCCGGAGACGCCGCCCATGCCGCCGAGCCCCATGCCCAGCCCAATGCAGAGTGTCGTCGAGGCGATCGGAAACACCCCGCTGATCCGGCTGAAGAAAGCCTCGGAGATCACCGGCGCGAACATCTACGGCAAGGCCGAGTTCCTCAATCCGGGCCAGTCGGTGAAGGACCGCGCGGCGCTGGGGATCATCCGCGACGCCGAGAAATCCGGCGCGCTGCGTCCGGGCGGCGTGATCGTGGAAGGCACGGCGGGCAATACCGGCATTGGCCTCGCCGTGGTCGGCAACGCGCTGGGCTACAAATCCGTGATCGTGATGCCCCGCACGCAATCGCAGGAGAAGAAAGACGCCATCCGCATGCTCGGCGCCCGCCTCCATGAAGTCGACGCCGTGCCCTACGCCAACCCCAACCACTATGTGAAGTATTCGGCGCGGCTGGCCGAAGAGCTGAACGCCAGCGAACCCAACGGAGCGATCTGGGCCAACCAGTTCGACAATGTCGCCAACCGGCAGGCGCACTACGACACCACCGGCCCCGAAATCTGGGAGCAGACCGGCGGCAAGATCGACGGCTTTATCTGCGCGGTGGGTTCGGGCGGCACGCTCGGCGGCATCTCGATGGCGCTGAAGGAACGCAATCCGAACGTGCGCATCGGCGTCGCCGATCCCGGCGGCGCCTCGCTCTACAACTATTACAAGCATGGCGAGCTGAAATCGGAAGGAACCTCGATCACCGAGGGCATCGGACAATCGCGGATCACCGCAAACCTTGAGGGCGTTGAGGTCGATGACGCGTGGCGGATCACCGACGCCGAAGCGCTGAACCAGCTCTTCGATCTCAACATCCATGAGGGCATGTGCCTGGGCGGGTCGTCGGGCGTGAACATCGCCGGGGCGATCGCCCTCGCCCGCGAGCTTGGTCCGGGTTCGACCGTGGTCACCATTCTCTGCGACTACGGCAATCGCTACGTCTCGAAGCTCTACAATCCGGACTTCCTGCGCGAGAAGGGTCTGCCGACGCCGCCCTGGGGCATATAGCCCGAAGGCGCGACCGGCGATTGCCGGCGCAAACGAAGTCGTCGCGGTTCTTGTAGAGCGGTCGGCCTTAGCCGAGCAGGCGCATCGCCAGATAGATCACAGCGGCCCAGAAGGCGCCGCAGAACGTCACGACGAAGAGCGTGACCTTCCAGGCCGGCCATTTCGGCTCAAACGGTTCGGGAGCGGAGCGACGCCAGGGACCATCCATCGTACGGCCCGGCGTTTCGCGCAGTTCCTCGATCGTGCGTGCGGAAACTTCGGTCATGCTCTGCGCTGCATCTTTATCAGTGCGGGAACCGATGACATTCACCTCGCGGGATGACTGACCCACCAGCACCAGATTACAGGGCGATGCTCGACCGAGTTCATTAACATTCAGTCAAGGCCCTCCGCCCAACTGCGCAAAACCGCCCAAGGCCCCTAAGGCATTGTGCAGCGCAAGATGATAAACCGGGGATAAATCACCCACCGCACGCAGGGGTTTTAGGGCTCGAACGGGGCCGAACGCCCGGTTCGCGGGCGTGGCCGATTCGGAGCTTGGGCGGGCGTGAAACCGGGCTGGAAAGACCGGTGCGCGGACCGGATTGCGGCAGGCGAGAAGCCGGCCGCTTCTAGTAGGCGCCTTTGGCGAACAGCACGGCCGGGATCGCCTTGAACAGGATCTTGATGTCCAGCCACAGCGACCAGTTGCGGACGTATTCGACGTCGAGGGCGACGCGCTCGTCATAGGTCGTGTTGTTGCGGCCGGAGACCTGCCACAGACCCAGAACGCCCGGACGCACCGAGGCGTAGTCCGCGAAGTGCACGCCATAGCGGTGCGTTTCGCTGGTGGTGATGGGGCGCGGCCCGATGACGGACATCTGGCCCATGATGATGTTCAGCAGCTGCGGCAGCTCGTCGATGCTGCTCTTGCGCAGGATGCGGCCGATCGGCGTGATGCGCGGATCGTTGCGAAGCTTCTGGGTCTCGGCCCATTCGCGGCGCGCTTCGGGATCGGTCGCCAGAAGATGTTCGAGCCGGGCGGCTGCGTCGGTGTGCATGGTGCGGAACTTGTGGCAGCGGAACATCCGGCCGCCGAAACCGCAGCGTGCGTGCGAGAAGAACACCGGACCGCCGTCGCCGAGCTTAACCATCAGCGCGACCACCAGCAGCAGCGGCAGCAGGAAAATGAACAGGGTGAGCGACATGGCCAGGTCCATCGCCCGCTTAACCACGCTCGCCCGCGCGCCGAACAATTCGGGGGCGGACCGACCGCTCCACGAAGAACTGACCTGGGCCTCAACTCCGGCGCCGTTTTTCATAATGAAACACACCCTTACTCAACTCTGCAGGCGCTTTCCCTATCGCAAGCCCCGGACCAATTGCCCGCAACCGCTGGAAAAGCTGTCGTCGAGGAGCTGAACGCGCGCGTTCGGAGCCTCAAAATGCAGATGGCTGTCGTCCGTTGATCAAGCCCGGCTCAAGACCGATGAGCCCCCACGAATCAAGACGCGCCCAGTCACGTCGTCCCACTTGTTTCGTTAACCGTCAGACAGGTTTTCATAAGTTCAAACAACCCTTTTCTCGCGACACGCGAGCCCTTTTTGCAGCGCACACGCACCAAGCTGAACCATCAGGCGTTGACCCTGTGCGAGCGCTCGAAGCGGCGTCACTTGGCGATATTCATGGTCCTCGGAGAGGCTCGCCTCTTGGAGCGCGAATCCGGACAAGAAGCGTTCAAGGATGCAATTCCGGGGCGGCGTTCGCCGCACGATCCTTGCGTCTCTCTGCGGCTCTGATTAGGTCTCCGAGAGGTTCGCATCCGGCGCCGCGGGCGAAGAACCACAGGAGCTGAGATGGTCGCCAGTTTCATTCCCGAGTCACCGATTGTCGAAGCCGACTGGCTGCTGACCCATGTCGCCGCGCCGGACGTGCGCGTGCTCGACGCGACCAGCTTCCTGCCCGGCGCGCCGAAGACGGGTCGTCAGGCCTATGACAGCGCCCACATCCCGGGCTCGCGCTTCTTCGATATCGACGACGTTGCGGATACCGACAGCGCCCTGCCCCACATGCTGCCTTCGCCGGAGAAGTTCGCCTCACGCGCGCGGAAGCTCGGTCTCGGCGACGGCCACCGCATCATCTGCTACGACCAGAACCGGGGCATGGCCTCGGCGCGCGCCTGGTGGATGTTCCGCGTCATGGGCCATCAGGACGTCGCGGTGCTGAACGGCGGTTTCGACGCCTGGCGCGCGGCCGGCGGCGAGATCGAGGATCTTCCCCCGCTTTACTCCATGGATCGTCACTTCACCGTGCGCCTACGCAGCGGCCTGGTGCGCGACGCTTCGCACATGCAGGAATTTCTCGCCGACACGTCGACGCAGATCGTCGATGCGCGCCCGGCGGCGCGGTTCACGGGCGAAGCGGACGAGCCCCGCCCCGGACTCCGCAAGGGCCACATTCCCGGCTCGTTCAACCTGCCGCATGACCAGCTGCTGGACGAGAAGGGCCTGTTCCGCAGCCCTGAGGACATCCGCGAGATTTTTGCCGGCGCCGGCGTCGATCTCTCCGCGCCGATCGTGAACACCTGCGGTTCGGGCGTCACCGCCTGCGTTCTGGCGCTGGCCGAAGCGATCGCGGGCTATGACAGCTCGCCGGTCTATGACGGCTCGTGGAGCGAATGGGGCGCGGAGGACTCCGGCCTTCCCGTCGAGACCGGCGCATCGGCCGGTTCGCGGGGATGAGCGACGGGCCGCGCAAGCTTGAGACCCGTCTTGTTCGAGCCGGCCGCGATCCGGCCCTGACCGGCGGCGGCGTGAACCCGACCGTCCAGCGCGCCTCGACCCTGCTGCAGCCGACGGCCGCCGATCTATACGGTCCCGGCAACAAGTACGGCATTCACGGAACCAGCACGCACACGGCGCTGAAACAGGCGCTCGCCGAGCTGGAGGGCGCCGATCACTGCCTAGTGGTCAGTTCGGGGCTGCTCGCCTGCACCGTTCCGCTGATGACGCTGGCCGAACCGGGCGCGCACATTCTGGTTTGCGACAACGTCTACGGACCGACGCGGCGTTTCTGCGATCACACGCTGCGCCGCTGGGGCTGCACGACCGAATATTTCGACCCCGACGTCGGCGAGCGCATCGCGGACATGATCCGCCCCGAAACCCGCGTGGTGTTTATCGAGAGCCCCGGCTCTTTGACCTTCGAGGTGCTGGACACCCCGGCGATCACGCGCGCCGCGCGCGCCGCCGGCGCGGTCACCATCATGGACAACACATGGAGCGCGGGTCTCTATCACAAGCCGCTCGAACTCGGCGTCGACATCTCGGTTCAGGCGACGAGCAAATACGTCAACGGATCGGCCGACCTGCTGGGCGGCTCCATCGCCGTCAACGACGCGCGCCTCGCCGCACGCATGACGGACATGATCGCCGAACTCGGACTGTCGGTGGCGCCCGACGAAGCCTGGCTCACCCTGCGCGGACTGCGCACCCTGCCCGCGCGCCTCGCCCGGCATGAACAGGCCGGACTGGACGTGGCGCGCTGGCTGAAGACCCGGCCGGAGGTGGCGGCCATTCTTCATCCGGCGCTGGAGGGCGATCGCTATCACGATCTGTGGAAGCGCGACTTCAGCGGCGCGGCCGGCCTGTTCGGCGTGGTGCTGAAACCGTCCAGCGAAGCGGCGGTGCACGCCTTCCTGAACGCGCTTGAGCTGTTCGGGCTGGGCTTTTCATGGGGCGGCTTCGAGAGCCTCGCCATTCATTGCGATCCGCAGCTCAAGCGCACCGCGCGCAAGCCCGATTTCGGCGGATCGCTGCTGCGTCTGTCGATCGGAATGGAAGCCACCAGCGACCTGATCGCCGATCTCGAGCGCGGCTTCGCGGCCTATGCGGCCAGCGCCTGAGGCGAATGGCGGGGCGTGAACGCCCCGCTCGTCTAGTCGTTCTGATAGTACTTCGCGTAGGCGCCGTAATTGGCGGCGGAATAGGCGTGATACGCCTTCTTGCGAAGATCGACGAAGGTCAGCACGACGCCGGTGATGTTGGCGCGGAAGTCGCGCAGGATTTTCACCGTGTCGCGGATCGCGCCGCGGCTCGTCTTGCGCCACCGCGCGGCCAGAACCACCTGATCGACCTTGCTGGTCACGACGCGGGTTTCCGCCATCAGAAGGATCGGGCCGGTGTCGATGATGATCAGATCGTAGGTCTGCTGCAGCATGTTAAGCAGCGCGTCGAACGCGCGCGAGCCGAACACGTCGCGCGGCGTGTGCTTGCGGTCGGACAGCGGCAGGATGTCGAGGCCGGTGCTCTCGTCCGTCCAGATCACGTCGGACAGGCGCGCTTCGCCGAACAGGTATTCGAGCAGGCCCGCTTCGTGTTCGGCGCCGGAGACTTCGGTGAGCTGGCGGCGGCGAAGGTCGCCGTCGATGATGATGGTCTTGGTTCCCGACATCGCGGAAACGCGGCCAAGGCAGTAGGTGACGCTGGTCTTGCCTTCGTCCGGCAGCGAGGACACCACCGCGACGGTCTTCGCGGCCTTGTCGAGATCCGCGAACATGATCGAGGCGCGAAGGTGCCGGAACGCTTCGGCGAAACCGGAGTGCGGCTTCTCGACCAGGAAGGCGCCCGGCGGCGTCTTCGCCTTGTTGAACCCGCTGGAGCCCGGCAGCAGCGGGATCTGGCCGATATAGGGCAGCCCGGTGACGCCTTCGACTTCCTCGGGGTTCGAGATGTAGTTGTCGAGCAGTTCGGTCAGCACGCCCGCGGCGCCGGCCATCGCCATGCCGAGCATCACGCCGAGAACGAGGTTCAGCGGAATGTTCGGGAAGCTCGGCCCGCGCGGAACCGGCGCTTCGGCGTTGATGACCGCATCGGCTTCGGCGATCTTGCTTTGCTCGCGCGTCTGCTTGGCCTGCGCGGTGAATTCCGACAGCAGGTTGCGGCTGGCTTCCGCCTCGCGCTCAAGCTCGGAGAGTTTGACGGCGTCGACATTGTTGCCCGCGAGTTCGCCCTTGGCGCGCGCCAGATCGGTCTGCAGCGACCGCACGCGCTGGTTGGCGATCACGACGTCCTGCTCGAGCGAGGAGACGATGCGCTGCAGTTCCGCGTCGATCCGGCGGTTGATGTCCGCCATCTCGCTGTTCACGCGCTCGACGTCGGGGTGGCTCGGCAGGTATTTCACCTCAAGCTCGGCCTTGCGGCGCGCGATCTCGGTCTGCTGCTGACGCAGGTTCACAATGTTGGTGGATTGAAGCGCCGCGGCGATCGAGTCCACATCCTTGCCGGCCGCGATCTGGGACTTCACGTTCTGAAGGATCGCGGTCTTCTCTGCCAGCGTTCCGCGCGCGGCGGTCAGCTCCGAGTTAATGTCGCGGATCTGCTGTTCGACGATCGTCGCGCCGCCCGCGACACGTCCGGTGCCGGTGCGCGCCATGAAGTCGGCGACGCGGCTTTCGGCCACCCGCACCTCTTCACGCAGTTCTTCGGTGCGAGCGTCCAGCCAGTCCTGAATACGGCGGGTCTGCTCGTATTTCTGGTCCATCTGGTTGGACAGGTAGACTTCGGCGACGGTGTTCGCGAGATCGGCCGCGGTCTTCGGATCGCGGCTCGTGGCGTCGATCTCGACGATGTAGGTGGTGCCCAGACGCGAAACCGAGATGGCGCGTTGCACGGCGTCGACGACGGCTTCGAACTCGTCGACCTGCGCCTGCGCGCGCTCTTCCGGGGTCGGCTCGGCTTCCTTGGCCTTGCCGTTCATCCCCAGCATGCCCTTGATGAAGGACTTCACGCCGTCCATGCGGACGTCGAAATCGCTGGGAACCGCGCGCGAGGGGTTGAATTCAGGGTCTTCGATCAGGTTGAGGCGGGAGACGACCTTGCCGATCAGCGACCGGCTGCGAAGGATCTCGACCTCGGTGTCCAGCATGGCGCTGTCGGACGGCAGACCCGTATACATCGACATCAGGTCGATCGTCGTCTGGCGCTGATTGACGACCAGGCTGGATTTGGCGGTGAACTCGGGCGTCTGCTGGAAGGTGTAGATCGCAACGGCCGCGAACGTCAGCAGGAAGATCGCGAGCATCAGTCCGAGGCGGCGCTGCAACGCGCGGAAAATACCTCTCAGCGACGCATCCGCGCTGGCGACCGACCCGGTCTGGGTCGTGCCGGAGCGCGGGTAAGCCGCAGAGACATCCAACGGATAGACCTTGTTCACGACTACTGTCTCCAACGCCCGAAACACCCCGGGCCAGGGGTGTTAGGGGTACAGGCGCAAACCAATGCTGAAGACATTCTGGTCAAATTCCGGCCCCACAAGCGCGCCCGATGAGGTCTGGTCCCGTCGCGTGTAGCTCGCGTCGATCCGCGCGTGCTTGTTCAGCTTGTACCCGACGCCGAGAGACCCCTCGAAGAACTCGTCTTCGCGCGAGATGTCTTCATATGCACGCTTCGTCGACTTCAAGTCGACCGAAATGAGCACATTGCGCAGCAATTCGTGATCCGCGCGAGCGCCCAGCCGCGTGACGGAAGCCGAAGACGAATTCGGCAGGCCCGGATCTTCCGGCGCACGCTGCGCGCTGAACGACAGCGTGGTCAGCTCGGTGATGAACCAGTGCAGGTTGCCGTCGATGCTCACCCCGTCAAAGTCCCGACCGGATGTAAGGTTTGCATCGTCCTTCTTGTCGTCCTTGAAGTAGCCCACGGCGACATCGCCGCGGAACGGCGCGGAGAGTTCGAAGTCCAGACCCACCTGGGCGCTGGTGATCTTGGAGTCGCGATTGGGAACCGACTGGTCGTAGTCGAGGTCCGCGGCGCGGCCCTGCACGAACACGGCGACGTTCGGAGAAACGGCGTAGGAGGCGCGCGCGCGAAGATACTGCTCGGTCACGTCGCGATAGTCCTGCGCGATGTCGGGACCACCGCCGACGCGGGCGACATTGTCATAGTCGCGCGTGTCCTGGCCGACCGCGGCCGTCAGTTCGATCCGGTCGCGCACGAAGGCGGCGCCGACTTCACCGGTGGTCCGGTCGTAAGGCGTCGGCTCGGCGGCGTTGCCGATGGTCGCCGGCGCATAGCGTTCTTCAAAGCCGGAGAAACCGCGAAGGCTGGCGTTCAGCGAGAAACCCCGGCTGACGTCCAGACGTCCGCGCAAATTGCCGGAAACGTCGGTGGCGGATTCGCTGTCCTGGTCCTGGTATTCGCGGTGCTCGACGTTCACGCCGCCGGCAAGCTCGTGGTTGGCCCAGTCGGTCCGCATCCGGAAGCGCGGCGTGAACACGAAGAGCGTGTCGTCTACCGGGTTCTGGTCGGCGTAGAAGACGTTGTCGTCCGAGCGAACGTCCACACCGACGCTGGAATCGACGATCGTCGAGCCGAGACGGACCGGCTCGGGATCGTATTCGGGTTGATAACGATCGGTTACGGCGAGGAAGCGGTCGCGCTTGAACGGGTTGTCGACCGACTGCGCCAGCGCGGTCGGAGCGATCACCACGCTCGCGCCCGCGAGCATCAGGGTGGACCGGAAATACTTCTTGAGGCTGTTTTGCATTGTCGTTCGCCCTGTCCCTTCTCGACCTGCCGCGCCCGGAACCGCCGAAGCACCCCCCGATGGTCCGCCCGCCACGCCAAACTTAGCAATTTAGATACCGTCGCCTGGCGAGCGTAGCGCGGTACAGTTAATTCGCCCCCAAAGAACTCTGACGTTTGGGGTAACTCGTCTCATCATCCTCACGCCGCCATTTCGGAATGAGCCCCGGAGGCGGTTGCGGAACCCGGAAACTAAAGTCCGGCGTCCAATCCTGCGAACGCGGGCTGACATAGCCGGCCGCAGCCGTCCGCTCGGCGGAGCCGCCCTCCCCGCCCAGATCGCCAATAGCGCCTGAACCGGTCCCCGTCTCGAATGTTTGGCAGAGGCCGGTGGCGATTTCCGCATCCGTGCACCGGCCTTCAGCCGACTGGGCCGCGGCGCAAGGCGCGCTCATAGCCGCCAGGGCGGCGGCGAGGGCCGCGCCGAACAAAGCTGAAACTCCGGGACGAACGATCACCTTCCCACCTGAACTCTTCGTCGACCACTCGCGTAAGGAAGGTCGCGGCGTCAACGCCATTCTCCTGCGGGGACCTGTCGGGACCCCTTCCTGTGGGGTTCATGCAACAATCAGGCGAACTGGGCCGCGCGGCTTCGTTCAGGGCCTGTGCCGGCCTAGAACAGTCGCTGCTTGATCCGGATCGTGTCGCCGGGGCGCACCGGCGTGCTCGGCGTGAGCGACACTTCGCGCTCATGTTCCTGATCGACGCTCTTGATGAACACCCGCCGCTTGTCGGCCCGGTAGGTGAAATCGCCCGCGCTGGCGATGGCGTTCATCACCGTCAAACCATTGGTGTAAGGATACTGGCCGGGGCGGTTAATCTCTCCGAGAATGTAGAACGGCCGGTAGGTCATCACCTCGACCGTAACGCTGGGATTGCGCAGGAAGCCGTCGCGCAGCTTGCGCTCGATCTCGCGCTCAAGCTGACGCGCGGTGAGATTGCGGGCCTCGACCTGCCCGATGAGCGACATCGAGAACGCGCCGGAGCCGTCCAGTTCGAACGTGCCGGAGAGGTCCGGCTCGTCATAAACCGTGACCTTGATCTCGTCGCCATTGTCCAGGTGATAGGCGTTGACGTCGGCCGCCGCGGACTGTTGCGGGGCCGGGCCGCTGACCTCGGCGGCCGGCGGAGCGACCGGCGGAACGACAGGCTGAGCAACCGGCGGAGCCACAGGCGCTGCGACCGTAGCCGGCGCGATGTCCTGAGTTTGCAGCGACGTCGACGGCTCGGCGACCTGCCCGCTCGCGCAACCGCTGAACGCCAGAAGGCCCCCGCCCACCAGACTGAAGATCGCCGCCCGGATCGTGCGCACGAACATTGTCATACTCCTGTTCAGCTCGCGACCGCTTCGATGCGACGGCCTGTCGTCAAGAACTCCACCGTGTCCGCCTGCAAACGCGCTGCCGTAAGACGGCCGCTGAGATAGGCGCCGGTATCGATGCCGATCCGGCGGGAGTCGCGATAAGGCGCCTGCGACGGCGTGTGGCCATGCACGACCACGGCGCCGAGATGCTTTCTGTCCTCGAGGAACTCCTCCCGAATCCAGAGCATGTCGTGCTCGCTTTGCATGTCGAGCGAAACCCCCGGACGCAGTCCCGCATGCACAAAGATGTAATCGCCGATGCGGACGCTGATATCGAGGTTCTCGAGGAAGTGGCGGTGCTGCTGGGGCAACGCGGCGTTGAGCGCCTGCGAGGCGCGCGCCCATTCATCCATGCTGGTGCGCACGCGCGGCGGCTGAACGCCGTAGGAAACCAGCGTTTCGACCCCGCCATATTCGGCCCAGCGCGGACCGATGCTGGGGTCTTTCAGGAACTGAAGCATCGCCGCCTCGTGGTTCCCTTTCAGGAAATATGTCTCAAATTCGGACAGCGCCGGGCTGATGAGCGTGCTCAGCACTTCCTTCGACTGGAAGCCGCGATCGACGTAGTCGCCGAGGAAGATGAGGATCGGCCGGCCCTCATACTCGCCCTGCTTGGCGTCTTCGCGCAGCTCGGCGATGAGGCGCTGAAGCAGGTCGGCCCGGCCATGCACGTCGCCGACCGCATAAACGCGCCGACCGGACGGAATCTGCGGCGCTACGCCGGGAATATGGACCGGTTTGGCGGCCGCTGGCCGCACAGTGTCCTTCCGGAACGTCAGAACCAGGCTGTCATATGCCGACATGATCATGTCGCGGAGCGACAGGACCAGATCGACGAACATCTCCCACACCCGAGTCATTCCGGATACCAACGCGTCTTCCTTGCACGCCCGACGAAAGGTTTCGCCGAGGTCCCCGGAATGCCGTATCCCGGAGTTCGCCTGGCTCCAAGCAATCGATGAGCCATAACTGCAATCCGCACCTGACAGATCCCGTCCCTTCCAATTGAAGAGACGTTCAGATCCTGTCTGGCAACCCGTTCACTACAGTAAACGGTATCTCAGCAGGTACGAAGCACAAGAAACGCTCAACCATTAAGGGAGACAGGTCCCGGAGCGCCCCGACTGACGTTAATGAACGACCGGCGCCCCGGCCTGCAGATTGCACGCGAGCCCGCATGACGCATATCGCCTTCTTCGGTCACGACTCCGGCGACGCCGCTGTAAAACGGCGCGTGCAAAATTTCCGTGACGACGGAATGACCGTTACGGGGTTCATGATGCGCCGGAATGACGGCCCTCCCCCCGCGTGGGAGAATGTCGATCTCGGCCGCACCGCCGACGCGGCCTACGTCCAGCGGGTCAAATCCATTTTCAGCGGCGCGCGCATCGCCGCGACCGAAGCCGAGAAACTGAAGGCCGCCGATCTCATCTACGCCCGCAATCTCGACATGCTGGCGCTCGCCTTCGAGGCGAAACGCCAGCTGCGTCTCGACACGCGCGTGGTCTACGAATGCCTGGACGTGCATCGCCTGCTGTCACGCCGCGACCCGCTCGGCATGTCGCTGCGAACCATCGAGAGCGCGCTTCTGCGGCGCTGCGCGGGCGTCGTCGTTTCCTCGCCCGGCTTTCTGACCAATCATTTCGAGCGCTACTATCGCGGCCAGTACAAGGCGTTCCTGCTTGAGAACCGCATGGCCGCCGGCGCCGACTATGGCCCCCGCCCGTCCGCCGACACGGCGCCAGCCGTCGCCGCGCCGATCGCTGCGCCGATCCCCGCGAACGACGCCGGGACCGCCCGTCCGCCGCCGCTACGCTTGGGCTGGATCGGCATTCTGCGCTGCGCCCGCAGCCTCGACCTGTTGCTGACCACAGCGCGCGAACTCGGCCCTGACATCGAGATCCATCTGCACGGCAAACCGGCCGAAACCGAGATCCCCGACTTCCATGAGAAGGTGAAGCAGGCTCCGAACCTGACCTTCCATGGCCGCTATTCCGCGCCGGAAGACCTGTCGAAAATCTATGGCGGTCTCGATCTCGTCTGGGCCGGCGACTTCATGGAAGCCGGACAGAACTCGGTCTGGCTGCTGCCCAACCGGCTCTATGAAGGCGGATATTACGGCGTGCCCGCGATCGCTCCGACCGGAACGCAGACCTCGAAATGGATCGAAGCGCGCAAGGTCGGCTTCTCGCTGGAGGAAAACCTCGAAACCACCCTTCCGGATTTCCTGCGCCGGATCAGCGCCGATCGCGGCAAGATCGCGCGTCGCCGGGCCTCGCTGCTCGCGCTGCCGGAATCCGACTTCATCCAGCCGCCCGGCGCGCTCCGGGAGGTGATCGAGGCGTGCCTCGGCGCCGAAGCTGACCAACCGCGGGAGGTCGCATGAGCGAGGCCGTGTTTCATGAACGCGCCCGCCTTCGCCCCGCGAAACGGCGGAGCGAACCCGCCAAGGGCATGAAAGCGTCCGACATCGCCGCACGCCTGACGGCGGCGGGCGTGGCGCTGTCGCTGTTTCCCGGCGCCGGCCAGCAGCCGCTGCAGGCGCTGATCCTGTCCGCGATGCTGTTGCTGCTGGCGGGCGGGTTCATGATCGTCACCGGCCCGACCGCAGGCCGCATATCGGTCCTGCTCGGCGGGGCCGTGCTGATCGCCTACGCTTTCTCCGGCCTCGCCGGACCGCTGGACCGGTCCGCGCCGGGCCTCGCCGTGCTGGTCTCCGCCGGCGCCGTGTTCGCCGTGGGATGGATCGCCGCCGGCCGGAAAGGCTTCTACGAGAGCATGCTCGGCGCGTTCATCTGGTGCGCCTGCCTGTTCTGCGCGGCGGTCTTCTTCAACGCGGTCTCCAATCTCGACCGCTCAGCGTCCGGCGCCATCGGTTTCGACACGCCCGAAACGGCCTCGGTGGTCTTCGGCATGCTGATCCTGGTCGGCCTTGGCCGCATCTCCATCGCCTTCAAACGCGCGCGCGACAGCTCGCTGTCCCGGTCCGACGCGGTCGACCGGTCGATGCGCCATTCTCTCGGCGGCCTGCTGCTGATGGGTCTGGCGCTGGCGTGCCTGGCGGCCACGGGATCGAATGTCGGCCAGATGTACGGCTTCGGCATGGCGCTGCTCTACTTCGCCTGGGAGATGCGCAGGACCTCCGCCGTGCGTGCGCGCGGCTGGCTTCTGCAGCTGATGTTCATTCTGACGCCGATCGCCGGGCTTGCGCTTGTCGGCGGCGGCGTGGTGATGAGCCTTCTGCCCGACACCAGCGAGGCCGGCGCGGTCGACAACCTGCTCGCCCGGCGCTGGACCGATCTCGGCGCGGCATGGAGCGAACAGATCTGGCTCGGCCATGGCGTGGGATCATTTGACACTGTGCGTGACAGTCACGCCACGCTGTTCAACTACGCTGCGACATCAGGTCCGGACGGCGCGCACAATGTGGTGTTGAACGTTCTCGTCGAGAGCGGACTGCTCGGCGCGGGACTGCTGCTGATCGTGCTGCTGGCGGTTCACGCGCAGGTTGTGCGCGGCGCGCTGGGTCGGCGTTCGCGTCGCAGCCTTGCGCGACTTGCGATCTGCCTGAGCGGTCTGCTCGCGCTGCATGGCATGACCCAGCATTCGCTGGACACGCCCTCCGTAATCTGGATGTATGCGCTGGTCGTGGGGATGGCGGCAGGAACTTCGGGAACGAAACGACTGGGCGCAACGACGTCGCAGCCGGTTACCGGGTCGCCCCAGGACGTCCATGTGTCAGGAGGTCTTGCGTCTCCCTGACATATCGTGGACTAGCACACGTCCTCGCCGGAGCCGGCCTCGGCCCATGGCGTGCAAGCGGAGCCAGGAATGCCGGGAACGATCGCAGCGATCGCCAACCTCAAGGGAGGTGTGGGCAAATCCACGACCACGGTGATGCTCGCTGACGGACTCGCCTATTTCTACGGCATGAACGTGCTGGTGCTCGATCTCGACGCGCAAGCAAACTCCAGCCAGATGCTGTTGACCGAGATGGGCGTGCAGGCCGCCGCCGAGCAAGGCAAGAGCATGCACAACCTGATCGGCGAGTTCATGGCCGGCCGGCCCGGCGCCGCCGGGCCGTTCATCATGCCCAACGCGGTTTCGCTGGAAGAACTGCGGATCGCCGAGGAGCAGGACGACCGCAAGGGCTGGATCTCGATGCTGCCGGCCCACCCGCAACTGCGCCTGCAGGAGCTGGGTCTCGAGGAAGAATGGTACACGCGCTCGGGCACGCCGAAGACGCTCGCCGAAGCACTTGCGGGCTTTCTGCGCAATGCAATTGAGCCGCTGCGTCCGCTTTACGACATTATTCTTCTGGACTGCCCGCCGCATCTTTCGCCTATCGCGCGCGCGGGACTCGCTCTGTCGGATATATTCATTACGCCGACCATCGCGGATTCCGTTTCGACGTGGGGAACAAAACAATTCTCCGACTGGATCGGAAAATACATCGCGCCCGATCTTCCGGGCCGCAATTTCGTAGTGATTACGCGCTTCCGCGACACGCGATATGCGCGCCAGGTCGCCTCCGAGTTGCGCGAAATCTATCTGTCTGATCGCTGGTTCGGACCGACAATTCCGGAGTCCGTGCACATTTTGAATGCAATGGACCGCCCGGCGCCAGATAGTTACAATACATTCAGAGGGAAATATGGGAGTGTTCGTGGCGACGTCAGAAGACTGGCGGAACGCTTCACGGATTTTCTTACCCATAGGACGGGGACGACATGGCAGAGGATCCGGGACTGACGGCGGTCGAGTATCTCGACCGGTTCTTCGATGAACTGCGCGAGGAAGTAAGGGCCAACCCACGGCTCGCGGCGCGTCTGGTGAAGGCGCTCGGCGGCAGCGTTGTGTTCGAGGACGAGGCCAAGGCCGAAGTCTCGAACCCTTATGTGGTGGCGGCATCCGGTTCGAAGCCGAAATTCTATTCGGTGTTCGCGGGCCTGAAGCCCGGCCAGCTTCGCCAGGTGCTGCGCGACAATAACCTTGCGACGCGCATCGACATGGCGGGCAAGTCGTCGGCTCAGCTGCTCGACATGCTGTACGAACGGGCTTCGTCGAAGGTCAACGAGCGCAAGAGCTCGATGTTCTAGCGCGGTCGGGCGGCTGAACGCCGGTTACGAACCCGACGCGACAGAGCCGTTCGCCGTGGCCGGCGTCGTCCGCCCCTTGCCTCTTGCGAGCTGAAGCAGGAAGCCCGCGCTCCACGACATGTGCATCACGCCCGAGGCGAGCCCGGCGAGCAGGCCGCACGGGGACTTCATCTTGATCGCGACGGCGACCGAGGCGAGCGCCAGAACGCCGAGATAACCGAGCGGCGCGATCAGCGTCCACGGCGTAACCAGACTGCCGAGCAGACCCAGTACGCACGCGATGAGCGCCATCGGCGGTATGAGCTGGCGCGGGCGGGGCATGTCGCCATGCTTCATCACGTTGCGCGCGCGGCCCTTGCCATAGTTGAAATACTGCCGCGCCAGCGAGGCGACCGTCGCGCGCGGAAAGTAAGAGAGGCGGATATTGGCGTCGAGGAAGATGCGTCCGCCCGCCTTGGCGAGCCGGCGATCGAATTCGGCGTCCTCATTGTGGCTGAAGGTCTCGTCATAGCCGTCGACCTCGAGGAATTTGTTCAGGTCGAAACCGGCATGGTGGCCGTGATCGACGAAACCGGAGACGCGCCCGCCGCGATGCGCCGAGCCGCCCGAGCCGAGCGGCGTGTCGACGATGAAGGCGTTGGCGCGCTGGAAGCAGGTGCGCCCGATCGCGTCCATCGGGGTCACGATGGAGGCGACCCCGCGCGACACGAGCGCATCGGCCACCTTGAGAATGAAGTTCGGCGGATAGATCGAGTGCGCGTCGCACCGCACCAGGATCGTCCGCCCCTCGCCGCGCATGCGGACCGCACGGTTGACGCCCGCCGACTGAAGCCGCAGCGGATTGTCCACCAGTTCAAGATTGGGGAATTCGTCCATCAGCTTGCGGACGACGGCCTGCGTGCCGTCCTGGCTGCCGCCGTCGGCGACGGCGAGCCGAACCGCCTTGAGACGCTCCTCGCCCTCGAGCAGGGACCGGATGCATGTCTCAATATGATCCACTTCGTTGAGCGCGGGAACGACGGCGAGAATGTCCTCGCCGCGCGCGGGCGCGCCCGACACGGCTTCTCCAGCGCCTCCCTGCATGGCGCCTTCGGTTTCGGAAGTGATGTCGAGCTTCATGGATGATCGTACGCGGCTGACCTTCCCTGTTTCAGAGCAAGGCTTGCGCCGCGCCGGGAGGTTTGCGTGGAGAAGATCAGGGCGTGGTCGCCGGCGCGGTCACGCCGGCATAGCCGGTCTCCAGCGCCGGCACCGGGGAATCGACCTGCGAGAGATAGGCGACATACGGAATGCCGGCCGCTTCGGCCTTCACGCGCATCTCGGCGAGGAACTCGGCGTGATCGCCCGACCAGCGCAGGATGTCGGCCTGATCGAACGCTTTCAGGCGCAGCCGTTCCGGAATCGTATCCCAGTTCGCAAGAACAAATTCGAACCGCCAGGCGACGAGGTCCGTGTCGCACAGGGGGCACAGATTCATCGAGTTTTCGAGCGCCGTCGCGGCTTCCTCGTCGACGCCGCCTGCATGCGCCGCCGCCCCGTAGGCGATGCTGGCCCACGCATGCGCCAGCGTCGGGTCGCGCTCGACCGCCGCCTTGGCCGCGGCCAGCCCCGCCTCTGGATCGTTCGGAGCGGCGCGCTGCGCCAGTTCGGACAGGATCTGATAATAGGCTGCGGGCGCACCAACCGGCGGGGTCTGAACCAGCAGCTTTTCGGCCTGCGCGTCGCTGGCGGATTGAGCCATGGTCACGCTGTAGGTGCGGAGGATCTCGCGACCGATGAGGCTGACGGCGGCGAGAACGATCAGCAGGCTCAACGCCCACACGATCGGACGCCGAGAGACGGCGGCGGCGTCCGCGGCGCCTGTCGCGCTCGACGCGGACGCGCCCCGGCGAACCAGAAGGTCCGGGACGCCCGGCTCGGCGCCTGTCGAAAGTTCGGGGGAGTTAACCATGCCCGTTCTAATCCATCGTCCTATGCGTTGCGGCGAGGGTCTTGCACGTGTCGCGCCGCAGGAATTCTAGCGTCATAAGGAATGGCATGACCCGGACCGATCCGCCACGCCCTGGATCACTCAACATGCTGCTGGCCCGCCAGCTGGATGTGATGACGACCGGCAATGACGCCTATCTGATGGTGTTCCTGCGCGCCGTTAAGCGCGCGGGGCTGGATGTGCGCCTGATCTTCGCGCCGCGCCGGTCGTTCATGAACCGCCCCTGGCTGCATCTGCACCAGGCCTACGCCGACATCGCATCGGAGATCGTGTGGCCGCAAACCGTGAGAGTCGGGAACTGGTTCTGGTCGCTCTCCCCCTATATCTGGGGCCGCTTCGCCGTGCGCCTGTTCCGCGAGACGTTGCGACGGCTGAAGATCAATCCGGCCGGCCTCGCCCGCATCAGCAGTCCGCTTGGCCATCCGCTGACCCGCGCCGAAGAACGCCAGCTCGCGAACGAGAGCAACAGGCGGCCCGCGGTCGTCGCGGTTGCGGAATACTCCTCGCTCGCGCCCGTGCTGGAGCGGATTGCGCCGGGGGTGCACAAGGCCGCGCTGCTGCACGATCTGTTTTCCCTGCGCGCCGCTTCCTTCCGTGACGGCGGGACGCGTCCCGATCACGCCGACACCACGATCGAAACCGAAGCGCGCTGGGTGCGCGCCGCCGAAACCCTGTTCTACGCATCGCGCAACGAGATGGCGGCCTTCGCGCCGCAGGCGCCCAACGCGGTCGGCGTGTGGCTGCGCCCGGAAGTGCCCGGACAAAAGCCCGAACCGGCGCCCGGCCCCGCGCGCGCCGTGTTCATCGGCACCAAGCATGGCGGCAACACCGACGCGATGCACCACCTCGTAAGAGACATCTGGCCGCTGGTGCGGAAGCAATCGCCCGAAGCGGAGCTTTGGATCGCGGGCTCGACATGCTCCGACCTGACGCCGGAGGATCTGGCGCAGCCCGGCGTGAAGGCGCTGGGGCGCGTGCCGTCTCTGGCCGTTCTCGGCGGACCCGGTTCGCTGGGCCTCGCCCCGACGCGGGTCGCCAGCGGCGTCTCGATCAAGGTCGCGGAATATCTCCAGCTCGGCATGCCGACCGTGGTTTACCCGACCGCGCTGGAAGGGTTCGGCGACGCCCTGTCGGACCTCGTCGAGATTGCGCCGGATACGCAGGCGTTAGCCGACACGGTGGTCGCGCTGCTCAACGATCCCGAACGCAGGTCCGCCCTAAGCGAGCGCGGCGTGCGCGAAACGCCCGGCCGCCTCAGCAATGACGAAGTGGTCGCCCGGTTGAGCGGGCTGACGCCCGGCTGCAAGTCGAACTAGCTATTTCTCTTCGGGCGCGTCCGCCTTGCCGGCGTCCGCATGCCACTCATAGATGTTCATGATCGTGCAGGGTCCGCCGTCATAGCGGGAATCCGTCACCAGACGGTCGCCGCTTGTGAGGCAGTTGCCGCCGCCGACCCTTGAGACAAGTCCGATCGAGGTGAAAGCGTCCTGCGGTTCGCATGCGCCCGCGAGTTCCAGCATGTATTCTTCGTTGCGCCGCTTTTCGACGATGACCGAACGGCGGTCGTTGGCCTTCCAGCTCCGTATCTGGCTGGTGAAACAGACCTGCCGGACCTCTGCGCCCTGGCGGGGATCCGGCTCCTTCTGAGCGGTGTCCGATGTGTCGGACGTCTGGCAGGCGCCCAATGCGAGCGCCGCTGCAAAACCCAGAATTACGCGTTTCATTGAGATTGCTCCTTACGCGTCGCACACCCGCATTGGATTATGCTCCAACGCAGTCGGGCATGCTAGCTCGCGCTGTCGTCGGCGGATTTCTCCGCGTCCTCATGCCATTCATAGATGTGGTTGATCGTGCACCGACCGTCGAAGTGCGAGTCGGTGACAAGCGAATCGCCCGCCCTCAAACAATCGCCCGCGCCGAGGCGCGATTTGAGGCCGATCGACAGAAAGGCGTCCTGCGGCTCGCAGCCGCCCGAGAGTTCAAGCATGTATTCTTCATTGTGACGCTTTTCGACGATCACCGAACTCCGGCCATTCTCCCTCCAGCCATTGATCTGGCTCGAGAAGCAGATCTGACGAACCTCCGCGCCCTGACGCGGGTCGGGCTCTGTCTGCGCGGTGTCCGATGTGTCGGAAGTCTGGCAGGCCCCGAATGCAAGCGCCGCTGTCACAGCCATCAGAATGCGTTTCATGAGATCCTCCTGGGAATGATCGACTATGTGAATGCTGGCTGAACGCCCGCTGAACGGATATTCATTCGCATCACCGGAACAACGCGCCGACGGGCGCTGGGGTTCGAGCAGGACTGCGCGATGAGACTGCGGCTTGAGTACGCACCCGAACGTCGGATCTCGCCGCTCTCACCCTGGGTGCACCGGGGCGTGGACGCCCCGTTCTGGAGGGCGTCGTCGTTCGAACCGCCGATGCCGAACGCCGCGCCGGGCCAAGGCTATCCGGTCTGGACGCTCGAGCATCGCGGTCGCGAGATTTTCTTCGTGTCGCCGGAAGAGATCGATCACGCGATCGACATTCTCGGACGCGAGATCCTGCCGACGTCACGCGATCTGGGACAGCCCTATCTGGCGGTGAACTCACATTGGCTCTCGCGCCTTCACAGAAGCTGGAAGCCGTGGAAGGTGCGTCAGCGCATGGTGCGCGCGCTGCGCAGCGCGCCGCAGACAGCCTGCCCGCAGACAGCTTGATCGAATCCGGCGCCGGGAACACATTCGCAACATGCCGACCGCCCCGCAGCCGCCTGCGTTTCTGGAAGACAGGCCCGCCGAAATCCGCCGCGGCCTCCTCACCAACTTCACGCAGGCGCGCGCCGGCGCATTCGACCTGCCCGATCCTCTGACGTCGGCGGACGGCCGCCCCGTCGCGAGCGCGGACGCCTGGTTCGCGCGGCGTCGGCCCGAAATACTCTCAATGCTAGCCGAGGTGCAGTTCGGACGCACGCCGCCCTGCCCGGAGCTGCGCGCCAAACCAGACGTGTGGGAGACGTCCGCGTCGGCCTATGGCGGAAAAGCCATACGCACGCAGGCGACGCTGCACCTGACATCGCCGGGCGCCGGCGCCGAACGTCAGATCGACGTGATCACCTACGTTCCGGCGAACGCGCAAGAACCCGTCCCCGTGCTGCTGCATCTGTGGCTGGCGCCCGCCGTGCTGGCGTTCGAAGACGAAGGCGTGAAGGAAATCGACGGCTGGCTCCTGTCGGAGCACGAACCCGCGCGACGTGTGCGCGGCCGCGATGCAAAGAGCTATGGCTTCATCGACGTGCCCGCCTTCCTCGAACGAGGGATTGGCGTCGCGCTCGTCTACAGCGGACAGATCGAGCCTGACTTTGACGGCGGGGCCGCGCTGGGCGTGCGAGCGTTGTTTCCCGATACGAGCGACGAACGTCCGCCCGACGCATGGGGCGCGATCGGCGCGTGGGCGTGGGGCGCTTCGCGCGTTCTGGACTTTCTGTGCGGCCTGCCCGCCGCCGATCCGAAACGCATCGCCGTTCAGGGGTTCTCGCGGCTCGGCAAGACGGCGCTTTGGGCGGCGGCGCAGGACGAGCGTTTTGCGGCGGTGATCGATTGCTGTTCGGGCGAAGGCGGACAGGCGCTCTCACGTCGCGACTATGGCGAAACCATCGCCCACATCACAGCGCCCGGCGGCTTCCCCTACTGGTTCGCGCCACGCTTCGCGAGCTTTGCAGCCCGTCCCGATACGCTTCCCGTGGACGCTCATTTTCTGCTTGCGATGATCGCACCGCGCCCGCTGCTGCTGATCAATGGAAGCGAAGACCACTGGGCCGATCCGTTCGGCGCTTTCCTGGCGGCCCGCGCGGCGAGCCCGGTCTATGATCTGCTGGGGCGCCGCGCACTGGCGCCGGATGCGCCGTTTCCGCCGCTCGACCGCCCGACACCCGGCGATCTCTGCTACCTCGTCCATACCGAGGGGCATGGCCTGCTTGACGCCGATCGTCCGCATATTCTGGATTTTCTCGAACGCGCCCTGCGGTGAAGGCGACCGCTCAACGTTCCCGGCCGAGCAGCTTCAGGACCTCATCGGGATCGCCGCCCGCCTTGCGAACAAGCTCCTCCCAACGCGCAAGCGCATCCCAGTAGTAGTCGAAGATGCACGGACAGCATCCGCGCCCGCAGCATTCGAAAGGCTCCGGCTTGTTCGGCGGCGCAGGCCAGGTGATCGGCGTTTCGCTCATGCAATCCCGTTCAGCGAAACCGCTGCTGGCGCACTTTCGCACGCGCACCGACGCGCTTCAATCGCGGCGAGACGGCGAAGCGCCGCGCACGCGACGGCCAGCCGTCAATCGAGGAAGTTGATGAGCGTCAGGTTGCGCAGCGTATTGAACACGCTGGCCGAGGCCTGATAGGCGAACTGCGCCTGGTTGAGCCGCACCGCCACCTCGCCAAGATCGACATTGACGATATCGCCGACGGCGGCGTTCAACGCATCGCGGCGGCCTTCCTGGCGCTTGGTCGCGGATTCGACCTCGTTCAGAAGCCGTCCGTTCTCGGCCTGCGCCTGCAGAACATGGTCGAAAGCCTTGGACAGATTGTCCATCTCGCTTTGAATGGCTGTCTTCTGGGTTTCGGTCATGTCGCCGCCGAACGGCCCGTCGACGCCTTCATCGAATTGCGCGAGCCGTTGCAGAATGCCGAGCGCATCCGCGATGACATCATCAGCGACGACGCCGGCCTTCACGGTCTTCTCGTCCTCGATCCGGATCTGTTGCGCATCGGCGCCCTGCACGATCGCGTCGGAAAGCGGGTTCGCGGCAAGATCGCTGAGAGAATCGGCGGTGACGGGCGGCCGGTCGTTGAGCACGCCGCCGAACAGATACCGCCCGCCCAGCGTGGTGTTCATCGCGTCCTTGAGCACCGAGAACGCATCCTCAAGCGCCGCACGAACGCCGTTGCCGTCCTCCAGTCCGATGTTCTGGAACAGGCTGTCCTTCAGGCTGGAGATGACGTCTGCGGCGCGGCCCAGCGAAACGTCCTGAAGCTGCATGCGCGTCTGCAATTCCGCGCCGGTCGAGAGAAAGCCCTCGGTGCGCGCCACCATGCGCTGCGCCGAAACGAGCGTTTGCGCCTGCCGGCCATAGCCTTTCATGTCGGAGGCCTTGGTCTGCGCGGAGCTTTGCCGCGAGGCCTCGACCAGCTCCTGCTGCGCCCGTGAAAGGTCGGACAGGGCCGACATCGGGATCATCGCGGATGAGATGCGGGACATGGTTCAGCGCCCTCAGGTGAGTTGCAGCAAGATGTCGTACATATCGCGCGCCGCCTGGATCAGGCGCGAGGCGGCCGCATAGGCCTGCTGGTAAGTGGTCATGTTCACCAGCTCTTCGTCGAGGTTCACGCCCTCCTCGCTCGAGCGCCGAAGCTTCACTTCGTCCCGAACCGCCTCGGCAGCGGACTTGGCCGAATCCAGCGCTTCGGAGCGCAATGCGGCGTGGCCCGCCAGACGCGCGGCGTAGTCGTTCACCGAGGTGACCTGACCGATCAACCCGCCGGCGTCCGAGAAATATCTCATCTTCGAACCGGCCGCTTCCAGAGCCAGCGCGCCGCTTCCGTCGCCCGACGACAACACGCGATCGCCGGCCAGCGCGCCGGACAGGTCCGCCTGCGCCGTGGTCAGCAAGCCGGGATTTGAACGAATGGAGGAGCGAACGGAAAGATTGAGCGCGCGCTCGGTCGGGATCGTCTCGCCCAGTCCGAAGAATTCCGACATCGAAAGGCCGGAGCCGCCGCGCAGCGTGGTGTCAGACAGCACGTCAAGGCGGATGACATTGCTCGAGGCGGACGTGATCATGAGGCGGCCGTTCTCGTCGAGATCGGCCTGACCGAACCCCGCCAGGGCGGTGTTGATCTGGTTCTGGAGGTCTTGCATCGTCGTGCCGGCGGTGACCGTGACGTCGATGGACCGCACCAGCGCGCCATCGGTGTTGCGAACGCCGAAGGAGATCGTGCCCGCCGAAAACCCGTGCAGGTCGTTGTCGGTCAACCCGGTGGCGTAATTGGTCGGCGCAGCCTTGGTGATCAGATCGTTGAGACCGAACGTGTTCGAGAAACCGCGCCCCGCACGGTCGGCCGCGTTCGGACTGGCCGCATCCGCGACCACGATGCGGTCGGCCGCCGTGGCGCCGCTGATCGTCATGACGCCATTGGTGAAGTCGACCGTCGCGTTTCCGCCGACGGCGGTCTGCAACGCCGTAACCATGGTGCCGATGGTCGGATAGCCAAGCACGCCGTCGTTGGCGATCGCTTCGTTCACCGCGCCCGTGTCGTCGGTGATGACTCCGTTGTCGAAGTCGATCGTGTAGTTGTGCTGCACGACCCCATCGGCGTCGACGATCGCCAGATTGGCGACCCCCGTGAAGTTCAGCCCGTCGGAGCTGAGCAGACCCGTATTGCGTCCGGTCAGCGTTTGCGAGGCGGGGACGGGAGAACCGGCGTTGTGCGCTTCGTTCAGAGCCTCGACAACGCCGGCGCCGAATTCCGCGAACGACAATGACAGGTCGACAAGATCGCGGTCGCGGGCGCGCAACACGCCTTTAAGTTCACCCGCTGACACATGCGTGTCGATCGCGATCTCGTTGCTGGCATGTGGCATCACCAGAACCACGCCAGGGTAAGCCTCGCCCTGCGAAGTGCTGTCGAACGACAACCGGCCGGCCTCGAGATCGACCAGCAGAAGTCCGTCCTCGGTACGTACCTCGACGCCGCCAAGCGAACGCTCCTGAACCCGGATGTCGAGGATCTCGGACAGCCGGTCCAGCATGCGCTGCTGCTCGGTCTCGGCGTCCGGCGCCGAGGTGCCGCCCACTTTCGCGCGCTGGATCGAGGTGTTGAGCCGGGCGATGCCCGACATCAGCGAATTGGCCTCCTCCATCAGGCTTTGCGCGCGCGTGTTCGCTTCATTGCGCAACGCCATGATTTCGGACTGGGTCGAGCTGATCTGGCTGAGCATCGTTTCGAGCTCGGAGATCGATGTGCTGCGGCGAAGCTCGGATGAGGGGTCGACCGACAGCGCGCCGAAGCTGGAGAAGACCGTATCGAGCGTCGAAAACACCGAACCGCTTTCGGACGGATCCCCCAGCAGGCTCTGCGCGCGATCCATGAAGTCCGCGAGCGCGCCGGCCGCCGCGACGTCGGAGGCGCTGCGCATCTCGGCCGCGATGAGGAAGGAGTTGGCGACGCGGCGGACGTCGATCTCGACGCCGGCCATGCCGTTGGTCGAGCTGCGCGACTTCATCTGAACTTCGAGGCGCGAATAGCCCTCGGTGTTCACATTGGCGACGTTGCCCGACGTGATCTTAAGGGCCTGCTGGTTCGCCGCGAGCGCCGAGAGGCCCGTGCTCATGATGGATGCGATGCTCACACGCGTCTCCAGCTCAACTACGTCGGCGGCGTCCTCCATGACGGGCGGCTGTTCCTGCCGCCCCGGCATCATTTGCCGGGCGCCGGACGAGGATCAGCTTCCTCCGCATCCCTTCCATCTTCCTGAAAAACAACGTGAAAACTTCACGCGTGCGCTTCTGCGCAAAAGAGTGCGGCATGGGTTGGCCGCAGTTCCGTGATTAACCAAGCAAACGCCGGGCCAGCGGGTCTCAAGCGGACAAAAGGAGCGGGTTCCGGACCGCTCGCCAAGGCCGGACGCGGTGACCAGCCACGGCGCCCGCCGAAAACCTCGACCGTGCGCCCAAACGCCCGGCAATTCCTGCCGCCCGATCGCAGGTCTTGCCTATCGCGAAAGGGTCAGGTCTGCCGGGCGCCGAAAGTTGACTCTTGAAACATATGCATTTTTACGACGCTCACCATGGCGCGCCGATTGCAATCCTGGTCCTGCCCCGCCTTCGCTTGGGGTGCGGATATGTGACCGGATGAGTATCGAGCAGACCTTTGCACCGGGAGGTTTTCCCGACGCCGACGCGGCGACTGGCGCATCGCGCAAGTCAGCCATGCGGCGCGATGCGGATCTGCGCGCTGACGACCGCAAGACGTTCGCCAGCTATCTGGATGACGCATCCTCTAACCATAACGCTGCACGCGCGACCGCGCCGACACAACCGACCGGCCGCGCGCCGACGCAAACATCTGCGACCGCGACCAAGACGGTAGAGAGCGCCTCGGAACCGTCGGTCGAGGACGCCGCCACGACCCCGGACACGGCTGACGGCGAAACAGTCGCGACGAACGCAACGAGCGCGCAGACCCAACAGACGACCGCGGAAAGCGCCCCCTCCCCCGCAGCGACATCGGCGGGATCGACCGACGTGAGCGAAGCGAACGCCGGAACGGAAAAGACGACCGCCGAAACCGGCGCGCACACCTCGCCCGATCAACCCGTTTCGCCCGAAGGCGCGGCGACCGGCACCACCGACGCAAGCGAGATCACTACAGACGCCGAACCTGCGATCGTCCTCGTCGATGAAACGGGCGAGACCGCTGCGGACAACGAACCGGCGACTGCCCTCGCCAACCAGGCGGGCGACGCGAACCCGGCCGCCAGCGCGGCGAGCGGCGCGACGCAACAGGTCTCGACCGATCAGACGCGATCGGTAGAAACGGTTGCGGCGGCGACCCAACCGCAAACCACGGATCAGAAAGCCCCGGTCAGCGAGCGGGACAAGAAGACCGCTGCACATCGCACCCAAACGGTTTCGACCGAAACCGCCAACGTGTCGGCGCAACAGGCCGCGCCCGCATCCCAGAACGCCCAGGCGTCCGCCGCCGAGCCCTCGACCGAGATTTCAGACGGCGGCGATATCGAGATCGCCCAGGCCGACGGACAATCTTCCGCCAACGCCGCTGCACAAGGCGGCAAGACAAAGGCCGGAGCTGCCTCGCCCGCTAAAGGCGCGCCGGGTGTCTCGCCCGCATCCAGCGGACAAGCGAAACCCGCAAGCGCAGGCGCCTCTACGCCGGCGTCCGCACCGCCCGCGAACCAGCAACCGGCGCCAGGCACGGACACGCTGTTCGCCGATACGCTGTCCTCGCTTGGCGGCGGGACCGGCGCCGGCCAGACGACGGGTCTTGGCGGCAGCGCCGCCGCCCACGGCGCTGCGTCGACGGCGGGCGCGCCCGCTACGGCCGCGCAACTGCCGCCTGCTGTCATGCAGATTCATGCGCGCATCGTCGAACGCTTCGACGGACGCGCGCAAACCTTTGAAGTCCGCCTCGATCCGCCGGAGCTGGGCCGGGTGCAGGTGCGCATCGAGATCGGCGCCGACAAGCGCGTCCACGCCGTGCTGTCGGCGCACGACGGCGCCGCCCTGGGCGACCTCGCGCGCGGCCAGAAAGCGCTCGAGCAGGCGCTTCAGAACTCGGGACTGGATCTCGCCGAAGACGGCGTTCAATTCCAGCTCGCCTCGGACAATGGTGCCTCGCAAGGCGGCCGCGAATGGGGGAGCCAGCAAGCGCCCGACCGCACGGGGCGCTTCTTCGAGGCCGCCATAGATCCTGAACTCGCCGCGGCTGCACGGCCGCAAGCCTGGGGCGCCTCGCGCCTCAACCTGATCGCCTGACGGGAGCCGAGACCATGAACACCCCCATCTCGTTCGTCCCCCAGAGCACGTCGACCAACTCGTCGGGACAAGCCGTGGTCTCGCAGGGCACGCTGGCGGACAATTTCGACACCTTCCTGTCGATCCTGACGGCGCAGATCCAGAACCAGGACCCGCTGGAGCCGCTGGACTCCACGCAGTTCACCGAACAGCTGGTGCAGTTCTCCGGCGTCGAACAACAGATCCGCGCCAACCAGCAGCTCGAAGACCTTCTGACCGCGACACGTTCGAACGCCGGCGCGACGATGTCGGGCTATCTTGGGCAGGAAGCGGAGATCGGTTCCAGCGGCGCGGCGTTCTCGGGCGATCCCATCAAGTGGCGCTACACGCTGGGCGCCTCGTCCGACACGACGACGATCAAGATTCTCGATCAGGACGGCAAGACCGTTTACGAAGCGACCGGCGAGACGGACGCCGGGTTCCACGATTTTGTCTGGGACGGCACGAAGACCAACGGCGAACAGGCCGACCCCGGCGCTTACTACATGCAGGTGACGGCCACGACCTCCGACGATGAAGTGGTGGGGTCTTACGTCTCCCTGATCGCGCGCATCACCGGCGTCGACCTTACCTATGGCGATCCAGCCCTGACGACCGACGCCGGAATTTTTGCGTATTCCGACGTCCTGAGACTGACGGACGCGAACTGACCGGACGGCCCCTCAACGGGCCGTGGATAGCGAACTACAGGCTGCAGTAGCGGCTCCCAAGGTCGAAAAGCGACCGCCCCGAAAGCAAACGTTTCGATCCAAGTGGGAGTCGACCGACCATGAGCATCACCTCGGCCATGCTGGCAGGCGCAGCGGGAATGCGCGCCAACTCCAGCGCGCTCGCCGCGATCTCCGACAACATCTCCAACGTCAACACGGTCGGCTACAAGCGGCTCCGCACCGACTTCACCGCGCTGGTTCGTTCGCAGACCGAACTGACCACGCACTCCGCCGGGGGCGTGCTCGCCAGCCACTCGACGATGATGTCCGAACAGGGATCGCCGATCGCCTCGTCGGTCGCGACCCACCTTGCGGTGGAAGGTCATGGCTACTTCGTCGTGCGGCAACGCGGCGACGACGCCGCCGTGACGGACCCCTACTACTACACGCGAGCCGGACAATTCACCCCGGACGCCGACGGCTATCTGCGCAACGCCGCCGGCATGTATCTGCAGGGCTGGCAGGTGCAGGACGACGGCACGGTGATCACCAACCCGACGGACTTGACCGCACTGGTCCCGATCCAGGTGTCCGGCATCTCCGGCGACGCTCGCGCGACCGAGAACATCGCCCTGACGGCGAACCTGCAATCGTCCGTCGACCTGAACGCCGCCGTGACTGGCGGCACCTACGACCCGACGGTCGCCGCCAACAGCATGTGGGATTCAGCCAACAGCGCCACGCCGGTGACGCCGGACTTCGAAATCCCGGTCCAGATCTATGACAGCCTCGGCGGCCAGCACACGCTGACGTTCGCCTACCTGCGTCAGGATGCGAACATCTGGAACGTCGAGATCTACCTTAACGGTGAAGACGGCGCCGCCAACACGCTGGTGTCGTCCGGCCAGGTCGGCTTCACCTCGACGGGTCAGTACGATCCCACCGCCGCAGTGCCGGGCACGCCCCTGCCCGACACCCTGACCATCAACGCCGCCGGCGGCGGGTCGCCGGCCTGGCCCGCCGATCTCGGCGCCGCGGCCCTCAACATCACGATGGACTTCGGCGCCAGCGCGAGCGGCGGCGGCCTGTCCAGTCTCGACTCGCCCTCGCAATTGCTGACGTCGAAGATCGACGGCACGCCCTTCGGCGCGCTGGAATCGGTTGAGGTCGACGACGCCGGCGTCGTCACGGCGGTGTTCACGAACGGGCTGACCCGCAAAGTGTATCAGCTGCCGCTTGCGACCTTCCCGAACTATGACGGGCTGGTCCCGCAGTCGGGCGGCGCCTTCGGTCTCAGCGCCGCGGCGGGTCCGCTCGCGCTGCGCGTCGCCGGTTCGAACGGCGCCGGGGGCATTCAGTCCCGCGCGCTCGAAAGTTCGACGGTCGACCTCGCCGAGGAGTTCTCCAGCCTGATCCTGACTCAGCGGGCCTACTCGGCTTCCTCGAAGATCATCACCACGGCGGACGAGATGCTCGACGAGCTGATCCGTCTGAAACGCTAGGCCGGATGATTCTGGAGGGGCCTGAATGTCCGGGCGCGGCCAGACCGCTTCGCGCACGTCGGCGGATGCGTAATCCGCCGGCGGGCGGCCGATTTCGCCATGGTCGACGCGCGTCGGCGGATTTGCGCAAATTTTGCCGAAAACCGCCGCCTCCGGCTGAGCGTGACCTTAAAACGCATCCGCTAGGGTCCTGAGCATAGAGAGACCTTCAAGGGACTATGCCATGTTGAGCCACGACCAACAGTTCGCGGCCGCGACCGGACCCGACGGTCGCAGGCTGACGCTTGCCGACCTGCCGCCGCCGGGAATCCAGCGCTGGGTGACACGCCGCAAGGCCGAAGTCGTCGCAGCGGTGCGCGGCGGCCTGCTTACGCTCGAAGACGCCTGCGAGCGCTACGAGCTGACCAAGGAAGAGTTCGCCGGTTGGGAACGTCTGTTTGACCGCCACGGCGTCAAGGGACTTCGCACCACGCGGCTGCAGACCTACCGATAGGACGCCGACGGCGCCCGGACGAGGTTTGCAAATCATTAACGGGCTTCCCGGAGGTTCCGGGCAAATTCCGACGTCGGCGTATAACAGAACGTCACTGAATCGGGATAGGTCCGTTTCCATCGGGTGTACCCCCCACGCGACTCGCGCGCGACAGACCGGGCGGCCGGTCTCCGGCGATGCGTCTCGTGGGGGGAGTTCCCGCTTCTCACCCAAAACACGTCTGACACATGCCGTCTCGCGCGCGTTCGGCCGCGACAATGTGCGCATGCTCGCCTGTTCATAACCGTCGACGCACGAGTTGTTCACAGGCTCGGCGCGCGCCGCGTTAAGGGGGCGTTTACGCTACCCCGGGAAATTCCTGCCTAGCTGATTTCCAGGCAGGCAGAAATTTCCGGGTATATATGGCCGAGTCGTCCAACCTGATATCGAACCTCGCGCGCTCGGGCCGCATGCGGATTGCCGCGGCGCTCGCGATCACCGCGCTCGTCGGCGGCACGCTTGGCGTGATCATTCTGCGCGGCGACCAAAGCGGCAAATCGCTGCTGTTCTCCGGCCTCGACCTGCAGGAAGCCGCCGAGATCGCCGGCCGCCTCGACACGGCGAACATCCGCTACTCGCTGGAGGGCGGCGGTTCCGCCATCTTCGTGGACAAGGCCAAGGTCGACGACGCCCGCATGATGCTGTCCGAACAGGGCCTGCCGACGCGCGGCTCGGTCGGCTGGGAGATTTTCGACAAAACCGACGCGCTGGGCGCGACCAGCTTTGTGCAGAACATCAACAAGGTGCGGGCGCTGGAAGGCGAACTTTCCCGCACCATCACCTCGATGGACATGGTGCGGGCCGCCCGCGTTCACATCAGCCTGCCCGAACGCCCGCTGTTCCAGCGCGACACTGAAAAGCCCAGCGCCAGCGTCGTCCTGCGCCTGACGGGCAATACGATGACGCCCGAAAAGGTGCGGGCCATCCGCAACCTCGTCGCAAGCAGCGTTCCGGGTCTGACCGTCGGGGCGATCACGGTCGTCGACGATCAGGGGCGCATGCTCGCGGCCGGCGCCGAAGGCGATGACAGCGGCCTGGCGGGCGGCGCATCCAATTCCGACGAGCGCAAGCTCAATCTCGAGGAAAGCTACCGCAAGAAGGTTCTTGAGATCGTCGAGAACATCGCGGGCATCGGCGCGGCGCGTGTCGAGGTCGCGCTGGACGTCGATTTCAACCGCGTGACGCAGAGCGCGGAGACCTTCGATCCTGACAGCCGCGTCGTCCGGTCGTCTGAAACGACAGAAAAGACCAGTTCCTCGACCGAGCGCAGCCCCGGCGATGAAACCACGGTCGCCAACAACATCCCGACCGGCGCCGAGGGCGCGGCGGTCGCACAGCCGAGCAGCAACAACCAGCAATCCGAATCGTCGGAAAAGGTCGACTATCTCGTTTCGAAAACGACGCGCTCGGAAATCATCGAAGGCGGCGGCATCAAGCGCATTTCGGTGGCCGTGGCCGTCGACGATATGCGCGTGCCGGGCGCGGACGGCGCTCCGGCGACCTTCCAGTCGCGTTCGCCGGAAGAGATTCAGCGGATCCTGACTCTGGTTCGCTCGGCGGTCGGCTTCAGTGATGCCCGCGGCGACGTCGTGACAGTCGAGAACATTCCGTTCGCCCGCCCGGATGCGACCCTCGACGGCGGCGAAGCGCCGGGACCCTTCGCGTTCGACAAGAACGACATCATCCAGGGCGTCGAAGTCGGCGCCATGCTGATCACCGCGCTCGCGCTGGTTCTGTTCGTGCTGCGCCCGCTCGCCAAAGGCATTCTCGGCAAGGATGACGACGCGAACAAAACGCCCTCGCTGTCGCCGAACCGGGCCCTGCCCCCTGATGCGGCCGGCGCCCAGGCGATCGGTCTCGATGTCGGACCAGCTCCGCCGGAGCGCAAGGACCCCGGGATCGATGTGGCCCGTATCTCCGGTCAGGTGAAAGCGTCGTCGATCAAGAAGATCTCCGAGGTCGTCGCAAGCCACCCGGATGAATCGCTCAACATCATTCGCACCTGGTTGTCCGAAGAGACCCGTGAGGGCGCCGTCTGATGTCCGCAAAGAAAAAGACTGAAGAGGAAACGCCGCCGCCGGATCCCGCTCTCGATCCGATGAGCGAGATGGCGCGACGCACGGCAGACATTCTCACCGCTGTCGGATCGATGCACGGATCGGAAAAGGCGGCCGTTCTGCTGCTCGCGCTGGGAGAAGACGCCAAGGCGATCTGGGACAAGCTCGAAGACGATGAACTGCGCACGATCTCGTCGGCCATGTCGAACCTTGGCGCCGTTCGCGCCGAGACCGTCGAGTACCTCATCAAGGATTTCGTGAACCGTCTGTCCGGCGCCGGCGCCGTGACCGGCTCCTACGAGCAGACCCAACGCCTGCTGATGCAGTTCCTTCCGGCCGACAAGGTTGAAAGCCTGATGGAGGAGCTGCGCGGCCCGGCCGGTCGCACGATGTGGGACAAGCTCGGCAATGTGAACGAGTCCGTTCTCGCGAACTATCTCAAGAACGAGTATCCGCAGACGGTCGCGGTCATCCTCTCGAAGATCAAGACCGACCACGCCGCACGCGTGCTCTCCACCATGCCGCACGAATACGCGCTGGAAGTCATCCAGCGCATGCTGCGCATGGAGCCGGTTCAACGCGATATCCTCGAGAAGATCGAGTCCACGCTGCGCAACGAGTTCATGACCAACCTGGCCCGCACCTCCAAGCGCGACAGCCACGAGTTGATGGCGGCGATCTTCAACAATTTCGACCGCCAGACGGAAGGTCGCTTCCTGTCCATGCTCGAGGACAAGAACAAAGAATCCGCCGACCGCATTCGCTCGCTGATGTTCGTCTTCGAGGACCTCGCCAAGCTCGACCCGGGCGGCATTCAAACGCTGTTGCGCAATGTCGAGAAGGACAAGCTGGGCATCGCCCTGAAAGGCGCCAACGAAGAACTGCGCAATCTGTTCATGTCGAACATGTCCGAACGCGCCGCCAAGATCCTGCGCGACGACATGGGCGGAATGGGCCCTGTGAAGCTCAAGGATGTCGAATCCGCCCAGCAGGCCATCGTGACCGTCGCCAAGGATCTCGCCGATCGCGGAGAGATACTGCTGTCGGAAGGCGGCGGTGAAGACGAGTTGATTTACTGATCATGGCCGAGACCTCTCCTTCCGCCTTCGTCTTCGAGACCGAATTCACGCCGGACGGCGACGTCATTGGCGGCGCGGCTCCGCGCTATCTGCCGGTCGGCGAGGCGGAGGCGATGGCGGCGAAGGCGGCTCAGAGCGCCGTCCAGACCGCGGAAGTCAACGCCGTCACCGCAGCGGAAGGCGCCATGAAACGGTTGACGCCGACGGCGCAGCAACTCGCGCAGATCGCCGACCAGCTTCGTCGCGAGGCGGCCGAGCTGGCGATGGCGGCGGCGCGGGCCGTCGCCGGCGCGGCGCTCGATCGCATGGGCGCCGAAGTCGCGGCCGAGGCGGTTCAGAGCGTCGTCGGAAACCTGAAAGCCAAACCGATGATCCTGATCTCGGCCGCGCCCGGCGCCGTCGAGCTGATCCGCGAACGCATCGGCGATATGCGCGAGGCCGGCCCCGGCGTGAGCGTTCGCATCGTTCCGGACGCATCTGCCAGGCCCGGCGACTGGCGCGTCGAATGGGACGAAGGCGCAACCGGGTTCAAGAGCGAAGACATCCAGGCCGCGGTGGAAACAGCGCTGAACGAGCGTCTTCAAGATCCGGTCGGGCCGCAACTCGACCTGTTTTCGGCCGCATAGCGCGAGGAGCACACGATGAGTTCTGATGAACTGAATCTGCCGGAGCTCTCCAAGAGCGGCGGCCCCGTGGAATCGGTCGAAGCCGGAGGCGTCGACGACGACGAAAAGGTCGCCGCCGACCTCAAGCCCGTGTTTGACGTTCCCGTTGCGGTTCAGGCCGTGATCGGACGCACGACGCTCGGCGTCAGCGAGTTGCTTGAACTCGGCCCGGGTTCGGTTCTCGAACTCGACCGCCGCGTCGGCGAAGCCATCGACATCTATGTCAACTCCCGTCTCGTCGCACGCGGCGAGGTTGTTGTGGTCGACGACCGGCTGGGCGTGACCATGACAGAGATCATCAAGAATGCGGACGGCTAGCGTGACCCAGACCGCGCCCACCAAAGACAATAACGACGCCGGAGCGAACCCATGCGCGTAATGATCGTCGGAGATTTGCAGGGACAGCTCTCCAACGCCACCAAGATCGCGTTCGATCGCGGGGCGAAGGTCGTCCACGCGGCGAACACCGATCAGGCGAGCGAGTTCCTGCGCAACGGCAAGGGCGCTGACCTTTTGCTTGTCGACGTCAACGAGAACATCGCCGGCCTCGTCCACGCGATGGCGCAGGAGCGCATCGTCGCCCCGGTCGTCGCCTGCGGCGTGTCGACCTCTCCGGAAGCGGCGGCGGCCGCGATCCGCGCGGGGGCCCGGGAGTTCATTCCCCTGCCCCCCGACCCGGAACTGATCGCGGCCGTGCTTGCGGCGGTCTCGGACGACGATCGCCCGATGATCGCTTTCGACCGCTCGATGCTGGATCTGCGCTCGCTGGCGGAGCAGATCGCCGGGTCGGACGCCTCGGTACTCATCACGGGCGAGAGCGGCGTCGGCAAGGAAGTGCTGGCGCGCTACGTCCACAAACATTCGCGTCGCGCCGACAAGGCGTTCATCTCGGTGAACTGCGCGGCCATCCCCGAGAACCTTCTCGAAAGCGAACTGTTCGGGCACGAGAAAGGCGCGTTCACCGGCGCGGTTGCGCGCCGCATCGGAAAGTTCGAGGAAGCCGAAGGCGGCACGCTGCTGCTCGACGAGATTTCCGAGATGGACATCCGCCTGCAGGCCAAGCTGCTGCGCGCCATCCAGGAGCGTGAAATCGATCGCGTCGGCGGATCGAAGCCGGTGAAAGTGGACATCCGCATCATCGCCACCTCCAACCGGTCGCTTCAGGATGCCGTGCGCGCCGGCGAGTTTCGCGAAGACCTTCTTTACCGCCTGAACGTGGTGAACCTTCATATTCCGCCTCTGCGCGACCGCCCGATGGACATCGAAGCGCTCGCAGCCCACTTCGTCGACAAGTACGCGCGCGCCAACGGCTTGCCGCCGCGCCGTTTGAGCGATGAAGCGCTGACCCTCGTTCGCTCCGCGCCCTGGCGCGGAAACGTCCGCGAACTCGAGAACGCCATGCACCGCGCTGTGATCCTGGCGCGCGGAGTTGAAATCGGCGCGGACGAACTGCGAACCGCCGACGGACGCCCGGTCGCCGAACCGAGCGCTCTTGACCGCGCCGCCAACCGTGCGGTGGCTGCGGCGGAAAGCGCGATCAAGGCCCAGTCGACCTTCCGGGTCGGCCAGACCGTGGCTGAAGTGGAGCAGGAATTGATCCTGTCGACGCTGGACCATTGCCTCGGCAACCGCACGCATGCCGCCAACATTCTGGGCATCTCGATCCGCACGCTGCGCAACAAGCTGCGGGCCTACCAGGACGCGGGCGTCGCCATTGCGGCGCCGGGTGAAACCCGCACGGTCGGAGCGAACTAGATGGCGGATTCAGCCGCAACCGCCGCGCGGGGCGCGGGATCGGGCATCGACCTGAACGCCATCGTGCGAATGCTGACGCGCAGCGAGATTCTGCTCGGCGTCGGCGTGATGGCGCTGGTGATCATGCTGATCCTGCCCATCCCCGCCATGCTTCTGGATTTCCTGCTGGCGATCTCGATCACCCTCGCCGTGCTGATCCTGATGACCTCGCTGATGATCCAGAAGCCTCTGGAGTTCTCGGCTTTTCCAACCGTGTTGCTGTTATCGACGCTGCTGCGCCTTGCCCTCAACATTGCGACGACGCGCCTGATCCTCTCCAACGGCCACCAGGGACCGCAGGCGGCCGGCAACATCATTGAGGCCTTCGGCGGCTTCGTGATGCAGGGCAACTTCGTCATCGGCGTCGTCGTCTTCGTCATCCTGGTGATCGTGAACTTCGTGGTCATCACCAAGGGCTCCGGCCGGATCGCCGAGGTGGCGGCACGCTTCACCCTCGACGCCATGCCCGGCAAGCAGATGGCGATCGACGCCGATCTCTCCGCCGGCATGATCACCGAGGAAGAAGCGCGCGCGCGCCGCAAGGAGCTGGAGGGCGAAAGCAACTTCTTCGGCGCGATGGACGGCGCCAGCAAATTCGTGCGCGGCGACGCCATGGCCGGGATCATGATCACCATGATCAACATCATCGGCGGCATCGTCATCGGTGTGGTGCAACAGGGCGTCACCTTCGAACAGGCCGCCAACTCCTACACCCTGCTGACCGTCGGCGACGGACTGGTTTCGCAGATCCCCGCGCTCATCGTTTCGATCGCAGCCGGCATGCTCGTATCGAAGGCCGGCGTCGACGGCTCTACCGACAAGGCTCTGGGTCAGCAGCTTCTGGCCAATCCGCGCGGGCTGGGCATGGCCGCCGGCGCCGCGGCCTTCGCGGGACTTCTGCCGGGGATGCCGCTGATCCCCTTTGGTCTGCTGGCGGCCGCCGCCGGATTCGGCGCCTGGCGAGCCTGGCGATCGCAACGTGCGCGAGAAGCGGCGCGTGAAGTTCAGACCACGGAGAAGGAAAAGCAG
This sequence comes from Hyphomonadaceae bacterium, assembly GCA_041398225.1. Taxonomy (GTDB): domain Bacteria; phylum Pseudomonadota; class Alphaproteobacteria; order Caulobacterales; family Hyphomonadaceae; genus JAWKVD01. Next base: position 89,360 of record JAWKVD010000004.1, on the reverse strand, counting down.
GCGCCGCCGCAAGAGCAGCCGATCTCGGAAATGCTCGCCGTCGACGAGCTGAAGATCGAACTCGGCTTCGGCCTCATCTCGTTCATCAACGAGGCGTCGGGACGCAAGCTCACCGATCAGGTCAAGGCGGTGCGCCGGCAGATCGCGACCGAATACGGCTTTGTCGTTCCCCAGGTGCGCATCGTCGACAATCTGGAGCTTGGTTCGGACGAGTACCGCATCCTCATCAAGGAAGTGGTGGCCGGACGCGGCCAGCTCCGCCCGCAACAACACCTCGCCATGGACGGCGGCGGCGGCGCGCCGCAACTGCTGGGCGAGAGCGTGCGCGAACCCGTGTTCGGCCTGCCGGCGGTCTGGATCGACGGCGCCATGCGCGAACAGGCGATGATGCAGGGCTATACCGTGGTGGACGCCGCCACCGTTCTCACGACGCACTTCACCGAACTGGTGAAGGAGAACATGGCGGAGCTTCTCACCTTCGCCGCGCTGAAGACCAAGATCGACGAACTGCCCAAGGCCCAGCGCGCACTGGTCGACGACATCACGCCCGGCCAGATCACCTTCTCGGGCATCCAGCGCGTTCTGCAGAACCTGCTTCGCGAGCGGATCTCGGTGCGCGACTTCGGCACCATTCTGGAGGCGATCGCGGAGGCGACCGGCGCAACCACCGATCTCATGGCCGTCACCGAACATGTTCGCGCGCGCCTGGCTCGCCAGTTGTGCAACGCCAACCAGGCCGCGGACGGCTCCCTCCCCGTACTGGCGCTTTCGCCGAACTGGGAACAGACCTTCGCTGAAGCCATGATCGGCGGAAACGGGGGCGGAGACCGGCAGCTGGCGCTGGAGCCGTCGCGTCTGCACGCCTTCGTCAACGATCTGCGCGGCGCGTTCGAACGCTCATCGCAACTGGGGGACAGCCCGGTTCTTCTGACCTCCGCCGCGATCCGCCCCTATGTCCGTTCGCTGGTGGAGCGTTTCCGCCCGCAGACGATCGTAATGTCGCAAAACGAAATCCACCCGAAGGCCCGGCTGCGCTCAGCCGGAACCGTCTAGGCGCTCGAAGGGAGACCGCCGCCATGAAGATGAGAATGTTCATCGCCGAAACCGTCGAGGAGGCGGAGGCCATCGTCCGGAAGGAGATGGGCCCCGACGCCGTGATCCTCTCGATCCGCGAGGAAGACGGCCGGGTCGAGATCCGCGCCGCCGTGGAGCGGACCTTCGCGCCGCAGGACAACGCCCCGCGTTTCACCCAGGTCCGCCCCGCACCGCACGCCTCGCAGATGGCGTTCGACACCACCCGCGACGACCTCGCCTCCGCTCTGCGCTGGCAGGGCGCGCCGGACGGGTTCGTGCACATCGTTTCCGAAGCCGGCGGCCGCCTGGGCGCCGGAATGGAGCACCACGGATCGCTCACGGCCGGACTGGAGGGCGTTCTGTCGTTCGCCCCGCTCCAGACCTCGCCCGAAAAGTCCTACCTGCTGATCGGACCGCCCGGCGGCGGTAAGTCCACGGCGGCGGCGAAACTCTCGCTTCACCACCGCGACCGTGATTCGCGGCTGGCGCTGGTCGCGGCCGATTTCGACATCCTGTGCGGCGCCGAACGCCTCGCAGCGTTAGCGCGTCAACCATCTGTTAAGAGCGCGCTGACCCCCGATCACCTCGGCCGAATGATCGCCGAAAGCGATGAAGCGAACCAGCGTCTGGTGATCGACGGACCTGCGTTCAACCCGCTGTCCGAGAGCGAGATGAAGATACTCAACACCTTGATTTCTAGACTGAATGTGGAGCCGGTTCTGGTGCTTTCGGCCGAAGGCAACGCCCTGGATCTGGAGGACACATGCCGGGCTTTCGCGACCGCCGGCGTGCGCCGCGTGATCCTGTCCAAGCTCGATGTGGTGCGTCGTCGCGGCGGCGCGTTCGCAGCAATTTCTTCAGCCCGGTTAAGCATCGCTCAACTAGGTATGGCTTCTAGTACACGCAGCGGACTAGCGCCTGCCTCCGCCGCGCTTGTTTCCCGGCTGCTCCTGGCCGGGGCGCCGGAGGCGGAACTGCTCAAGGGAGCCGCGTAATGAATCTGGGATTCACCAAGAAGACGGATCGTACCGCGCGACCCCGCGTAGCGCCCGCCTCCGTGATCGCCGTCGCCTCCGGAAAAGGCGGCGTCGGCAAAACCTGGCTCTCAACAACGCTCGCAACCTGCTTCGCCCGCATGGGCCGCCGCACCCTGCTGGTCGACGGCGACCTTGGTCTGGCGAACGTGGACGTCCAACCGGCATCGCGCCGGAGACCGACCTCGCCGCCGTGATCGCGGGTTGGGTGGAGCTCGAAGACGCGGTGACGCCGGTGAACGGCGGCTCCGGAGCCCAGTTCGGCTTCGACGTGCTGCCCGGCCGCTCCGGCTCCGGCGCGCTCGCCGGACTGCCGCCGGATGAAGCGGCGCGTCTCGCCGCCAGCCTCACCGCTCTCGCCCTGCAATACGATCAGGTTCTGGTCGACCTTGGCGCAGGCATCGAAGAGAACGTGATGCGCCTTGCGCGCGCCTGTGATCGCTGCCTGGTCGTCGCCAACGACGAGCCGACCTCGATGACCGACGCCTACGCCTTCATCAAGGTGTTGCGCGGCTATGCGCCGAGCGTGCAGCCGTGGATCGCCGTCAACATGGCGGACACCCGTGTGGCGGGTCGCCGGACCTATGAAGCGCTGGCCCGCGCCAGCCAGACCTTCCTTGGCTTCCGCCCGCCGATGGCCGGCATCATTCTGCGCGACCCCAAGGTGCGCGAAGCGATCCGTCAGCAAAAAACCATCATGTCCATGGACCCGCAGGCGCAGGCCTGCCTCGACGCGATGCAGATCGCCGAGGCGCTGACGCGCGGCGGCCAGGAGGGCATCGCGCAGAGCGCGTGATCCAGCTTCAGTAGAGTACGACGACGCGTAGAAAGTGATTGAAGGGCTCGCCATCCCGGCGGGCCCTTTTCACGTTCAGCAGACTTCGCAGTCGATCAGGTGGTGAGGATGTGGCTCATGCCGAGTTCTTCGGACGCCTGCTGCAGACGACGCTCGACCGACTCGGACACAAGGACGCTTTGGCGCGGCGCGACGCGGAACTCGATCGTCTGCCCGTCGCAATGCAGGCTGGCGTGCCGCAGCAGAGACGCGGACCGACCGGAAAACTCGGCGCCAAGGCGCATGAGCGCGCCAAGCGAGCGAGCGCGTTTGGCCACATCGGCGTCAAGCAGGGCGTCAGAGACCGCGCTACGAACGCCGCGCTTGTACCGCGCCGCAACCGCCAGCGCGAGCGCGGCGCGGTCCTTGTGGGTCAGCCCCGGAAGCGGTGCGCGCGCGACCAGTTCGAACGCAAGATCGGCCCGATGATCCGGATGCAGCAAGGCGCCGATATCGACCAGGCGGCACGCCGCGCGCGCAAGGCGCGCAGGCAGCAGATGGTCTGCGGCGGGGTCGATCCAATCCCCCAGCGCCCGGCCGAACTGGCAGGATGGCGAATCCGGCTCGACATAGGCGGCGAGACCCGCTTCCAGCGGATCCTCCAGGCGCTCGGCGTCGGACAGCGTTTCGAATACCATGCCCTCGCGCACCCCGAAGGAGGACACCATGACGGTCTGGAACTTCCCTTCCTCCAGAACGGCGCGCAGCACGGTCGAGGCGTAGGGAATGGTGGGCGCGCGCCGCTTGGCCAGCTGGTTGACGAGAGAAGCGTGCTTCTTGCCGCCCGCAAGCTCCTTGAGAAGCGAGACGAGATCGCTCGCCGACATCTCGTAGTTCTGGAGCATGTGTAAAGGCGCTTTGGCGACCTGCATGTGGATCGCCGCGATGGCTCGCCATGCGCCCCCGACGGCGAAGAACACGGAATGACCGTGTGCAAGCTCGTCAGCGCCGGCAAGCGCGGCGCGGGCGCGGTCCAGCACCTTGTCCTCGGAGAAGCCGCCATCGGCCCCGTTCCTCAACGGCCCGAGCGGGAACGTCGCGCCCGACACGAACTTCCCGCCGACGACGCGCGCAAGCTCCATGCTTGAGCCGCCGAGATCGCCGACCACGCCGTCGACATCAGGACTGCCCGCGAGCACGCCCTGCGCGGCGCAGCGCGCCTCTTCATCGCCCGACAGGATACGAAGTTCGAGCCCTGTCCGGCGGCGAACAAGCTCCACGAACTCGCGGCCGTCCTCAGCCTCGCGTACCGCGGCAGTCGCGAAGGCGATCACCTCATCGCATTTCTGCGCCCGGTTGATGGCGGCGAAGCGCCCGAGCGCCGACAGCGCGAGCGCCACGCCTTCGGGATTGAGGCGGCCGGTGTCGGGCAACCCACGCCCGAGACCCGCCAGAATTTTCTCGTTGAAGCTTGGCGTCATCGCACGGCCGCGCACTTCGTGCATGACCATACGGACCGAGTTGGAGCCGACGTCGATAACCGCCACCTTGCGCCATCGGACAGCCCGGCGCTGCGCCCTGGATCTGGTTGCGGTTGTCGCCAGCATTCAAGGCCCTCGACCAATCCACCCAGAATTCCGATTCGCGCGCGCTTGTCAGTCCCGCTTCAGGTCCCCGGTTTGAGATCAGGGGGCATGGTGAGCTGCAACGCCGCGCCGCGGCCGGAAAGGCTGGGGTTCTCCAAGAAGTACTCGTGGGCCGAGAATTTCGTCAGTCCACTGTCAACCTGCCGACGCACATAGCCTCCATCCTGCGCCAAGGTCCAGCTTTGAACGTTGTCGTGGAGGTTCGCGACCATGATCTGGTCGAGAACCTGCCTGTGGACAGTTGGGTTGAGGATGGGTGTGAGCGCCTCGACCCGCCGATCGAGATTGCGCGGCATCCAGTCCGCGGACGAGATAAACACCTTGGCCTCGCCGGAGGGCATTTCCTCGCCATTGCCGAAGCACACGATGCGCGAATGCTCGAGGAAACGCCCGACGATCGAGCGCACCTGGATGTTGTCGGACAGACCCGGAACGCCGGGCCGCAGACAGCAGATACCCCGCACGATCAGGCGAATCTGTACGCCGGCCTGACTGGCGCGGTAGAGCTCGTCGATGATCTCGGGATCGACGAGGGCGTTGAGCTTGGCCCAAATCGTCGCAGGTCGTCCCTGTCGCACGAACGCGATCTCGGCGCGGATCAACTCCAGCAGGGTCGACTTGAGGGTTATCGGCGCGATCGCGATGCGCTCCAGCTCCGTCGGCCGCGAATAGCCGGTGACGAAGTTGAACAACCGCCCCGCATCCCGCCCCAGGGTCGGATCGGCGGTGAACAGCGACAGATCGTCATAGATGCGCGCGGTGATCGGGTGATAGTTGCCGGTTCCGAAGTGCGTGTAGGCGCGCAGTTCGCCCTGCTCGCGGCGAATGACGAGCGACACCTTGGCGTGGGTCTTCCATTCGATGAAGCCGTAGACCACGTGAACGCCGGAACGTTCGAGGTCGCGCGCCCATTTGAGGTTGGCCTCTTCGTCGAAGCGGGCCTTGATCTCAACTAGCGCGGTGACGTTCTTGCCCGCCTCAGCGGCGTCCTTGAGCGCGGCGATGATCGGAGAGTTCTTCGACGTGCGGTAGAGCGTCTGCTTGATCGCAACCACGTCGGGATCGTTGGCGGCCTGCCGCAGGAATTGCAGCACGACGTCGAACGACTCGTAGGGGTGGTGAACGAGAATGTCCTTGGCGCGAATGGAGGCGAACAGGTCGCCGGAATATTCGCGGATACGCTCGGGGAAACGCGGTTCGAAAGTTGGGAAGACAAGATCGGACCGGCCATCGACGATCAACTGGCTGAGCTCGCCCAAGCTCATCTTGCCGTCGACTTCGACAATATCGAGCGGTTCGGCGCCCAGCGCCTCGACGAAATACTGGCGCAGATCGGGGTCCGCGTTGCTGTCCAGCTCGAGCCGCACCACGCGGCCGCGGCGGCGCTCTTTCAGCAGGACTTCGAATTCGCGAACAAGGTCTTCCGCCTCTTCCTCGATCTCGATGTCGCTGTCGCGCAGCACGCGCAGGAGACAGCGGCCGTTCAGATCGCAATCGGGGAACAGCGCATCCTGACAAACGCTGATGACGTTTTCCAGCGAGATGAAGCGCCGCGCGCCGCCCTCACCTTCCGGCAGCTCCATGAAGCGCGGAACATAGGTCGGCAACGGCACGAGCGCGTAGAGATGCGCGCCTCCGTCGTGCTGGGTCAGAGAAAAGGCGACGGCGAACTGCTGGTTCGGAATGAAGGGGAACGGGTGCGCCGGATCGATCGCCTGCGGCGTCAGAACCGGGAAGACCTCCTGCATGAACCGCTGACGCAGCAGATCGCGATCCTCGTCGGTCAGCTCATCGCGCTGCAGAACGGCGATGCCGGCCTGAGCGAGCAAGACGCGCAACTCCTTCCAGGTGCGCTGCTGCTGGCGCATCAGATCGGTCGCCTCCGCGGCGATCTGATCGACCTGCTGGCGCGGCGTGAGACCATCCTGACTGAGGCGCGTCACGCCCTTGCGGACAAGTTGGCGAAGTCCCGCCACCCGGACCATGTAGAACTCGTCGAGGTTGGTGGCGGAGATCGACAGGAAGCGCAGGCGCTCGAACAGCGGATGGTTGGCGTTCTCCGCCTCCTCCAGCACGCGCATGTTGAACTTGAGCCAGGAAAGCTCGCGATTGAAGAACCGCTCGCTGGAGCCCATCAGCGCCTCGATTGCGGCGGGGTCGGCTCCGGTCGGCGGTTTGGCGGTGATGCGCGCAGGCGGCCGCACGCGCTTGGGGCGCGTCGTTCTCTTTGGTCCGGTTTTCCGGCCGGTCTTGCGGCCGCCGGCTTTTTTCACCGGCCCCCGGCGTTCATCGCCGGAAGCGCCCTCATCACCACGCATGGGTCACTCTTAGGTCTGTCGCCCGTTTCAACCCCGATAACATGGAAATATTACGGATAGCTTGGACGCTCGCCCGTGGGATGCAAGAGCACATGAAGTTTCTGCGACAGAACCGCTGAAAACGCGCCCGAATTTTGGTTTCTCGGATGTTACCCGCCGAATATGGCCTGTTCGAGAACATAGAGTCCGACGACAATCACGACCCAGCCGAAGATCGCCGACAACAGCCCTTTGCGGCTGGCCAGGCGCTTGCCGAGCACGATCCCCAGGAAGCTGCCCAACACGCCGCCGACGATGAAGAAGGCCGCTATCCTCCAGTCGACAAGCCCCGAGACGGCGTAGTTGGTCGCCGTGGTGGAGCCGAGCGCCGCCACCGAGAGCAGCGAGGACCCGATCGCGTTGAGCATCGCCATGCCCGCCCCCGCCAGCAGACCGGGGACGATGAGAAAGCCGCCGCCGATCCCGAAGAAGCCGGCGGCCAGACCGGTGAGCAACCCGAACCCGGCCAACCGTCCGGCGATCGCCATCGAGAGATGAACGTCCGGATTGCCTTCCTGACGCTTGCGCCACAGCGTATTGGCGCCGACGGCCAGCATGGCGATCGCAAACGCCCCAAGCAGCGCCTTGCCGTCAATCGACTTGCCGATCGTGGAGCCGATCCAGGCGCCCACCACGCCGGACGCCGCATAGACTGTAGCGCATGGCCATTTCACGTTCCCGGCGCGCGCATGGCCGGCAAGACCGATAAGGGCGTTCGCCGCGACCGCAACCGCGCTGGTGCCGATTGCAATGTGCGTGTCGCGCAGACCGACGACATAAAGAAGAAGCGGAACGGCGAGGATCGATCCGCCGCCCCCGAGGAGACCAAGCACGAAGCCCACGACCACCCCGGAAACGGCGCTCAGTATGTCGGTCAGATCGATCATTGTCCGCCCACCAGCCCCAGTCGGCCCATACGATTAAAGCGCGTTCACCGGAATTTTCAGGTAGCGCGTGCCGTTGTCCTCGGCTGGCGGGAGATCCCCCGCCCTCATATTCACCTGCACCGAGGGCAAGATGAGGTTCGGCATGCCGAGCGTCGCATCGCGCGCTTCCCGCATCGAGACGAACTCATCCTCGGTCACGCCGTCATGGACGTGAACATTGGCGGCGCGCTGTTCCGCGACAGTGGTTTCCCAGCGGAACTCGTCGCGCCCCGGTGCCTTGTAGTCATGACACAGGAAAATCCGCGTCTCCGGCGGGAGCGACAATACCTTGCCGATCGACCGGAACAGCGTGCGGGCGTCGCCCCCGGGGAAGTCGGCCCGGGCCGTGCCGTAGTCAGGCATGAACAGCGTGTCGCCCACGAAGGCCGCGTCGCCGATGACATAGGTCATGCAGGCGGGCGTGTGTCCGGGCGTATGCATGGTGCGCGCTTCGAGGCCGCCGATATGAAAGACATCTCCGTCTTTGAAGAGGTGGTCGAACTGGCTGCCGTCGTGAGCGAAGTCAGGCCCGGCGTTGAACACCTTGCCGAAAATGTCCTGAACCTCGCGGATGTGTTCGCCGATGGCGATGCGCCCGCCGAGCTTCTGCTTGAGATAGGGCGCCGCCGACAGGTGGTCGGCATGCGCGTGCGTTTCGAGAATCCACTCGACCTTGAGATTGCGCGCCTTGACGAACTCGATGATCGCGTCGGCGCCCTTGGTCGAGGTGCGGCCGGCTGCGGCGTCATAGTCGAGCACGGAATCCACGATCGCGCAGGCCTCGCCTTGCGGATCGATCACGACATGGCTCACCGTATTGGTGGCCTGGTCGAAGAAGGATTTGACTTCGGGGTTCATGTCTCAACCTCCTTTCTGAGCAGTTGGCATGCTTCGTTTTTGCGTCTCCCGGAGCCCCGGCCATGCCGGGCCCCCGGGTATGCGCATTCGGGTTAGAGGGACTTCTTGGAGAAGTACCAGTCGGTGTAGTCGTAGCCTTCGTCCTTGCGGGTCTCGGCGGCCTGCGCGGTTTGCGGCGGCGGCACGATAACCGGTTCGCCCGGCTGCCAGTTTTCAGGCGTGGCCACCTTGTTGGCGTCGGCCGTCTGCAGCGCCGTGACGAGGCGGACGAACTCGTCGACCGAACGCCCGTTGGACATCGGATAGTAGACCATGGCGCGCAGGACGCCGTCCGGATCGATCAAGAAGGTGGCGCGAACCGCGGAGGTGTCGCCGGCGCCGGGCATAATCATGCCGTAGGCATGCGCCACGCTCATCGACAGGTCTTCAATGATCGGGAACCTCACCTCGACGCCGAACTTCTCTTTGATCGAACGGACCCAGGCGATGTGCGCATACTTGCTGTCGATGGAGAGGCCCAGAAGCTCGGTGTTCAGAGCCGCGAACTTGTCCTGAGCGCGGGCGAACGCCATGAACTCGGTCGTGCAAACCGGCGTAAAGTCGGCCGGGTGCGAGAAGAGGATCAGCCATTTGCCGCGATAGTCGGACAGCTTGCGTTGGCCATGGGTGGTGACGGCGTCAAAGTCGGGCGCCGGTTCGTTCAAACGGGGCATGCCGCGCTGCGCGAAGGTCACGTCTGCGGTTGCGGTCATCGTCGTATCTCCAGTTCAGGTTGGGTTATAGCAGCTAATGCGAATATTAGTATATTCGAATGTAGCGAATTAGAAGCGTTCCAATTGTCGCAGCCTGGCCGGCGGCGACGGCGGACGAACACAGCGGCGCTTCGAATGTGTGAGACCGCCTCGACGCCCGAGGCGATGCGACGGCTACGCGTCCTGGTCGCGTCAGCCCGGATCGACGCCCAGAGCGATCAGAACGTTGCGCGCCGAGCGCAGCGTTTCGGCACGGCCCTTGGTGCGCTCGACCTGATCGGCGACGAGCGTGACGGCCAGCCATGACCGTTCCATCCGCTGCGCGAGATAGCGGATCGATTCATCCGGTATGCGCAGATGGCGAAGTTCGCATTCCTCCGCCAGGCGTTGCGCAAGCGTATCGTCGTCGGGCGCGCCAATCTCGGAGATCGGCAACGCCTGAAGCCGCGAACGCAGATCGCCCGGCGCATCATACCAACCGGAAGGCTCGCCTCGGCCGGTCAGCAGAACCGGAGCCAGGCGCGCCCGGCATAGATTGAGCGCGGCGAGCAGACCCAACCCGTTCGCGCCGCATTCGGCGTCGTCGATCGCCAGCGCCGAAAAGGTCAGTTGCGAAATTTCGTCGATCTGGGCTGCGGCCAACGCCTGCCCCGTGGTGACGGCCGCCCCGACCTCCACCGCCCAGCTGCGCAGAAGACGGGACTTACCCGCCCCCTTCTCGCCGATCAGCGCAAGCTGACCGTCGGGCCATGCGGACCAGCGGCGAAGCAAGGCGAGCGGCGCGCGATACGGATCGGTTTCGATCAGCGGACGCTGGTCGGGATCGAGCCGGGGAAATTCGAGCGTCAGCTGCGCAGCGGCCGACGGCTTGCCGGTCATTGCGGCGCAATCGCCGCTTGCACGATGTAGTTGCCTCCATCCGTGCCAAGCGACAGGCCGCGAGACCGCAGATCGGCGGCGAGCTGGTCCGGTCGGCCGGCGATAACCAGGGACAGATCCGCGCCGCGCGTGGACAGGGATTCAACCTGCGTGTTCTTCACAAGACGCGAGGTTTCCAGCGCCTTGCGGATCAACACCCAGTCGGAAATCGAGTTGAACCGCGCCACCATGGCCATGCTCGTCGAACCGGACGTGCGGACGACCGATTCGGTTTTCCACGCGTGCTCAAGCTGTGCGATCGAGCCGGCCTGCGCCTGCTCGAAACTGGAGAACGGACCCGTGATCGCGATCTCCGCTTCTTCGCCCGAGGGCCGGACTTCCGACAGACGGACATAGATCTGGCCATTCTGCAGGTAGGCCAGCGCGAGGATGGCGCGACGGGCGCCCGCCGCCGAGACCTCGCCCGCCACTTCCTGCCAGATCGGCCGGCGGTCGAGCGGATAGCTTGAGGCGACGAACGGGGTCAACGAGGTGTTGTCGGACTTGCCGGCCCACGCCTGCCCCCAGGCCACGGGGTCGAGATTGGCCGATCCGACCGGGATGATCAGCGCCTTGCCGGCCTGGCTGTCCACATAGGCGACGTCCCGCGCTTCGAAGTACTTCCGGACGGCGACCGGGTCGAAGTTGATGGCGTAGGTGGCGATGTAGCGGTTGGCTGTGCTCTTCGTCTCGCCCATCGTCTCGGTCGAAAGATACATGCGGGCGAAATCGCCGGCGTTCACCGGCTGCGTGGCGCCGGCCAGGTCCTGCGGCAGCGTCAGGCGGGCGATGAGCTTTTGCGCGGCGAGCACATAGGCCGTGGCGCGGGCCTTGGTCTGCGCGTCGCGCGCGGTGTCGCCGGTCTCGTCGACCGCGATGTTTTCCACACGATAGACGTCGGCCGCGGCGGGTCCGACCGCCAGCACGGCGGCCATGAAGGCCGCCGCAAGACCGGCGAGGAGACCCGAACCCGGCCCGGAAACACGGCCAAAGCCCGAAAATGCGCGGGAGAATCTTGTGAGTACGATCATGAGTACACTCTAGCAGCCGCATATCTCGTTGCGAAGACAGCTCTCGCACCCCCAAGCGCCATCCGAGTACACTGGCGGGGGCCGGACCGTCATGTTAACTGCCGCCCATGCCATCTTCGAACAACCAGCCTCCCCCCCTGACCTACCGCGACGCCGGCGTCGATATCGACGCAGGCGACGAACTTGTCGACCGTATCAAGCCGCTGACCGCCTCGACCCGCCGTCCCGGCGCGGACGGCGCGATTGGCGGCTTCGGCGGACTGTTCGACCTCAAGGCGGCGGGGTTCGACGACCCGGTGCTGGTATCCGGAACCGACGGCGTCGGCACCAAGCTGATGCTGGCGTTCGCGACCGGCCGACACGAAACCATCGGAATCGATCTGGTGGCGATGTGCGTCAACGACATTCTGGCGCAAGGCGCCGAGCCCCTATTCTTCCTCGACTATTTCGCGACCGGCAAGCTTGAGCCGGGCACGGGCGCGAAGGTGGTGGAAGGGATCGCCGCGGGATGCCGCGAAGCAGGTTGCGCCCTCGTCGGCGGCGAAACGGCCGAGATGCCCGGCATGTATGCGGCGGGACATTATGATCTTGCGGGATTTTCTGTCGGCGCGGCGGAACGGGCGCTGCTGCTGCCTCGCACACAGGACATGAAGAAGGGAGACGTTCTGCTGGCGTTGCCGTCGTCCGGCCCGCACGCCAACGGCTATTCCCTCGTGCGCCGGATCGTCGAGCGCTCGGGTCTTGCATGGGATGCGCCCGCGCCCTTCGCCGAGGACGGCGCATCGCTGGGTCAGGCGCTGCTGACGCCGACACGCATCTATGTGAAGGCGGTTCTGCCGCTGATCCGCAAGAGCATGATCAAGGGCCTCGCTCATATTACCGGCGGCGGCCTGACCGAGAACACGCCGCGCATGCTGCCGGACAATCTGATTCCGCGTATCGACTACGCCGCCTGGAATCTGCCGCCGGTCTTCCAGTGGCTGCAGGACGTCGGCGGCGTTGAAGACGCCGAGATGCGGCGAACCTTCAATTGCGGCGTCGGCATGGTGCTGGCGGTTGACCCCGAGCAGCTCGTCGAGGTCAGCATGGCGCTGGTCGAGGCGGGCGAAGAACCCTTCGTTATCGGCGAGCTGGGGGCTGCGTGAAGCGCCGCAAGCTCGGCATTCTGATTTCAGGGCGCGGCTCCAACATGGAGGCGCTGCTTGCGGCCGCCGCGAACCCGGCCTGGCCGCTTGAGCCGGTTCTGGTGATTTCGAATAGGCCGGACGCGGCGGGTCTCGACAAGGCGCGCGCAGCGTCCGTTGAAGCGATCGCGATCGACCACAAGACCTACGGCAAGGAGCGCGAAGCGTTCGAACGCGCGATGGACGCCGAACTGACGCTCGCCGGGGTCGAGGTCGTGGCGCTGGCCGGCTTCATGCGTGTTCTGACGCCGTGGTTCGTGAACGCCTGGGAAGGCCGGTTGATCAACATTCATCCCTCGCTGCTCCCCAAATACCCCGGCGTCGACACGCACGCGCGGGCGCTGGCGGCGGGCGACGCCGTGCACGGCTGCAGCGTTCACTATGTAACCGCGGGCGTGGACGAAGGCCCGGTGATCGGACAGGCCCGGATCGACATTCGCCCGGACGACACGCCGGACACGCTGGCCACGCGGCTGTTGAAAGCCGAGCACCTGCTCTATCCGCTTTGCCTCGCCGCCGCCGCGACCGGCGCCAAAGGGCCGCCGCACGAGGAAGTGCGCAAGATCGACGGCGAACGCATTACGCTGCGCTGGCCCAGCAAATCGGACTGAATTGCGCTGACCGTGAGCGAGGTCGCACGCGCCTCGACATCCGAACCTTGACCGGTAATCTTGTCTCCAGGGGGGGGGGCTGTCCCCCACGGGAAACGTGGTTGGGGACATCATGAAAAGATCAAGTCACTCCCAGGCGTCGACGCGCGTGACGTTGCTCGGACGCCTGACGGCGTGGCTGGCGGGATGCGTGGCGCTGGGGCTGCTTGCGACGCCGGCGGCCGTCGCCAAACCGCCTGTCGAAGCGTTCGGCGAAACCCCGTTGGTGCACAACGCCGAACTGTCGCCGGACGGCAAACAGCTTGCCTATCTCTCGATGATCAACAACGAGGACACGCTGTTCGTCTATGACTTCGCAACCGCAAAGGCTCGACCGATCGTGCGCGTCGGCGACCTGCGCACACATGACGTCAGTTTCCTGTCCAAGGATTACGTCGTTCTCGTCGTCTCGAAGACGGCCTCGAACTGGATGTTCCGCGGCAAATGGGAAGCCTCGGCGGCGTTCGCGATCAATCTCGATACGGGGAAAATTCGGCAACTTCTGAAGGGGACCCCCGGCATCTACCCCGCGCAATCCGGTTTGGGTCAGATCATCGCCGTCGATCCGGACGGCCGGCACGTCTACATGCCCGCCTATATGGGATCGGTCGGCTCCGATCCGCACAAGGACGTCGTGTTTGTCGATCTGGAGACAGGTCGTGGCCGCGTGAAGCCCGGTTTCAAGGGGCAATCCGACACCATCGACTGGATCATGAACAACAAGGGTGAAGCGGTCGTCCGCGAGGACCACAGCGTGAAAAACAAGCGCCACGAGGTGCGCAACTATCAGTCCAAAGACCGGGAGGCGATCTTTCAGGCGGACACGGTGCTGCCCGCCACCTCAATCATCGGCCTGTCGCCTTCCGGAAACCTGATCCTCTCGGACGACGACGAAAGCGGATACATGTCGATCTACGAGATGTCTTTGAACGATGGATCGGTCACCGGACCCATCTTCGGAAAGGAGGATCGGGACGTCGACGCGGTGATCATGGACGTGAACCGCAAGATCCTCGGCGTCCGCTATTCTGGCATCCGCCCGACCTACGAAATGCTCGATCCCGCATTGACGAAAGCGATCGCGAACACGCAAGAGGCGCTCCCCGCCTCGTCGATATGGCTGGATTCCTGGACCGACGATTTTTCGAAACTCTTGTTCTTCGTCGAGGGCGGCGCGCAGGCGCAACGCTATATGGTGTACGACGCTAGGACGGCCACCGTGCAGTCGATCGCCACGGTACGCCCGGACATCAAGCCCGAGGACGTCGGAGAAACGTTCGCAATCGAGTACCCGGCGCGCGACGGGCTCACCATTTCAGCGGTGCTGACCTGGCCGACAGGCTCAACCGAGGAAACGCGCAAGAACCTGCCTTTGGTCGTTCTGCCCCATGGAGGCCCCCAAGCCTACGATCAGCTGGGCTGGGACTGGCTGGCCCAGTTCATAGCCAATCAAGGCTATATGGTTCTGCAACCCAATTTCCGCGGCTCCGCCGGTTTCGGCGCGGCGTTTCGCAACGCCGGGCGCGGCGAATGGGGCGGCAAGATGCAGGACGACATAACGGACGGGCTGGAGGCGATGGTTCACATGGGGTGGGCCGATCCGAAACGCGTCTGCATCGTCGGCTGGAGCTATGGCGGATACGCAGCGCTGGCCGGCGGCGCTCTGACGCCTGACAAATACCGCTGCGTGGCGTCTATCGCCGGCGTTTCGGATTTGCGCGCGATGCTGAACTGGGAGCGCTCCAACCACGGCGGCGACTCGCAAACGGTCGCATATTGGGAGCGCAATATCGGCGATCCGTCGGCGGATCGCGACAGGATGGACGCCGCTTCGCCCGCCCGGCTCGCCGATAATTTTCAGGCGCCCGTGCTACTGGTCCATGGAACCGACGATACGGTGGTCGACCCCGAGCAGAGCATCCGCATGGAAAAGGCGCTACGCAACGCCAGCAAGGACGTCACCTTCATCAAGATCAGGGGCGATGATCACTCGCTCGTCGACAACGCCAGCCGAGTGACGATGCTGAGCGCGCTCGCCGACTTCCTCGCAACGAATCTGAACCCCGCGCCTGTCGCCCAATAGCGGATCAGCGCAAAGCGACACGATCCGTGGCGCGCGCCGCCGCGAGCATGTGCGTGAGGGAGTAGTTCCCTTCATGGCAGGCGAACTCGTAGATCTCGTCTCTGGTGCGCACGAAGGAATATTCAGCCGTCCACGGCTCGGAATAGTAGGCGGGATCGTTGACCGTATAGCGATAGACCAACTCGTCCGGCGAAGCGTATTCGAACCGCTCGGTGATCCGCGCATCCGGAGACAGCACGGTGACAATGCCGTGGGTCGCCATGCCCTCGTCGAAATTGCGCGTGTCCACGACCAGCGCATCGCCCTCCCAATGCGCGATTGAATCGCCGGTCGGCGGACGAATGGCGTCAGGCTGCCATGCGCCGCCGATCGGGATGATGCGCAAATCGCTATAGGCCTCGGAATGGATGACCACGTGATCGTCGGTCTGAACGAACCGCCGCAGCATCGACGCCGTCCGGATTTGAAGCGGCGCCCAGCCGGTGCCGCCCAGGCACCGCTCGGTGGTCATGCGCTGCTCCGGATTGTCTGCTCCCGAGATATACGCACGCAGCGCACGGCGCCCGGCGTCGCGAAACGGCAACTTTCCGTCGGACGGCTCGACAACCAGCGAGGTGCGGTATTCCCCGCGCACCTTTGCGAGCGAGTTCCCTTCGGGAAACGCCAGCTCCGGATCCATTTGCGCGGGGTTCGCCGCGCGTTCGAGAATAAGCCGGACCAGTCGTTGCGCCTCATCCGGAGAGGCGACCAGCGCGGTTGCATCGGCTGGACGCTCGACCGGCGTCAGCCACCGGCTCGCCCACACGCCCTGAAAGTCGGGATGGCCGTCCCCTGTTCTCGGGATATCCGCCTGCGATGCGACCGGCGCTCCGGTCTGGGCGAACGCCGTCGCGGGAACTAGCGCCAGGCCGGTATACAGGACCGCCGCGTAAAAGCTGCGCAAGATCATTCGCCTCTCCCCGTCGGGCGGCTCGTTTCGGCCGCCTCGCCACATCATGCAGGCGTATCGGT
The DNA here is from genome assembly GCA_041398225.1 of Hyphomonadaceae bacterium. Taxonomy (GTDB): domain Bacteria; phylum Pseudomonadota; class Alphaproteobacteria; order Caulobacterales; family Hyphomonadaceae; genus JAWKVD01. The sequence continues at coordinate 73,061 of JAWKVD010000004.1, read as the reverse complement.
CGGAGAGAAGATGCACAATGCGCCGACGTTCACTGCTGCGCGAGCCGTCCGGCTGACGCTAGGTACGGTTGGCCCGGGAAATAGCGGCTTCGTCGAGCCGCGCCTGATCGCGGGCCGCCTCTTCCTCCGCTGCGCGGATGGCGCGCGTCTCGATCAGCTGCTCGAACTTCGACTTCTCGCGATACGCGTCCGCCTGCCTTGCACGCACCAGTTGGAGCGACGCCTCGATTTCGTCGATGCGGGTCTGCAGAGCGCGGCTTTTCTCGGCCACCCTACCCCGAAAGGCAGGCAGGGAACCGTAGAATTCCGGATGCGACATCGCTGCGGCGATCTCGGCGCGTTCACGCCTGCGCAGCTCCTCCATCTCCTCGCGCGCTTCCGCTATGCGCGCCGTCGCCGAGGCGACCTCCAGCGTGACTTCGTCGAGCCGGCGCTGCGCGAGCTTCTGAAGGGTTTCGAGCGTTCGCATGTCTCAGATCACGCCCTGGCCGCCTGACCCGGGGGCCGTTGCGTTTGAACCTGCGGAGCCTTCTGGGCGGGCTGCACCGGCGCGACCGCCTGAGGCTGGGCCTGCGGACCGAGTATCTGGGCCAAGGCGGCGAACGCTTCAGCAGGATCGATACGCTCGCCGACGCCCTGCGCCAGGAACGCTTCGAGCTGCGGATGCAGGCGCACGGCTTCGTCGACTTCCGGGTCGGCCCCGCGCGCATAGGCGCCGATACGAACCAGCTCTTCCATATTGGAGTAGAGCGACATCAGCCGGCGCGCCCGGACGGCTAGCTCTCGTTCGGCATCGCCAAGAAGGATCTGGTTGAGGCGCGAGATCGATTTCAACACGTCGACCGCCGGGAAACGTCCCCTCTCGGCGACCGCACGCGACAGCGTGATGTGACCGTCCAGAATCCCGCGCACAGCATCGGATACCGGCTCGTTATGGTCGTCGCCGTCGACGAGCACGGTGAACAGACCGGTGATCGAGCCCTGCGGCGCGCCGGGAGCTGCGATCGGCCCGGGGCCCGCACGTTCCAGCAATTTCGGCAGTTCCGCGAACACCGAAGGCGTGTAGCCCCGCGTCGTGGGGGGCTCGCCCGCGGCAAGCCCGATCTCGCGCTGCGCCATCGCGAAGCGGGTTACGCTATCGAGGAAGCAGACCACGCGCTTGCCGGCGTCGCGAAAGTGTTCGGCCACAGCCAGCGTGAGCCATGCGGCGCGGCGACGGCTCGGAGCCGCCTCATCGGAGGTCGCCGTAACCACGACCGACCGGGCAAGCCCCTCCGGTCCCAGCGTGTCCTCGACAAACTCACGCACTTCGCGTCCGCGTTCGCCGATCAATCCGATGACGACCACGTCCGCCTCGGCGTTGCGTGCCAGCATCGACATCAGCGTTGATTTGCCGACGCCCGAGCCCGCGAACAGGCCAAGCCTCTGCCCCTGCGCGCAGGGCGCGAAAACATCCATGGCGCGCACGCCCAGCGCCATCCTTTGATCGACGCGCGCGCGCGCCTGCGGATTGGGAGCGGCCGCTCGCACCGGACGCATGCGCTCGCCGTGTATCAGCGGGCCCTTGCCGTCGAGCGGTTCGCCGAACGCGTTGATGACACGCCCCAGCCAGCCGTCGCACGGACGCACCACATCGACGCCAGTGGAGAAGTAGACCGGCGATCCCGGCGACAAACCATCGAGATCGTCATTGGCGAGAATGATGGCGTGTTCGCCCTTGAACCCCACCAGCTCTCCGCGAGGCCCGTCCGGCCGTTCGAAACGAACCGAAGATCCGAGCCGCAGAGCTTCGCGCGGACCAGCCGCCTCAATCCGCAGCCCTTCAATCCCCACGATGCGGCCTTCATGGCGCACGCGCTCGATGGATTTGATGTCACGTATGGCTGCGGAGAGCATCTAATCGCTTCCCTGGGAAACTCTAAGAGTATGCAAATCAGTCTATGAACAGTGATGACCGGGATTGCTAACAGGTGATGAATTGCATTCACGCAAGCATTGGCCTTTTTCCCTTTCGACGCGAAAGAATCACGGTTAACGTCAATCAAATCGTTGCTGAATCCGCAGTTCAGCCACTCGCCAGTAAGAATCTGCGGGCACTGATTCGTTCTTCGTTAACCATTCTTACGAAGACTGCGATGGTAAATGACGCCGCCGCAATGCGGGTCGATTCGGGAGAGGTCTAATGCGAGTCCTTTTGATCGAAGACGACGATCAGATCGCACGCAGCGTTGAACTGATGCTGAAGGCAGCCGGGTTCAACGTGTTCACCACCGACACCGGCGAAGAGGGCGTGGACCTCGGCAAGGTGTACGAGTACGACTTGATCATTCTGGACCTCGGCCTGCCCGACATCTCCGGATACGACGTGCTGAAGCAGCTTCGCATGTCGCGCATCAACACTCCGGTGCTGATCCTGTCCGGCAACCCGGACATCGAAGCGAAGGTCAAGACGCTCGGCTTCGGCGCCGACGACTACCTGACCAAACCGTTCAACAAGGACGAGTTGGTGGCCCGCATCACGGCGATCGTCCGTCGCTCGAAAGGCCACGCCGAAAGCGTCATCCGCACCGGCGACATCATCGTGAACCTCGACGCCAAGACGGTGGAGGTGAACGGTCAGCGCGTGCACCTGACCGGCAAGGAATATCAGATGTTTGAGCTGCTCTCCCTGCGCAAGGGAACGACGCTCACCAAGGAGATGTTCCTCAACCATCTCTATGGCGGCATGGACGAACCGGAACTCAAGATCATCGACGTGTTCATCTGCAAACTTCGCAAGAAGCTCGCGCAGGCGACCGGCGGGGACCACTTCATCGAGACGGTCTGGGGGCGCGGCTATGTGCTGCGCGATCCGGACCCGCGCGTCGCCGAACAGGCCGCCTGACTGGCGCCCCACCGGCACTGACCCGACAAAGGAGGGGCGGAACCAGCGGTTCCGCCCCTTCGCTTTTCAGGCCATTCGTTTTTCAGACCATTCGTTTTTCAGGCCATTCGCTTTTTTGTGGCCCGCCGCTGAGCAAAACCGGCGTCGAGATCCTAGCGAACGCCCTGACCAATTCTGGAAATGTCGAACGGCGTCGACTGGTAGACTTGGTTGATCCAGTTCCCGAACAACAGGAAGGCGTGGCTGCGCCAACGGTTCAGCGGCGGATTTTCCGGATTGTCGTCCGGGAAATAGCCGAAGGGAATGTTGATCGCCGTCCCGTTGGCCACATCGCGGAAATACTCCTCCGACAAGGAGGTTGAATCGTACTCGACGTGATTGAGCATGTAGAGGCGATTGCCCTCGGCCTCCGACAGAAGACAAAGGCCCGTCTGGCGCGACTCCAGCAGGATATCGAGCCCGGAGGACGGCGAAATGTCCTGGCGCCGAATGTCGGTCCAGCGCGATACGCACAGGTTCAGCTCATCCGAGAAGCCCGCGAGGTAGGGCGATGTGGGGTGGCGGTTGACATGCGGGAAGACCCCGAACGCCTTCTTCTCGAGCGTGTGCTTGGGAACGCCGTGGAAGTGCTGCAGCCCCGCCATGGCGCCCCAGCAGATCGAAAAAGTTGAGTGCACATTCGTGCGCGTCCACTCGAAGATGCGCCGCAGCTCGTCCCAATACGTCACCTCTTCATAGGGCAGCGTCTCCACCGGCGCCCCGGTGACGATGAGGCCGTCAAACTTGCGATCGGCGACCTCCTCCCACGTATTGTAGAAGGCGATGAGATGGTCTTCCGGCGTGTTGCGCGGGTTGTGACCGCCGACCCGCAGCAGGGTCAGATCGATCTGCAGCGGGGTCGAGCCCAGGAGCCGCGCGAACTGCGTCTCCGTGCGGATCTTGTTCGGCATCAGGTTCAGCAGACCGATCTGCAGCGGACGAATGTCCTGGCGCGCGGCCTCGGTCGCGTCGAGAACCATCACGCCTTCGCGCACCAGCACTTCCCGCGCCGGAAGATCTTCTGCAATTCGGATGGGCACGACAGCTTCCCCTGCGTTTGAGCGCTGCGTCCGGCGCAGGCTCGATCAAAACGGTCCGGGGACAAGAGGGAGGTCTTCGCCGCGGGCCTTTTAGCGAGTTGTTTAACGTGGCTGCAATCCGACCGGACAAATCACCACGGTGACGAGCAGATAGGCCGCCGACCCTTTCGGGTCAACCTGCCCGGCCTCGGCCCGCTTCTTTTCAGGCCTGGCTCAGGCCGCCGCACGAAGCTGCAGCTGCTCGCGGTTTACTTCGCGCAGGCGGCTGGCGCGACGCTCAAGATCGCCAATCAGCAACCGCAGGTTCTTCGTGTTGGAGCGGTAGGCGATGTCGAAAATGTCGCCAAGCACCGGAACGGCGCCAACGCCAAGGTCGAAGCCCCAGTTCACCAGCATGCGGGCGACCGTCCAGCGATGAGCACCCAAACGGCGCGCTTCAAAGATGAAGTAGAGCCCCACGCCAGCGGTTGCGATATCGCCGACGACCGGCACCAGCCCGGCCAGGCCGTCATATCCGACCTTGATTCCGAAAATGGAGAATTTCCGCTCCAGCGCCTGCTCCAGGCGCTTCAGTCGAGCGACGTCATCACACTTGTTGGGCATACTCCGGTCCGCACTCTACGAGAGCCCCACAGCGGGCGCTCCTACCATACGCGGGAAGCATGACTGCTTCCTAACAGGACGTTCACCTTACCCCCATGCGCTGGGGGTCGGGGGCAATAGCCTCTTTTCGCGCATGCAACAAGCGGGCTGGTGGACCGCCTTCGGCAGTTGTTTTTCATGCGATTTTTGCCGCGTGACTGAGTCGTAATCCACGAAATACAAGGCTGTAGGCATCGCCCGAAGCCGCCGTGCGACCCAATGTCCCGCACCAGCCGGTGGCGCACCCATGCAGCGATTCCGGAAATTCATGACAAGGACACTTGTCTTTTCACTTTGTTCATGACAAGGATACTTGTCACAAAGAGAAAAGAGCTTGTCATGTCGCTGATGAAACTCCCTCCCTGGGCCTACCTCCTGTTGGCGCTGGCCCCCGTCCCGATCATGTTCCTTCCCATCTTCGACAGCCTGCCCTCCGCGGTCGGGAAGAGCGTCGGCATCGCCGTATTGTTCTGGTGCCTGACCATGAGCTGGCTGCACTGGCGCAACCTCGATGAACCCGCGCGCGTGGCGCACAAATCGAGCTGGTACTGCGGCGGCGCGGCGGGCCTCGGAGCCGCCGTCATACTTTCAACCGCCGTGATCTTCTGGCCGGAAGCCAATTCGGCTCTGGTCGCCATGGTGAGCGAACCGAAACACGGCTCGCCGGAAAGTCAGGCGTTTTTCTTCGGAGTGGTTTTCGCCGCGATCGTGCAACTCGCCGGCACGCTGGCGGCATGGCTGCTCTGGTGGTCGCGGCGGTCCTGATGCAGGCGGCGATAGACATGAAAAACCGCATCAAGGTGCTGCGCGCCGAACGCGACTGGACGCAGGCCGAGCTGGCGCAACGCCTGGACGTCTCGCGCAACTCCGTCAACGCGATCGAGACGGGAAAGTACGACCCGTCCCTTCCTCTGGCCTTCCGCATCGCCGACGTGTTCGGCCTGCGCATCGAGGACATCTTCCTCAGGGAGCACAGCCAAAGTGATCAATGACCGTTTGACCTGCAACCGTCGCTCGCAGCGGGGAAACGCCGCCATTCTAGCCGCGATTTTCCTGCTGCTGGCGGGCGCGGCAGGAGAGGCCGACGGCATGGCGCTCGACCTCTCCGTGCAGATGACCGACGTGCCCGATCAGCAATCGGTGCAGACCGACGGGACCGCCCCGGTTCGCGCCAGAACGCATGCCGCGATCAATCTGTTCCTCGGGCCGGCCGGGAACCGGCCAAGGAACTAGCGCAACCGGCCTAGTGCTCGACCGCGTAGGCGGCGGCCTGCTTGCCCACGATCCGGATCAGATCGCCCATCGAATGATCGCTGTCGATCAGGTGCAGACCCCAGGTGAGATCAGGACCGGTTGCACGAATAACCTCGCCCGCAACCTCATCCGTGCGCGGATCGGAGGAATCGGCGTTGACGTGCATCTCCAGATAGCTGAACCCGTCGCGCTGCACGCACTCGGTGGTTACGAGACCCGGCGTTTTCACGAACGGCGTCGAAATTGGCTTCGGCGGGTTGGTCCAGTCGGGCTGCGTGTCGCCGCCTGAACCGTTGAGAAAGCCCTTGGTGAACCAGTAGCTCTCCGGCTCGCCCTTGCCGCCGGCCAGGTTCGCGGGATTGGTGCAGGCTGCAATCTGTCCATCGCGCGCCTTGCCGAAACGTGTGCCCTCGGGAGGCGGGTTGGTGTCGCGGAACGACGCGTAGGTGATGACGCAGCCGGTCTGGCTTTCCGCCCGGCACAGCGGCGTGGACTGGAACGAACCACCCACATCGGCGCCTTCGGGAACCCCCACGGACGACCCCAGCAGGATCGCCGACACCAGCTGAGCATGCACGGGCTTGCCTTCGATCTCTTGCGCGATCAGCCGGTTCAGCACGCCCGCGCCCTGAGAGTGGCCGACCAGAACGACGCCCCGCCCGTTGTTCTCGTGCTCAAGATACCAGTTCCAGGCGTCGATCACATCGTTGAGCCCGCCCACGCCAGGTGGCGGACGTTCGCCCTCCGGAGCGGGACCGCCCGCGTTCGCGCGCAACGCCGTCAGCGAGAACTGGCGGTAAAGCGGCGCAAACGTGCGGCACACCGAAGCGTAGCGCGCGAACTGCAGCTTCACATCGTCGAACTCCATCGCGTCCGGCGTCCAGTCCGACAGATAGCCCGGATCGAGAGAAACCGTGGGATAAACGAAGAAGCAGTCGATGGCCGGGGCCGAGGCGGGCTGGAATGTCTCCACCTCCATCGACCCGTCGGCGGCGATCACGGTCGCATCCAGATCGACCTTGCACTTGTCGTCGGCGAGCCCGGGGCGGCACAGCCAAAGACGCGGATCGGAGTAGTCGGCGTGCTCGACAAACGGGTCCGGCAGAGGCGTGTCCGGCACGGCCAGGGTCTGAGGAGCCGCATCCTCGCCGGCGACTTCGTCCACCGGCTCGCCCGTGCATGCGGTAAGTCCGACAGACAAAATGGCCGCGATCGCGACGACGCCAAAGGTGCGTTTCATGTATCCCTCCCGACTTGCGGAACTTCGCGTCCGCATTTGGTCGGCACCCTGCCCCGATGTGACACAAACGTCCAGTTGCCTGCGGCCGGTCCGGACTGGGACCCACATTCAATTAACCTCAACGACGCCGATGAGATGTGCGCACCAGCCGGAGTTCGGCGCGTTGGAGCGACCGGTTGGGGTGGCGGGTTGGGGCGGGGACCGGGCCAGATGGATGAGTTGGCCGGATTGTCCGTTTCTTGCAGACTGTCCCAACTGACTGCTTCGCGGGGCTCGCGAATCCGGAACGACTGCGGCCCGCTGGCTTGTGACGATAGGGGTCCAGGCGCGCCGATGCGTTTTTCCATCATCATACCCACCTTCAATCGCGCCGACCTCATCGGTCAGTCGATCGACTCCGCGCTGGCTCAGACCCACGCGCCGGCGGAAGTGATTGTCGTCGACGACGGCTCTTCAGACGATACGCGCGGCGCCGTGGAAAAATACGGCGAACGGGTTCGCTACGTTCGTCAGGAAAACGGCGGCAAGGCGTCGGCTCTCAACAACGGCGTCGCCAACTCGACCGGCGAGGTTCTCGTCGTGCTCGACGACGACGACATCTTCCCCAAGACCACGCTCGCCGAGCATGCACAGGCGCTGGCGGCCGATCCCGCCGCCGCCTTCAGCTTTGGCCGCTATGCGCGCTTCGAGGGCGACAAGCCCCCGACAGCCGACACGCCGCTCATCTACGAGACCTATCCCACGCGCGACCCCCGCCGCCTGGTCGTGAAGCTGATGGAGCACTGCTTCCTCTCCAATCCGGCATGGGCGGTTCGTCGCCAAGCCCAGCTCGAAGTCGGCCCCTACAACACCGATCTGCACCGCAGCCAGGACTTCGAAATGATGCTGCGCATGTCTCGCGCGCATCGCGGCGTGTTTCTGGACAGCACCATCTTTTTGCAGCGCACACACTCCGGTTGGCGCGGACCGATGTCAGACCGGACGTTTGGCGTCCACACCACGGACAAGTGGGTGAAGTACAACCGGATGATCTTTGAAGGCATCGACCAGACCTGGTCGCTTCAGGATTTCGCGCCGTTCGAAACGGACGCCGGCGAAACGCAGGACGAGGCCCTCCTCTATCTGCAGAAGGGCGTCATCATGTTCCTTCGCAAACACTATCCCGGCGCAGAGGCGGCGTTGAAGGAATACCGCCGCCTGCTCGGCGCCCGTCGTCCGACCCAAACCGAGCTGCGCATCGCCTCAGGATTGATGGGCGGCGACTATGGCGTCGCCGAGCTTCTGGAGCCGGGCGCGCAACGCGATGCGGCCATAGCCACGCTGCGCGGCGTAGCCTGGCCGTTGCGCTTGCGCATGGCCTTCGCGCAGCAACTGCGCTGGCGCCTGCGAAGCGCCTTGAGCGAACAGGAACACGACAAGGTGCGTGCACTGATGCGCTTCTCCGCCGAAGCGTTCGGCGGCGCCACCGCTCTGACAGCGATGTGCGCAAAGGTCGACGGCAAGGTCGGCCTGTGGCGCGGCGACACGCCGGCGACAGGTCTTCCGGCGCCGGATGCGCTCGCCGCTGCGGGCTAGTCGACCGAACAGCCCTCGGGCGCGTTTATCGGGTTGCAACGGGCCTCGCCGCCGCCCGGAAGCGACGCCGTATATCCAGTGCCGAAACGCTCGTCTTCCCAGAGATAATCCGTCGAAACAAACTGCGCGCCCGAGTTGAACGCCGCTTCCTGACGCGACGTGTCGCCCTCGCGAGCCTCGCGCGTGTCAGCGTCGGCGCGCGTGCGCACCAGGAACCCTTCGCGGACCCGCTGCTGGATCAGCGCCAGGTCGCGCTTCGGTTCGTTCATGGTCGCATAGGCGGCCTCGGGAACATCCGGCGTGGGGTTGGCGTTGACGAACGCCATGCGGCCTTCAAGCGAAGGATGCCCTTCCACGTAAGCCGCCCAGTGTTCCGGACCATCGTCGACGGCGAAGATCACCTTGCCGCGAGAGGCGGCGAGCGTCGGCCAGCCGCCGTCCATCGCGCCCTCGCGCAAGCTGGCGTGCGTTCCCCGAACATCGTCGGGTTTGACGATCCTGTCTTCCGGGAAGACCGACTTGATATCGGCGTCCATACGCTCGAACGCTTCCTTGCCGAAAGGATGCACGGGCGTCGCGCCTTCCCATGACAACGGGGAGTGCTTCGGGTTGATCATGATCAGGATCGGCGTGTGATCCGGATGCGCATCCGACCACGTTTTGATCTGTGAAAGGCAATCGACAAACGTGCGGCAGTTGGAGCGATAGTCGATATCGGTGACGTGCAGCACCTTGATGCCCGGCTGCTTCATCATCGAAAAATCATAGTCGGGAACCTCGATGCCCTGGGCGCGCAGAAGACGCGGCCCCATCGGGTCCGAGAAGGCGGCGTCCGGATCGTCGACAGGATCCAATTCGATCTGTCGCGCGCCCTTGTCCAGCTGCTCCGCCAGAGGACGGTGCGAGTAGTCCAGCGACAGGGCGGCGTCCGCATTGCGCGCCGCGATCGCCTGCAATTCGACCGGCGAGATCGCCGTCTTGTAGGAGTTGTGCGTTCCGATCGCCTGGATCTCGTTGATTCGAACCTCGCCGCCCTGAGACGTTTCGCCGTCAGCCGACTGAGCCTGTGTGCAAGCGACCGCGCCCGCAAGAAGAACGGCGCAACCGGCGGCAAGAACAACGCGCATATCGAAGGCTCCCTGACGATCCTTTATCCGAACCGGCGTCCACTTAGCCCCGTTTCGATGACAGACGTGCGACGCTCAGGCGACGCTAAGCTGCCATGAGACGCCAAAGCGGTCGTCGAACCACGCAAACCGGCGAGCGAACGGGTAAGCCGCAGGACTCATCAGGACACGGCCAAGATAGGACAGCGCCGTATAGACCTCCTCGAAGGCCGCCTCGTCCGGCAGATCGACAAACAGTGAAAGCGAGGGCGTAAACCCGAATTTGTGCGACACATAGCTGTCGGTCGCCCGGCACTTGACGCCGGCGAGCGTGAAATCGAGACGCATCGCCGTGCCATCGCGACCCGGCCCTTCCGGACCGTAGCGCTCGATATGTTCGATGCGGGAATTGGGAACGAGCGAAACATAGAGGCTAACCGCCTCCTCTGCGTCGCCCTCAAACATCAGGAACGGAGTGACCGTCGCGTCCATCCACATTCCTTTCGTGTCCGGCGACCGCCGCCCTTGCGCGCCTGAGTTGATACGCGCGCGATCGCCAATTGCAAATGCAAACAGCTCCCGTCGGGCCGTTGACCCAAGGGAGCTGCAAGACATCGATGACGACGGGTGAGACGCAGGCCGGACTAGTGACGCCACTCCTTGATCTGGCGTTCGGCCACGTCACGTGCGACGCCATAGCGTTCCTGAATCTTGCCGATCATCTTGTCGTAGTCGCCATGGACCTGCTCGACGTCGTCGTCGGTGAGCTTCCCCCACTGCTTCCTGACGGCGCCCTTCACCTGGTTCCACTGACCTTCGATGATGTCGCGGTTCATGCGGGCTTCTCCTCTTTTGACGACCACGCCTATCGCGCGGACTGGCGCGTAAAGAACCGCTGACGCCGAAGAATGTTCCGCTTCCTCTCCTCATGAGCTCGTGTCTAATTGCCCGGCTGACGCCCGGATGCGGATGAGGAAACCCGCCATGGATCTACGTGAACGCCTTTCTCGCGACCTTCTCGATAGCGACTACGCCGCCCTCAGCGAACGCAAGCGCTCCGTTATCGATCTGATCGCCGATCAGCGCCCCAGCGGACTGGCGCCGGTGCTGATCGACGACCGTACCTTCTGGCAACGGCTGGCGGACACGGTCGCGAGCTTCGGCGGGTCGTGGCGGTTTATCTTCGGCTTCGGCGCTTGTCTGTTGTTGTGGGTCGGCGTCAATCTTGTCCTCGCCGCGACCGGACGGGCGTTCGATCCCTACCCCTTCATCTTCCTGAATCTGATCCTGTCCATGCTCGCCGCGGTGCAGGCGCCGGTGATCATGATGAGTCAGAACCGGCAAGCGACGAAGGATCGCGCGGCGGCGGAACACGACTATGTGGTCAACCTCCGTGCGGAGCTTGAGATCATGCTGCTGCACGACAAACTCGACTCGTTGCGCGAGAACGACATCCTCGCCCGCACGGATCTGCTCCAGCGGAAACTCGATCAGGTGTGCGACGACGTTGCAGCTTTGCGCGAGGGACGGACGCGCGGCTAGACGCGCTCAACCGCGATCGCAAGCCCCTGGCCGACGCCGATGCACAGCGTGCACAAGGCGTACTTGCCGCCCGTCTTCTCGAGCTGATGGACCGCCGTCAGCACAAGACGCGCGCCCGTGGCGCCGAGCGGATGTCCGAGCGCGATCGCGCCGCCGTTCGGGTTCACATGCTCGGCGTCCTCCGGCACGCCGAGTTGCCGCAACACGGCGATGCCCTGACTGGCGAACGCTTCGTTGAGTTCGATGACGTCGAAGTCTCCGATCTTCATACCCAGGCGGGACAACAGCTTCTGCGTCGCCGGAACCGGACCGATGCCCATCACGCGGGGCGGAACGCCCGCCGCCGACATGCCGAGAATGCGGGCGCGCGGAACAAGCCCATTGCGCTTTGCGCCTTCTTCAGAAGCGACGAACATCGCCGCGGCGCCGTCATTGACGCCCGAGGCGTTGCCGGCGGTAACCGTGCCGCCTTCGCGAAACGGCGTCGGCAGTTTCGCCAGAGCTTCAAGCGTGGTGCCCGGACGCGGATGCTCATCGGCGTCAACCACGGTCTCGGATTTGCGCTCCTTCACCGTGATCGGAACGATCTCTTCGCGGAAGTACCCCGCTTCAATGGCTTTCGCCGCGCGCTGTTGGCTGTTGAACGCGAACTTGTCCTGATCCGCCCGCGAGATCTGATAGTCTTCGGCGACGTTCTCGCCGGTCTCCGGCATCGACTCCGTGCCGTACATCTTCTGCATCTTCGGGTTGATGAAGCGCCAGCCGATCGTGGTGTCTTCCAGCGTCGCTGTACGCGAGTAGGCGCTGTCGGCCTTTCCCATCACGAAAGGAGAGCGCGTCATGTGCTCGACGCCGCCGGCGATCGCCAGGTTCATCTCGCCAAGACGAATGGCGCGAGCGGCCTGCCCCACCGCTTCCATGCCGGAGGCGCACAGGCGGTTCACCGTGACCCCCGAAACATCCGACGGTAAACCGGCGAGCAACAGCGCCATGCGCGCCACATTGCGGTTGTCTTCGCCCGCCTGGTTGACGTTGCCATAAACGACATCGTCGATCGCCAGCGGGTCCAGGTCCTTGTTGCGGGCCATCAACGCCTTGATCGGCTCGGCGGCAAGATCGTCGGCTCGAACCTTGGAAAGCGATCCCCCAAAGCGACCAATGGGCGTGCGAGCGGCGTCGCAAACAAAAGCTTCCTGGGTCATGGGCGGCGTACTCCCCGTTTTTCTGAATATCTGTCGCGCTACGGCATAGAAGCGCGCGCGGCCCACGGCAAGACGCCCCGCACGCGAAGGCCCGGCCAGACTACGCTTTCAGGAAGTCGGGAAGTGCGAAATCGACGAAACGCCGATCAGGCCGCCTTCACGCCCTTTTGCGAGACGGTATAGAGCCCGCGCCGCTCCGGATTGGGCTGCCAGTTGTTCGTCACTCCGAGAACAGTCTCCGCAGCGCCCAGCAGCAGGCTTCCGCCGGGGTTCATTTGCGCGGCCATCTTGTCGAGGATGCCGGCTTTTGTCGGAGTGTCGAAATAGATCAGCACGTTGCGGCACAGAATGATGTCGAACCGGCCAAGCCCCATGAACGATTCCAGCAGGTTCTGCTTGCGGAAGCCGATGCGTGAGCGAATTTTCTCGGAAATGCGCCACTGGTCGTCCTGCTGGGTGAAGTACTGCATCAGCATCTGGATCGGCAGACCGCGCTGCACCTCGAATTGCGTGAACAGACCTTGCCGCGCTCGCTCCAGGCAGCGATCGGAAATGTCGGAGGCGACGATTTCGACCGGCACGCCGTTCGTGAGCTGCGGGCTCTGATCCAGCATCATCGCGATCGAATAGGGCTCCTGCCCCGTCGAACAGGCGGCGCACCACAGCCTGATGCGGCTTCCGCGACGCTCCTGCGCCAATTTGGGCAGCACCGTATCCTTGAGGATGTCGAACGGAGTCCGGTCACGGAAGAAGAACGTTTCGTTCGTCGTCATCACATCGACAAGCTGCGCGATCAGGCGTTCTTCGCGGCGCGAGCGCACAACCTGCACAAGGTCCTCGATGGACGGCAGGCCTTCCTTGCGGGCGAGCGGCCCCAGCCGGCTCTCGAGCAGGTAGGTCTTGTCCGGCGTGAGCACGATGCCGGAGCGCATCCGCAGCAGGCTGGCGACGAACTCGAAGTCCTGACTGTTCACGCGATTTCTCCGTTCATCATTCTGAGTGTGCGCCGCGAGAGCTCCGGAAGCGGCTCAACGGCTTCTGCGTACCCGGCCATCGCTACGGCGCCGGGCATGCCCCAGACCACGCTTGAGGCTTCATCCTGAACCACGACACGACCGCCGTTCTTGACGACATGGCCGGCGCCGCCGCGCCCATCGGCGCCCATGCCCGTCAGCACGACCGCGACGAGCCGCGCGCCAAAGACGGCTGCGGCGCTTTCGAACATCGGGTCGGCCGCCGGCCGGCAATAGTTCACGGGCGGGGTCTGGTCCAGGCGGATCACGTTGGCGCCGCCATGGCGCGCGATCTTCATGTGCCAGTCGCCGGGCGCGAGGAAGAAGCTGCCCGGCCCAAGAACGTCGCCATCGACCGGTTCGCGGCACGGCTTTCCGACAGCCTGGCCCAGCTTCTCCGAGAAGATCGCCGTGAAGGTGGCCGGCATATGCTGGACGATCAGGATCGGCGCATCGATATGTTTGGCGATCGGCCCGAGGAAATTCTGCAGCGCCTGCGGACCGCCAGTCGACGAGGCGACCACGAGCGCCTGCGGCTTGCCGGCGGACCGCTGCGGCGGCGGACGTAGCGCGAATTTGGCGTCGGGCGCCTGCCGCACCAGTGCGTCAGCCGTGCGTGAGCGCGGCGCCAGCGCGATAATCTTCTCGACCAGCTCCCGGCGGTAGGCCTCCGCGGATCCCAGCGAAGTCGCCTCCGGCTTGGCGATATAATCCGCAGCGCCGAGCGACAGGGCGCGAATGGTCGTCGAGGCGCCCTTCGAGGTCAGGCTGGACGCCATGATAATCCGCGCTCGCGGCGCGACGGAGCGCAACTGAGGAAGGGCCGCAAGGCCATCCATCTTCGGCATTTCGACATCTAGGAGAATGATGTCGGGATTGCAGGTCTTCGCATCCTCGATCGCCTGCGCTCCATCCGAACTTACGCGAACAAGTTCGATGCGGGCGTCAACTTCCAGCCAGCGACGCGTAAGTCCGCGAACGACAGCGCTGTCGTCCACGACCATCACGCGTATACGGCCTTGAGGCTGCCCGGCAGGCGCGGCTAGGGACACAGTGTTTCTCCGGCTGAACCTAGACGAGCCCAGCTTCCGTGAACTTCGACTGGATGATCTCCGAGTCGAAGGGTTTCATGATGTATTCGTTGGCCCCGGACCGCATTGCTTCGGCGATATGGGACATGTCGTTTTCCGTCGTGCAGAAAACGACGACCGGGTTCGTGCCGCCCGGCTCCCGGCGCAGGGCGCGCAGGAAATCGATGCCGTTCATCACCGGCATGTTCCAGTCCAGCAGCACCGCGTCCGGCATGGCGGCGCGGCACAGGTTCAGCGCCTGCTGCCCGTCGGCCGCTTCCTCGGCCTCGAACTTCAGGTCTTCGACGATCCGGCGCGCGACCTTTCGGACAACGCGAGAGTCGTCCACGATCAGACAACGTTTCATGCCAGGACAGCTCCCAATGCTGATCGTCAGGCCGCCGCTTGCTCACCGGCGTCCGGTGAGGCGAGCATCCTGTCGATGTCCATGATGACCAGAAGTGTGTTTTCCAGACGGTAAACGCCCTTCGAAACCGAGGCCCAGGTCCGGTCGAGGTTGACAGGATTTTCCTCCAGATCCCCCTCATCCAGACGCAACACCTCGCCAACGGCGTCGATGATGATCCCGAAATTCTCCCCGTCGCGCTCAACGCCGATCGCAAGCGGTTCCGGCGCATCAGATTCGAGGTCAGGCAGACCGAGCCGCGCCCGCGCGCAAATCGCGGTCACGATGCGGCCGCGAAGATTGAGCACGCCGGCGATCTCCCCGGCGGCCTTCGGCACCGGGGTCATATGGACCGGGCTGAAGACATCCTGAATCTCCGAAACGCTGGCGCCGAAGATCTGCCCGCCAATCCGGAAGGTGACGTATTCCTGCTCGCTCATGCCGCTTCTCCACGCACGCGGATAGCCTGGTCGAGCGCCGCCAGCAGCGCATGACGATCGGACTTGGAAACGCTCGGACCAAGCGCCGTGTAGGCTGCATCCTGCCGACTCGTCATCGGGATGAGCGGCGCCTGCAGGGCCGCCCCGAGTTCGGTTTGAAGCGCTTCCGGATCGGGCAGCGCATCCGTATCCGCAAGGACCGCATCGAAGGCGCCCTCGGCGAGACGCGCGCGCGCCTCCTCCAGATCGGACGCCACCTCGACATCATAGCTCGACGCCTTAAGCAGCGGCGCCAGCATGTTGCGGAAGAAGGGGTGCGTATCGATCAGCAGAACGCGCTGCCGCTTGCGGCGTTGACCGGCCGCAGCCTCGGCCCACGCCGGGTCCGCCTGGCTCAGGAAATAGCCGAGATCGATAACCTCCGTGGAGCGGTTCTTCAGAACGGCCGTGCCGAGCACGCCGGGCGCCTGCCCGGAAAGCTGAAGGTCGAGCCTGTCCTCCACGATGTCGAGAATCTCCTCGACGGCGAGGCCCACAACGCTTTCACCCTGGCTGAACACCAGAACCGGCTGCCGGCCCTCGCTCCGCATCGCGTGCGCGCCGACAGGATGCACCAGCGGCATCAACCGGCCGCGATACTGGACCACCGGCCCCCGATGGGTTCCCTCGAATGTCGAAGCGTCGAGATCCTCAAGTCGCGTGATGAGGCTGAGCGGACAGGCTCGCGGTTCGCTGCCCCCTGCCCGGAACAGCAGGAAGCTCGTCTGTTCCTGCGTGCCCGCGCCCGCATGGGCCGCGTCACGCTCTTCCTTCGCGACACGACGCACAGCGTGCGCCGCGCTGGCGACCGAAGTGGCGACGCCGTTCGGATCGAGGATCATGATCACCGCGCCGTCGCCCAGGATCGTGGCGCCGGAATACTGCGTCATCGAGCCAAGACGCTTGGAGAGCGGTTTGACCACGATCTCCTCTGTGTCGAACACCTGGTCGACGATGAGACCGAAGCGCGTTTCGCCGACCTGCATCACGACGATGTAGTTGAGATCGGCCCGCCCCGGATCGACGCCGTCATCGCCGAGCCCCAGCACATCCGACAGCCCGACAAGCGGCAACAACTTGTCGCGCAGCCGCAATACGCGGGTGTTCTTGATGAACTCGATCTTGTGCTCGCAGCGCGATCCGGCCCGCACCAGCTCGACCACCGAGAGCTGGGGAACCGCGAAACGGTGCTCGCCCGCCCCGACGATCAGCGCCGAGATGATCGCGAGCGTCAGCGGGATCTTGATTACGAACGTCGTGCCTTCGCCCTGTTTGGCGCGAAGATCGATCGTGCCGCCGATCAGCTCGACATTGGTTTTCACCACATCCATGCCGACGCCGCGGCCCGAGATGTTGGTGACCTGAGCCGCCGTGGAGAAGCCCGGCGCAAAGATCATCCGATGCACCTGGGTGTCGGACATCGTGTGCGCTTCCGCCGGATCGACCAGACCCTTCTCGATGGCCTTCTGACGGATGCGCTCCGTTTTGAGTCCCGCGCCGTCGTCGCCGACCTCGATGATGATGTGGCCGCCTTCGTGATATGCGCGCAGCTTGATCGTGCCGGCTTCAGACTTGCCCGCCGCGAGACGGTCGCCCGGCGCCTCGACCCCATGGTCGCACGAGTTGCGGATCATGTGCGTGAGCGGGTCCTTGATCAGCTCAAGCACCTGACGATCGAGCTCGGTCTGCTCGCCTTCCATGACCAGCTCGATCTTCTTGCCTAGGTCGCGGCTGGCGTCGCGCACGATGCGCGGCAGCTTCTTCCACGCAGAGCCGATCGGCTGCATGCGCGTCTTCATCACGTTTTCCTGCAACTCGGCCGTGATGCTCGACAGGCGCTGCAGAGGTCCCTTGAATTCGCTGTCTTCGGCCTTGCGCAGGATCTGCATCAGCTGGTTGCGGGTCAGCACCAGCTCCGAGACCATGGTCATCAGGCTTTCGAGAACATCGACATTGACGCGAATGGAGGCGGGCCCCGGCCCGCCCTTGCGGCCCTCATGATCGTCGTCATGCACACCGGCGCCGCCGCCCGAGCCTCCGGCCGGCGCGGTCGGTTGCGCGTTCTGAACCTCCGGCGGACCGTCGACCGAGGCGAACGCGGCCTCGAGTTCGGCCAGCGTCACCTCGCCCGGCCGCAGATAGCGACCCTGGTCGGCGTCCCAGCGACCATTGCCCTCCGGCACGCCGGAAAGGTCCGGATCGCCGGCGTCGTCGGGTTCGGGCTCCGGCTCAGCGACCGCCGCGACCGCAACCGGCGCCGGTTTGAACGCAGGCGCCTCGGAAAACTCGGATCGGCCTTCAGCCGCCGCTTCGAGGCGAGAGATAATCGGACGGTCGTCGCCGTCGGGCTCCACGCCCTCCTCGCCGAGATGGGCGACCAGCACTTTGATCTGGTCGATCGATTCAAGCACGAGGGACACGTAGTCCGGGGTTACGTCGAGTGCGCCGTCGCGAAACTTGCCGAGCAGCGTTTCGCCTGCGTGGGCGATGGCTTCGAGGCGAGGCAACCCGAGGAAGCCGCACGTCCCCTTGATAGTGTGCACAAGGCGGAAAATGTTGTTCAGCGTGTTCTTGTCGTTAGGCGACGATTCGAAACGCACAAGTTCCACGTCAATGACATCCAGGCTCTCGGCCGTTTCAGTCAGGAATTCGCTGAGGAGATCATCCATGAGGTCGCTCTCGACGCGTGCAATCGGAAACCCGCACGCCTTCGCACAACAAAAGCCGTCATTCGGTTAAGAAATCGCTGCAGGGCGTTGATGTGCGTGACCGAATTCTTGCTCTCGGGCAGCGATACGGGGCTGGCCTGATAACGCTCGGGAAACCCTGATGGTCTGCGCGGCGCCTAGAATTCGGCCTTGGGGCCAGCAGCCGTCAGCACGATGACGGCGTCTTCCTTCGATGGAGCAAGCTGAAATCCCGCTTCTTCGGCCAGCAACCGGGTGTAGTAGGGCTGGATGCCGCCGCCGCTCCAGCCGCGTTCGGGCTCCTGGCCGGAAAGCGCCTGCAGGATTTCCGGACGCAAATTGGGCGACCCGCCGCTGGATCGAACGTCAAACCGCACCGTATCCCCGATCTCGCGCGCCGAAACGCTAAGCAGACCGCCCTTGTCGACCGGTTCGAGCATCAGCAGCGCCATATTGAGCAGCAAACGCAGCTGCAGATTGGAGAGCGGCGCGTCCACCGCCCATTCCAGCTTGCCTTTGCCGACCGCCATCAGCATCGCCAGTTTCTGCTGGCCTTCGGACGGATTGGCCTGCCCCTCCGACAGAATTTGCGACCCCACCGCAAGCCGCATGAACTGCACCTTGGCGTTGAGCTTGGCCACGCCCTCCATCAGCAGCT
This sequence comes from Hyphomonadaceae bacterium, assembly GCA_041398225.1. GTDB lineage: Bacteria > Pseudomonadota > Alphaproteobacteria > Caulobacterales > Hyphomonadaceae > JAWKVD01. The sequence goes on along the minus strand of JAWKVD010000004.1, from coordinate 54,224 downwards.
TCTGCCCTTCGGCCTGCATGGCTCCGCCCATGCTGTCGTCGAAAGCCAGATCGCATCCGTTCATGAGAGCCTGCAACGGCGAGGCGACGTCATGACAAATCCGGGACGCAAGATACGCAGCAAGCTTCGAGGAGTTCATGATCGTTCCCACAGCCAGAGGATCGTGATTTGCGATGCAGAATCTAACCGATCCGCGCTCTGACCCAAGGCAAAAATTTCCTTAATTCGCTCCCCATGCGGGACACAGATATGAAAAAACGCGCGGCCCGAAGACCGCGCGTTAATCACTTGTTTACCGATCGCCGGTCGGGCGGAAACGCTACGGTTTTGGCTTCCAACCCTGATCGGAACCAGCCTTCACCTTCTCGCCGGACGAGGCCCGCGCAATCAGCTTTTCGGCGGTCAGAGCGGCGACGGTGGTGACCGGCTCGCCAGATTTCTTCGACAGCTCCGTATAGGCCGCAAGACGTTTGGCGTTGACCTCGTCAACACGCCGGCGAACGTCGGCGCTGACCGACGCGCCGTCCACGACGCCGAGATAGCCGTTGTACATCTCGCCGACCTGTCCTTGCGCCTTGGCCTGATCCAGCACCGCATCCTGCGCCAGCGCCGGAGCCGCGACCGCAAACATCACGACCGCGACAAGGGCGGACAGCGCGCTGCGAATGGCTTTGATCATCTTCATGTCCATGTCCCCTTCTCCGATCAGAACGCGTCGGGGTTGTTGGCGATCAGATCCTCGACTTCCTTGTCGAGCTTCACTCTGACCTCCTGATCGATCTTCACGTTGAGGTCGATTCGGATCGGGTCCTTCGGCGCCTCAAGCCGAACCGTGGCGCAGGCGGAAACGCCGATCGCCAGAAGCGCTGCGGCTCCGGTCTGTCCTATGCGCAACAACCGCATAAATGCCTCCTTCTGCCTGATCACGCCCGGCATGACGGCGCGACCTTGTTACCGTTCCTGGGGGCAGTCAATCACTCGCCCCTGTGATCGAGCGCACCACCGCATCCACGCCATCATTGCCCCGCTGGACCGTGTTGAGGAGGTCCAGAAGGTCGCTGTCGATGCCGATGTTGAGATCGAACGGCGTGCCGGCCACGATATCCGCAATGGCGCCGGTCTTCAGCTGGTCGACATTCGATCCCGCAATGTTCGCCTTCACCATGATCCTTCCAAGGACGTCGCCGTCCAGCTCCACGCTCAGAACCTTGAAGCGGAAGTTCCGAAGAGCGCCGAACAGCATCTGCACGTTCGGATCAGAACCCGCCGCCGCCTCGCCGACGCCGCCCGTGTACTGAATCACGCCGCCATCATCCGAAGCCTTGAGCAAAGCATGGTCGATACGAGCTGAACCCGTGCTGAACACCAGCGGTATGTCGCCGTTCACGCTTCCCTGCAGGGCCAGATCCGGAATCTTGAACGCCTCGACGAGCTGCCGCAGGTTCCAGTCCGACGCGTGCGCGACAACCCGGTTCTGCTGGGCGGTGAACACGAAATCCGTCGGCAGCACCTGTATCTCTCCGCCGGCGAACGGCCAGGACGCCCCTTCCAGACGCACGCGATCGAAGCCGTCGAGCTGAAACCCGATGCGGCCATTGTCGAACGGAATGCCCAGCGTAACGCGGTCGACGGTCAACGCCTGCCCCGGCGGCGAATGCATATGAAGCAGGTCATCGACGACGATCCGTCCCGACACGCCTTCGAACACGCCCGCGGTGGCGATTGCGAAACCCAGCTTGCGAATGTCGGCGGCCGCCGACATCTGCAATCCGTTCGACGACCATGTCGCCCCGCCCGAAACCTCGACCTGCCCCTGCACGTTTGCGGGGCCACGCAGCAATGGCGAGATCGCGTAGGGCTGGAACGAACGCGGCCGGAACACGAAGACCGTCGGCGCAAGACTCATCTCGCCCGTTCCGGTTCCAAGATCATGCACGCCGGTCACCGCCCCCAGCGACACGCCGGACTGCACCAGCGTGAAGCCGCCCGAGAAGTCGGCCTTGCTGTCCGCAAGTCGCGCGCGACCTTCGAAATTCACGTCCTCGTAGCGACGACCGGCGCCGGTGAGCGGATCGCTCAAACGAACCTTCACGTCATCGAGGGACCCGCTGAGCCTGTCTCCCGCCCCCGCAAGACTGTAGCGCGCCGCGACGCCGCTCGCATGCACCGTATCGGCCTCGACCGCACCGTCCGTGAACGCGCCCGTCGCCGACCACCCCCGCCCCAGACGAAGGCGGGTCTCAAGCTTTCCCAGGCGAACGGGGACCTCGCCATCCCCGGTCAGAAGGTCGACGCCCGCCCCGCGCATCGCGGCGTCGACGACGATCTCGTCCTGCATCGACCACGAGATCGTCGCGGGCGGCAGATGCGCACGCGCCGTGTACCCCGCGCCGTTGACCGGAACATCCAGCCCCGAAAGTACGCCCTGACCGACCGCTCGCCCCTCCTCCTGGCGCGCCAGCGGACCGTTTGCGGAATAGGTGAGTTTTCCCGCGCCGATCACGGTCTCCCCGTAGCGCGCCTCCTTCCAGGACAAGGACATGCCGTCCGGCGCTTCCACCTGATATCCGGCCGGCGTCCAGTCGGCCTTGACCGCTCCGCTCGCCGTCGCACCCGTCCAGCGGCCGCCGGCGAACGCGCCCGTGACCTGCGCGCGCACATCAGCGACGCCGACGCCCGAACCCTCGGCGGACCGGAAGCTCAACTGCCTGGCCTGCATCGCAAGCGTATCGTCGCCGACCCGCCACGAACGGATCTCCGCAGACCCCACGGCGGTCAGCGACGACGTTCCGCCGGCGCCCTCCAGCAAACGAACAACGAGATCCGGAGCGCCGCCGCCGGACAGTTCGAGCGCGCCCACGGCATCCCACGAAAGGCCGCCACGGCTGGAAAGCCTGAACACCGCCGGAGACGCCTCGGCGGTGATCGCCCCGCTCATCCCGCTGTCGGCGTGAAACGTGACGCCGGGCAGCGCCGAGGCGTCATATCCGCCATCGTCGACACGGAACGACCAAGGCAGCGCCAGCTCGAAATGTTCGCCCGCCCGGCGCAAGGCGCGCGACGCCGCGTCGCCGAACGAAGGCAGCACCGCGCCAAGAGCCGACTTCAGGCGATCCCCGGCCGATGCGCTCGTATCCTCGTTGAGCGACGCCCCGATCAGCCTCGCCGTGCCCGTGGCGTCGAACGCACGCGCCAAGCCCCCGTCCGGTCCCGGCGAAAGCTGCACGGCGCCGTCGACTTCGAGGCGTTCGGCGTCGGCGACCGGTAATTTGACGCGCTCGGCGATGATCGAAACGTCGCCTCCGGCGGCGCCGCCTTCCTGAGAGTCGATCCGCGCATCGAGCTTGCCCGAACTCCATGCAGCGCTCCCGAAGGCGCCGCTGCCGGACTGCCCCGTGATCGCGACCTTTCTCAGGCTGAGCAACAGAGTGTCCAGCGACATCGACGAAAGGTCGAGCGCCGCCGCCTGAATGTCCGCGCGCGCTTCCGTCGCCGACACATCCACGCCGCCAGCTCGAAGGGTCTGCGCGGCGAAGGCGCCGGCGCCCGCGAGCCCTCCGCCCGTCTGGCGCATCGCGAGATTGAGCCGCGCGCCTTCGATATCGACGTTTTGCGCGGTCATACGCGGCAGGTCGAACCGCGCCTCGCCGGAGATCTCGGCCCCTTCGCCGCGAACGCTCAGCATCGCCTCAGCCAGCCGTAGCTGACCCGCGGCTTCCTTGAGGTCGAGCGGCGCCGCTCGCAGGTCGAGATGGAAGCTGTCGGTCTTGCGCGAAATCAGTTCGCCGGTCGCCTCCACCGGCCCCACAAGCGTATCGGCGACCAGCCGCAAGCTGCGAAAATCCAGGCGGGGCATCGCGGTCTTGCGGCTGGCGCTGGCCTCACGCGGCTGCGACAGAATTTGCCCGACCCGGCCGAGCGGCTCGCCCTCGCCTGTCAGGTTGACCCTGACCTCGACATCGTCGCCCCCCACCCAGTCCGGGCGGACGCTCCACGGGGCGGACCAGGCGAGATCGACGGCCAGCCGGGCGGCGCGGGCGATACGGACATCGGTTCCCGCATCGGCGATGGCAAAGTCCGTAAGCGTCACCCCGCCGAAGTCGAGCCGGGAGATGGTCACCTGACAGTCCAGGCCCTGATCGGCGCAGAAGGAACGAACCATTCCTTCTCCCAGCGGGATACGCGCGAGCCAGCCGATCCCCAGCCCTGCGACCAAAGCGCCGCCAGCGCTGGCGGCCAGCAGCAGCCGGCGCCTTCTTTGCGGCACATTCGGTGCAGAGAAGTCTTCTTTTCCGGCCATCAATCGTTAATCATGTGACGCAAATCTGCTTTTGTGCGTGCATCTTGTCCCACGAAAGAGATGACTGCGAAATGACTGTGGGACACCTTCGATGACCCGAGACACCGGCATGTTCCCGCCTCCGGACGACCAGGCGCAAGATGCTTCCGCCGACGGCGCGCCTCAGGACACGGCCATTAACCCCGGCGATGAGGGAATTCTCGAACTGAGCCAGCCCGCAGCGCCCGCGCGCAAGGGGCTGTTCAGCGGTCATGTGTTCGAATGGGGACTGGGCGTCGCCTCCGCGGCCGTACTGGGCGGCGGACTGTTTCTGGCCGGCGGAATGTCGCGGGTCGTCGCGCCGGCTGCGGACGCAGGCGAACTCGACGTCCGCGCCCAGGTCGCCACCTACAACCACGCCGACGACCTTGAAATCGCGCCGCGTGAAATGCGTCAGGGAGCGGTCCGCCGCAACGAGACGCTCGTCGGACTGCTCGACCGCATCGGCGCCGACCACGCCGATTCGAGCAGCGCCGCTCACGCCGCCTCCAAATTCATCGACCTGCGTCATGTCCGTGTCGGCGAAAACGTCACCACCTGGTTCGAAACCGACCCCTCCACCGGCGCAACGCGCATGGCCGGCATGTCGTTGCGCCCGGAAGCCGACCGCCAGGTGCTGGTCGCGCGCGCCAGTTCCGGCGAGTGGGTGACTCACGAACTCGTGGCGCGGCTCACGCCGGCCTATCGCGACGTCGCCGCCCAGATCGACACGTCCATCTACGAAGCGGCGCTCGCAGGCGGCGCCCGCGACCAACAGGTGGCCGACTACGCGCAGATCTTCGGCTACGACATCGACTTCCAGCGCGAAGTGCATCCGGGCGACCAGTTCGAGATCTTCTACGAGACGTTCAACGACGAACGCGGCGCGCCTGTCAAAACGGGCGACGTGCTCTACGCTTCCATGCAGGGCAAGGCGCTGACCAAGGCCTTCTATCGCTTCTCGACCACGGATGACGGTCAGACCGACTACTATGACGAGAGCGGTCAGAGCGCGAAGAAATTCCTGATGAAGACACCCATCAACGGCGCCCGTCTCTCCTCCGGTTTCGGCAACCGGCGTCACCCGGTCCTCGGCTACACCAAGCTGCACAAGGGCACCGACTTCGCCGCGCCGGTCGGCACGCCGATTTATGCAGCCGGCAACGGCGTGATCGAACGCATCGGCCCCTGGTCGACCTACGGCAACTACATCCGCATCCAGCACGCCAACGGCTACCAAACGGCCTACGCGCACATGAGCCGCTTCGCACGAGGCCTGCGCAAAGGCGCGCGGGTGCGTCAGGGCCAGGTGATCGGCTATGTCGGCGCCACAGGCCGCGTCACCGGCCCCCACCTTCACTACGAAGTCTACGTGCACTCCAAGCCGGTGAACGCCATGAAGCTGCGCCTGCCGACCGGCCGCAAGCTGGACGGCGAACAGCTTCAGGCCTTCCTGAGCGAGAAATCGCGCATCGATGCGTTGCGCGACGCAGAGTTCGATCGCCAGAAGGCCGTGGCCATGGCGAAAGCCGAACAGCAGACGGGCTCCGGCGATTATCGCGCAATTCCCGTGGCCGCTCCGGCGGCGCCGGACCAACGCCCCGGAACGATGCCCGATCTCGCGGAGAACTAGCGTTCGGGCCGCATCAGCGGCGTCAAACTTGAGGCGCCCGCGCCGATCCATGGAACCGGACGCTTGTCCGCGCGGACGGCTTTGGCTACCCCGTTCTGAACCGACAGGGAAAGGTCGCCGCAAATGACGTCATCACGCAGCCTTCCGAAGGTGGCCGGAAAACTGGCCGTCGGCGCCGCCGCTCTCGCGCTCGCGGCCTGCGCCAGCGGTCCGGACACGTCCACATTGGGCCGGTTCGGCTGGATGTACGGTTGCTGGATCTCGGACGACGGAGCCAACCAGGAAGTCTGGTCCGCTCCCCTGGGCGGCGTGATGTTCGGTTATGCGGGCACGATGCGCGAAGGCCGCCTCGCCTTCTTCGAGCAGGCTCGCGTCGATCTGCGCACAACGCCCGCGACCTATGTCGTCCAGCCGGACGGCGCGCGCGCCGCGACCTTCATCGAAAATCCCGCCGCCTTCGCTCCCGAGGATCAGCAAAGCGTCACGTTCGACAATCCCCAGAACGAATACCCGCAGCGCATCAGCTATCGCACCGAAGGCAAGGACCGCCTCGCGGCGACCATCTCGCGCCTCGACGGATCGCAACCCCAGGAGTTCCACTGGGCGCGCTGCAAATAGCCGTTGTAGGCGAACCGCCCGTCCGACGACCTCCGCCTAGAGTGCGGATATCCCGCCCAGGCAAACCTTGACCGCGCGATCGACGATCGTCTTCACTTCTTCTTCGCTCGGTCGCCAGTCGACATCCACCAGCCCGCGCAACTGCATCCGGGCGCGCAGAAGATCCAGAAATGCGGCGGCGGCGCCTTCGCAGTCGTCGATCTCGATCTCTCCGGCCGCGACACGGTCGCGCAGATAATGGCCAAGCGATTCCCGCACCCGTTCCGGAATGCGGTAGGAGATTTTCATCGCCATCTCGGGAAAATTGCGCGCCTGGGAAATCATCGCCCGCACCATGTTGAGCGATTCCGGCGAGGTCAGCTGCTGGACGTAATAGCGGCCGATGCGCTCAAGCCCTTCGCGCAACGGCGTATGTCCCTCCAGCTCCAACTCGCTCTGCCGGGTAATCTCGGCGACGCGACGGTCCACGACAGCCTGAAACAGGCCCTTCTTGTCTCCGAACTGTTCGTACAGCGTGGACATCGAACCGCCCGCCCGACGAACGATCTCGGACATGCTCGCGCCCTCGTAACCGTTCTCAAGGAATACTTCCCGCGCGGCCGCCAGAAACGCCGCCCGGCGCAACTCGGCGCGCCCCGGCTCTTCGCCAGGTGATCGTTTGGCGGGCTTGGCGGTCACTTCGGTCGCCGAAGGCTCCGGGTCGGCCGACATTCTTGTCTCCTTGGGGGTTCACCCCGCTTGTTTCTCTATTATCTACCGCTACTCTTAAACGCGCGCGTAACGCACATTACATATAACCGCTTCCACAACAGCGGCCGCACCTCCCCGATGCGGCGTTCAAGTACGGACGATCGCCCATGGCGCTGACTTCCATCAAGGTCGATAACATTTCCCCACCCGACGGAGATGCCCCCAAGCCAACCGAGGGTATGACGGCCGAAGCCGCCCCTCCCTCCGGCGCATCGTCGCAGCAAACGCCGGCCGCACCTCCAGCGGGAGGAAAACGCGGCAAGGTGCTGCGTATCGCCGTTCCAGTCATCCTGATCGCCGCAATCGCATTCGGCGTCCACTGGTTCCTGGTCGGACGCTATCAGGTGAAGACCGATAACGCCTATATCCGTTCTGATATTACTGCAGTGGCTCCCCGTGTGGCCGGCTATGTCAGCGCCATCTATGTCGACAACAACCAGCCCGTGAAAGCCGGCGACCTGCTGGTGACGCTGGAATCGCAGGACACCGAAGCCAAGCTCGAGGAAATGCGCGCCACGCTGGCCCAGGCCGAGGCGGACGCCGCCCAGGCCCGTGCGCGCGTCGCCGCCCAGCGCGACCAGCTCGCCGAAGCCGTCGCCGCCCGCGAAGCCTCCAGCGCCGCAGCCGGCCTCGCCTCCAGCGACCTCGAACGACTGAGCAGCCTCGCCGAAAAAGGCTGGTACCCCAAAGCCCGCCTCGATCAGGCGGAAGCCGCGAACCGCACCGCCAAGGCGCAGCTTGCGCAGGCTGACGCAACGGTCACGGCCCAGCGCAGCCAGCTCACGAGCACCGAAGCGGCCGCGCGCTCCTCCGACGCCCGCGTCGAGGCCGCCAGAGCCCAGCTCGACGCCGCCCAGGTCGATCACTCCCGTTCGGACCTGCGCGCGCCGGTCGACGGCGTGATCGCCAACAAGGACGTCTCCCCCGGTCAGCTGCTCTCCCCCGGACAGGTCGCCATGTCGATCGTCCCGGCGAACGACGCCTACATCGTCGCCAACTACAAGGAGACCCAGCTGGAGCACATGGCGCCGGGCCAGCACGTGAAGATCCACGTCGACGCCTACCCCGACCTGAAAGTGACCGGTTGCGTGGAAAGCCTGTCTCCGGCCACCGGCTCCACCTTCAGCCTGATCCCGCAGGATACGGCGACCGGCAACTTCACCAAGATCGTGCAACGCGTTCCGGTGAAGATCCTGCTCGATGACGCCGCGCTGCAAACGGGGCTGATGCGCTCGGGCCTCGCCGTTGAGACGACCGTCATCACCAAGCCCGGCGCAACCGGTTGCGGAGCGATGGGAGTCGCCGCGAAATGAGCGGCGCGCCGGCGACCGGCGCGCCCAGCCCGGACAGTGCGGACTGGGTCCCGCCTCAACAAGGCACGCCTGAATACACCCGATTGAACATTGGCTTCTTCGCCATGGTCATCGGGATGTTCATGGCGATTCTGGACATCCAGATCGTCGCCGCCTCCATCGCCGAAATCCAGGCGGGGGTCTCGGCCAGCGCCGACGAGATCGCATGGGTGCAGACCAGCTATCTGATCGCCGAGGTGATCGGCATCCCCCTCTCCGGCCTGCTGAACCGCGCATTCGGCATGCGCGTGCTGTTCTGCCTGTCGGCCGCCGCCTTCGTGGTCTCGAGCATGCTCTGCGCTCTGGCGTGGAACCTCGACAGCCTAGTGGTCTTCCGCTGCATTCAGGGCTTCGCCGGATCGGCGATGATCCCCACCACCATGGCCGCGGCTTTCAGCCTGTTCGGCCCCAACCGCTCGATGTTGCAACAGGTGATGATCGGCATGGTCGCCACGCTGGCGCCGTCGATCGGGCCTACGCTCGGCGGATGGGTGTCCGAGAACACCAGCTGGCACTGGCTGTTCCTCATCAACGTCGTACCGGGGATCGTCTCGCTCTGGCTGGTTTGGAACTTCCTGCCGAGATCGCGGCTCAACCTGAACCTGCTGCGCCGGATCGACGTGATCGGACTTGGCGCCATGGCCTTGTTCCTGGGGTCGTTCGAATGGGTGTTCGAAGAAGGCCCCTCCGCCGGCTGGTTCGAGGACGGCGAGCTGGTGATGTGGATGGTCATCTGCGCGGGCGCCGGAATGGTGTTCTTCTGGCGCGCCGCGACCCATCAGAACCCTGTCGTCAATCTCAAGGTCTTCACCGATCGCAACTTCGCCGTCGGGTCGCTGCTGGTGACAGTAGTGGGGTTCGGACTGTTCGGCACCGTCTACATCATGCCGCTGTTTCTGGGTCAGGTTCGCGGCCTCAACGCAATGCAGATCGGCATGATCATGAGCGTTGGCGGCATCGGCATGTTCATCGGCGGCCCGATCGCCGGCGCGCTGATCCGCAAGATCGATCCGCGCATCGTCCTGGTGATCGGACTTATCCTCACCACCATAGGGCTATGGTGGAATCACTACCTCTCGGTGGACTCCGGCTTCTACGAACTCTTCTGGCCGCAAATGCTGCGCGGCGCCGGGATCATCATGTCGATGGTTCCCGTAAACTTCCTGGCGTTGGGAACATTGTCGCCGCCGCAATTGCCGAACGCGACCGGTCTCATAACCGTGTGCCGCAACATAGGCGGAGCGGTCGGGCTCGCCGCGCTCAACACCATGCGCCTGAACTTCAACAACCTGCACCAACAGGAAATCTCCGCGGGTCTCGATCCGACGCGGCCCGAGGTCTACGCCTATCTGCAACAGGTCGAAGCGAAGATGAGGCTGATGGGCGACCCCGACCCTCACAGGGCCGCCCTGATTCAACTGGCGCAGCGCATGAAGCTGGAATCCGCCATCATGACGTTCGGCGACATGTTCCTGGCGATGACGATCTGCTTCGCGTTGATGTTCCTGCTGGTTCCGCTGGTTCAGAAACCAGTGCCGAGACAGGGCCCGGCGCCGGCTGGGCACTAACTCGAACGAGCTGGGCGCGTGAACCGCGCCCTATTCGACCGTCAGTGAACTCTGCGCCAGCACCATCCGCCCGCCGGGCGCTTCGAGCACATAGCGAATATCGTATTCGCCGCGCTGGTCAGGCGCCTTGAGCGACCCGGTCTCGCCCGACCGCGTATAGAAATAGGCCAGTTCGCCGGACGTCTCTTCATAGCCCTTCGGAACGAGATCGACATAGTCGCCCTCATACCCCGGCCCCGTCCAGGTCACTTCGAAATCGGCGCCGGGCTCAACGGCTTCAGGCGTGGTTAGAGCCGCTTCGGGCGTCGTCACCGCAAGCGCCTTGCTCGCGATCACGCGACGACCGTCAGGTCCCTCAAGCACATAGCGAAGCTTGTAGGCGCCCGTCTCTCCCGGCGCCCGCAACGACGCCGGATTGCCGTTGCGCGTGTAGGCGTAGGCGATCTCGCCGGTCGTCGCTGTCGCGTTCTCGGGAACAATGTCGATGTAATCGCCCTCGCCGGCGGGTCCCGTCCAGTCGACCGACAGCGTCTCGCCGCCCTGCGCCGCCTCGGGCGCTTCAAGCGTCGCCGTCGCCGCGATCACCTCAAGCGGCACCGCCGCCTTCACCAGACGCTCGGTCGGCATCTGCAGCACATAACGGACTTCGTACTGACCCGGGTTGATCGGGGCGCGCACACGAAGACCGCTATCCGTCGTCTCGCGGACATAGGCGTAGGATATCTCGCCGCTCGTCGTCGTGTAGCCGCTCGGAACTATGTCGACATAATCGCCTTCATTGCCGGGGCCGTACCAGCGCGCATCGATAAAGGCGCCGGCGACGGTCGGCGGCACGCTCTCAAGACGCACATCGCCATCCTTGGGTTCGCCGCTGTTGAGCTGTGGGCGAGCATACCCCGTCGTGTCCACCGATGCGGTCGTGACGACCACCTCGCCCGCAGCGTCTCCGGATTTCTGGCACGCTGACAGCGCCGCCATCAACGCAAGCGCCGAACACATCACGCTCATCCGGATCGCACCTGTCCGGGTCACGCCGGAGGCGCCAGGCAATCTGAGCATCGTCTTCCGCTCCATCCAGCAGGACGGGCCGCCCCTGCCCGTAAAGATTGCGCCAAGGACATGCGGCGCCGCAAGGCGTTGTCACGGAATCATTTCCGTTTGGACGAAAGGGACTAGAACGCTACGTTCAACTGAGGAAGGGCTCTCGCCATGATGACGTCACGTCGACCGAGACTCCACCCATTGCTGAGCTGGATGTCCACGGTTCTGGCGCTTTTGGCCGGCGACCGCCTGCTCGACGGTGTCTTTTTGTCCGGACTGGTTCCCGCCCTGGTCGCGGCGACGGTCCTCGGTCTGGTCAACATCTTCATCCGGCCGATCCTGTTCGTGCTGACGTTTCCGATAAACCTGCTGACGCTCGGCCTGTTCACATTCGTTCTCAACGCCATGATGCTGGGGCTGGCGAGCTGGCTGGTGCCGGGTTTCCGTATCGAGAGCATGCTGTCCGCGATCGGGTTCGCGATCGTTGTCGCCGTGATTCACGCGCTGGCGACCGCCATGCTCGGGGAGCGCTATCGCGACTACGAATGAACGACCGCGACGGATTGACCCCCGTCAAAGTCTCTCTTCGCATCGGGTATTCCTCTTGTTCCGGGCAACTTCTCCCCTACCTCTTTCTTGCGCTGCCGGGTCCATTTCGGAACGGCGGGGCGAAAGGGGTCGCCGACAGGGGCCTCGTATAGATCGACCGGCGCAGGGCGACTGCGTCTGGCCATGTTGATTTCGAACTGACTGCTTCCTGAAGGGTCAAAAATGGATTTTGAACGCTATACCGAGCGGGCGCGCGCCGCGGTGCAGAGCGCGCAGACGACCGCCTTGGCCGCCGGCCACCCCCAGCTTCTCCCCGAACACTTGCTGAAGGCCCTGTTCGCTGACCGCGACAAGCTTTCCGCCAACCTGATTCGCTCCGCGGGCGGCGACCCCGACGCGGCGCAGGCGAGCATCGAAAAACTTCTTGAGGCGTTGCCGCGCGCGACCGGCCAGAGCCAGGTCGGCCTCAGCCAGGAACTCGCGCAGCTCTTCCAGGCCGCCGAGGAAGATGCGACCAAAGCCGGAGACGATTATGTGACCATCGAGCGGCTGCTGCTCTCTGCCACCAAGGGCAAGGGCAAAGCCGCGAAAGCGCTCTCGGACGCCGGCGTCACCACCAACGCGCTGGTCAAGGCGATCGCCGATCTGCGCAAGGGCCGCACCGCCGACACCGCCTCTTCCGAGGACAAGTACGAAGCGCTGAAAAAATACGCGCGCGATCTCACCGAGGCGGCGCGCGAGGGCAAGCTCGATCCCGTGATCGGCCGCGATGAAGAAATCCGCCGCTGCATCCAGGTCCTCAGCCGCCGCACCAAGAACAACCCCGTCCTCATCGGCGAGCCCGGCGTCGGCAAGACCGCCATCGCCGAAGGTCTCGCCCTGCGCATCGTCAATGGCGACGTGCCCGAAACGCTCAAGCGCAAGAAACTTCTCGCGCTCGACATGGGCTCGCTGATCGCCGGCGCGAAATTTCGCGGCGAATTCGAAGAGCGCCTGAAGGCGGTTCTGAACGAGGTTCAGCAGGCCGCGGGCGACATCATCCTCTTCATCGACGAGATGCACACGCTGGTCGGGGCCGGAAAGTCCGAAGGCGCGATGGACGCCTCCAACCTTCTGAAACCCGCCCTCGCTCGCGGAGAACTTCACTGCGTCGGCGCTACGACGCTGGATGAATACCGCAAGCACGTCGAGAAGGACGCCGCGCTCGCCCGTCGCTTCCAGCCGGTCTTTGTCGGCGAACCGACGGTGGAGGACACCATCTCCATTCTGCGCGGCCTGAAAGAGAAGTACGAGGTCCACCACGGCATCCGCATTTCGGACGCCGCGATCGTGGCCGCCGCGACCTTGTCCAACCGCTACATCACCGACCGCTTCCTGCCCGACAAGGCCATCGACCTGATGGACGAAGCGGCCAGCCGTCTGCGCATGGCGGTCGAATCCAAACCCGAAGAACTCGACGAGATCGATCGCCGCCTGATGCAGCTCCGCATCGAGGTCGAAGCGCTCAAGAAAGAGAAAGACGACGCCTCTCAGGAACGCCTTCGCAAACGTGAAGCCGAGATCGCGGAACTCCAGGAAGAAAGCGACCGCATCACCGCGCAGTGGAACGCCGAAAAAGGCCGGCTCGCCGGCGCCACTTCGGCCAAGGAGAAGCTCGATCGCGCCCGCGCCGAACTGGCCGACGCCGAACGTCGCTCCGACTGGGCCCGCGCCGGGGAACTGAAATACGGCGAAATCCCCGCCCTCGAGCAATTGATCGCGGAGGCCGAGAAGAAAGGCGACGCGGATCCCGCGGAAAAAAGCGGCACGCTGGTGAAGGAAGTCGTCGACGCCGACGCCATCGCAGCGGTCGTGTCGCGCTGGACCGGCATCCCGGTCGACAAGATGATGGAAGGCGAGCGCGACAAGCTCCTCCACATGGAGGACAAGCTGCGCGAACGCGTGGTCGGTCAGGACGAAGCGCTCGAAGTCGTCGCCAACGCGGTGCGCCGCGCGCGCGCCGGACTTCAGGACCCCAACCGCCCCATCGGCAGCTTCATCTTTGTCGGCCCGACCGGCGTCGGCAAAACCGAGCTCACCAAGGCCCTCGCGGAATTCCTGTTCGACGACGAAAGCGCCGTGCTGCGCTTGGACATGTCGGAATACATGGAGAAGCACGCGGTCTCGCGCATGATCGGCGCGCCTCCGGGCTATGTCGGCTATGAAGAAGGCGGCGCGTTGACCGAGGCGGTCCGCCGGCGCCCCTATCAGGTGATCCTGTTCGACGAGATCGAAAAGGCTCACCCGGACGTCTTCAACACCCTGCTCCAGGTGCTCGACGACGGTCGCCTGACCGACGGTCAGGGCCGTACGGTCAATTTCAACAACACGCTGATCGTCATGACCTCCAACCTCGGCGCGCACGCGCTGGCCGAGGACCGGACGGACGAGATTTCCGGCGAGGCGCGCGATGCGGTCATGACCGCCATCCGCCAGCACTTCCGCCCGGAATTCCTCAACCGCGTGGACGAGATCGTGTTCTTCAAACGGCTTGGCCGCTCCGAGATCGACCGCATCGTCGGCGTTCAGCTCAAGCGTCTGGACAAGCTTCTCGCCGACCGGCGCATCACCGTGTCGCTCGACGACGAAGCCATGCATCTGCTTGGCGAGCTGGGATATGATCCCGTCTACGGCGCCCGCCCGCTGAAACGCGCCATCCAGAAGGAGCTGCAGGACCCGCTGGCCCGCATGATCCTCGAAGGCCGCGTGCAGGATGGCGACGAGGTGAAGGTGACGGTCGAGAACAAGAAGCTCGCCCTCAACGGCGTGCCGGTCGACCTCATCGGCACATCGCGGGCGATGAACTAGGCAAGCGATCAACCTGCCGCGCAAGCGCCGCCGAAGCGTCCAGCTCCGGCGGCGTTTCGCGTCACATCAACGACCGTCAAAAGAAAGGACCGCCGGTTTCCCGGCAGTCCTTCTCCCGGCCTCTGTCGAGCCGGTTTCAAGCCGCCGTCTGGGGGCGTCAGGCGGCTTTCGCGCCGCGATAGGTCACGCGCGATTTGGGGGCGTTCGCCGCCGGCTTGGCCGCCGAGGGGTCGTAGTGGACGCCGCGATAGACCGCGTCGTGCGCTTGCGACTTCACCGAAGCGTTGTCGTTGGCGACGACTTCGTGGCCGCGATAGATCACCTTGGTCATGTCAGTCTCCTTTCGTCCGCCGCCTTGCCCTTGGGGCTTCACGGCGGGAGTTGTCTCTGTCAGTAGACGCAACATATGCAAGATGTGTAAGTTTGTCAATACGCGCGCAAAAGAAATGGTGCGCGCGAGCGCGCCCATGTTAGATAATTGAATCAAATGTATTTTTTGAAGCTGGCGGTCTCAGCGACCCGGCGGGGACATCAAATCGTAGCCCAGATCGTACCGGAACAGCTTCTTCACGAGACCCGCATAGACATCCAGCGCCTCGCCCGCGAACAGCTCGGGCAAAGCCGTCGAGCGCTGTTGCAGCACGTTGGGTTCGGCCCCGGGGTCCACCTTCAGCGCCATCGCGTCCTTGGTGCCGGCCTCCAGCGCCGCGTCGATCGCCTCGGGACGAAGGTCAATGCGCCAGTGCCGGGCGATGGCTTCAAGGCTCGCGCGGGGGTCCTTCTGGGTTTCCTCGTACTGCACACGCAGCACGCTTTCAGGATAGCGTTCCGCGATCTCGCCCCAGCGGTTCCAGAACCGCGCCAGCCAGTAGAGATCGCAGCGATACGCCGCGCCTGCCGGATCGCCCCTGAGATAGGTTAGCCAGTCGACCTTGATGTCGTATTCCCACTTCGCGTGATGCGAGGCGAGGATCGCCATCGGGTGACGCACGCACAGCGCATAGGGCGGCGGCTTGGCCATCGAACGCGCCCATGGCCAGTCCATGAAACGGTGCGGGATCGTGTGCGAGAACGCCAGCCGCGGCAGCTCCGGATAGACCGGCTCGTCCTTCGGCCAACCGATATAGGGCCGCACGGCGTTCTCGGAGAAGTATTCGGGGCGTGGAACGCCGTACGTGTCCGCCAGCGCGACAGCGAACATGTACTTCACCCAGTGGGTGCCGGAATTTTTTGATGTGACGAGAAACCCCTGGAAGCGCGCATGGCGCGCCACCGAAAAGTTCGTCCATTCGTCGTTGAGCGTCTTCAGGGTGTTGGCGAGCGACACGCGGGGATTCCTGAGGGAAGTCCCCCTCGCCTATACAGGCGCCCCCCGCGAGGCAAGCCGGAGCGCACGGAGACGCAGATTTTCACGAATGGCTGTGCGGTGTTGAGGCGACTCCGAAGCGCTCCCACACACGCTCGTGCACGGTGTAGGCGATCGTCTGCACCATCGGCTCGATCATCCCGACGCCCAGCGCCACGCGCCAGTCGCGCGTTAACGCAAACGCCACCGTGACCGCCACGCCAAGGTGCATCATCGAATAGGTCAGCGTCTTCGCCAGATTACGGATCTTCATGATCGTCACGCGCATTCCCGTCGCAGCGCCTCATCTGCGCCGCACGGTCAATATATGCGATTGCGAATTATTTGCAATATAATTTTTCAGCCTAGGTCGGCGGATCGCCCCCGTCCGCCCGGACGAACACGGCGGTCACCGGCTGATGGTCGGCGTAGCGAAAGCCCGTCGCCAGCGTCTCGACCGAAACCGCCCTCACCTCGGGCGACACGATGAACCCGTCGATCAGCGAGACCCGCGATACGCCCTCGACATAGGGGCCGGACTTGCCGCGCACCGTCGGCCGCGAAGCGTCCGCCACGATCGACCAGCCAGGCGGAAACGCCTCGCGCGGCAGGGGCGGACCATCGCTGTCCCAGCCGTCGCGCAGGGCCATGTTGAAGTCGCCGCCGATCACCACCGCACGCCCCTCTTTCCGGCGACGCTCGGCATAGCCGAACACGGCCTCAAGCTGGCGCGCCCGCGTGCCGCTCGTCTCGTAGGCGGCAAGGTGCACGTTGATCAGCGTCCATGGCGCGCCGCCGACATCGAGGTCGAGACTCATCGCGTGGTAGTTGCGCGCGATCAGGTAGGCCAGCGCGTGCGGTTCATCCGGCAGGTCCACCGCCGCCGGCTCATCCGCGTCGACCGAGACGATCATCGCCGGGCCATGCACCAGGCTGAGCGTACCCGGCCAGATGCGCGAACGAACGTCCGGCGAAAAGTAGAACCGCGCCTCGCCGGCCGCCTCACGCACCGCGCCCGCGACATCGACATTGCGGGTCAGCAGACCAGGCCCGGCGAGCTCCTGCATCAGAACGACGTCGGCGGGATGCGCCTCCAGCGTGGCGGCGACGCCGGCGGCGTTGTCCGCCACCGCGGCGCGGCTCGGCGCACGCAGACGCTTCCCGCCCTCGGCGATGAAATCGGACGAGGCGCCGAGACCGCCATATCCGATATTCCAGGTCATCAAGCGCAGCTCCGGCCCCGCTGCGCGCAACGCCGCTTGCGTCGCCGCCTCCGATTCAAAGGGCTCGTATCGCAGCACGTTCGCGGTCGAGGTCACGCACGCCGACAACGCTCCAGCGCTGACCAGCAGCCCGAAAAAGCGAAGGGCGGACGGTGTCATCCGTCCACCCTTCCCATGTTCCGCAATTCGCACAAGAGCGAACGCCCGGCTCGACTAGTCCGGGTTCGTAAGGTTCATCGGCTGTTTCACGTCCGGCCATTCGACCGGCTTGCCGTCCTTCATGCCGGGCTCATACTCCATTCGTTCGATCGCCTTCTCGATTTGCTTGTCCAGCTTGGCCGGGTCGCAATTCGGATGGATGTCCTTGGGCTTGCCGTCGACGCCCACCGTGAAGGTGGCGTCGCAGACGCCGCCCGTCTTGGCGCGCTCGATCGCACGCGAAAGTTCGGCGGGCGAGATCGAGCGTTTGAGCACAGGCGGCGTGCCCGCGTCTTCAGCCGGCGCGCCCGGCGCCTTGCCGAACACGAAGGGATAGATCAGCGGATCGCTGTCGAAGGGCTCGCCGTCGAACAGTTCGAACTGGTACGTCATCGATTCGATCGCGCGAACGACGTAAGGGTCGTAGGCCGGGTCCGAACAGTTCGGCACGATGTCCTTCGGCCGGGCCTCGGTGGTGATGACATAGCTCGCCCGGCACTCGGCGTCCTTCTGCACCGTATCGACCGCCTCCTGCAGGATCGCCATGTCGGGCTGCGTCAGCGGCTTCGGCGGCCGCGTTTCCTTGTCCTGCGCGAACGCGCTGGATGCGGCCGCGCCCGCGACCAGCACCGCGCCAAGAGACCGAATGATCGTCGCCCCGCGGCTGCGTTCCCCGCGGCTGCGTTTGATATCGATGGTGTTCATGCCGATGGTCTTCATGAAGACCTCCCTTCTCGATCCCGACGCCGGCGTCCTGAAATCCGGCGAGCGGCCCGTTGCCTCTCCGGCTGCGGCGCGGGAGTCCGTGAACCGGACCACGCGCACCGCACATGCCTTGAATTGCCGACACTATATCCTTGCGGCGCGCCCAGCGTAGGAAAAATGGCGCCTGCGGCCATGGCGAAACGCAGGAGAGCCGCGTTTGCGATCAAACACCTGTGAGCAGGGCATGTCGCTTAGTGCCAAAACGCCACACGTTGACGCATATTCACCTTTGATTGTGCAAGTGCGAAAAGCATGACTCGCGTTCGTCAGGCGGGGTGGATAGCCTGACCCGATAGTTGAATTAATGGCTGAGGCTGCATGTCAGGTATCAGAACGATTGGCGTTGTCGGCGCTGGACAAATGGGCAACGGCATCGCCCACGTTTGTGCGCTCGCCGGCTATGATGTCCTCCTGAACGACATTTCGAAGGACAGAATCGAGGCGGGCATCGCCACCATCACGCGGAACATGGACCGTCAGGTCTCCCGCGAAATGATAACGCTGGACCAGCGGGCGAGCGCTCTGGCGAGAATTCGCGCCGCAGCCGATCTGAAAGCCTTCGCCGAAGTCGACTTCGCCATCGAGGCCGCAACCGAGAAGGAAGCGGTCAAGCGCGAGATCTTCAACGGCATCTGCGAGGTCCTCCCCCGCGATTCGATCCTGGCCTCGAACACGTCCTCGATATCGATCACACGCCTCGGCGCCTCGACCGACCGGCCGGAACGTTTCATCGGCTTGCACTTCATGAACCCCGTGCCGCTGATGCAGCTCGTCGAGGTGATCCGCGGACTGGCGACCGATCAGGCCACATACGATGCGGCGGTCACGCTGGCCGAACGGCTCGGCAAGAAGGTGACCAACGCCGAAGACTTCCCGGCCTTCATCGTCAACCGCGTGCTCATGCCGATGATCAATGAAGCAGTTTACACGCTGTATGAAGGCGTCGGCACGGTCGAAGCCATCGACACCGCGCTGAAGCTCGGCGCCAACCATCCGATGGGTCCGCTCGAACTCGCGGACTTCATCGGTCTCGATACCTGCCTGTCGATCATGCAGGTGCTGCACGACGGACTGGCCGACACGAAATACCGCCCCTGCCCGCTTCTGGTGAAATATGTCGAGGCCGGCTGGGTTGGCCGCAAGGCAAATCGGGGGTTCTACGACTATCGGGGCGAAACGCCCGTACCGACCCGCTAGGGCCGGACTGGAAGGGGCGCGTGCGCCCGGCGGATGCGCGCCGGGCGCGCGGATGTGAAGGGCCGGCCTGCAGCGCAGGACCGGAAGGGAGGACGGCGGTATGGCAGTCGTGCTGATCACGGGCGCCAATCGCGGTATCGGGCTCGCTCTGACGCGCGCCTATGCCGGTCGCCGCGACAAGGTCTTCGCCGCCATCCGCCGCTCGTCCGACAGAACCGAACTGGACGCGGCCGCCGCCGCGCGCGGCTGGATCGAGGTGATCGAGATGGACGTCGGCGATCCGCTCGACGTCGCCAAGATGAAGCGCAGGCTCGAATCCGAAGCGATCGACGTACTCATCAACAACGCCGGCGTCTCGGGCCCAGACCGCCAGTCGGCGCTCGACATGGACTATGAGGGACTGGCCGAAACGATTGCGGTCAACGCCATCGCGCCGCTGATGGTGGCCAACGCATTCCTGCCGAACGTAAAGGCCGCCAAGGGCAAGATCGTCACCATCTCCAGCCAGATGGGATCGACGCAGAGCAGCGCGTCCGACGCCCTCGCCTACCGCGTCTCCAAGGTCGCCTCGAACCGGCTGATGCGCGGCCTCGCCGCCGAACTGAAACCGCAGGGCGTGCCGGTTCTGATCGTCCACCCGGGCTGGGTGAAAACCGAGATGGGCGGCCCCGCCGCCGCGCTTACGCCCGAAGAAAGCGCCATGGGTCTGCTCGCGCTGATCGACAAGCTGGACATCGCCTCGACCGGCCGCTTCCTCGCATGGAACGGCAAGGAACTCGCCTGGTAGAGATGGCCTGGCGGAAACAGGTTCCGCGCCTTACCCGAACGCGCGCTTCACATCCTGTGCGATTTCCTCCAGCGCATCCCGGGCGGCCGGAACGGCGCCCGACATCGCCGTGAACGAATGCGAGAGCGAAGGGTAATTGCGATAGAGCGTCTCGACGCCCGCATCCTTCAGCATGCGCGAATAGGCTTCGGCCTGCGTCGTCAGCGGATCGAACCCGGCGGTGAAAATCAGCGCGCGCGCAAGACCGGTCTTGTCTGGGGCGAGCGCGGGCGAACAGCGCCAGTCGCTGGCCTCCGCTTCCGGATCGTTGAGATACTGGGCGGTGAACCACGCCATCACCTCAGCGTTCAACGGATAGGCGTCGCCCATCGTAACCATCGAACCGTCCTTGGAGGTCCAGTCGGTCGCGGGATAGATCAGCAGCTGCAGCCACGGTTGCGATAGACCCGCGCGCTTGCGCGCCTGGCAGACCACCGCCGAAAGATATCCGCCGGCGGAATCTCCGCCCACGCCGACGCGCTTGCCGTCGGCGCCCAGATCCTTCGCATTGGCGACCGCCCAGTCGAACGCCGCGACGGCGTCGTCCACGGCGGCCGGAAACTTGTGCTCCGGCGCATGGCGGTAGTCGACGTTCAGCACCACGGCGCGGACGTCCTCGCTGAGGATCGAACACCACGTATCGCACGTCCACACGCCGCCGATCACGCACCCGCCCTGATGCATGTAAACAAGAAGCGGCTCATCCCCGGTCGCGCCCGGCGGCGTATAAAGACGCGCGTCGAGATCGCCCGCCGCGCCGGGGACCTTGAGATCGCGCACGGCGACATTCGCCCGTCGCGGCGCGTCGATCATTGCGAACGCCGCTTTCATGCCCTCGCGCGCCATCGTGGGCGGAAAGGCGGTCATCGACGGCCGCGCCGCCGCCTGCTTGGCCATCAGGGCGATGCGCGGGTCCAGCACCTTGCCGTCGACCTCGACGCGACCGCCCGCCATCGCGGTCAGGATCGACGACGGCAATGAAAAAACGAACTTGGCCATGGCGTTCGGCATATCGACCGGCTCTCTTCAGCAAGGAACAGTTTCTCGAAAGACGCAGGTCCGCCCGTCCCCGTCAAGCGGCGCGCCCGGATCATCCCCCCGGCGCGCTTGCGGCTTTCTCCGCCGCGACCTATCGATAGTTCGATAAGACGACAGCCAAGAACGGTTCAGGGAGACAGACATGGCCGACCTCACGGAAACCATTGAGGACGGCGTCGCCGTTCTCACCATGAACAGGCCCGAGGCCCGCAACGCCCTCTCCCAGGACATGCTCGACGGACTGCTCGAAGCCCTGCCGAGGCTCGCGGGCGATCCGACGGTCGGCGCCGTCGTCATCACCGGCGCGGGCGGCGCGTTCTGCGCCGGCGGCGACGTCAAAGGCTTCGCGAAAAACGAAGGCGGCGCCAATCATGGCGCCTCTCCTGAACAGGCCGCCTTCCAGCTCCGTCAGAAAATGGAAGTCTCGCGCTGGCTGCACGAGATGCCGAAACTGACCATCGCGTCCATCCCCGGCGCATGCGCGGGCGCCGGCCTGTCCATCGCGCTGGCCTGCGATTTCCGCATCGCCGCCAGGGGCGCGAAAATGACCACGGCGTTCGCGAAAGTCGGCCTCTCGGGCGATTTCGGCGGCACCTACTTCCTCACCCAACTCGTCGGCACGGCGAAGGCGCGCGAACTCTACCTGCTGCCCGAAGTGGTGCTGGCCGAAGACGCCGAGCGTCTTGGATTGGTGACCAAGACCGTCGATCCCGCGGATCTGGCCGCCGAAACGATGGCGTTGGCGCGCCGCATCGCCAGCGGCCCCAGCATCACGCTCGGCCTGATGAAGCGCAATCTCAACGTCGCGGAGCGAGGCGATCTCCGCCTCAGCTTCGACACCGAGGCGCTGAACCATTCACGCTGCGCCGCCACCGAGGACCATGCCGAAGCGGCGAAGGCCTTCGTCGAAAAGCGCCAGCCGGTCTTCAAGGGACGCTAGGCTTCGGCCCACGCCAAAACGAGACGCGCCAAAACGAAACGCCAAAACGATACGAGGGACACAACACCATGCGTCGAGCTTCCGCTCTTTTCACCATGATCTTTCCGGCGTTGATGGCGGCGGCTTGCGCCAGCGCGCCCTCGGGTCCGGAAACCCTGGCGCCGGGCGATCCTGCGGTCGGCCAGCAGGTCGCCGAGAGCCTCTGTGCGTCCTGTCACGCGCTTGGCGACAGCGAAACCAGCCCGAACTCGGCCGCGCCCGCTTTCCGGCACGTACTGGAAGGGTATCGCCCCGAAGCGCTGGCGGCCGATCTCAAACAGGCGGCGACGATCAGCCATCGCAACATGCCGACCTTCTATATGGAGGACAGCCATGTCGATGATCTGGTGGCCTACCTGTTGACGATTCAGGCCTCCTGAACCGTCCCGCCGCGCTTTTCGCGAACGGACGCTCGCGCAACCGTGTAGCGGATCGGCGCTTCAGGCAGGGTTTTGCGCGTCTGCGAACCGGCCCGCCCCGTTGGCGATAGGCGATTCAACGGGTAAGAAGGTCGCAGCAAGATACTTGCGCGTCGCGGGTAACAACAAGAGGGCGGAGACGTGGGGCAATGCCCCGCCTATCGCCCGCGGAGCTCCACAATGGCTTTTACACTCAACGTGAATGGCAAGACCCATACGGTCGACGTACCGGGCGAGATGCCGCTTCTCTGGGTCCTTCGGGACAAGATCGGCATGATGGGAACCAAGTTCGGCTGCGGCGTCGGCTCATGCGGAGCCTGCACGGTGCAGATCGACGGCGAAGTCGCTCGCGGCTGCCTGACGCCGGTGTCCTCCGCGGTCGGAAAACGCATCATGACCATTGAAGGCGTGGGCGAAACCCCGGTCGGACAGGCGGTCCAGAAAGCCTGGCTCGATGTCGACGTTCTCCAGTGCGGCTACTGCCAGGCCGGCCAGATCGTGGCCGCCACCACCCTGCTCTCCAAGACGCCCAAGCCCACCGACGCGCAGATCGACACCGCGATGTCGGGCAACGCCTGCCGTTGCGCCACCTACAAGCGCATCCGCGCCGCCATCAAGACGGCCGCCGGACTGCCCGCAGCCGACACCCGGGAGGTCTGATCCATGTCCGTCGACATTTTTGAACGCTCCCAGCCCAAACCGGCCAACGCCGACATCGACCAGTCCCGCCGGACCTTCCTGAAAGTGTCCGCGGCCGCCGGCGGCGGTTTCATGCTGGCCCTCTCGACCGCCTGCGCCACGGTGGGTGACGCAACGGACGGCGCCGTCGCCGGCGCAGCCGAACCGACGCCCGCGGCGCCGCCGCTCGACCTCAACGCCTTCGTTGCGATCTCGCCGTCCGGCGCCATCCGCATCATGGCGAAGAACCCGGAAATCGGTCAGGGCATCAAGACGATGCTGCCCATGCTGATCGCCGAGGAACTCGACGCCGATTGGTCGAAGGTCCAGATCGAACAGGCCGACGCCGATCGCGCCCGCTACGACTTCCAGATCGCCGGCGGCTCCTTCGCGACGCCGAACCACTGGGTCCCGCACCGCCAGGTCGGCGCCGCCGCCCGCTCCATGCTGATGCAGGCGGCCGCCCAGAGCTGGGGCGTTCCGGTCGACGAGCTGAGCACCGGACCGTCTGTCGTCCTCCACAAAGCGTCAGGAAAATCAGCGACTTACGGCGAACTCGCCGAAGCCGCCGCGATGATCCCCGCCCCCGACAAGGCGGCGATGGCGAAGCTCGCGCTGAAGGATCCCAAGACCTACCGGATCATCGGCAAGGACGTGAAGAACTGGGACAGCCCGCGCATCGTTCGCGGCGAGCCGATCTTCGGCATCGACACCGTCGTTCCGGGCATGAAGTACGCGGCGCTTGAAAAGTGCCCGGTCTTCGCCGGCAAGGTGGTGTCCGCCAACGTCGACGAGATCAAGGCGCTGCCGGGCGTGACCGACTGCTTCATCGTGCGCGGTCAGACCGACAACCTTATGGGACTGCTCGACGGCGTCGCGATCCTCGCGGACGACTGGTGGACCGCCAAGGAAGCGCGCAAGAAGCTCAAGGTCGTCTGGGACGAAGGCGCAACCGCCGCCCAGTCCACCAACAGCCTCGCCGCCCGTGCGCGCGAACTGGCCGCCGCCAAGCCGGAAACCTGGCTGGCGCCGCGCGGCGCTGAAGACGGCGCCGGCGAAAAGGCCGCCGCCGCCGCTCAGGCCAGGCTCAACGATGCCGCCCAGGTGGTGGAAGCGTCCTACTCCTATCCCTTCCTCGCCCACGCCCCTCTGGAGCCTCAGAACTGCACGGCGCACGTGAAGGACGACGGCTCCATCGAGATCTGGGCGCCGACGCAGAACCCGGCTCAGGGCATCGGCATGGTCACCGCCGCGACCGGCGTGGCGGCTGACAAGATCACCGTCCACATGGTCCGCTGCGGCGGCGGTTTCGGGCGGCGTCTGTCCAACGACTACATGGTCGAGGCGGCCGCCATCTCGAAACAGGCGGGCAACATCCCGGTCAAGCTGGTGTGGACCCGCGAGGACGACATCCAGCACGATCCTTACCGTCCCGGCGGCTGGCACCATTTCAAGGCCGGCCTCGACAAGGCCGGCAAGTTCACCGCGCTGACGAACCACTTCATCTCGTTCGGCGAGAACGGCCGCACCGCGCCCAGCGCCAATATGAGCCCGGAGGAATTCCCCCACGGCTACATCCCGGCCGCCGCCTACGGGCAGTCGCTGATGCCGATCGGAATTCCCACCGGACCGCTGCGCGCCCCGGTCTCGAACGCGGTCAGCTTCTGCTACCAGTCCTTCCTCGACGAGGTTGCGCTGGCGGCCGGCAAGGACCCGCTGGACCTGCGCCTCGAACTCCTCTCGGGACCGATGGCGGACGCCAACGAGCCGGGCGCCGGCAAGGAAGGCTTCAGCGCCAAACGCATGTCTGCGGTTCTCAAGGAGCTGCGGGCGCGTTCGGGCTGGGACAACCGCGCGTCTCTGCCCAAGGGCGTCGGCATGGGCTGCGCCTTCTACTTCTCGCACCGTGGGCACTTCGCCCACGTCGCCAAGGTGAAGGTCGAGCAGAACGGCAACTGGCGCGTGCACAAGGTCTGGGTCGTCGCCGACGTCGGCGCTCACATCATCAACCCGACCAACGCCCACAACCAGTGCGAAGGCTCGGTGATCGACGGCATCGGCGAGATGATGCAGCAGATCACCTACGAAAAGGGCCGCGCCGTCCAGAGCAACTTCTTCGACATGCCGCTGATCCGCATGAATCAGGCCCCGGAAATCGATGTTCACTTCCTGATCACCGATTACGCCCCGACCGGCCTTGGCGAACCGGCTCTGCCCCCGACGCTTCCGGCGGTGGCCAACGCGATCTTCGCGGCCACCGGCAAGCGCATTCGCGACCTTCCGGTCAACAACGCCGATCTGCGCTGGGCGTAACCGACCCGGCCATACACCCAAGTCAAACGGCCCGGGCGCTCCCCGGGCCGTTTCGATTCCAGACCGACCCGTTCAGCTCCGGACATGCAGATCCGGATATGCCCCGCCCGTAACATGTCCCTAGGGAAGCTGTTGCGGCGCTCGCACACCGCGCGTTCTAGCGAAAAAGTGAGGTGAAACCCGGGTGTTGTGGGCCTCCTCCTGCGTTACACGTGATTGACGATTCTGATGGACCGGATGATACTGAAACGGTCGTTACGAATGATCTCGAGAATATAACCGGAGGGAGAGAGAGGCATGAAAGCTCGCCTGTTGGCGTCCGCGATGGCGGTTGCGATTATGGGAGGTGGCGCCCTGGTCGCCGTTCAGGCGGGATTCGCCGCTCCCACGGGCTCTGCTCCAGCCGTCGCCATGACGGCGGACAACTTCCAGCTCACCGACAATACGCGGATGCACCACGAGCTGCGGTACTACCGCTTCGCGCCCGCCGTCGTCGTCGTGTCTCAGGTCAACGGCTCGAAATTCTCCCGCGCCGCCGCTGAAGAGCTCGAGAAACTGCAGGCGTCCTACAAGGGCACGGACGTCCAGTTCTTCCTCATGAACTCCACGCTGGGCGTGACCCGCGAGGACGTCTCCGCCGAAATGGCCAAGATCGGCGTCGACGTGCCGGTGCTGATGGACGAGTACCAGCTCGTTGGTGAATCGCTCGGCGTCGCCCGCGAAGGCGAAGTCTTCGTGATCAATCCGACGACGATGAAAGTCGTCTACCACGGCCCCCTCGACAACCGCTTCGAAAAATCCTCGCCGAACACCAAGGCGCGCGTGAAGCAGGCTTACGCCGCCGACGCGATCGACGCTCTGGTCAACGGCACGGAAGTGAAGACCGCGCGCGTCGACATCAAGGCCGGCCAAACCATCGCCTTCCCCGAACGGGCCAACAAGGCGAAGCACGAGCAAATCTCCTACGTGAAGGAAATCGCTCCGATCATCGAAGACAAGTGCGTGGCCTGCCACCAGCAGGGCGGCGTCGCGCCGTTCCAGCTCGACAGCTACGAAACGGTCAAGGGCTTCGCCCCGATGATCCGCGAGACCATCCGCACCGACCGCATGCCGCCCTACTACGCGGACCCGCATGTCGGTCACTTCAAGGACGATCAGTCGCTCTCGGGCGATCAGACCAAGACGCTGGTTCACTGGATCGAAGCCGGCGCCCCGCGCGGCGAAGGCGCCGACCCGCTGAAGGCCTCCAAGCACGTCGCTCCGGAATGGCCGGAAAGCCTCGGCAAGCCCGACTATGTCGTGAACCTGCCGGAGTTCACCGTGCCGGCGTCCGGCATCATCGAGTACCAGAACCAGATCGTTCCGAACCCCTTCAAGGAAGACAAATGGCTGCGCGCCGTCGCCTTCAAGCCGGGTGATCGCGCCGTGGTTCACCACATGGTCTCGAACCACATCCCCGACCCGAAAGTGCAAAGCTCCGGCATTCCGGGCGGTTCGGTCGGCTCCTACACGCCTGGCGCCGAAGCCCAGATGATGGGCGACAACGCCGGCGCGCCGATCCCCGCGGGCGGAAAGCTGTACTTCCAGATGCACTACACCGCCTCCGGCAAGGAAACGGTCGATCATTCGCAGGTCGGCTTCTACTTCCGCGACAAGACGCCGGAATACATCAAGCGGTCCGTGGTCATCGGCGACGCCGCGCTGCAAATCCCGGCGCACGATCGCAACTACACCACGACGGCCTATCTCGAATTCCCGGCCGACGCGCAGATTTACACGCTCTACCCGCACGCTCACCTGCGCGGCAAAAGCGTGGAGCTGACCGCGATCGCGCCCGACGGAACCACGAGCACCCTGCTCTCGCTGCCGAAATACGACTTCAACTGGCAGCGCGACTACGATCCGATTGAGCCGCTCTTCATCAAGGCCGGCACCAAGCTGGTCGCCAAGTGGACCTACGACAACTCCGAGTACAACCCGGCCAACCCCGACCCGACGATCGACGTCACCTGGGGCGAGCAAACGCACGAGGAGATGATGTACTTCCGGGTCAACTACCGCTTCCTGGATGAGACCTCGTCGAACGTCCGCAACGATCTGCAGGCGAAGCTCAACGCGACCCGCACGCTGGGCGGTCTGGACGACAACCTCGACGGCTTGGTTCAGGTCGACGAACTGTCCGGCCCGATGGCGCGCTTCAAGCCCCGCTTCGCGTCGCTCGACCTCGACAACAATGGCGGCCTCGACGCCAGCGAGCTGATGAAAGGTCACATCAGCCGCCGCGCCCGCGCGGAGGACGAAGGCCTCTAGATCCGAGTCACTCGGGAGGAAAAACAGAAGGCCGGAGCGGGCGACCGCTCCGGCCTCTTTCTTTGCGCTCTGGTCGCGCTCCGGTCTTTCTGCGTTTCGCAGCGGCCGACCCAAACAAAAAGGCCGGGCCCGCTGTCTGCGGACCCGGCCAATCAGCCATGAGATATAGCTGCGTCTACTGCTCGTCGCGGTCGCCGGCCTCGCGAATGTCGCGACCCTCGCGGTCCGCCGCGCGTCCGCCTTCCAGAATCCCCTGCAGGCCGTAATTGCCCTCATGGCAGGCGTATTCGTAGACGCTGTCGTTGACCTTGTTCATGCCGATCTCGCCCTTCCACACCTGCGTGTAGAGCGCGGGATCGTGCACCTCGAATTCATAGAGCACCTGCGAATCGGAATACCGGGTGAAGCGCTCGATGATCTTGCCCTCGGGGGTCAGCCGCACCTGCGAACCGCCTTCCGGATTGATGTTCGTGGTCTCCACCACCAGCGTGTCGCCGTCCCACCATCCGATGGAATCGCCCAGCCAGGGGTTGATGGCGTTCGGAAGATGCTCGCTGTTCAGGCGGATGATGCGGGCGTCATGGTTCATCTCGACCACAATCACCACCTGATCCGGCGACTGAATGATCTGGTAGTTATTGTTGTAGAGCACGTTCATCATCGGCGGGCCGCCCGTGCCGCCAAACCCGACAATGCAGCGCTCCCCGGCCGAACGTTCTTCCGGATTGTCATAGCCCGTGCCGCGCCCGCGCGATCCGCGGTTGGAGGCCAGCCACTTCCGGCCCTCGGCGGAATAGGGAACCTGCCCGTTCGGCGGATCGACGATCCACGAGGTCCGCCAGGTGCCTTTCACGTTGGCGTAGCTCGCGCCCGGATCGATCCAGAACGAGTTGTAGCCGCGCCCGGCGGCGAGATCCTTGCCGTCCAGCAGGCCGTCCTTGATGTTCTGGTTGTCGTCCGTCGCCTGACGAATGTTGGAAGGGTTGTTCGCCCGCGCCTGTTCGGCCTCGGTGTCGGTCATCACCAGCGATTTGAACTGCGAGGGCCGCGTCAGCCGCGTGTTCGAGGCGTTCGACCACACGCCCTGCAGGTCAGGCTGGCCGATCGCGAGGCGCGGCGCCACATAGCCGGCCGCCATCCGGTCACCCTCTTTCGCGGGCTTGAGATTATAGATCTCGACGCGCGCGCCGGTCTGGGCCGCCGCCTGTGCATGCGCCGCTCCGGCGCCGAGCCCCGCCGTCGCCATGCCCGCCGCAAGGGCCAGGGTGCTCGCAGTTCGCCAACTGAAATTCATCATCTCTCTCCTCCCGACCCCGGTCTTCCGCCGGGTCGCACTCCAATAATGATTGTTACAGCCCCCGCGCCAGCGAACAAGTCGCCTTGTTTCACCACTCCGTATAGCCGCTGCGTCAGTTTCGGGGCCTGCGCCCTCAGCTCTGCCCCGCAATCACCGCATCAATCAGGTTTTTGGCCTCATCGGACGCCCAGTCCGCCGGCCAGGGCAGACGCGCCACTTCCTGTCCGTCCGTGTTGTAGATCACCGTCAGCGGGAACGAGCCCGATCCAAGCTGGCCGGTGACGTTGAACCCGGTGTCATAGTGGAACGGCAGCGTGTCGCCCGCGAGCCGATGCAGCATGTCCCGCGCTTCCTGCACCCCCTCAGCCATCGCCGCGTCCTTTTCCTCCTGCGTCTTGGCCGTGGGATCGCCGGAAACGAAAGCGACCGGGATCACCTCCACGTCCTTGCCCGCATAGGCTTCCTGCAGCTTCGCCAGCGAGGGCATCTCCTCAACGCAGGTCGAGCACCACGTCGCCCACATGTTCAGCACCAGCACCTTGCCCTTGTACTCGGTGAGGGAATGCTGCGCGCCGTCGGCGTCCCACACCGGCGCGGTCGGAATGCCGAGATCCTTGTCGAACTCCAGCTTGGCGAACTTGCCGGTCTGGAACGTCGCCAGCTGCGATTCGCCTGCAGGTGCGGCCTGGGTCTGGGTTTGGGCCTGAGTCTGGGCGGCTTCGGCGGATTCGCCGCCGGCCGGCCCGCCCTTGCTGCACGCGCCCGCCAGCCCGGCGATCAACGCCAGGGCTGCGACGGAAAGGAAGGGCTTGCGAAGCGCTCCAAGTCTTTGCATGTCGAGTACTGTCTCCCTTCAAGGCCTAAGGACGCATGACACGTCAGCCCGAAAATTCGCCGGCCCGCAATCAGCAGGGCCAGAGCATGTGGGGCGGGCGGTTCTCCGCGCGTCCAGACCAGGTCATGGAGGCGATAAACGCCTCCATCGACGTCGACAAGCGACTGGCTGAGGAGGACATCGCCGGATCGAAGGCGCACGCCGCCATGCTGGCCGCCTGCGGCGTCATCACCGAAGCCGACCACGCCGCCATCGCATCCGGCCTCGATCAGGTGCTCGACGAGATTCGCGCCGGAAAATTCCAGTTTTCCAAGGCGCTGGAAGACATTCATATGAATGTGGAATCTCGCCTGAAGGAAATCATCGGCGAACCCGCGGGCCGGCTGCACACGGCGCGCTCGCGCAACGATCAGGTCGCGACAGATTTTCGCCTGTGGGTCAAATCTGCGTGTCAGGCGCGAGAGGCGCAGATCACGGGTCTGATGAAGGCCCTGCTCGCGCAGGCCGAGGCCCATGCCGCCAGCGTCATGCCCGGCTTCACACACCTGCAGACAGCCCAGCCCGTCACCTTCGGACATCACATGATGGCCTATGTGGAGATGCTGAGCCGCGACCGCGGGCGGTTCGCGGATGCGGTCGCCCGCATGAACGAAAGCCCGCTTGGCGCGGCCGCGCTCGCCGGCACCGGCTTTCCCATCGACCGCCAGATGACCGCCTCCGCGCTCGGCTTCGAAAAACCGATGAACAACTCGCTCGACGCCGTATCGGCGCGCGACTTCGCGCTTGAAGCGCTGGCCGCCATTGCGATCTGCGCGCAGCATCTCTCCCGGCTGGCGGAGGAGATCGTGATCTGGTCCTCCGCGCAGTTCGGCTTCGTGCGTCTGTCCGATGCGTGGTCGACCGGGTCCTCGATCATGCCGCAAAAGCGCAATCCCGACGCCGCCGAACTCGTGCGCGCCAAGTCGGGCAAGGCCATCGGCGGCCTCGTCCACCTCTTCACGATCATGAAGGGCCTGCCCCTCGCCTATTCGAAGGACATGCAGGACGACAAGGCCAACACCTTCGAGGCCTTCGACGCGCTCGACCTCAGCCTTCAGGCCATGACCGGCATGATCGAAACCATGACGCCGGACGCCGGGCGCATGCGCGCGGCCGCCTCATCCGGCTTCTCCACCGCCACCGATCTCGCCGACTGGCTGGTGCGCGAACTCAACATCCCGTTCCGCGAGGCCCACCACATCACCGGCGCCGCCGTGAAGGCGGCCGAGCAGGCCGGCGTCGGCCTGTCCGACCTGCCGCTCGGCGAATTGCAGAAGATCGAGCCCCGGATCACCGACGCCGTGTTCGGCGTCCTCACCGTCGAGGCCTCGGTCGCCAGCCGCAAGAGCTTCGGCGGAACCGCGCCGGACCGCGTGCGCGAACAGATCGCCTCGTGGAAGGAAAAACTTGGCTAGCCGAACGCGGCGGCGGTCCATCGCCCTGCTTTCGCCTTCCGCTCGTGCACAGGCTGCAAGCTGGACCACGTTGACAACAGGCCGCGCCCCTTGGTCAGCTACCGACCGCCGGCAAGCGTGGCGCCGACAGGAGTAGACCCGTGATCCGTACCGTATCCATGCTGGCGCTGGCCGGCCTCCTGCTCGCGGCCTGCGGCCTGCGCGGCCCGCTCGAACGCCCGATGCCGCTGTGGGGCGACCCGCCGCGCGACGGACCGGACGATCCGCGCACCATCAAGGAACTCGAGGAAAAGGCGCAGGCCGAAGCCGAGGCCGCCAAGGCGGCCAAACAGGCCGAAGCCGCCGCCCAGACCACGCCCGCCGCCGAAGCCGGCGACACGCCGCAATAGACTGGACACACCCTCCCCATGCACCACTTCGCCTACAAGTCCGGCGTGCTTCACTGTGAAGGCGTGTCGCTGGAGACAATCGCCGGCGCGATCGGAACGCCGGCCTATGTCTATTCCGACGCCACCCTGCGCCGGCACTATGCCGTGCTGTCCGAGGCGTTCTCCGACCGCGACGTGCTGATCGCCTTCGCGGTAAAGGCCAACTCCAACCTTGCCGTCATTCGCACGCTCGCCGAGATGGGCGCGGGCGCCGACGTCGTGTCCGGCGGAGAGATGAAGCGCGCGCTTGCCGGCGGCGTTCCGGCCAACCGCATCGTGTTCTCCGGCGTCGCCAAGAGCGAGGACGAGATCGCCTTCGCGCTCGACAAGGGCATCCACCAGTTCAACGTCGAAAGCCTGCCCGAGCTTCGCCGGCTCTCGCGCATCGCGACCGCGATGGGCAAGCGCGCCAACATGGCGTTCCGCGTCAATCCTCACGTCGAGGCGGGCGGCCATGCGCACATCTCCACCGGCGCAGCCGAGCACAAGTTCGGCATCGCATGGCACGAGGCCGAGAGCTTCTACGCCGAAGCCAGCCGCCTTCCCGGCGTCGACCCGGTCGGCGTCGCGGTTCACATCGGCAGCCAGATCATGCGCCTCGAACCGCTGGGCGAAGCCTGGCGCAAGGTCGTCGACCTCACCCGCCGCCTCCGGCAACAGGGCTATGCGATCTCGCGCGTGGACTTCGGCGGCGGTCTCGGCGTGCCCTACCGAGATTCCGAACACCCCGACACGCCGGCCCAGTACGCGGCCGAGGCGCGCGCCGCCATGGGCGGTCTCGACGCCCAGCTCATTCTCGAACCGGGACGGGTGATCGCCGGCAATGCCGGGGTCTTGATCTCGCGTGTCGAGTACGTGAAGGAGCGCGACGGGCGCACCTTCGTCATCATCGACGCCGGCATGAACGACCTGCTGCGCCCCGCGCTTTACAACGCCCATCACGAAATCCTGCCCGTGCGCACGCCCGCCATGGGCGCGGACCGCAAAGCCGTGGACGTTGTGGGGCCGATCTGTGAAAGCACGGACAGGTTCGCCCGCGACCGCGTTCTGCCCCCGCTCAAGGAAGGCGATCTGGTCGCTTTCATGACTGCGGGCGCCTATGGCGCGACGCTCGCCTCGCAATATAATTCACGGGCTCTTGTTGCCGAGACCCTCGTTCGCGGCGATGCTTGGAGCGTTGTCCGCGAACGGCCGGACTTCGAACAGATGACTTCCCTTGAACGCTTCCCGGACTGGATGAACCCGGAAGGCGCTCGGGACAGGAGCAACGTTGGCTGACGGATCGGGTCTCCGCCAAGTAATCGACGGCCGCATCTCGGCGGCCCGGCGCAGCCTGTGGGCTCCGGCCTTTTTTCGCGCGCACGGCCTGCTTCTGCTCTGGCTCTCGGTCTTCGCCGTCGCCTGGCTGGCCGGCCTGCCCCGCATCCTTCCGCTCGAAGCCCAGGCGCTTCTCGGCGTGGTCTTCTACGCCGGCGCGGCGCTGCTTCTCTGGCGCGGACTCCGGCGCTGGCGCGCGCCGAGCGAAAGCGACGCCCACCACCTCATCGACGAACAGATTGAAGGCCGCCCGATCAGCGTCTGGGTCGACCGTCCGGCCAAGGCCGAAGGCGAAACCTGGCGCCTGTGGGAGGCCCACCGCGAACGCATGGCGCGCCGCGCCGCCGAGGTGCGCCGCTTCAGCCTCAAGAGCCAGTGGAAGCGCACCGATCCCTGGGCTCTGCGCTTCATCGCGCCGGTTCTGCTCATAGCGGCCATCGCCTTCGCCAATGTCAGCACGCCCGACCGCCTGAAGCTGGGCCTCGCGCCCGATTTCGGCGCGCTGTTCGGCGCCCACAAGCTCACCGTCGAAGCGTGGATCACGCCGCCCAGCTATACCGGCTATGCGCCCGCGGTGCTCACCGCCGGAGAAGAAGCAAAAGCGGCGCAGGGCGCCGAAGTCACGCTGCGTATCTTCTCGCCCGGCCGTCCGGATGTCCGCATTCATCCCGAAGGCGGCGCCAACGCCACCCTTCACCCCCGCGCCGGCAGCGACGGCGTTTACGAAGCCAAGATCATCGTCGACCGCGCCATGAAGATCGACGTGCGCTACTGGGGCGTGCGCGCCACCTTCCCGCTCGCCCTGATCGCCGACGCCCCGCCCACCGTCGAATTCGTCTCCCCGCCCAAGCTCGGCGACGGCGACCGCACGGAGTTCGAGTGGAAGGTCGCCGACGACTATGGCGTGCGCAAGCTGGAGCTTGTCGCGCGCATGGCCAACCCGCCCGAGGGCGCGGAGACGGTCGAGGAAGCCATCCCGGTCGACATGATCGCGCTCGATCCCCGCGACGAGACCGGCAAGTATTCGCAGGATCTGGTGCGCCATCGCTGGGCCGGTCTCGAGGTCATGGTGAAACTGCGCGCCACCGACGCATCCGGCGCGACCGGCGAGAGCGCGGAGGTTCCCTACAAATTCCCCGAGAAGATCTTCCTCCAGCCGCTGGCCCGCTCGGCTCAGGAGATCCGCGCCGTGCTGCTGCGCGAGTGGCGCCCGTATGAAGCCCCCGACGAAGCCGACAATTTCGCGCGGGTGAACCCCGACCTTGGAACGCCTTTCGTGCCCGCCGCGGCCTCGCGGCTGACCAAGGCGCCCGAAGGCGTGCGCAAGTCCGCCGAGATGATCGACGCCCTCACCTACGCGCCGGAAGACTACTTCCTCGATCCCACCATCTATATGGGCTTCACCATGGCCCGCTCGATCATCGAGACGGCGCAGAACCGCGAGGAATCCGACAGCGCCGGCGTGGTGCTGTGGGATGTCGCCCTGCGCGCCGAATACGGATCGGTCGCCGACGCCAAGGCCGCGCTCGAAGCCGCGCGCCGCGCGCTTGAAGAAGCGCTGCGCTCCGGCGCCAGCGAGGAAGAGATCAAGCGCCTGCTCGATATGTTCCAGCAGGCGATGGAGAACTATCTCGCCGCCCAGATGGCCGAGGCGTTGCGCGAAGGCCGCGTCACTGAAGGCCAGGGCGGCCAGCAGCAGATGGGCGGCAACCAGCCGCTCAACGACGATCAGCTCCAGAAGATGCTCGACGCCCTGCGCGAGCTGTCCGAAACCGGCGCCACCGAACAGGCGCGCCAGCTTCTGCAGGACATGTCCCGCATGCTCGAGCAGATGGAGAACATGCAGATCCAGATGGGCCAGGGCGGCGGCGGTTCGCAACAGGACGGCATGCTCAGCCGCGCGCTCAACCGCGCGCTCCAGGAAACCAACCGGGCGCTCAACGACCAGCGCGATCTCAACGACGAAACCGAACAGGCCGGCCGTCAGGGAGACGGCGCGGATCGCGGCCAGCAACTGGCGGACCGCCAGCGCGCCCTGCGCGAACGCCTTGAACAGCAGATGCGCTCCGGCGGCGGCCAGCCCGGAGAACAGGGACAGGAAGGCCAGCAGGGTCAGGGCCAACAGGGTCAAGGTCAGGGCGATCAGCAGGCCGGCCCGGGCGGCCAGCGCGGCGAAGGCCAGCCCGGCCCCGGACAGGAAGGCGATGAGCAGGCGCAAGGCGGCGGCCGTCCCGGCGTCGAGGCCGACGGCCACTTCGGGCAGGAAAGCGCCCGCAGCCGCAAGCTTCTGGCGGACGCCATCGAAGCCCAGCGCCGCGCGGAAGAAGCCCTGCGTCGCGGCGATTTCGAAGGCGCCCGCGCCGCCCAGCGCGAAGCGATGCAAAGCCTGCAATCGCGCTCCGGCGAACTGGCGCGTCTGGCCGACGAGCAGGACCCGAACAATCGCTCAGCGCAGCAGGAATTCGATCCCCTCGGCCGCAATATCGGCGGCGAGGCCGGCTTCGGCGACAATGTGAAAGTGCCCGACGAAATGGAGCGCCAGCGCGCCCGCGACATCCTCAACGAAATCCGTCGCCGCGCCGGCGACCGCACTCTGCGCAAGGAAGAGCTGGATTATCTCCAGCGCCTGCTCGACCGGTTCTGAGATCCGTGAGGCCGCTTCAGGCCGTCAGGAAACGGCGGACGTAGCCCGTCGCCTACTCTTTCAGGGCGCCGAGAAACGGCAGTCCGCGCCACTTGCCCGCATCGTCCATGCCATAGCCGACGAGATAGCGCGGCGGCGCCTCCCAGGCCCAGTCGTCGAGCCCTTCCTGCACCGCGTCCGGCTTGCGGGCGAACACGCAGGTCACCACCTCGCGGGCGCCCTGCGACAGCACGTGATTGCGCGCGAACGCGATCGTCCGGCCGGTGTCGAACACGTCGTCGATCAGCAGCACGCCCTTGCCCGTGATCGGCCGCGCGAGGTCCGCGCGCACCTTCACCCGCCCCGAGCTTTCATGCGCGTCGCGATAGCTTTCCAGCCACAGCGCGTCGAAGCCGACATGCACGTCGCGTTCGGACAGCGCGCGCAGCAGGTCCGCGGCGAACGGCGTCGCGCCGAGCAGGATCACCACGCCGGTCCATTCGCCCGCGCGCATCTTCGGCGCCAGCCGGTCGGCCAGCGCGCCGATCCGCGACGCGATATCGGCCTCCGTCAACAGCGTGTCGAACATGCCGGACGCGCCGGTCTGGGCGTCAGTGGGCGGCGTGTCAGTGATGGTCCGCCTCCCCGGCCGGGTCCGTTGCGTGCTCGCTTGCGCCCGCCCCGACCTGATGTTCATCGGCCTGGTGTTCATCGGTCTCATGCGCGTCGGCCGCTTCCCCGCCAGCGGACGCATCGTGAGCGGCCTCCATCTCCGGCGCGCTGGCGCCATGCGCCTCCAGAGCCGGCGCACCGGCGTGGTCATCCTCGGCCAGACGCAAGGACGGCTCGAACGTCACCTCGACATTGTAGGTCTCGATCGGCGGCGCCACGATCTGCGTGGAGAACGGCACCCGCCCGCCCGGTTCGATCTCCGCCACGTCGAGCTTGTCGCTCCAGTGGTGCACTTCCTTGCCGGTCTCGTCGCGCAGGCTGATGCGAATGTCGGGCGCCTTCTGGGCGCGCCCGCCCGCATTCACCGCAAGGCCCGTCACCGTCAGCACCGGGGTCGTCCCCTCGAACGAGCGCTTGCCCGCGACCTCCTCAAGCGTCAGCCCGAAGCGGTTCACATCCAGCCCGACCATCTTGTAGAGCGAGGCCGTCTTCGGCCATGCGTTGGCCACCTCGTCGCGAAACGCCACGGCCACGGTCACCGCACCCGCGAAGATCACGAACGCCAGCGACCAGGCGATCACCGTGGCGACGGCGCGATTGCGGTGGCGGCGCGCCAGTTCCTTGGCCCGGTATTCGGAATGCGGACCGGTGCGCGCGGCGGCGTTCGCCGCAGCCGTCTGGCGCAACCGCTCGACCTGGTCGCGCGTAAGCCCCGTAGCTTCGGCGACGGCGAGCCCGCCCTCTTCCTGCGGCTTGGCGAACCAGGCGTGACCGCACGAGGTGCACCGCACCCGCCGGCCTTCCTGACCAAGCGCGGCGTCGTCGGCGAAGTACCGGGTGTCGCAGGATGGGCAGACCAGAATCATGACTCTATCGGAAGCATTATCTTGGTTAATATAATCCCATCGCGGCGAGAATCAGAATCCGCAGCGCGCGCCGCAACTCAGGGGTCTGCCCCGTCCCATGGGGCGTGTGCAAGACGCTGGAAGGCTGCGACAAACCGGGATAGCGGGCGGAATATGAACAGGCACGACATCGCCGATCAGCCCGCGATTCGCCCCGCGATCCGTTTCGACCGGGTCAGCCTGTCCTATGGACCGGGCCTCGATATCCTGTCCGAAGCCTCATTCGAACTCCGCCCCGGCTCCATGACCTTCCTGTCAGGTCCGTCCGGCGCCGGAAAAACCACATTGCTGAAGCTGGCCTATCTCGCCCTGCGCCCCACCGCCGGACGTATTTCCGTGCTCGGGGTCGAAACCGGCGGGCTCGACCGCAAGGGCCTGTCGAACCTGCGCCGGCGCATCGGCGTGGTGTTCCAGGAATACCGCCTGCTCGATCACCTCACCGCCTACGAAAATGTCGCCCTCCCCCTCAGGGTGGCCGGCGAACACGAACGCGATTACCGCTCCAACATCGAGGAACTGCTCGAATGGGTCGGACTGGGAGATCGCATGCACGCAAGACCGCCCACGCTCTCCGGCGGAGAAAAGCAGCGCGTCGCCATCGCGCGCGCCGTGGTCGTCCGCCCCGACCTCATCATCGCCGACGAGCCCACCGGCAATGTCGACGAAGAGATGGGCGAGCGCCTGATGCGGCTCTTCCGCGAACTCAACCGCCGCCTCAACACCACCGTTCTCATCGCCACGCATGACCTGGGACTCATGCAGCGCACCAGGGGCGA
Source organism: Hyphomonadaceae bacterium (assembly GCA_041398225.1). Classification (GTDB taxonomy): domain Bacteria; phylum Pseudomonadota; class Alphaproteobacteria; order Caulobacterales; family Hyphomonadaceae; genus JAWKVD01. The sequence goes on along the minus strand of JAWKVD010000004.1, from coordinate 15,950 downwards.
CCTTCTGCGCCTCGCCGACGGCGTGGTGATGCGCGCCGCCGCGCCCGTGGAGCAACCCGGAGACGGCGCCGCATGAGTTCCTCGCGCTCCCCCCTGCTGCCGAAGGAAGACGCGCGCGAAGCCGCCCTCTTCTTCGTCGTCGGCGCCTTGTGCTTTCTCGCGGCGCTGGCGGGCCTCGCCGCCCGCTCGGCCTATTCGGCGGCGGACACCTGGACCTCCGCCGTCACCGGACAGGTGACGGTGCGCGTGCGCGGCGACGACGACGCGGCCCGCCGCGCCGTCAACATCCTCAAGAGCCAGCCTGAAGTCGCCGACGCCCGCGCGCTGTCGCGCGAGGAACGCGAGACCCTCCTCAAACCCTGGATGGGCGCCGCCGGCGTGCCCGCCGATCTGCCTCTCCCCAATCTGGTCGCGGCGGATCTGCGCGTGCAGTCCGACGACATCGGCCCGCGCCTCAACCATGCGCTGACCTCCGCCGGGCTCGACGTAACGGTCGACGATCACGTCGTCTGGTCGCGCGGCGTGCGACGAACCACCGACAGCGCGGGGGCCGTGGCGCTGGGCGCCGTGATCCTCCTGCTGGCGACGGCGGTGGCGGTGATCGCCTTCGCCACCCACGCCACGCTGCTCGCACGCCGTGACATCGTCGAACTGCTGCACTTGTCGGGCGCCCGCGACAGCTTCATTTCCGGCCTGTTCGAACAGCGCTTCCTGATGCTCGGCGTTCAGGCCGGAACCGTCGGCGCGCTCGCCGCTTTCGTGGCCGCCGCCCTCACCCTGTTCGCGCTGAAACAGTCCGGCGGCGACGGCGTTTGGCTGCTGCCCGAACTCTCGCTCTCCCTCGCGGACGGCCTTATTCTGGGCCTGACGCCGCTGGCCGCCGGTCTCGCCGCGATGCTGGCGGCCAAGGTCACAGTTTGGCGCTCCCTGGCGGATACGGTCTGAGCCATGAAGCTGTTCGGACGCATCCTGTTTGCCTTTGTTCTGATCGGCGTCGTCATCGCCGGCTGGGACTTCCTGTCGTTCGTCGGCCGCGCCGAGACGGCGATGACGCCGCCGGACTACGCCGACGCCGAGGCCGTCGCGGCCCTGACCGGCGCATCCGACAAGCGCATCATCGAGGCCGTCCAGCTCGCCCAGCGCAAGCAGCTCCCGCTCGTAATCTCGGGCGTCCATGTCGACACGTCCGTGGCCGACATCGCCCGTATCGCCGGCGTCGACGAACTCGAGATCGCCTGCTGCGTCACGCTCGGCCACGCCGCGGCCAGCACCGAAGGCAATGGCGACGAGATCGCCGACTGGGCGCGCAAGCTCGACATCAAGCGCATCATCGTCGTCACATCGGAATACCACATGGACCGCGCCCTGCTGGAGCTTCGCCGCGCCATGCCCGACGGCGTTTTCTACCCCCATGCGGTGAGTTCGATGCGCACCCGGCCCGCGCTCTGGTATCAGGATGCGAACACCGCCGACCGCCTAGTGCGCGAATGGCTGAAATACCGCCTGGCCGAACTCCGCATCGGCGTCAGTTCGGCCGCCAGGCGCAGCGAACGCACATGACGGCGCGAGCGATAAGGATGCTAACGTGAGATTGCTGCGCGCCGTGATTTTCTCGGTCTGGTTCTACCTGACCCTCGCCGTCGTCGGGCTCGTCTGCCTGCCGATCGCCTGGACCTCGCGCAACGCCGCGATATCGGTCATTCAGGTCTGGGCCCGATTGCAGCGCGGCGCGTTGCGCGTCATCTGCGGCGTGCGCACGCAGTTCCGGGGCTTCGAGACCATACCGGACGGCCCCGTCCTCATCGCGATGAAGCATCAGGGCAATTACGACTTCATCACGCCCTTCCTGTTTCTCGCCAATCCCGTCTTCATCCTGAAGCAGGAACTGCTGAAAGCGCCCGTCTTCGGCATCTATTGCCAGCGCGCCGGCATGATCGCGATCGACCGCGAGGGCGGCATGAAGACGATGAAGCAGATGATCGCCGATGCGAAGACGGCCGCCGAGCAAGGCCGTCAGGTCATCATCTTTCCCGAAGGCACCCGCCAGCCCGTCGACGCGCCGCCGGACTACAAACCCGGCGTCGCCGGACTCTACCGCGCGCTCGACGTGCCTTGCGTGCCGGTCGCGATCAATGCGGGTCTTGTCTGGCCCGGCTCCAGCTTTCTGAAAATCCGCGGCGGTCTCGCCGTCTTCGAAGCGCTCGAACCGATCCCGCCCGGCCTCTCGCGCGACGCCTTCATGACCGAGCTGGAGAACCGGCTGGAAGGCGGCGTCGCGAAACTCGTCGCCGAAGGCCGCGCCGCGCAAGCGCGCTAGCCGCCGCACGCAAACCGACCCGCACCCGCAAAAGAAAACGGGCCCCAGGATGCATCCATCCCGAAGCCCGCTGTATTGACCTGCGCGGTCCGGCGTCAGGGGCCGGACCTGGCGTCTGGGGTGCGCCTTACGAGGTCAGCGCCGCGGCGTCTTTTTCGCCGGTGCGGATACGCATCACGCTCTCGAGGTCGAGAACGAAGATTTTGCCGTCGCCGATTTTCTGGGTGTTGGCGGCGCTGGTGATCGCGTCCACGGCTTTCTCGACGATCTCGTCGGTCACCGCGACTTCGATGCGGACTTTCGGCAGCAGGCGGACTTCATATTCCGCGCCGCGATAAACTTCGGTTTTGCCTTGCTGACGGCCATAGCCGCGCACTTCGGTGACGGTCACGCCCGTGGCGCCGGCGGCGGTCACGGCGTCGAGGACCGCGTCGAGACGGCTCGGTTTGAAAACGGCGACGATGTATTTCATGGCGAGTCTCCTGGATCGAATGGGTCAACTAAACATAATAAGCGACTTACACACCTTCAACACCTATCGCCGGTTTCTGTCAAGCGCTTCCTTCGAACTCTCTTTCAGCGGCGTCTTCATCGGAGACTGGATCGGCTGAGGCGCTTGGGATTTCGCGGTTTTTCGGCTGGTCCGGACCACGCTGGCCGGCTCCGCGATCACGCGCTTCACCGCCTCCACCATGAGGATTCCCCCGAATCCCGGCCACACCATCCGGCCCAGCCCCTCCCAGGTCTCCCCGCAGGCGGCCCAGTCGCCGATCGCCATGGGCGGCCCGTAAAGCGCCCGCGCCGAGGCCGTCGGCTGGAACATCCCGTCCTGCAACAGGCGATAGAGCTGGCTCCGGGTGTAGGGCCGCCCCTGCCCGAACGGGGTCGATTCCGCCCGCGCCCACAGCCCCCGGCGGTGCGCCACGATCACCAGGATGCGCGCTTCGGGGGCCGCCACCCGCCAGAACTCCCGCAACAGCCGCGTCGGGCTCTCGGCCTCCTCCAGCGCATGACACACGACGATCCGGTCGAAGATCGCGTCCATGAACGGCAGCCGGTCCTCCTCGACCAGCGTCGAGGCGCACTTGCCAGAGGCCGGCCAGCGCACGCTTCCCTGCGTCTCCGGCGAAGCCGAAATGGCGCGGCGGGCGTCGGCGCGATAGCTGTCCAGCAGGTAGTCGCAATGCCCGACCCCCAGCACGTCGAGCCCCGCAAGCGTCGGCCACAGCGCGCCCACGCGCCGCTGGATCATCGCGCCGGCGGTGCGCCCCAGCGGCGAAGCGTAAAAGGCCTGAAGTCTTTCAATGTCGTATCGCACGGCGATCCCGGTCGGCGTCGCGCCGGTTTGGAGCGCGCTTGCAAACACTAGCATGAAGGTCCCACAGTGCCGCCAGGAACCCGTGCGGGTGAAGCGCCTGCCGCCCGGACCCGGCGTCCCGGTCGGGTCGCGGGCGGGCCAGAATCTGGCACGATCCGGAACGCCGCGATCTGGCGGGCCAGGAATTGACGGATCGATCGCCGCCCCACGTCGCCCGAAAAGGAGACCGCGCCATGACTGCGTTGAAAGTCCACATGTTCGGGTGCTTGAACGACAACTACGCCTTCCTCGTGCACGACCCGGAGACCGGCGAGACGGCGGCCGTCGACACCCCCGACGCCGGACGCATCCTGGAAGAAGCCGAGCGCCTCGGCTGGAAAATCACCCAGATCTGGAACACGCACTGGCATCCCGACCACGCCGGCGGCAACGAGACCGTCAAGGCCGCAACCGGCTGCACCGTCTACGGACCGCGCAACGAGGCCGAGAAAATCCCCGCCCTCGACCATCCGGTCGGCGAAGGCGACGAGGTGAACCTCGGCCGCTTCACCGCCCGCGTCATCGACACGCCCGGCCACACCGCCGGCCACATCGTCTACCATCTGCCCGATGCCGGCGTGGCGTTCGTCGGCGATACGCTGTTCGCGCTCGGCTGCGGCCGCCTGTTCGAGGGCGATCCCCAGACCATGTGGTCGAGCCTTCTCAAACTGCGCGCCCTGCCGCCGGAAACGGTCGTCTACTGCGCGCACGAATACACCCAGAAGAACGCCGGCTTCGCGCTCAGCGTCGACCCCGACAACCCCGCCCTGCGCGCCTACGCAGACGACGTCGACCGGCGCCGCGCGCGCGGAGAGCCCACCGTGCCGACCACCATCGCCCGCGAGATCGCGGCCAACCCCTTCCTGCGCGCCGACGATCCGGCCGTGCAGGCGCACGAGGGAACCGCCGGCGATGTCGTCGGCACCTTTGCGAAGATACGCGAAGGGCGAAACCATGCCTGAGTCGTCCCCCCATCTGCTCGACGCCGGCGACGTCATCGCCGCGCTCGACCTCCAGCCTCACCCCGAAGGCGGCTGGTATCGCGAGACCTGGCGCGAGGCGACGCCCGAGGGCCGGCGCCCCGCTGGCACCGCCATCTACTACCTGCTTCGCGAAGGCGAGCAGTCCTGGTGGCACCGCGTGGACGCCGCCGAGATCTGGCACGTCTACGCCGGCGCTCCGCTGGAGCTGCGAATGGCGAGCGGCGGGCGCGAAACGACCGTTGCGCTCGGCGCCGATCTCGACGCCGGCCAACGCCCGCAGGAAATCGTCCCCGCCGGCGTCTGGCAGGCCGCCCGCTCGCTCGGCGACTGGACCCTGTGCGGATGCACGGTCGCGCCGGGTTTCGAGTTTTCCGGATTTGAACTGGCGCCCGACGACTGGACGCCGGCGAACAGCTGAGGGATCAGCCCGCCGCGCTCGCCGCCAGCGCCTTGGCGATCAGCTCGGACGACGGACGGCCCGAATATCCCATCGCGGGATTGAGCCCGATCACCAGTTCGCCGTTCTGGAACGCGACCGCCGGACGTTGCGTGCGCACCAGCCGAACCCCTTCGATCGCGCCCGGATCGAACGCCTTGTCCTTCTGCGCCTGACGCACGCCGAGCACCGCGACCTGAAGCGCATCCGCCGCCCACGGTTGTTCGCGCACGAACGCGCCTGCGCCGAATACGCTGATCTCGCGGCCGGTGATCGAATGCATGTCGGTGCGCGTGTCCGCAACGCGCTGCTCGAGCGACACCTGAAGGTCCGGCGCATTGATCGGCGCCGCCGCCGCGGCCATGTCGGCGGGCGCGCCGTCGGCGTCGCCGATATAGGCGATGACATTGCCCAGCTCGGTCACGCGCAACACAAGCTGCCCCGACTCCGAACGCAGGAAGGTGTCGCCGCGCGGTCCGATCGCCGCGCGCAGCACCAGCACTTCCGGGCTGTTCTCGAATTTCATCAGCGTCGCCTGGCCGGACTGGTCCAGCACGAACGACTGGCGGCTGGCGCTGTCGGTGTAGCGAACCGATCCGAACGCCCCGCCCTGCGCGGCGTAGCCGTTCGGCGAATAGGGATTCAGCGCGCCTGTCGCGGCCTCGGCATCCGACGCCCGCGCGTCAGCCTGCCCTGCTTGCTGTTGCGCCGTCTGCTGCTGCGGCGCCTGCTGGGCGGCGGCCGTCGGCGCGCACGCAAGAACGCACGCGATAAGGCCGGCGGCGATCGCCAGCCCTGCCCCGCGCGACCGACCGGTCACGTCGTTTCGAAGTTGATCACTTCCCATATCCATCCCGGTCACACAGCACGTGGACTGGGGCGGTTTTTTGACTGAAACCAGCACCCCTGCGGGCACGATGCGGTCTTTCCGGGACGGTTTCAAGTGTCCGTGAACGCCGCATATCGCGCGCCGGGCGAACCCGATGCGTGCGCGCAACGCCGGTCTGAAATTCGCAGAAAAACAAAGGCCAGCGCGTCGGCCGGCTCAAACGCCAGCCGACGTCCGAACGCCGAATTCAGGTGATGTACTGGCCGCCATTGGCCGTCAGCGTGGAGCCCGTCACAAACGCGGCGTCCTCGCTCGCGAGGAAGGACACGCACGCCGCGATCTCCTCGGCCTTGCCGAGTCGGCCGACGGGAATCGTCGCGATGATGCTCTCCAGCACCTTCTCCGGAACCGCGGCGACCATCTCGGTGTCGATATACCCCGGGCAAATGGCGTTGACGGTGATTCCCTTGCGCGCGGCCTCTTGCGCCAGCGCCTTGGTGAAGCCGATCAGGCCGGCCTTGGCGGCGGAGTAGTTGACCTGCCCCATCTGGCCTTTCTGACCGTTGATCGAGGAGATGTTGATCACCCGTCCGAAATTGCGCTCGCGCATGCCTTCGATGGTCAGCCGGCACAGATTGAACGCCGAGGTCAGGTCGACGCGGATCACCTCATCCCACTGCTCCCGCTTCATCTTGTGCAGCGTCGCGTCGCGGGTGATGCCGGCATTGTTCACCAGGATGTCGATCGGGCCGAGCGCGGCCTCGACCTCGGCGACGCCCGCCGCGCACGCGTCATAATCGCCCACATCCCATTTGAAACATTTGATGCCGAGTTCGGCCGCGCAGGCGCCGGCGGCGGTGTCATTGCCGGCATAGTTGGCCGCTACCTTGTAGCCGTCTCTGGCGAGTCGCGCCGAGATCGCCTTTCCGATCCCGCGTGTTCCCCCAGTCACCAGCGCCACCCTGCTCATTTTCGCCTTCCTCTCAGCCTGAGCCAGACACAGCCATCACGGCTCCGTCAGTTCGTTCCTGATCTGTCTCAATTTGCCTGCGATGGCCACCGAATTCGCCGCCTCGCAACTGCTTTTGCCGCATCGCACGTATAGGCGTGTGCAAGCGCAATAGGAACGTGCTAAGGACTCGCCTACGCAGGCTTGACCATGCGGAACAGAATGCCGCCGGGCGAGGACGGAGCAGGTCCTGAACTGGCGCCGCCTTGGGAGACGCTCTTGACCACCGCCAACGGCGTAGACCAACCGATCATCATCAAGAAATACGCGAACCGTCGACTCTACGACACCAGCACAAGCGCCTACGTCACGCTTGAGCATCTGTCCGCGCTCGTCCGCGAAGGCAAGGACTTCGCCGTCCAGGACGCCAAGACCGGCGAAGACCTGACGCGCACCGTTCTGGCCCAGATCATTTTCGAACAGGAGAACCGGAAGGAAGGCGTGCTGCCGGTCAGCTTCCTGCGCCAGCTCATCCAGTTCTACGGCGACAGCTTCCAGTCCATGCTGCCCGCCTATCTCGAACTCTCGATGAAGAGCTTCGCCCAGCAGCACCTGAAATGGCGCGAGTACATGCAGACCGCGCTGGGCGACAGCGAGAAGGCCAAGGCCTTCGACGATCAGGTCCGCAAGAACATGGAGATGTTCGAAGAGGCCATGCGCTTCTTCACGCCTTTCGTTCCGCGCCCGCGGCCCGACGAGGCGCCGGCCGGCGGCGAGAGCGCCGATCCGGCCGCCGCCAAGCCCTCGCAGGCGACCGCCTCCCCCTCTCCGCTTCCGGCGATGGCGGGCTTCGAGGCCATTCAGGCCATGCAGAAGCAGATGTTCGACATGCAGCGCCAGATCGCGCAGCTGGCCGGTCTCACCGGCGAACCGCCGAGCCCGACTGCCCCGGATAAGGACAAGGGCTAGTCCCGGCGCCCGCGACACGTGTGCGGGCTTAACTGAAACAATCCCCGAAAACCCACGCGAACCGGCGCGGCGCGCACATTGCACGTTAAGCGTATGCGTGTTGCGCCGATCAGTCGCGTATTTACCTTTCACGACCGCCGGGAGGCGGCCGGCCGCCGTCGCATCGCCGAACGGCCCGCCGGCGAGGAGCGCCGCAAGAGCCCGCCGAACGCGCACAGCCAGTGGATCTCGGCGCCCTTCGGCGCGCACATTCTTGGACAGATGCTGCCCAGCCCGCCCGCGCCCGGCGCCGCCATGAAGGCCTACGCCGAACCGACGGTCGCGTTTCACGGTTTCAAGGGCCGCTCGATCTGATCCCGCAGCCGGCTGACGATGCAGCCGACGTTCCAGCCCGCTACCGGCTGTCGAGCTTGCGGATCACCAGTTCCAGCAGACGCTCAAGCCGGTCCATGCGTTCGTGCAGCCCCGACACCACGTCCCGCGCCAGCACCAGATCCTGACGCGGCGCGCCGCCGAGCCCGCCCGAAAGCGCGCCGCCCATTCCTCCCCCGAAGCCGCCGCTTCGCGGCGCATCGGTTCCCGCGAACAGTCCGCCCGCCTTCGGCGCGAGGCTGACGTCGGCCGCGCCCGAGCGCTCGGCCACTTCCTCGGGATCGGCCGACAGCACGCGCGCGAACGCCCGCACCTGTTCGCCGTCGAGTTCGCGCTGATCGCGGAACACCATCTCGACTTCATCCAGAGACATGCCGGCCGCCTGGGCCAGCGCCGCGCGCGTCAGACCGCTCGCCTTGAGCCGGTCGTCGAACCAGTCCTGGTCAAAGAAGATTCCCATGCTCGCGTCTCGGGCCTCGCGTCTCGTCTAAAAGCCGGACTCAGCCCCACATCCGGCGCGGAAACAGTCTGTCAGTGCAGTCCGCCGTCGCCGACCGCGAAGTCGCGGCGGGCGGCGATGATGGTGACGACCACGCCGGCCAGAACGTCGAGCAGGCACATCATCGTAATGATGAAGAACGCCGAGGTCGCGAAGTTCTTGAACAGCAGGAACTCGATCATCGCCACGATGAACACCAGCATCGACACCGCGTGATTCGCAATCGTCGCCGCGCCCGTGGAGGTCGATTTGATGATCTCCACGAAGAAGAACAGCAAGGACAGGATGATCAGGATGTCGCCGGAGGAAATCTCCCAGCTCACGCCCTGCGCGACCATCGGGAAGGTGAAGACGGCTTCGCGGATGTGCTGGCCCATCGTCTGGGCGACGGTCGCGTCGCCCTGCGGGTCGCCGCTGAAGCCGAAGGCCATCAGATTGTAAAGTATCACCGGAATCGTAAGCAGCGGGAATACACCCACAATAAACCGCATGGCTCCGCCTCTCCTTGGCCCGCTGTGACCATATCTCTCTCGAGCGATCGACAGCCCCGCAAGACCTATAAGACCCGTATCGGGTTTCCTCGGCAAAAAAAAGTGCCTCGCATCCCGCCGCTACGGCCCACCGAACCGGAGCGTGCCGTTTCCGTCAGAGTTCGTCCACCCCCCCGGGCGAGCGCCGGCGCTTGCGCAGCCACATGACCCCGCGCAGATCCGAAACCGCGTCCGCCAGGCGCCCGAAATTGGTGTAGTTCGACTGTCCATGCCCGCGCGCCCGGTGATTCACCGGCCGGGTCTCAACTTCGTAACCTTCGGCCAGAACCAGCGCCGGCAGGTAGCGGTGCATGTGGTCGAAATAGGGAAGCTGCACGAACACGTCGCGGCGGAAAGCCCGCGCCGCGCACCCGCTGTCGGGCACCTTGTCCTTGAGAATCGAGGCGCGCACCCGGTTGGCCAGACGCGAGCCCATCCGCTTCCAGGAACTGTCCACGCGCTTCTTCCGCGTGCCCTGCACCAGCGCCAGATTGGCCGGCGCATCCGGACGGCTCAACTGGTTGGCGAGTCCTACGATGTCGGCCGGATCGTTCTGGCCGTCCCCGTCCATGGTCGCGATCACCGGCGCGCGCGCGGCCATCACCCCGGTGCGCACCGCCCGGCTCTGCCCGGCGTTCTTTCTGTGCCCCAGAACGCGGATCACCGGCGATTCCTCCCGCAACGCCGCCAGCCGCGCCAGCGTGTCGTCGGTGGAGCAATCGTCCACGAATATCACCTCATAGGCGCGCCCGTTGAGCGCGGCCATGGTCTCCGCCGCGAGCGTGGCGACGTTTCCCGCCTCGTTCCGCACCGGAATCACCACGGATATCTCCGGTCGTCCGTCGGAGGGGGCTGGCATGCTGGCTTCGGTCACACGCACCTCTTGCGTTCGGTTTGGTCCCCTATATCCGCCGCGCCCGCGCCTTGCGAGGGGCAGAGTGCGGTTCCCTCACGCCAATCGGCCTGCTTCCGGGACTTGCACGCCCGGCGCGACAGCGCCATCGGGAGCGGGTATGGTCCGGCCCGATTCAGGGCGCGCCGGACAAACGGGTCCGCCGCCTGAAATCGCTGCGGGTCTGCGGGGACGACCCCTAGAAGTTGGACAGGGCGTACGGTCGGCATGCTTTACTTCGACAGATTCGTGCGCTCGGCGTGGGCGTGGGCGGCCCTCATCGCCATCGTCGTCGCCGCGTCCTTCCCGGGCCTGATGTCGATCCCCCCGCTCGACCGCGACGAATCCCGCTTCGCCCAGGCCAGCGCCCAGATGCTGGAGACCGGCGATTACGTCGTGATCCGCTATCACGACGAACTCCGGAACAAGAAGCCGGTGGGCATTCACTGGCTGCAGACCGCCGCCGTCTCCCTCGCCTCCAGCGCCGAGGCGCGCGACATCGCCGCCTATCGCCTGCCCTCGCTGCTCGGCGCCATCGGCGCGGTTCTGGCCACCATGTGGGGGGGCCTTGCGCTCTTCGGACGGCGCGCGGCCTTTCTCGGCGCCGCGATCCTTGGCGGCACGCTGCTGCTGACCTCCGAAGCCCACATCGCCAAGACCGACGCCGCGCTGGTCTGCTCCATCGCGGTCGCCATGGCCTGCCTCGCGCATCTGCGAAAGGGCGGCGACCGCTGGCTCGGCGTCGTCTTCTGGGTCGCCATGGGCGCCGGCGTGCTGATCAAGGCGGTGATCGCGCCCATGGTCGTCGGCCTCGCCATCCTCGCGCTCGGCCTGATCGAACGCCGCTGGGCGTGGATGCGTCACCTGCTGTTCTGGCCCGGCCTCAGCCTGTTCGCGATCATCTCCATCCCGTGGTTCATCGCGGTCGAGATCGCCACCGGCGGCGCCTTCCTGCGCGAGGCTGCGGGCGTCGATCTGGCCCAGAAAGTCGTGGGCGCCGCCGAAGGCCACAAGGGACCGATCGGCATGCACCTCGCGGCGCTGCCGCTCCTGTTCTGGCCCGGTAGCCTGCTGCTGATCCCCGGCCTGTGGATGGCGATCCGCGCCATGATCCGCCACAAGCCGTTCGGCGCGCGCACGTCCGGCGGACGCCCCGCCAAGGGAACCGCCCTCCAGGCAGTCAAGAAGACAGACGACAAGGCCTCGCTCGAAGCCGCCCGTCAGGCCGCCAACCAAGACCACGCCGCCAACGAAGCCGCCGACTGGCTGTTCCTGCTGTGCTGGGCCGTGCCGTGCTGGATCGTGTTCGAACTGGCGCCCACCAAGCTCGTTCACTACACCCTGCCAGCCTATCCCGCGCTCGCGCTGATGGCCGGCGCCGCCGCCGACCGCTGGCTCTCCGGCGAAGGCTGGAAAGGCGTGCGCTGGATCGGCCTCGCGGTGTTCGCCGCCATCGGCGCCGTGTTGCTGCTCGCGACCACCCCGCCGGCCCTCGCCGCCTTCCGCGCCGATGCGGTCGGCCAGTATCCGGAGCTGCTGCGCGAGCGCATCGGGTTCGAATGGGCGCAGGCCTGGCGCGAAACCGGCGTGGGCTACTGGGCCGCGCTCGTCATCGCGCTGGCCGTCGGCGGAACCGCCTACGCGGTCGTCCGCAAGCATGCGCTCGGCGTGATCGGCGGACTGCTCGCCTGCTCGCTGGTCCTTGGCTATGTCTACCGCGCCGTCGTCCTTCCCAATCAGAGCTGGATGCTCTCCACCGAAGCGGCGGTCGACGCGCTGCGCGAAGTCTGCGCGCTGCCCGAGGGAACCGCCGTCGCGCGCACCCAGACCTGCCGCGACCGGCCGCCACGATCCGTGAGCGCCATCGCCTTCGCCGAACCCAGCTTCGTGTTCGAACTGGCCGACAAGGTGACGCTGCCGCCCAAATCCAGCGCCGCCATTCCGCCGTCAACCGTGGACCCGCGCCCGGCCTGGCTCATCAACATCGAGGAAGACGCCGGGCGCGCCGCCCTCGCCTCGATCATCGATCAGGCCGCGGCGGCCGACCGCTGCGTGCGCCTCGCGCGCCGCTACGCCTACAACTATTCCAACGGCGATCCCTCGATCCTGGTCGCGGCGGTGGTCGAACCCGGCGGCTGCCCCACCTTCGACGGCGAACCCGAAAACCCGGACCTCGGCGAGTTCGACAAGCCGCCGCCCGACCTCGAACTCTAGCGCCTGCGCGCGCCGCGCAGCATCGCCCGCGCCCACAGCGCCAGATCGATCATCGGGCCGCAGGCGAGAATGGCGAAACGCTCCGCCCGGCTCGATGCGAACTTCGCGAAATAGCGCTTGAAGCCCGCCGCCTTGTAACGCTCGACCGTCAGCGACGGCGCATCGCTGGTGCCGCCATAATGCATGGCCGCGGCGTGCGGGGTGTAGATCACCGAGCCGCCGTCCGCCTCCGCCCGGCGGCAGATGTCGAAGTCCTCGACATGCAGGAAATAGCCCTCGTCGAACCCGCCCAGACGGTCGAAGCCCCGGCGTGAGAAATACATCAGCGCCCCGCTCACCGCCTCCATCGCGACCGGCTCGTCAGGCGGCGGCGTGTGCATGCGATTGACCCCGCGCCGTCCGATCATCGTCCGGAAAGCGCGCGCCAGCGTCGGGTGACGCCGCCGCGCGCCGCGCTGCTCCGCGCCGTCCACGCCATAGATGCGCCCGCCGACAATCGCCGGCTCGGCCGCGCCCTCGAACGCCGCTTCGAACGCAGCCGCCGATCCCGGCCGCAGCACCGCGTCCGGATTGATCACCAGCAGCCGCGCGCCGGATGCGGTCTTGGCGCCCAGATTGACGCCCGCCGAATAGCCGCGATTGACCCCGCCGCCGGTCACCTTCAGCCGCCCGCCGCTGTCCGCCTTCAGCGCCTCGATCCGCTCCAGCGTCGCCGCCGGATTGCCGTTGTCCACCAGCACCACCTCGGCGATGTCCGGATCGGCCAGCAGCGCGTGCAGACAGTCGAACAGAACCGGCCCGGTGCGATAGCTCACCACGACGGCGGAGACCTTCAGCTCCTCCGGAATGCGCGCCCGCACCCGCGCCCAGTCATAAGCCCCGCTCATCTTCGGGATGACCGCCGCACCGCCTGCATCACTATGCCTGCAATAAAATAGACCAGCAGAGCGAAGATACCCAGCACGCCGACAGTCGGTATCAGCAGCATGATTTCGCCGCAGTCCCTGCTCGGCCCATCGCCCGCAAGTCCCGGACACGCGCCAAGGTGCGCGGCGGCGGCCTGCGTGGCCCACGCCAGCGCCGCCACGGCCAGCACAGTCAGCGCGAACAGGCCGAGCGCCGCGCCGCGCCAGAACCGCGCCCACGAACGCCAAGCCGCTTGCGGATGAGCCACAGCGCCAGCACCGCCGGCGCCGCGCTCAATCCGGCAAACAACAGGAGGTCGCCGGCGAGGCCCATGCTCACGCGTCCGCCTTGGTCCGTTTCAGATCCGGCGGCAGCGCTTCCTCGGCCAGTGCGGCGGCGGCCTCGTCGAGCCCGACCACCGACTGCGCCTGGGAGCCGAAACGGCGCAGCGCCAGCTTGCGCTCCTCGGCTTCCTTGGCGCCGACCACCGCGATCACCGGGATCTTCTGCATCGAGTGCTCGCGCACCTTGTAGTTGATCTTCTCGCCGCGCACGTCGACCTCCACCCGCAGGCCGGCCTTGCGCAGAACCTCGGCGGCTTCGTGCGCATAGTCCTCGGCGGCCTCCGAGATCGTCGCAACCACCACCTGCACCGGCGCCAGCCACATCAGGAAGGCCCCGGCATAGTGCTCGATCAGCACGCCGATGAAGCGCTCCAGCGAGCCCAGCACGGCGCGGTGCAGCATCACCGGACGGTGCTTCTGCCCGTCCTCGCCGACATATTCCGCGTCCAGCCGGTCCGGCAGAACATAATCGAGCTGGATCGTGCCGCACGTCCACTCGCGCCCGATCGCGTCCTTGACGATGAAGTCCAGCTTCGGCGCATAGAACGCCCCGTCGCCTTCCGCGATCACCGGCTCCACGCCGGCCTTGCGCGCCGCGGACAGCATCTGCGTCTCGGCCTTGTCCCAATAGGCGTCGTCGCCCGCGCGCAGTTCGGGCCGCGTCGCCAGATTGATGTGGTCCGTGTGCAGCCCGAAGTCGGAATGGATCGACTTCGCCAGCCGGATGAACTTCGCCGTCTCGTCCTCGATCTGGTCCTCGCGGCAGAAGATGTGCGCATCGTCCTGCGTGAACGCCCGCACCCGCATCAGCCCGTGCAGCGCGCCCGAAGGCTCATAGCGGTGGCACGCGCCGAACTCGGCCATGCGCAGCGGCAGGTCGCGATAGGATTTCTGCCCCTGCTTGAAGATCTGCACATGGCCCGGACAGTTCATCGGCTTCAGCGACAGCACTTCGTCCTCGGCCGTTTCGGCCACGAACATGTTGTCGCGATACTTGTCCCAATGGCCCGACTGCTCCCAGAACTTGCGGTCCAGAACCTGCGGCGTGCGCACCTCGACATACTCGGCGTCTTCCTGACGGCGGCGCACATAGTCCTCCACCACGCGCCACAGCGTCAGCCCTTTCGGGTGCCAGAACACCATGCCCTTGCCCTCTTCCTGCATGTGGAAGAGGTCCAGTTCGCGGCCCAGCCTGCGGTGATCGCGCTTCTCGGCTTCCTCGAGCCGCACGAGATAGGCCTTGAGGTCCTTCTCGTTCGCCCACGCCGTTCCGTAGATGCGCTGAAGCATCTCGTTGCGATGATCGCCGCGCCAGTAGGCGCCCGCCAGCTTCATCAGCTTGAACGCCTTGGGCAGCTTGCCCGTCGAGGCCAGGTGCGGCCCCCGGCACAGATCGCTCCACTGGTCGCCATGGGCGTAAAGCGTGATCGCCTCGCCCGGCGGGATGATGTCGTCGATGATCTGCGCCTTGTAGTCCTCACCGATCGCCTTGAAGTGCGCGATCGCCTTGTCCTTCTCCCACACCTGCCGTTCGATCGGCAGGTTGCGGTCGACGATCTCGCGCATCTTGGTTTCGATCTTCTCGAAATCGTCCGAGGAGAACGGCTCCTTGCGGGCGAAGTCGTAATAGAACCCGTCCTCGATCACCGGACCGATCGTCACCTGCGTGCCGGGATACAGCTCCTGCACCGCCTGCGCGAGCACGTGCGCGGCGTCGTGGCGGATCGTCTCCAGCCCCTCCGCGTCCTCGCCCGTCAGCAGCGCCAGCGAGCTGTCGCCCTCCATCGGGCGCGTCAGGTCCCAGGGCTGACCGTTCACCTTGGCGACCAGCACGCGCTTGGCGAGCGATTTGGAGATGCCCTCGGCCACCGCCATCGGCGTGGCCCCATCCTCCACCTCTCGCACGGCGCCGTCGGGAAGCGTTACCTTGATCATGGTCTCATCTTTCGTGTTCGTGCGGACGTGTAAGTCATTTCGCGCCCGGATTGAACCCGGACCATTCGTCCGCCTTTATGGCCTGGCCGAACCGTTCGGCCTTGAATTTCAAGGAAAGCCCGTACCCGCATGCCCGGCGGATGGGCGCTCTGCGCCGGCCTGCCGAATGCTTCTGCGGGGATTTTTAAGGGCGCGCGTCGCCGGGCCGGTCCACGCGCCAGACGCCATAGCGCCAGGGCGTGAACCAACGCGCGCCGCTGCTAGTGGTGGTCGGCGCCGGGTCTACCCCGTGCGATCCTCCGGGCCGGCAGCGCACGAAGCGCGCCAGAGCCATCCATGATCCCGCCCACACCCCGTGCCGGCTGACGCATTCGGCGCAGTATTCCGAGCAGGTCGGGGCGTGACGGCAGTGAATCCC
>JAWKVD010000003.1:0-333556 GCA_041398225.1 Hyphomonadaceae bacterium | reverse complement strand
TGCTGGGCGCGCGCGGCCTTTCGGCCGGGTGTTTCACCTCGCCTCACCTGTTCAGCGTTCGCGAGCGCTTCCTGATCGGCGAGCGGCGGATTCCGCAAGAGGCGTTCGAGCGCCACGCCGCCACGGTGCTGGCGTTCAACGAGACGCTGCCGGACGGCGACCGGCTGGGCGCGTTCGAGTTTCTGTTCCTGATGGCGGTGATGTGGTTCGGCGAGGAGACGCCCGACGTGATCGTGTGGGAGGCGGGCATTGGCGGGCGCTACGACCCGGTGCGGACGCTGCGCGCCGGCCTTGTGGGCCTGACCTCGATCGAGCTGGAGCACACGCAGATTCTGGGCGCCACCGAGGAGCTGATCGCCTACGACAAGATCGACGCGCTGCGGCCCGGCGGCGTTCTGGCGGTTTCGGCGGAGGTTCCGCCCGCGCTGCGCGAACGCATCGCGACCTATTGCGCGCTGGGCGACAAGCGCGCCGTGTTCTGCGGCGATCATTTCGAGGTTGGGGATGTGGCCAACCGCGCGGACGGCGTCGCGTTCACGCTGACGCCGGCGGGCGCGACTTCAAATGCGACTGCGGATGCGTCTGGCGAGCCGATCGCGATGCGGCTTGCGCTGGCCGGGCGCCACCAGATCGACAACGCGCTGACCGCGCTGGCGCTGGCGCGGATCTATCGCGGCGACGATCCGTCCGCGCCGCCTTCGCGCGAGGAGACGGACGCGCTGGCGGCGATGAAATGGCCGGGGCGGCTGGAGCATGTGGCGTCGGACCCGGACCTCTGGATCGATGTCGGGCACACGCCGCTGGCGGTCGACCTGGTGACGCGCGCCTATCTGGAGTTCGCGCCGCGCGAGCGCACGCTGGTGGTGTTCGGCGTTTCGGCGACCAAGGACGTGGCGAAGATCGCGGAGCTGGTCGCGGCGCGCTTCGACCGGTTCATCCTGACCTGCGCGTTCAAGTCCGGCGCGCCGGTGGAGAGCTTCGCGCAGGTCTTCGCGGGCAAGGACGTGACGCTGGCGGCGGACACGATCGAGGCGGCGCGCATCGCGAAGGCGCGCGCAGCTGGCGAAGGGCTTTCGGTGCTGGCGCTGGGCGGGCTGTTCCTGGCGGTGGAGACGGAGCACGCCTGGCTGGGCGGCGATCCGCGCGAGCTGGATTTCCTGTAGCGGGTTTGGGCGGGGCTATTCGGCCGCCTTGGGCTTGCGCCTGGCCGGCGCACGGGCGGGCGCGGGTTTCTTCTTCGGCGCCGACTTCGCAGCGGGGGTCTTGGCAGCCGGAGTCTTGGCAGCCGGAGTCTTGGCAGCCGGAGTCTTGGCAGAGGCTTTGGCGGCAGGCGCCTTGCCGCGCGGCGGCTTGAGGCGGGCGCCGTCGAGGCTGTCTTCCTCGCCCTGGAACATCCTGCGGATGTTGACCGTGGACTTGACGCCGAGATGGCGGAAGTTCCTGTCCAGCCAGCTGTCGGCGGCCTTGCGCCCGTGCTCGAACAGCATGGCGATGAAACCCGGTTCGACATTGAACTTGGAGGACGCGCCGAGGGCCGAAAGCGTGGCTTCGTCCTCGATCATGTGCATCAGCACGTGGCGATAGCCGGTGTCTTCGAGGCGTCCGGCGTCGAGCAGGCGGGCGACGAAATCCACCGCGCGCAGATCCTGCAGGAGCGAGGCGTTGAAGGTGATCTCGTTGATGCGGTTGATGATCTCGCGCGCCGAGGTCGGGGCGCCGGGCCGGGTGATCGGATTGATCTGCACCAGCACCACATCGTCGGACGCGCTGTCCTCGAACAGCGGCCACAGCGCCGGGTTGCCGGTGAAGCCGCCGTCCCAGTAGGGCACGCCGTCGATCTCCACCGCCTGGAACAGCCATGGCAGGCAGGCCGAGGCCATGACGTGATCGACATCGATCTCGCTCTGGTTCCAGACGCGGGCGCGGCCGGTCTCGACATTGGTGGCGGAGATGTAGGTCTTCACCTTCGAGGCGCGCACGGCCTCGAAGTCGATCAGCTGAACCAGCAGTTCGCGCAGCGGATTGATGTTGAGCGGATTGTAGTCGTACGGGCTCGCGATGCGCGTCACCAGATCCATCATGACGTAGGCCGGCGAGGTGTCCATGTTCCAGCCGCTGAGCATCGCCTCGAGCGGGGAGCGGCGCAGAAGACTGGTCTGCGCCTCCATGAGCACGCCGTCCCAAAACGCCTGAAGGGTGCGGCGGGCGTCTTCCTTGCCGCCGACCGCGAAGCCGGCCGCCAGCGCCACGGCGTTCATCGCGCCGGCGGACGCGCCGGTGATGGCCTCGATCTCGATGCGGTCGTCTTCAAGCAGGCGGTCGAGAACGCCCCAGGAAAACGCGCCATGCGACCCGCCGCCCTGCAGCGCAAGGTTTACCTGCCTTGGTTTGACCGGATCGGACACGGCGGCTCCCGTTGTTGGAGCCATGGAGCGCGACTTGGCGCTAGAGGTCAACAACTTCGACGGCGTTATAGCCGAAACGACGCAGCACGGGCTGCATCGCCGCCTTGTTCGCGGCGCCGCCGGTGACGTAGGCGATGGGCGCCGCCGGGTTCGGGCGGTTCGAGCCGGCGCCGGTTTCGCGCGCCACGCGCATCGCCTGCCGGGCCACCGCCTCGCCGGTGTCGATCAGCGTGACGCCGGGCGGACAGGCCTTCGCGATGTCGTCGCGGATCAGCGGAAAGTGCGTGCAGGCCAGAACGACCACGTCGATGTGGCGGCCCGCGCCTTCGAACATGGGCGCGACCGCCTGGGCCACGCGCGCGCGATCGACCGCCATGCCCCGCGCCGCGCGCTCGGCGATGTCGACCAGCCCGGCCGATCCGCGCCGCACGATCTTCATGCCTCGCCCGAAATCGCGCTCGAGATCGTCGAGATAGGCGCGGCGGACGGTTCCCGGCGTCGCCAGCACGCCGATCACGCCGGTTCGGGTCTGCTCGGCGGCGGGCTTGATGGCCGGCACCGTGCCGACCACGGGACAGGCCACGCTGGCGCGGATGTCGGCCAGAGACAGGGTGGAGGCGGTGTTGCAGGCGATGACCAGAACATCCGGCCGGGCCTTCGCCACCAGCCCGGCGCACAGCGCCGGCAGCCGCGCGCGCAATTCCTCGTCGGTTTTCACGCCATAGGGAAAGAAGCCGGCGTCGGCCGCATAATCGACGGTCCAGTCCGGCGCCATGGCGGCGAGCGCCCGCGCAATGGTGAGCCCGCCCACGCCGCTGTCGAACACCAGCGCGCGGGTCATCGAGAAAGCGCCGCGTCCGGACCGGTCGGCGACACGCCGTGCGCTCCTATTCGCCGTCTTCGGAGAAAGGCGCGAGCAGCGGACCGTAGAGATCCGTGCGCCGGTCGCGGAAGAAGCCCCATGCGGCGCGCGCCTGATCGATGCGGTCGAGATCGACCTCGGCGAGGGCGACGCCCTCCTCCGTGCGATCAAGGTCCGCGATCACTTCGCCGACCTCGTCGGTGATGAAGGAGGTGCCGTAGAAATTCTGACCGTTCTCGACGCCGACACGGTTGGCCGCCGCGACCGGGATGACGTTGGACACCGAATGGCCCTGCATCGCCCGGCGCCAGCGCGCGGCGGTGTCCATCGCCGGGTCCTGCGGCTCCGATCCGATGGCGGTGGGATAGAGCAGCACATCCGCGCCCTGCAGCGCCATCGCCCGCGCCGTTTCAGGGAACCACTGGTCCCAGCAGATGCCGACGCCGATCCTGCCCTTCTTGGTGTTCCAGACGCGGAAGCCGGTGTCGCCGGGGCGGAAATAGAATTTCTCCTGATAGCCGGGGCCGTCAGGGATGTGGGATTTGCGGTAGACGCCGAGGAGTTCGCCGTCGGCGTCGGCGATCACCACAGAGTTGAAATAGGCCGGACCGGCCTTTTCGTAGATCGACACGGGGATGACCACGCCAAGCTCGCCGGCCAGTTTCGCCATCGCCGTGACGCAGGGATGCGAGCGCCACGGATGGGCGCGGGCGAAATGCGCCTCTTCCTGGGTGGTGCAGAAATAATGCCCCTGAAACAGCTCGGAGGGCAGCACCACATCGGCGCCCCGGGCGGCGGCCTCGCGCACGAAACCGCCGATGCGTTCGATGTTGGCGTCGATGTCGTCCGACAGCGCGGACTGGATGACCGCCAGTTTCAGGGTTCTCGCCATGTGTCCGTCTCCAGAGCCCGCGCGGGCGGGGCCTTCGGGGGTCTATCGGCGGGGGTTATCGGCCCGCCGGCTGCTGCTGCGTGATGCAGTGGAACGCGCCGCCGCCGGACAGGATATAGGAAGCCGGCGAACCGACCACACGCCTGTCCGGGAACAGCGCCTGCAACGCCTCGATCGCCGCCGCCGTCTGGGGCGTGTCGCCATAGGTGGGCACGACCACGCTGGCGTTGCCGATGATGAAGTTCATGTGGCTGGCGGGAACCACCTCGCCGTCGAGCCCGAGCACGCGGCCCGGAGAGGGGATCTCCTTCACCTGCAGCCGGCGGCCGCGCGCATCGCGCGCCTCGCGCACGGCGGCGGCGATTTCGGCGAGGCGTTCGGCGTGGGGATCGTCGTCGCCGGAGGGCGACTGGACCACCGCCAGACCGGGCGCGACGAAGCGGGCGATGTTGTCGACATGGCCGTCGGTATGATCGTTGAGCAGGCCGCGATCGATCCAGATCACCTTGCCGATCCCGAGCGCTTCGCTGAGCATGCGCTCGACATCCTCCTGCGTGTGGCCGGGATTGCGATTGGGATTGAGCAGGCATTCGCGGGTGGTGAGGACCGTGCCCTCCCCGTCCCAGTCGAGGCCGCCGCCTTCGAGCACGAAATCCCATCCGCGGATACGGGCGCCGGCCAGACCCGCGATGCGCGCGGCGGCGGTGTCGTCGTGGGGGTAGACGTATTTCTCGCCCCAGCCGTTGAAGGCGAAGACGGTGCAGGCGTCCTCGCTGCGGAAGATCGGGCCGATGTCGCGCAGCCAGATATCGCCATAGGCCGCCGGAACGATCTCGGCGACGTCGCCGACCAGGGCGGTCGCCGAGGCGACGGCCTCCTCGCCATGCGCCAGAACGCGAACCCTGTCGCCCGGGCGGCCGTCCGGACCCGGCTCGGCCAGCAGCCGCACCATGGCGGCGACCTGCGCGCGCGCCTCCTCGAAGGCGCCGGGCCAGATTTCAGCGTCGGCGGGCCAGGCCGTCCAGATCGCGGCGTGCGGCGCCCATTCGGCGGGCGGCGGTGGCAAGGCTTGGTCTGCGGCGGGGTCGGGCTGTTGCATGACGCCGCTCTAGAGCAAGTGGCGGGCGGACGGAAGCGCCTCGCCTGCACGGGAGGTCTGTCTTTGGGGAGCTGGAGGCCGCCCAAAAACAAGAAGGGCGGCCTCGCGGGCCGCCCTTCCAGACTACGCTACTGCACTCTTTCGAGCGGGAAGTTCTAGAAGTTGTACTTCACGCCAAAGCGCACGTTCCACAGCGACGAGCCGACCACGATCGAGTCGTCGTCCACGGCGGAGTTGAAGCCGGAGACCACGTACTGGCCGTTGGTGATGCCCGAGATGTTGTACAGCTCGGCCGAACCCGGGAAGCCGTGCTCGCGCTGGATGCCCCAGCTGTCGTTGAGCAGGTTGCCGATGTTCTCGATCACCACGAAGGCTTCCGCCTTGTCGTCCGCCATGAAGCCCGGGATCGACTGCGAGATACGCAGGTCGAACTTCGTGTACCAGTCATCGTTGCCGACGTTACGCGGAGCGATCTGCCCCTTGTACTCGCTGAGGACGTCGTGGCTGTTCACGAAGGCCACCAGGTCCTGGATCGCCTGGGCGCCGGCGGCCGTGGTGCTCGTGAGCAGCGGGTCGTCGATGCCGGTCGGGATGTAGGCCAGCTGACGGCTGGAGTTGTTGGCGCCCTCGATCAGGCTGTTGCGCCCGAAGGTGTAGGAGTAAGGCGCGCCTTCCTGAGCCGAACCGAACAGCGAGAAGCGGGTTTCCCAACGGTCTTTCCACGGGATCTCCCAGTTGAACTGGAAGGTGAAGCGGTTCTTCACTTCGTAGTCCGAGGTCGCCGTGGCGATGTGCATCGGGTCGGAGGTCGTGTAGTTCGCGAAGTTCGAGTACGCGACCGACGAGGTCATCGGGTTGGTGTCTTCGGCGTCCGTGTGAGCGTAGCCGAGCGACCAGTCGATGCCGTTGCCATAGTCCTTGTGAAGCAGGGCGGAGAGGACCGTCGAGGAGCCCTTCTCGTCCGCGTTCGTCAGGAGGAAGTCGTTGGTGTTGCTCGGCGGACGTCCGTAGATCGGACGGCCGTCAGGCGCCGTGTCGGTCTGGGTGTAGCCGATCGGGATCACGACCGCCGACTCGTTGGTTTTCGAGTGGAGGAAGTCCAGCTGGACCGTCCAGTCGTCGCCAAGCCAGGGCTTGCCGGTGTCGAAGTTGATGGTCGTGCCGAGGGCGACTTTCCATTCCGACGGGATCTTGAAGTTCGGATCCAGGGCGTTCACCGAACCCACGCCAGCCGCGCCGGCGATGTAGTCGATGCCTTCCTGCGGAACGTCGAAGAACGGGTTGCCCGTGTCGGGGTAGGTGTAGTCGCCGAGGTTGCCGCCGCGGACGATGTAGTCGGCCAGCGTCACGCCGTCGTTCGAGTAGTCGTTCGAGATCCAGACGTTCGGGTTGCCGCCCGAGAACAGGCCAAGACCGCCGCGGACCGTGACGTTGTCGTCGGCCGACCAGGTGAAGCCAAGGCGCGGCTGCAGGATATCGCGGCCGTCCATGTTCTCGTTGTTCGCGTAACCGTAGTTGTTGACGAAGTTCTGGTTGTAACGCGGCTTGTCGCTGGACGTGTAGAAGTCGTAGCGGAGGCCGGCGACGATATCGAGGACGTCGTTAACCGTCCACTCGTCCTGGAAGTACAGAGTGTTGATCTCGTAGCCGAAGCTGGCGGCGCCGTCGTCCGGGTTGTTGGTGCCGACCGCGTTCGAGTACTCGAAGTAGTTGAAGTCGCCGTTGGCGAAGTCGGTCGGGGACGAGAAGCGCCATTCGCCCAGGACTTCCTGGATGAACTGGTTGAACACGGAGAATTCTTCGCGTTCATAGCCGCCGGTCAGGATGTGGTCGCCGAGACGGTAGGTGCCCGCCAGCTTGTAGTTCCACATCTCGTAGTTGAGCTTGTTGGCGTGACGGGAGTCGTCGGCGCCGAGATAGACCGTGACGTTGCCGGTGCCGCCGAGGTCGCGCGGCACGGAGATCTGGACTTCACCCCAGTTGTCATAGCCCCAAACCGGCGTCTGACGGTTGTCGAGCTTGAGGTTGGAGACGCGCACTTCGGTGGAGAAGTCGTCGGTCCAGTCAGAGTACAGCGAGGCGGTGTAGGCGTTCAGCTCGGCGCCGCGCTCGTAGAAGTGGTTGTAGTCGGCGATCTGGCTGGAGCTGCTGTCCGACGGCGAGAGGTTGAAGCCGTCGTTGTACATGTAGGTGAACGCCGCACGGTGACGGTCGTTGATGTTCCAGTCGATCTTGGTGAAGAACTTCTCGTCCTCGACCGGGATCGAGGTCGGCAGACCGCCGACGGTGTAGCCGTACTGGTTGGTCGCGATGTCGAGAACGTTCTGGTAGGCCGCGTCGGACAGACCGACGTCGCCAGGTTGCTTACCGAAGATGTTCGCGCCTTCGAACTTTTCGTAGGCGGCGAAGAAGAACAGCGTGTTCGGAATAATCGGGCCGCTGAGCGTCGCGCCGTAGCGCTTCTCGTCGAACGAGCCGAGGTCGCGCTTGATGCCGTCCGTGCTGTCGCCGAACATGCCGTCGTCGGTGTAGTCGTAGAAGAACCCGCCGTGGAGCGTGTTCGTGCCCGACTTGGTGACGGCGTTGATGTTACAGGCCGTGAAGCCGCCGTACTGAACGTCGAACGGAGCCAGTTCGACCGCGACCTGCTGGATCGCATCGTAGGAGAACGGGATGCGTTCGGTCGGGTAGCCGTTCGTGTTCAGGCCGAAGTTGTCGTTCAAGCGAACGCCGTCGACCGTCAGCGAGTTGAAGCGCGTGTGAGCGCCGCCGCACTGGATGCCGTTGGAGCCCGAAGCGCCGCCGGCCGCGTAGTCGAGCGTGACGCGCGGGTCGAGGCGGATGATGTCCTTGATGTCGCGGTTGATCGCCGGCGAATTTTCCAGCGTGGACAGGCCGAACACGCTGGACGGGCCGATGGCGGCGTCCTGGGCGTTCACTTCCTGGGCGCTGACGACGATCACGTCGCGAGCCGCCGTGCCGGAGAAGGACAGGTTCAGGTCGGTCGGAGCGCCGAGCGAGATGACGATGCCTTCAACGCGGGTCGGCTGCTGGTTCGGCGCGGAGACCGAGACCGTGTAGGGACCGCCGACGTTCAGGTTGCGGAAGTCGAAGTTGCCGGCCGGCGTGGTCGTCGTGGCGCGGGTCAGGCCCGTGCGGGTGTCGGTGACGACCACCGCGGCGCCGTCGACCGGCGCGCCGTCGGAGGCTTTCACCGTGCCGGTGATGCCCGACGTGGTTGTTTGAGCCATGGCCACCGGCGCCATGCCCGCTGCGAAAACGGCCAAAGCGGCGCCGCTGTAGAGATGCTTCGAAAAGCGCATTGAGCTTCCCCTCGAGAATTGGCCGACCCGGCCCTCAAAAAGTCGACGCGCGATACTCCTCCGACCCCGTTGGGTCGATGACGTTGAAGCGAAACTTTTGTGACAAACCCTGAGCTGACCGGTTTCTGACCTGCGCCACACACATTCCGTGCAGTCAGCGGTCTTGGGAATTTTATCCCTGACGCCTTCCCGGTCCGGTCCAGAATGCCTCAGGCGCCGCATGCGGTTTGGCCTGTATTTCTTGCGTCGCCGGCGTTGGCGATCGACGCGGAGCCGTCAGCGGGAGGCAGAAGATTCCAATGTTCGCCTGAGAGGAGTCCTGCGAAGGCGGACCCGGGCGACCTCAACGAGGCCACACTCGCCGGCGTCGAATCCCGACAGGTTGTTGCGGCGCAGCAACATATTTTCAGGCGTTTTGTGTGACTTCCGTCCACGATCCTGTACACGCCGAGCGCACATCGCCAGTTCTGAGTCGAAATCCCCACAATGGCCAACCTGTCAGACCTCTGGCGCCGCCGTCCCGCCCTGTGCGTGGCGCTGGCGGTCGCGCTGATCGCGCTCGTCCGGCTGGGAATCGTGCTGGCGACGCCGCTGGAGCTGGGACCCGACGAGGCCCAGTATTGGCGATGGTCGCGCACGCTGGACTGGGGCTATTACTCCAAACCGCCGCTGATCGCCTGGGTGATCGCGGCCACCACATCCGTGTTCGGCAATGCGGAATGGGCCGTGCGCCTGGCGGTGCCGTTCCTGCACGCGGCCACGGCCTTCTTTCTCTTCCTGCTGGGCCGCAACATGGCGCGGGACGCCGATGGCGCGCCGGGCAATGTGACCGGCGCATGGGCGGCGGCGATCTACCTTTTGATGCCGGGCGTCACCCTGTCCTCGGTCGTGATCTCGACCGATGCGGTGCTCCTGCCCTTCTGGTCGGCGGCGCTGCTGGCGCTGTGGAGCCTGCGCGAGCGGCCGGGCGTTGTGAACGGCGCGCTCGCCGGGCTGATGATCGGCCTCGCCATGCTGGGCAAGTATGCGGCGCTCTATATCGGCGCGGGCGCGATCCTCGCCGCGCTGTTCGACCGCCAGACCCGCGCGGCCCTGCTGTCCTTCGGCGGCCTCGCCATGCTCGCGGTCGCGACGCTGACGCTCGCGCCCAACCTGTTGTGGAACGCCGCCAACGGTTTCGAGACGGTGGCGCACACCACCGACAACGCCAACTGGAACGAAGCGACCTTCAACATCCTCAACCTCGTCAAGTACATGACCGACCAGATGGGCGTGTTCGGGCCGATCGCCTTCGTGCTGCTGCTGGCGGCGTTCTACCGCACGGCGCGACGCCGCGACGCCGAAGGGCTTGCGGATGAGACGGCCGGGCGGCTTCCGGTCCGCGAACTCTGGCTGATCTGCTTCATCGCGCCGGTTCTGGTGCTGATCGCGGTGCAGGCGGTGATCTCGCGTGCGCACGCCAACTGGGCCGCGACCGCCTATCCCGCCGCCAGCGTGCTGCTGGCCCTGCTTGCGACGCGGGCGGGCTGGCGCAACTGGGTGCGCGCCAGCGTGATCCTCAACATCGTGATCGCCGGGGTCGCGGCGGCGCTGATCGTCCTGCCCTCTCTCGGCGACGCGATCGGCCTCGGCAACGGCTACAAGCGGGTGCGCGGCTGGGGCGAAACCGCCCGCGAGATCCAGGCCCGCGCCGCCGCGGAGGGCGCGACCGCGATCATGATCGACGAGCGCGAGGTGTGGCACGGCGTGGACTATTATTCGCGCGATCTCGGCGGCGACATCCCGCTGCGCGCCTGGCGGCGGCATGACAATCCGCGCAGCACCGCCGAAGAGATCGGAACCATGCAGCCCGGCGAGGACGCCCGCATCCTGATCGCCAGCGTCCGCACCCGGTTCCGCGCGCGCATTCGCGCCGACTTCGACAGAATCGAGGACGCCGGCACGCTGGAGATACCGCTCGGCGGCGGCAAGACGCGCCGCATCGTGCTGTTCCTGGCCTCGGGATATCATCCGCTGCCGCGCACGCCGGACTATGAACGGGCCTATGAGCTGGCCGATCCGGACGATGCTGCGGACGCCGACGCAGGCTAGGAGACATCGCCTCCAGTTGAACGCCCCGGCGGCTGCTAGGTCGGCGGCGTGTTCGCGGGCGGGTTGTCCTTGAACACCGGACGCGCACGCACGCCGGGCTTCACCGCATCCTGCCCCTCCTCGACGATCAGCGCCTCGCGCGGCAGGCCGGCGATCCACATGCCGTCCGCGGTCTCGTCGACCACGTCGGCGCGGATGAAGCTGACGACGCCGCCGACATCGAGGTAGCGCAGGCCGATGCGGCCCTGATCATCCAGCGTCAGCAGGTTGTGGGTGATGCGGTGAGCGTAGCCCTCGCCGATCTGGATGCGGACTTCCGCCGCACGACCGACCGTCACCACGCCGCCGGGATTGGCGAGTTCGATCTCGACACGGAAATTGCGGGTCGTCGGATCGGCGGTCTTGGCGACATAGCGCACCCGGCCGGAGGTCTCCGCGCCGTCCGACAGGGCGAGCCGGGCGCGGGCGTCGGGCTTGATCTGGGGCGCGATCTGCTCGCTGGCGTCTGCGACCACCAGAATGGGGTCGAGCTGGATGACGGTTCCGCAGGCGCTGCCCGGCGCCAGAAAATCGCCGACGTCGGCCATGCGGGCCTCGAACACGCCGTCGAACGGGGCGCGGATGCGCGACTTGGAAAGTTCGCTGCGCGCCACGGTGAGGGAGGCTTTGGCGGAATCCAGCGCGGCCCGCGCGGCCTGCTCGCGCGCGGCGACGGCCCAGCCCTTCTTGACCAGTTCGGATGCGGCCTTGAACTCCAGTTCGCGGGCGCGGACATCGGCCTCGGCCTCGCGCACGCGCGCCGCCCGGCCCTCATCGCCCAGCTCGCACAGCATGTCGCCGGCCTTGACGAGCGAGCCTTCCTGGGCCGGCGCGCTGGTGACGGTGCCGCTGGTCTCGGACTTGAGCGTGGTGGTGCGCATGGCTTCGGTCCGCCCGCTCAGCGACACGAACAGGGGACGCATCTCGGCGACGGAGCGGCGGACGATCACCGGCATCCCGTCGCGGGTGGCGCGGGTCTCGCCCACGGTCTTTTCGAGCGTGGGAACGGCGTCGGCCTCGACCGTCGGTATGCCGTCGCGACCGCCCATGAGGGTGCGGATGCCGAACAGCACCGCGAACACGGCGATCGCTCCGAGCGTAATGGATATCCAGCGCGGCAAGAGGATGCCCTTTTCAACTACATACAGACGACGGCGGCAAACTATGGCCCTCGCGCCGGCCGGTCGCCGGTTCGGGGCCCGCCTCCCTTATAGGGGCGTTCCGGCGGCCCGTTCATCCTCAAATTGTAGCAATATCGCGCGATTTCATGGGAACCGGCCCGGTTTACGGTCAAAGCCAGCGGCTAAACGTTGCATATAGTTGTCATCCCGGACGGGTCTCATTACCTCCGGGGCGAACCAGAGAGGGCGGCCCGGCCGCTTCGTCACGCACCGGACCGACACATGACCGCCCAGGCCAGCGCCGCCCGTTCGCCCAACGCTCCGACCGAGGAGACGGTGCTGTCCGTACAGCACTACACCGACAGGCTGTTCCGGTTCCGGATCACCCGGCCGCCGACCTTCCGGTTCCGTTCGGGCGAGTTCGTGATGATCGGGCTTGAGCAGGAAAACGGCAAACCGCTGCTGCGGGCCTATTCGATCGCCAGCCCGTCGTGGGACGAGGAGCTGGAGTTCTTCTCGATCAAGGTTCCCGACGGCCCGCTGACCTCCCGCCTGCAGAAAATCCAGCCCGGCGACACGGTGCTGCTGGGGCGCAAATCCACCGGCACGCTGGTGCATGAC
Source organism: Hyphomonadaceae bacterium (assembly GCA_041398225.1). GTDB lineage: Bacteria > Pseudomonadota > Alphaproteobacteria > Caulobacterales > Hyphomonadaceae > JAWKVD01. The sequence goes on along the minus strand of JAWKVD010000003.1, from coordinate 321,103 downwards.
GCGCTGACGCCGGGCCGGCGGCTGTATCTGTTCTCGACCGGCACAGGCATCGCGCCGTTCGCCAGCATCATGCGCGACCCGGAGACCTATGAACGCTTCGAGCGCGTGATCCTGACCCACACCTGCCGCGAGGCGGCGGAGCTGAAATACGGCCAGGAGCTGGCGGAGACGCTGAAGGACGACCCGCTGTGCGGCGAGTTCGCCGACCGCTTCACGCACTACACCAGCGTCACGCGCGAGCCATGGCCGCGCACCGAGCGCATCACGACGCTGATCGACAACGGGCAGCTGTTCCGCGATCTCGACGTTCCGCCGCTTAACCCGGCCGAAGACCGGGTGATGATCTGCGGTTCGATGGACATGATCAACGACACGCGCGCGTGCGTCGAGCGCGCCGGCCTCACCGAAGGCTCGAACGCCCAGCCGGCCGAGTTCGTGGTCGAGAAGGCGTTCGTCGGCTAGCCCCGCACCCCCAACCGCCTTAAGGTGCCTCGCCGCCCGGTGAATTTTGGGGAGCCGTCCACATGACAAGAACGCTCGCGTTTATCGGCGCACTGGCCACGGTCCTTGTGACGCTTCCTGCGCATGGACAGGAAGAGGCCGCGGAGCAGCCGTCGGACCCGCGGACCACAATCGTGGTTCAGGCCGACCGCGAGGAAGAGGCGATCCGCAACTTCATCGGCGAAGTCGCCGCCGCGCCGAGCGGCGTCAATCTCGCGCGCTGGGGAGACGAGATCTGCGTCGGCGCCTTCAATATGGCGCCCGACTACGCGCAGGCGCTGATCGACCGCGTCTCGCTGGTTGGAGCGGCGATCGGCGTGCAGCCGGGCGAACCGGGATGCCGCCCGAACGTTCTGATCATGGCGACGGAGGATGGCGGCGCCCTCGCCAGACGGCTGGTCGCGGATCACCCCCGCACATTCCAGCCGGCGGGTACGGACAACACCAACCTTGGACGCAAGGCGCTGAAGCGCTTTCAGGCGGACGGCGCGCCGGTGCGGTGGTGGCTTGTCAGCCAGACGGTGGGCGCCGATACCGGAATGCCGGTTCGGCGCGGGGACAGCGTGCGCGTGCGCACAGCCTCGCGCCTGAGACAGACCGTCCGCGAGGATATCTCGCATGTTCTGGTCATCCTCGACGTCAATCAGATCGGCTCCATCGGCTTCGGTTCGTTGTCCGACTACGTTGCGATGGTGGTCATGGCGCAGGTGGACGCCAAAGCGGATACGCGTGAGTACTCCACCATTCTGAACCTGTTCGCCAAAAGGTCAGGCGACCGCACCGATCGCCTGACGCAATGGGATCTCGACTATCTGACCGCGCTCTACGCCATGGACGGCGACGCCGCGACCGCGCGGCTTGAGCGGGGCCAGCTTGCGCGCAGCATGCTGGAGCAACGCAAGTATGTCGGCCAATAGGCCGGCCGAATTCGCGGCTTCGCCATGAGTCTCAGCGCGTCGGCTGGACGGGCGTGATCTCGTCGCTCGCATCGCTGACCGCGTCTGCAATATCGTCCGCGGCGTCGCCGATCGCATCGGCGCTGCGCTCGATCGTGTCTTCCGCCGGGCTTTCCTGATCGACGTTCAAATAGGCGACATAGCCGAGCACGACGACCGCCACGGCGAGCGCGCCGACGATGAAATAGAGAAACGCGTTTGAAGTTCCGGACCCGCGCCCGGTTTCGTGCTGCGCCATGGCGCACCTCCCTTTCCGGTCTGCTGTTCAGGCCGATTCAACGCCGGGGCCGAGGCGCGGTTCCGGAAGCCTGCGACAATACGGAACAGGAAAGCGGAGCTGAGCCGGAAACCCGCGACGTTCGCACGCGGCGGGACCCGATCGCGCCCTGTCGCAGGTGTTTGCGGTTGTTTGCGCTTGCCCCACCGGCAACGCCGCGAAATAACATGAACAATCGCCAAGGCAGGCCACAGAAGACTATCAGGGAGAAACCCATGAGCGGAACGGACTCTTCCGAGCACCCCCACCACAACCTCATCGTGCCGACGCCCGCCGGCTATCCATCGCTGATCGACGCCCAGATCTACCAGGAGATGTACGCGGCCTCGGTAAGCGATCCGAACGCGTTCTGGACCAAGCACGGCAAGCGCCTGCGCTGGTCGCGCCCGTTCACCAAGGTGATGAACGTCAACTGGGACATTTCGAAGAGCGGCGATCCCAACGATCTGCACATTCGCTGGTTCGAGGACGGCACGCTGAACGTCGCCGCCAACTGCATCGACCGCCACCTGCCCGCCAAGGCCGACACGCCCGCGATCATTTTCGAAGGCGACGAACCGGACGCCTCGCGCATCATCACCTACGCCGAACTCTACAGCCAGGTGTGCCGCTTCGCGAACGTGCTGAAGGCGCGCGGCGTGAACAAGGGCGACCGCGTCACCATCTACATGCCGATGATCCCCGAAACGGCGTTCGCCATGCTGGCGTGCGCGCGCATCGGCGCGATCCACTCGGTCGTGTTCGGCGGGTTCTCGCCGGAGGCTTTGGCCGGCCGCATTCAGGACTGCGCCTCGAACTGCGTCATCACCGCCGACGAAGGCGTTCGCGGCGGACGCATCTCTCCGCTCAAGCGCAATGTCGACGCCGCGCTGGATTCCGGCCATGCCGGCGACAGCGTGACGTCGGTCATCGTGGTGGCGCGCACGGGCGCGGACATCGCCATGACCGCCGGGCGCGACGTCTGGTATGACGAGATCGCCAAGACCGTCAGCGACGAATGCCCGGCCGAGGAGATGAGCGCGGAAGACCCGCTGTTCATCCTCTACACGTCGGGCTCCACCGGCAAACCCAAGGGCGTGCTGCACACCACGGGCGGCTATCTGGTGTGGGCGTCGATGACGCATGAATACGTGTTCGACTACAAGCCGGGCGAGGTTTTCTGGTGCTCGGCCGATGTCGGCTGGGTCACGGGCCACACCTATATCGTCTACGGTCCGCTGGCGAACGGCGCGACCACGGTGATGTTCGAAGGCGTGCCGACCTATCCCGATCCGTCGCGCTTCTGGCGCGTGGTCGACAAGCACAAGGTCGACATCTTCTACACCGCGCCGACCGCGATCCGTGCGCTGATGGGCGAAGGCGACGAGTTCGTCACGCCGACCTCGCGCAAATCGCTGCGCCTGCTCGGCACGGTGGGCGAACCGATCAACCCCGAAGCGTGGGAGTGGTATCACCGTGTCGTCGGCGAAGAGCGCTGCCCGATCGTCGACACGTGGTGGCAGACCGAAACCGGCGGCGCGATGATGACGCCCCTGCCCGGCGCGCACGCGCAGAAGCCGGGCGCGGCCGCCTTCCCGTTCTTCGGCGTGACGCCGCAGCTCGTCGACGACAAGGGCGAGGTTCTCGAAGGCGCGACCGCGGGCAATCTGTGCATCACGCAGAGCTGGCCGGGCCAGGCGCGCACCGTCTATGGCGATCACGCCCGGTTCGTGGACACCTACTTCAAGACCTATCCCGGCAAGTACTTCACCGGCGACGGATGCCGGCGCGACGAGGACGGCTATTACTGGATCACCGGCCGCGTCGACGACGTGATCAACGTGTCGGGGCACCGCATGGGCACCGCCGAGATCGAGAGCGCGCTGGTCGCCCACCCCGCCGTCGCCGAGGCGGCCGTGGTCGGCTATCCGCACGACATCAAGGGCCAAGGCATCTACGCCTATGTCTCGCTGATGCACCATGGCGCGCACGCCGGCGAGGACCTGCGCAAGGAGCTGGTGAAGTGGGTGCGCGCCGAGATCGGCCCGATCGCCACGCCCGACGTGATCCAGTTCGCGCCGGGCCTGCCCAAGACGCGCTCGGGCAAGATCATGCGGCGCATCCTGCGCAAGATCGCGGAGAACGAGTTCGGTTCGCTGGGCGACACATCGACCCTCGCCGATCCGTCGGTGGTCGACGACCTGATCGCCAATCGGGCCAACAAGTAGGCGGCGGACGGCCGCGCCTAGATCGCGACGTCGAGATCGTCGAGATCGAATTCGAGGTCGTCATGGGCCGGCGCGCCCTCGCTCTTGCGGGCGTGGCGGGCGATCGCCTCGAACAGAACCTCGCGCACGATCGGCTTGGCGACGTGACCGTCGGCGCCGGCTTCGCGCGCCTCCTCGACATGCTCGTCGGTGGCGTTGGCGGACAGCGCCAGGATCGGCGTCCGGGCGCGCCCGTTGGCGGTCTCCCACTCGCGGATCGCGCGGGTGGCGGCCAGCCCGCTCATGATCGGCATCTGCAGGTCCATGAGCACGAGATCGAACACGCCGTTCTGGAACAGGTCCAGCGCTTCCTGTCCGTTCTCGGCGAAGGTCAGCTGGATGTCGCTCTGGGCGAGCAGCAGCTCGACGACGCGGCGGTTCATCGGATTGTCTTCGGCGACCAGGAGGCGAACGTCCTCGACCGTTGTCTCGGCGACGAAATCCTCGACAGCCACGGCGTTGATCGCGCCGAGCGCCGAGATGCGGTCGCGCGACAGCGGCAGCAGCAGTTCGAAGGTCGAGCCTTCGCCGGGCCGGGAAACGACCGTGACGTCGCCGCCCATCAGGTCGACGAGGCGCTTGACGATGGAGAGGCCCAGGCCGAGGCCGCCATATTTGCGGGAATCCGATTCATCGGCCTGCATGAAGCGTTCGAAGATGCGGCTGCTGACCTCCTCGGTCATGCCGATGCCGGTGTCCTGAATCTGGATCCGCACCATGGTGCGTCCGTTGGACTCTTCGGCCGTGGCGGTCAGGCTGATGCGGCCCTGATCGGTGAACTTCACCGCGTTGTTCAGGAGATTGCCCAGAACCTGCTGCAACCGAAGCGGATCGCCGCGGAACACGCCGTCGAGGTTGGCGGATATGAACTGGTCGAAGATCAGGCCCTTCGACTCGGCGCGTGTCTGCGCCGCCTCGCACGCCTGCTGGATGGCGGATTCGAGATCGAAGGGACGCACATCGAAGGTGATCTGATCGGATTCGAGACGGGAATACTCCACCAGATCGTCCATGACCTTGAGAAGCGTCTCGCCCGAATTGGTGATCAGTCGCACCATTTCGGACTGCTTGTCGTCGAGGTGGGTGCGCGCGAGCATTTCCGAAACCGCGAGAACGCCGTTCAGCGGCGTGCGGATTTCGTGGCTCATATTCGACAGGAAGTCGGCTTTCGCGGCGCCGGCGGCGACGGCCTTGTGCTCGGCCTCAAGCGCGGCGGATTCGGCCTGCTTGCGCTCGGTGACGTCGTGAACGACCGCGAAAGCGCGCGCGGGCGATCCCTTCACCGTCTTGAGGATGCGAATGTCGGCGTGGTGCCAGACGGTCTGCCCTTCGGGGAATTCGACGCGGTACTCGACCGAATAGGCGGGGCCGCCGGAAAGATGGGCGCGCCATTTGTCGGCGAGATGTTCGCGGTCGTCGGCGTGAATGTAGGTCTCGGCGCCGGTGATCGCATCGAAGTTGGGCTTGGCGGGGAAAAGCTGTTTCCAGTCGCCTTCGAGATGGATCTGGCGGCGTTCGAAATCGAGTTCGAGGATCATGATGCTCGACATCGACAGGCCGAAATCCATGCGCTCCTTGCTGGCTTCGACCGTGAACCGCTCGTCCATGATGGAGGAGATGTCCTCCGAGAGCATCAGCACGCCGCCGATCTCTCCGCCCGCGCGGCGCCAGGGCGCGCACGACCAGCGCAGCCAGGCGCGGGCGCCGTCGCGGGTCTCGACCCCGTCGCAATCGTTGTGGGTGGACTCGCCGCGCAGGGCCTGACGGTGGGCGGTGCGCCAGCGCTCGGACACGTCGGGCAGGACTTCCGAGATGGGACGGCCGATCGCGGTCTCGGGCGAAATGCCGTGCTGCGAGAAGAACGTCTTGCTGCCGAGCAGGATGCGCAGATCGCGATCGAGCATGCTCACGGCCATGGGCGCGGCGTCGATCACCTGATGCAGCGTGGAGTCTTCGGAGACCGCCTCACGCAGCGCCGCCAGCGCGTCGGTCTTGTCGATCAGGACGCCGTGATAGCACTCGATGCGTCCGGTCAGTTCGATCGACGGCGCGCCGCAGACCTGCAGCGTGCGGATGTCGCCGTCCGGGCGACGGTAGCGATAGGTGAAGTTCACCGGACGGCGGCGTTCGAAAGCGTGACGCGCCGCCGCCGTCGCGCCCGAGCGTTCCTCGGCGACGATCTGCTCGGCGAATTCGGACAGCAGCATGGGCGGGGCGGACGGGTCCATGCTGAGCACGCGCGCGGCGCCGGCCGAACACCTAAGGCGCATGTCCTTGCCGACGCGCCAGTGGCCGATCTCGCCGATCTGCTCCAGCGTGTCGCGATCGGTGTTGGATTCGATGCGTTCGCGTTCGCGCGCATCCTTTTCGGTGACGTCCAGGCCGACGAAGGCGAGCAGGCCGTCCGGCCCGATCCAGTTGAACTTGGCGTCGATGAGATGCAGCGAACGGCCGATCTTGAACCGCATCTGCTGCGAGCGTTCCGGGTTCTCGGCGCACAGGCTGCGCAGCAGGTCGCCGCCGGCTTCCTGACGATCGGATTCGAGGAAGGACAGGATCGAGGCGTCATGGGCGCCGCCGGCCGGTCCGGTCAGACGGCGATAGGCCAGATTGGCGCGCAGCACGCGGCCGTCGGTGTCGATCAGGGCGAAGGGTTCGGAAACCGAGTTGAGCAAATGCTCAAGCGCCGGTCCCATCGACCGCGCAACTGTTTCCGCATCATAACTCTGGGCCAGGCGTGGGGACGGAGGCGACATCAATTCCGGGCTCTGAGGACTCTTCTGCGTTCTCCCGTGCAACCGTTAACAACAGGGTAACATTCCGTTCATCCGGTCATTTCGGGACAGATTTCCGGGCTGTGGCGCGTTTGCGCCACCCTTCGCCGCTTTCAGGCGAGCGCCTGGCGCGCCTGTTCGATGCGTTCCGTCAGGCGATGGAAGCCGCTCCAGTCGTCGGACTCGGCGATCGGCGCCCACGCCGCCTCGACCTCCTCGATCACCAGGCTGGCCGGCCGCGCCTCGCGGAAATAGGCATGCTCGAGACGTTCGGGACGTTCCGGTTCGCGCGCCGCGAGGCCGGCGCGAACATCGGCGAAGGCCGTATCGCGATAGAGATCGGCCAGCGGCGACCGAAGCGCGCGGGCTTCGCTGATCGCGCCGCCGAACCAGTCGAAGAAGACCTGCGCCCACGGCGCCTCGCTCGCCGTCATCCATCCGTACAGCGTCTGCATGAAGTCGAGATCGGCGCCCTCGTCGGACGAGCACGCCAGGCCCAGCGCGGACATCGTCCGGCGGCGGAAGGCGTCGCGGTAGATCGCGGCGTAGCCGTTGAGCGTTTCCTGAAGCGCGGCCTCCTCGGTCACCGGCGCCAGCGCGCCGCCGAGCTGGCTGAGATTCCATGCCGCCGCCGCGGGCTGCCGCCCGAACGCGTAAAGGCCGGTGTGATCGAAATAGGCGGCGGTGAAAGCCGGATCGGAGTGCGGCAGGAACCGCCACGGGCCGTAGTCGAAGCTCTCTCCGGTCACCACCATGTTGTCGGTGTTCAGCACGCCATGGACGAAGCCCGCCGCCATCCACGACGCGGCGAGCCGCGCGGTCGCGGCGGCGATCTCGCGGAACAGGTTGGAGGCCGACGCGGCGAGGTCCGCGCCTTCGGCCTGCGGGTAGAAATGCCGGATGCAGTAGGCGACCAGATCCGCGATCGCATCGTGTTCGCCAAGATAGGCGAGACGCTGGAAGGTTCCGAACCGAACATGGCTGTGCGACAGGCGAACCAGAACGCAGGAGCGGGCCGGCGAAGGTTCATCGTGGCGGAAAAGCTCCTCGCCGGTTTCGATCATCGAGAACGGCTTGGAGGTGTAGACGCCCTGGGCTTCGAGCATCTGCGCGGCGAGCACTTCGCGCACGCCGCCTTTCAGGGTGAGGCGCCCGTCGCCGCCGCGCGACCACGGCGTCTGGCCCGAGCCCTTGGTTCCCAGATCGAGCAATCGCCCGTCGCCGTCGCGCAATTGCGCGTAGAGGAACCCGCGACCGTCGCCGATCTGCGGATTGTAGGACTGGAACTGGTGGCCGTGATAGGCCAGCGCGAGCGGGCGCGGCAGCGATCCGCTCAGCGGTTCGAAGCGCGCGAAGTGGCCGGTCCATTCCTCACCCGACAATCCGCCCAGCCCGACGCGCTCGGCCCAGCGCTGGTTGCGCCAGCGCAGGATCGCATCCGGAAAGGACGCGGGCTCGACCTCGGCGTAGAAACGCGGACCGAGTTCGAGGATCGCCTGTTCCGGCGTGAATGCGGGCGTCATGTCCACCTGTTCGAGCACGGTTGACGGCGCGGGAGGCGCCGGTCGTCGCCAGAGGTGCGCGCTCAAGGGCCGCGACGCAAGGCGCCGATCGGGGCTTGCCGAACGCACGGCGAGCGAACAACAAGGCGAACGGCAAGAAAAAACGCCAACCGAACGGGACGGAACACGCCATGCCGACGCCTGATCTCGCCGCCCGGATCGCGCTTGCGCTTCTTGGCCTGGTCGCCCTGTTTCAGCTTTCGCTGGCGATGGGGGCGCCGCTGGGCCGGTTCGCGATGGGCGGCGCCTATCCGGGCGTCTATCCGCGCCCGATGCGGCTGGTCGCGCTGGCGCAGATTCTGGTCTACGCGCTGGCCGCCGCGTGCGTGGCTTCCTTCATGGGCTGGCTGGCGCCCGATCTTCGCGCGAGCGCACATATCGGGGTGTGGCTGTTCGCCGGCCTTTTCGGCGTCGGCACGCTGCTCAACCTCGCTTCGAAAAGCCTGCCGGAAAAACTGGTGTGGACGCCGGTGGCGCTGGCGCTGTGCCTGTGCTTCGTCCGGCTCGCCATCGCCTGATTTCGGACTGGCCTGAACGCCCGCCTAGCTGGACGCCGGCAGAAGCGTGACCGGAATGCGCACCGCGCGCGGCTCGACTTCCTCGCCCGAGGCGGCCTCGCCGGGCGTGTCTTCCTGAAGGACGATCACCGCCGGGGTTTCTTCCTCGACGATGAAGCCGAGCGTGGCTTCGAACTTCACCGGGCCGGGCGTGGTCCAGTCGGACTGCGCCTGCGCCAGCGCCTCGCCGATGTAGGCGCCCTCTTCCGTCTCGAGGCGCACCGGAAAGACCGCTTCGAAATACCAGTCGTTGGGCGCAACGCCGTCGACCTTCAGCGGGCTGGTGACGTGCGCCTCGGCCACGACGCTCTGGACGACGGCGTTCGAGAGTTTCGGCCGGATTGCGGGCGCTGTAGCCGCCTTCGCGATGAGCGCGACGGGAGGACTTTCGTTCGCCGCCGGCTCCGCACTTGCGGCGGTCCGATCGGGCGCGCGGCTCTGGGTGCATGCGCCTGCAAGAACAAGCGCGGCGAACAGGGTACTCGACACAACATGCTTCATGAAAGCGAGGCTGCGCTGCATCGCGCGCGCGTTCAAGAAGCGGATGCATGTGCGCCGATTTCGTTTTTTTTAGTTGCGTCTAATTGCCGCCCGATTTATCGCGCAACCTGATCGTGTCGGGGGACGCCGTCCCTCTCACATTCTGGAGCCATGCCAATGAGGCGTTTGTGCCCGTCTTGCACATCGCCCTCGGTCAGACCGGGGGCTCGTCAGCGCCCCAAGCATTGGCTCGGACGCGCCTGACCTCAAAACCCTGAACCGTTCGCGACGCGTTTTGCGCGCATAGCGGACTTGCGTCTTTCGCCCATGGCGAAGATGCCGGAAACAGAGAGGAGGCGCGGCCATGGTCGCGACCCTGATGCCGCGCGCGCAAGCGCGCGCAAGCGGCGCTACGCCGCTTCTGGCGTTCGTCGCCGGCGAGTTCGCGACCGCGATCGCCGCCATCTGGCGCGCGCCGCACGCGGACTTCTTCGCCCTGCCCGCCGCCCGGCGTCACGCCGCGGCGATCGCGCTGGGCGGACTGAGCCATCGCTTCCGGACCGATACGGAGATCCGCCGCTTCGTGGCTTTCGCGCGCGATGCGGAGCTGGCCCGCATGCTGGTGGGCGATCAGGCGCCGGGCTTCATGCGCATGCTGGCCCGGGCCGGCGAAGTTCTGTGGACGCGGCGGCAATACCGCGACCTGCTGGAGCTGCACGCCGAGCGCGCCGCCAACGCCCTGCTGCGCCACATGGACGAAGTGCGCCCCGACGCCTTCGCGCCGATCGTGGAGCTGCCCGCTGCGCTGCGCACGGTGTCGATCCTGCGGGTGGCCAACACCGTTCACGCCGCGCGCGCGCTCGCCCAGGCGCTCGACCTGGCGGTGCGGATGCGCGGCCCGCAGGCCGCTCCGCGGCTTGCGGCGCGGTGGACCGCCGGGGGTGAAGCGCACGCCGTTTTCGAGCGGGTGCGCGAGGACCTGACGCCGGACGAGTTCGGCGCGCCGACGGCGCCTCCGCGCCTGCCGGGGCAGTTCGTGCGGATCACCCGCCGTGCGGAGCTCGAGCGCGTCGCGCGCGAGTTCCGCAACTGCCTCGCCGACCATGCCGGGCGCGTGGCCGAGGGGCGGATGGCGGTCTATGTCTGGCGCGCGCAGCCGAAAGTTGCGATCGCGCTGAACTGGGACGTCGCGGGCTGGCGGCTCGCCGAAGCGAAACTGGTCGACAACAACGATGTCGACGAGGCGCAGCTTCACGAACTCATCGCCATGCTGGCGCGGCGCGATGTGCGCACGGGTCCGTCGGTCGACACGCTGATCCGGCGCGTGAGCGACCATGTCTATGGCGAAACGCACCTGCAGCGTCCCGGCGCGGACTTCATGTCGGCGCTGGAGCTGGGCGATCTGTGGAGCTGACGGCGGACGAAGCCAGGCCCCGTCCCCTTGCGGGGGCGGGGCCGTTCGCCGCGTCTAGGAGTAGACGAAGGCCGGATCGTCGAGATCGATCAGCGGCAACTCGTTCTTCTCGGTCCAGTAGTCCTGGCTGTGGCGCCATTCGGGCTTGTCGCCGCGCCTCGGCAGAAGGTGCATGCCGCGCATGATATAGCCGGGGTTGAAGTCCTCGGTGTCGATCCACGGAAGCAGCTCCATGTCGGCGTCCTCGGGGCGCAGCTTCACCTCGACCTGGCGGGCGTTCTTGTCCTTCATGTGGTTCAGCAGATTGCACACGAAGTCGGCCACGAGGTCGGCGCGCAGGGTCCAGCTGGCGCGGAAATATCCGAACACCCAGGCGAGATTGGGCACGCCGGTGAACATCATGCCGCGATAGGTGACCGTATCGGAGAATTGCAGCGGCTTGCCGTCGATCTCGAAGGCGATGTCGCCGAGCACGTTGAGGTTGAAGCCGGTGGCGGTGACGACGATGTCGGCCTCGATCTCCTGTCCGGACTTGGTGAGAATACCCTTCTCGGTGAAGCGCTCGATCTCGTCGGTCACCACGTCGGCCTTGCCCGAGCTGATGCCCTTGAACAGATCGCCGTCGGGCACGAAGGCGATGCGCTGACGCCATGGCCGGTAGCGCGGGGTGAAGTGCGTTCCGACGTCGTACTCCTTCGGCAGATGCATCTTCACGCCCTCGATCAGGAGGGCCTTCACCGCATCGGGCTGTTCGAAGGACTGTTTGGTGATCATCGCCTGATCGAACAGAATCTTGCGGCGCACGATCTCGTGGATCCAGGTCTCGTCGACCTCAAGCTCGCGCAGCGTATCGGCGAGATCGTTGGCGTTGCGCGCGGCGATGAAGTAGGTCGGCGAGCGCTGCAGCATGGTGACGTGCTCGCAATCGCCGGCGATCGCGGGGACCAGCGTCGCGGCGGTGGCGCCGGAGCCGATAACGACGACCTTCTTGTTCTTGTAGTCGAGGTCTTCGGGCCAGGTCTGCGGGTGGATGAGCTGCCCTTTATAGTCTTCCATGCCCGGCCATTCGGGCGTGTAGCCCTCGGAGTGGCGGTAATAGCCCTGGCACATCCAGATGAAGTTGGCTCGGATGGAGACGCGCTCGCCGGTGTCGGTGCGCTCGGCGTGGACGGTCCACATCTTGTCCTTGCTCGACCATTCGGCCTTCAGGATCTTGTGGCGATAGCGGATGTGTTTGGCGAGATCGTTCTCCTCGATGACCTCGCCCATGTATTCGAGAATCTTGTCGGCGGTGGCGATCGGGTCTCCGGTCCAGGGCTTGAAGCGATAGCCGAAGGTGTAGAGATCGCTGTCCGAACGGATGCCGGGATATTTGTGCGTCACCCAGGTGCCGCCAAATCCGTCCAGCGCGTCGAGCACCACGAAGCTGCGGCCCGGGCACTGCTTGGTGAGGTGATAGGCTCCGCCGATGCCCGAGATGCCGGCTCCGACGATCAGAACGTCGAACGTTTCAATCTTGCCGTCCGAAGACCGCTCCAACACTTCCGCTTCCACGCCCATCTCCCTAGGTTCCAGCCGTCGCCCTGCGCGTGACGCGGCTCTTCATTCAGTTGTGATTAGCGCATCATGCCGCCGCGTCCGGCTTGACGCCAGTCAAGATCAGCCGCGCGGATGCGACCTTTGGCGCCTGAAGCCGCAGGCTAAAGCCGGATGTGGCCGGATACGATGCGCCGGAACAACTCGTCGGTGAGGGGAACATAGCTCCCCTGCTCCTGATCGGCGAAGAACAGCGGATCGTCGATCTTCATGGGATCGAAGCCGTCCTTCACCAGATCCATCTTGCGATACTTGAAGGTTCCGGTTGTGTCCGCCTCGCCGTGTTTCATGCGGATGAAGGCCGGCCGCGCATAAGCCGGAAGGCGGGCGGTGAGGTGATCGTAGAGCGCCTTCATGTCGAGCGGCTTGTGGGCGACGATCGCCGCCATGCCGGCCTTGCCGTCATAGCCCGGCGCCGGAACGCCGTAGACGATGGCGTGTTCGACGCCCTTGAAGGCCGACACCGCAAGCTCGACCTCGCCGGTCGAGACGTTCTCCGATTTCCAGCGGAAGGTGTCGCCCACGCGGTCGACGAAGTAGAGATAGCCGTCCTCGTCCATCTTCATCAGGTCGCCGGTCCGGAACCACATATCCCCTGTCGCGAAAACGTCGCGCAGGATTTTCTTCTGGGTCTGCTTCTCGTCGTTATAGCCTTCGAAGCGCTGACGCGGTTCGCTGCTGATCGGTCCGATCGCCTCGCCGGGCTCGTTGACCTCGGCCTCGACGCAAAAGCCGTCCGGCCCGCGCACGGGCTGTTCGGTTTCGACATCGAACTTCACCAGCCGCGTCTTGATGCGGCTGCGCAGGAGCGGCGGAATGCGGCCGACGGCGCCGATCTTTCCGTCGATGTTGAAGAAGCTGACATTGCCTTCGGTCGAGCCGTAGAACTCGACCAACCGCTTGATGCCGGTGCGCTCGACGAACTCCTTCCAGACGTCCGGGCGCAGGCCGTTGCCGAACCCTTTCACGATATGGTGGCTGCGCTCCAGCGCGCTGGGCGGCTGGTTCATCAGATAGCGGCCAAGTTCGCCGATATAGACCAGCATGGTCGCGCGGCTCTCGATGGCCTGCTCCCAGAAGTGCGAGGCGGAGAATTTCCGCTCAAGGATCAGCGTGCCGCCGGTGAACAGCGCGACGCCGACGCCGCACATGCCGCCGGTGGCGTGGTAGAGCGGAAGCGTCATCAGCACGCGGTCGTCGCGGTTGACGCCGACGGCGTAGATGAAGGCCTGCATCAGCCCAAGCGCGCGGCTGTTGGTGATCTTCGCGGCCTTGGGAAGGCCGGTCGTGCCGGAGGTGTAGATGAAGAGCGCGATGTCGCCGCCCTTCATGCCCTCGCGCAGCGCCGGATCGGGGCGGGTCTCGGGCTGGGCGGCCAACGCTTCCTCGATAGGCCGGGCGATGTCCGCCGGCGCCGGTGCGGCCGGGCGCGCGGGGTCCTTCAGGGTCCAGGCGCCGAGGTCCAGCTCGACCATGGCTTTCGCGGAGGCGAAGGCCTCGACCAGATCCTCGCCCAGCACGATGGCGCGCGCTTCGGCGACTTTGAGGCAGTGGGCCAGCCCCTCGCCGGTCAGGTTGTTGTTGATCAGCGCCGTGCGCACGCCGAGCTTCGACATGCCGAACCAGAAGGCGATGTAGTCGGGCCGGTTCTCCATGAACAGCGCGATGCAGTCGCCGCGCTTCAGGCCGATGGACTGGGCCCAGTGGGCGAACTTGTTGGCTCGCGCCTCGAACGCGGCGTAGGTTGCGTCGGCGCCCTCGAAATGGATGAAGGTGCGCGCGGCGTGCGAATCGACCGACTTCTCGATCTCGCCGGCGAGGGAGATGGAGGCTTCCGCCGTCAGATGTTCGGTGGCCTTTATCAGCCGCACCAGACCGACGACATAGGTCAGATCGCTCTTGAGGCGTGCGAACAGGTTCATGGCCATACAGGGTTCCTCGCCTTTTATTGTTCTTGGTCCGGGCGGATGCTCCCAGACCGCTATTGTCAATATGTTGACGGAGACGGCGCGGGTTCAACCGGCGGCGACGGCTTTTCAGGCCAAAGGATCGGACTTACCGTCGCACTTTGACGTGACGCGCCCCGGCATTCTTTCCGGATCAGGCTTTCAGGATCAGGTTTTCGCCGGGCCATCCCCCGGGGGCGCAGCAGCAACGGAGCACCGATCGTGGCCGATCTCGTCATCACCCGTGAAGAAGGCCCGACCGGAGGGCGCTATGTCGGCCGCCTGGAAGGCGTGGCCGAGGAGGCCGAACTGGCCTGGAGCCGGGTCAACGCCCACCTCATCATCGCCGACCACACCTCGGTGCCGGACACGATGCGCGGTCAGGGCGTGGCGCTGAAGCTCGCGACCCGGCTGGTCGAGGACGCCCGCACGCTGGACTTCAAGATCATTCCGCTTTGCCCCTATGTGAACGCCGAACGCAAGAAGCATCCCGACTGGGCCGACGTGTTCCAGGCGACGGACTGATCCGCGCCGGCCTGAAATCGGACCGTCATCACGGGGGCCGTCAGCCCTAGCCCTCAGCGCAGTCGACGGAACCGCACGTTCAACGCGCGCCGGAGGGACGAGCCCGCCGCCTGCTGGCGCGGAAACGCCCGCTCGATCTCGAAGCGCGCCCGCGCCTGTCGTTCGAGTTCCGGCGCGGCGTTGACCACCACCGCGCACGCCGCCCGCGCCCACACTTTCAGGTCCGCGGCTTCATTGCCGGCGTAGACGAAGCCCTCCGGAAAGGCGCGCGCCAGCGCTTCGGCCTTGCGCGCGGATTTGAGGTTCACGCGACCGTCGGATGCGAACACGTCGTCGAACACGCCGGCGTGGTCGGCGATCGCTTGCGCGCTAGCGCCGTCCCAGGCGGTCGCCAGCACCACGCGCCGCCCGCGTGCGCGTTCGGCTTTCAGCCAGTCGAGCACCCGTTCGTCCCAGGGCAGGGAGGCGGGATCGACCAGAAGACGCTCGGCCAGCTTCGCCTTGGCGTTGGCGCGGCCCTTGAGCAGCCAGACCGCCAGTGCGAAGGTGTTCAAAGGGTTCGACAGAACGAAGCGCAGCATCGAGGCGGCGAACATGTCGGCGCGGATCAGCGTGCCGTCGAGATCGACCGCGAGCGGAAGATCGAGGTCGGGCGCTGCAGCATCGGAACCGGCCACCTGCCCGCCCTTTCGTTATCGCCTGGTCTCACAGGCGGCGTCGAGGATGGGGCTATAGGCGAGCGGTTCGGCGCACGCAATCGTGGGGGCGGCTTCTCGCATCCGGTGGCGGGTGCTAGAGGTCGCGTCTCCCGTTTCACGCCGCTTCAGGAACGTCCATGCAGGCGCACGACCCCGCGCACCCTGTCGCCTTCCGCTTCGCAAAGCCGGCGGACGCCGAGGCCGTGCGCGCGCTGATCGAACTGGCCTATCGCGGTCCGGAAACGGCGGGGCGCTGGAGTTCGGAAAGTCACCTGCTGCGCGGTCCGCGTACGTCGCTGTCGGAAATCGAGGCGCTGATCGCCTCGCCGGATGCGTGTTTCGTGCTTGCCGAGACCGGCGAGGCGCACCTCTCCGGGTGCGCGCTCATTCAGCGCCGGGCTGAAGACGGCGCGGCCTATTTCGGCATGTTCGCGATCGACCCCGATACGCATGCGCGCGGTCTCGGCAAGGCGGTGCTGGCGGCGTGCGAGCGTTTCGCCCGCGAACTCTGGCGCGCGGACGCCATGATCCTCACCGTCATCAGCCTGCGCACCGAGCTGATCGCCTGGTATGAGCGGCGCGGATATGCGCTGACGGGCGCGCGCTTCGCCTTCCCGTTTTCGGAGACGACCGGAGAGCTGCGCCGCGATTTCGACCTGATCGAGATGCGCAAGGCGCTGGCCTAGCCGCCCTTTCCGTCGCCAAGCGGTTTGTATCAGGGAGCGAACGACATCGCGCCTCGGCGCGCCGCGATGGCCGCGCAGGCGGCGGCGCGCAACTGTTCGGCGGTGAACGGCTTCTTCAGCGCGCCGTCGGCGCCGATCATGCGGGCCGCCTTGAGCGAGGTCTCCGCATCCATGCGCGCGTGCAGTCCGGACGACATGGCGATGACCGGAAGATCCGGGCGCTCGGCGCGCACTTTGCGAATGCCGTCGATGCCGCCCATACCGGGCATGAAGATGTCGACCAGAAGGCAGTCGGCGCGATCCCATTTCAGGCGCTGTAGCATCGCCTCCATGCAGGTCTCGAACGAGGCGCGGTATCCGGCGACGCGCGCCATCGACCGGATGACGCTGCACGCGCCTTCCTTGTCGTCGGCGCCAAGAATGTGCGGACGCGGACCTTCGCCGCGCGCGATCCGTCCGGCGTCGTCGATGAGATCATCGACGTCGAACTCGGCCAGCGGTTTGGGCAGTACGAATTCGCAGGTGTGGGCATGGCGCCCGCGCAAGCCATAGCGACCGGCCATGGCGGCGATCGGCGTTCCCGGCAGGCGGTCGCGCAACATCGGCAGAGCATCGAGCGCCTGACCGTCGTCGGCCATCGCGTCGATCACGGCGAGCTTCACGCTGATCGATTCGCAAATCTCCAGCGCGCCCCTCACCGAATTGGACGAGAGAACCACCCAGCGACGATCGCAGAAGCGTTTCGTCAGCCGGCGCGCCGTATCGGCGTTGTGATCGATGAGAAGCACACGCTTCTGCATGCTCACATCCCAACCCTTCCCCAGAGGGAGCGGTCTCGAACCTTAAGACCGGCGGCAAGGTTAGGCGCGGGACGGTAAACAAAGCATTCCCCTAGCAAACATTTCAGATTGCCGTGCATACCACCCGCTCGATCGGCTCGCGGATCGACTGGACGGCGCGGCGGGACGAGCGCAAAGACACGCCATGTCGATCGCGATCCTTGCTTTCATGGGCGTTCTGGGCGCCGGCGCCCTCGCCGCGTGGCTGCTCGCCATACGCCTGTCCTACCGGATCGAGCGCCTGCGCAGCGCTGAACGGCCGCGCCCCGTGATGGTGATGACGAACATTATCGACAGCGCCATCGGCCGCTCGACCGACGATCCGGCTGTCGCGCCGCTTCAGAAGGCGATGCGGCTTCGCCTGCTGATCGCCGTCGCGTGCATACTCGTTTCGGGGATCGCGAGCTTCGCGCTTGCCGCCGTGCAGACCGCGCCAAGCTGAGTCGCCGCCGGCCTCCTGTGTCCCGTTGGGTGTGTCCCGTTGCGTGCGTCATGTCGCGTGCGTCATGGGCGCACGAGATGTTGCGCCGTGCGTCGTGCATCCCGATACTGAGCGCACTTCGATGATCGCCGTCCGGAGACGCCCGATGACCTTTCGTTCCAGCATCCTCGCCGCCGCGCCGCTGAGCCTTGCGCTCGCCGCCTGCCAGCTTCCGCAAACCGGGACGGCCGATGCGCCGCCGCCGAGCGAAGAGGCGGTGACGGCGGCCCTCGCCGACAGCCGCGCCGCCGCCGGCGCCCTCGGCTCGGAACTGATGGGAGCGCTGGCGACCGCCATGGCCGAAGGCGGCCCCGGCGCGGCGCTGCCGGTGTGCAACGAAAAGGCGCCGGAGATCGCGGCGCGCCTCTCCACCGAACGCCAGGTCGATATCGGGCGCACCGCCCTGCGTGTGCGCAATCCCGCCAACGCGCCCGACGACTGGGAACGCGCGCAACTGGAAGCCTTCGTCAGCGCCATCGCGGCCGGCGAAGCTCCCGCGCAGATGGAGCGGCACGAGGTGGTGCGCACGGCCGAAGGCTGGCAGGTGCGCTGGATGAAACCCATCGTGCTTCAGCCGATGTGCGCGACCTGCCATGGCGTCGATGTCGACAGCGGGCTGGCGGAGGTGATCCACGCGCTTTATCCGCAGGACAAGGCCACGGGCTTCCAGCCCGGAGAGTTGCGCGGCGCCTTCACCGCCCGTGTCGATCTTCCGCGCTAGCCCTTCGCGGCGCCCGGCATGATCGCGTCCGTCTTCACCGTCGAGAACCCGCTCACCCTGCGGCTGGCGCTGTTCATCGGGCTGTTCCTGCTGGCCGCCTCCAGCCTGCTGGTGCGGACCGAGCATGCCCGCACGCTTCTGACCTCGCTGAAATCGTCGCCGGCCGCGCTTCACGCCACCGGCGCCGTCACCGGGTTTGCCGGCGGCGGGCTTCTGGTGGCGCATGTCGATTTCTCCTCGCCGCTCGCCGCGCTGGTGACGCTGGTCGCGCTGTGGTGGGCGATCGAAGGCTTGGCCATTCTAGCGATCGGGCATCTGCTCGACTTCGCCAGCGAGGCCAATATCCGCATCTATGCGATGTCGAACGTCATCGCGCTGGCGCTGGGCCTGTTTCTTGTCGCGGGCGGACTTCTTGGGTCTTCGAGCGCCGGCGGGCTGATGGCGGGCTGAGGCGGGGCTGACGCCATCGTTTGCGCACAACGGGCGCGCGGCTGGCCATTCGCGCTGAATCGCTTATGCAGCGGGACACGCAACAACGCCCGGCGCATCACTTCAGGGAGCCCTCGCCATGGCCAAGGTCACGATCTGGCACAACCCGTCCTGCAGCACGTCGCGCAAGACGCTGGCGCTGTTGAAGGAGAAAGGCGTCGAGCCGGAGATCTATCTCTATCTCGAAGAGAAGCCGTCGGCGGACGAGATCAAGGCCGTGCTCAAAAAGCTCAAGATGAAGCCCTCGCAGCTTCTGCGCGCGAAGGAGCCCCAGGCGAAAGACCTGGGACTGACCTCCGGCGCTGACGAAGATGCGATCCTCGCCGCCATGGCCGACAATTCGCGCCTGATCGAGCGCCCGGTGATCATCACGCCCAAGGGCGCGGTGATCGCCCGCCCGATCGAGAGCGTGGAAGACGTGCTGTAACAGCCCGTCGCCTTCGCGCGGGATTTCTTAGGTCTCCCGCCGCATCATGTGCGCTCCCTTTTCCATCGCGCCGTTTTGCCCTAGCCTGCGCAAATCCGAGGGGCGCGAACGGAGGTTCGCTGAGATTCGGTCCCCATGGCCTCATCCCGAGCAGCCGCGAAACGGCCAGTCGAAGGACGAGGCGCCTGGCCGCCGGAGCACCCTTTGAACCTGTCCGGTTCGCACCGGCGTAGGAACGGGTACGCAAATTGACCGATCTCCAGGCCGTGTCCGCGCCGCCGCCTCATTCGCCCGAGGTCGCCTTGCCGCGCGCCATTGCAGAGGGAATCTGGCCCAACGAAACCGTGGTATGGGCGCACAGGGGCCGCGGCCTCCGCTTTACCGGCCACATCGTCGCCCAGTCGGCGCTGCTGTTCATGTTGTACCCGGCGATTGTCGCGCTCTACCTGCTTGGGACGGCCGCGTCCCGCACCTCGTGGGCGGATGTGACGTTCGGGGCGATGGTCGTGCTTCCGCTATGGGCCTGGCAGGTGTTTCGCCTTTTACGAAACATGGCGGGCCCCGCGTTCGAGACCTACGCCCTGACGAACAAGCGGGTCATCCACCACACAGGTTTTCCGTTTCCGGACACGCAGTCTCTGGACCGCACGCCCGATCCTGACAATGAACGTCTCCATATTTCATGCCTCAAAGCGCAGGGACAGCGATCAAGGGGATCGGTTCGATTGCGGGACTCGTATCTTGTGCACTGGTCAAGAAGGTGGCCGCCCTGGCGATACGACCGGAACACGCGCCGTGATTTCACCCTCGAAGGCGTCGATCGCCCGCTTGAACTCACGCAACTCATCAAGACCACGTTGAATCTGCCCTACCCGATCGAGGATCACACGAGATGAACAAACCCTCGTCCCCCAAAGACTTCGAGCCCTTCAAGGTCACCACCGGGCCGCTTCCGGCCTCGGAGCGGATGTATGACGCCGCGCCCGGCTTTCCGCACACGCGCGTGCCCTATCGCGAGATCGCGCTGCACCCCACCGCCAACGAACCGCCGGTGCGCGTCTACGACACCACCGGCCCCTATTCCGATCCGCGCGTGATCATCGACGTGCACAAGGGACTTGCGCCGATACGCGCGTCCTGGATCGCCGCGCGCGCCGACACCGCGAGCTATGACGGGCGCTCGGTGAAGCCCGAGGACAACGGCAATGTCTCGATCGAGAAGCTGGTCACCGAGTTTCCCAACAAGCGCCAGCCGCTGCGCGCCCGGCCCGGCGCCGCGCTGACCCAATACCAGTACGCCAAGGCCGGCGTGATCACGGCGGAGATGGCCTATGTGGCCCACCGCGAAAACCTGTGCCGGCACGCCGCCGCCGGGGGCGCCGCCATCCGCCACGCCGACGGCGAGGACGTGTTCGCGGACAGCTTTCCGCAGGCCATACCGGAGTTCATAACGCCGGAATTCGTGCGATCGGAAATCGCGCGGGGGCGGGCGATCATTCCGGCCAACATCAACCACCCCGAACTCGAGCCGATGATTATCGGCCGCAACTTCCTCACCAAGATCAACGCCAATATCGGCAACTCCGCCGTCACCTCCTCGGTCGAGGAGGAAGTGGAGAAGATGGTGTGGGCGATCCGCTGGGGCGCCGACACGGTGATGGACCTCTCCACCGGCCGCAACATTCACAACATCCGCGAATGGATCATCCGCAACGCCCCCGTTCCCATCGGCACGGTGCCGATCTACCAAGCGCTGGAGAAGGTCGGCGGAGATCCCGACAAGCTGGACTGGGAGGTCTACAAGGACACGCTTGTCGAGCAGTGCGAACAGGGCGTGGACTATTTCACCATCCATGCCGGGGTGCGGCTGGCCTATATCCACCTCACCGCCAACCGCGTGACCGGCATCGTCAGCCGGGGCGGCTCGATCATGGCGCGCTGGATGCTGTCGCGCCACAAGGAGAGCTTCCTGTACGAGCGCTTCGACGAGATCTGCGATCTCATGGCGAAGTACGACGTGTCGTTCTCGCTGGGCGACGGGCTGCGGCCGGGCTCCATCGCCGACGCCAACGACAAGGCGCAGTTCGCCGAGCTGGAGACGCTGGGCGAGCTCACCCGCGTCGCGTGGGACAAGGGCTGCCAGGTGATGATCGAGGGCCCCGGCCACGTGCCGATGCACAAGATCAAGGAGAACATGGCCAAGCAGCTGCGCGAATGCGGCGAGGCCCCCTTCTACACGCTCGGGCCGCTGACCACCGACATCGCGCCGGGCTATGACCACATCACCTCAGGCGTCGGCGCGGCGATGATCGGCTGGTTCGGCTGCGCCATGCTTTGCTATGTCACGCCCAAGGAGCATCTGGGCCTGCCCGACCGGGACGATGTGAAGACCGGCGTTATCACCTACAAGATCGCGGCCCACGCGGCCGACCTGGCCAAGGGGCATCCGGCGGCCAAGCTGCGCGACGACGCTCTCTCTCGCGCGCGGTTCGAGTTCCGCTGGGAGGACCAGTTCAATCTCAGCCTCGACCCGGAGACGGCGAAGGACTTCCACGACGCGACGCTGCCGAAGGAGGCGCACAAGGTGGCGCACTTCTGCAGCATGTGCGGACCGAAATTCTGCTCCATGAAGATCACGCAGGACGTGCGGGACGCGGCCTCGAAGCTGAACGATCCGTCGCTGGGCTTCGCCGCGCCTTCCAACGCGCCTGCGCCCGATGCGGACGCCGAGACGATCCGGCGCGGCATGGACGAAATGTCCGAGAAGTTCGCGGAGAGCGGCGGAGATGTGTATGTCCCGAGCGCCCCCGAATGACCACGCTCATTTGCGCACCGCCGCGACGAGACATTAGCCGGAACGATGATATGGATCTCTTCATGGTGAGCGTCGTTCCGTACCCATGGGATGATGAGGTGATGAACGCTTTATGGCAGTGAACAAAGCCGTTGAGTCCCAATGCACTTTGCAGAACTGTCCTGAAGATGAGAACCTCAGGATTGACTCGCCGGAGCGGTCCTGGCACTAGCATCGTCTTGAACCAAACTTAGATGACCCAAAGACCAGATCGCGTGCCTGTCGCTTCCTCTAACAGCATTTATTTCACGCTGCGGGCCTGATCTTATCTGCAATCTGTATTATTGACGTCTTTGTGTATCACAAGACGTTACGCGGGGCGACCTCTGCGAACAGATCGAAAGGAATTGTTTAAAGAAGTGACCTACGCTGGATTGGTCGAAACAGTTGGCGCTATTCCCGCTGCAAAGACGATCCAACATTTCTAAATCAGCGCGATGAAGTTGGTCGCATTTGGTTAAAAAACAAGTCGCACGGCAGGAAATCGCATTCTGACATTCTACATCATTCTGATTATTTCGCTTATTTTAACGGGCACCATGCTTCTTGTTGCCACGCGAAAGTTATAATGAATTGAAAATATGCGCATGACCTCTTGGGATGAAGAGAACCCAAGCCATTCTGCGATGAGCCAAAACGATAGCCGAAGGGCCCTCGACTATGTCCGCAAATGCAACGGCCTTTCGCCATTTGATATTCTTCGATTGTCGCCCGGAGAGCCTTGGCGAATATGGAACGAGCATGCGTCCGATCGGGGAAAGCCGTTCATTCCTCTTTTCAGAATGGCGATCTGCGACAGCAGCGAAGAACACTCTGATAGCGCATTTAATCAGTTCTAGATCGACCTGCCTGCTCAAAGGTCCCCGCTTTCTGCGGGCGGAAAGATTGCGCTCTCATTTTCCCAGACCGCTGGACCGAACGAACCAAGTCTTGTCGCCGATATCAATTCGCGACTGGCCGAGAATTTCCGGGACGCTTCGAATATGTGGTACTCGACCCACCTGGTACATGCCGACGATTCACTGGCTGTCCACGTTTGAACTATTGCAGCGTTGGAGGTACACAATTCTTTTTCCAATGTTCCGGTCGCTAACTAGACCGTCTGCAGAGGCAGAAACCAAACTCCTCAAAGATCTTGTTATGCAGTTTGGCGAGCTCCATGTGTTTCCTGATGCGATTATATACGAAACTCCTTCGTTCGAGGCGGAATATTGAACCGCCACATATCGATCAACTACGGCGATTGGCGGATAGCGGACTTGTGGTAATGCGAACGCAAGCGCTGATCCCAAACTGTCGCGCTTCCAAGGCTCCGCAAATACTCCACTCGTCCTTCGAAAGGAACTTTTGGCATTAACGTCGAGAGATCAAAGTCGATAGGAAGGATAGCGTCTAATTGTTCGCGTTATCCGGTTCAGATCTGTTTATGAATTCGACAAGTATGCGCGATCCGAAAAATCTCGATGCGAACCTTTTACCTCAAACGGGGTTCTGTCTCAGTTGCTGGGACCCGTTTCAGTTCTGGCAACTTCTGATGATGCGTTATGCGACCAATTGAGCGCCTTCGGGATATTCTAGCGCTTTTGCGAAACACAATTGGCCATCGCGCAACCAAGCAACCAATAAGTCTTTGTGCATTTGGCCGCGTCGATGGATGCTGCGACTACGCCTTCTTTTCCCGCTCATCCCCGCTATTCGCACCCCCAGAAACCAAGGGAGGCTCCCATGTCGCCAAGCATGACTTTGAAAACGCCCTTCGACGCCCCCAGACTCGAAACAGTGAGAGCAAGCGGCGTGGCGGTTTCTCGGAGAAACGCTGCGTGAAGCGCGGGCGCTTGTTCATCAAGGCGGCGGCGAGATCGAACCTCACCGAGAAGCTGGACCGCAAGGATTCATGCCCCGCTTGCTTCGCGCCGACGCGCCATCACACGCTTAGCCGCACGACACCTTCTCTCGATCCCAGCCGCCTCGACGCCCTTGAAATGCGCATCGCGCACCAGGACGAAGTGATCGAGGAGCTGAACGCGACATTGACCGCGCAGTGGAAGGTGATCGACCGGCTGACCCGCGAGGTCGAGGCCCTGCGCGAGCACGCCGCCGCAGCGACGCCGCCTCGCGCCCCGGCGACGAGCCGCCGCCGCCGCACTGGTGAGCGCTCGCCGTGATTGCGAGCCGGGCCTTCGTTCCACTATCCTCTCCTCTCGCGAAAGCGCCCGCGCCGTTTCGTTCGCCCTTGTCGCCGCCCTCGCCGCGTGCGCGCACGCGCCCGCAGGGACGGACTGGACCGCGAACCAGACCTACGGGCCGATCGGATTCGCAAGCGGCGTTTCGGCGAGCGTTCTGTCCGGCAAGCTGGGCCAGCCCGAGCTCTACACGATCCGCGTGACCATCGAGAAAGGCGGGATCATGCCGCCGCACACGCACCCCGACACGCGCATGATGACGGTGCTTGAGGGCGAGGTGTATTACGGCATGGGCGAGACGATCGATCTCGCCAGCGCGCCGCTCTACAAGGCCGGCGACTTCTTCATCGTGCCGGGCGGCGCGCCGCATTACGCCTCCGCCGCCACCTCCTCCGTGGTGTATCAGAATCCGGCATGGGGCCGACGGCGACCGCGCCGCTGCAGTGAGAAGGCGGCCGCGCCGGGATCGGTTGAAGGGTCTCAACTCGCCGCTCGCATGGTTTGCGTTCGGACTGGCTTGTCGCCATCCGGGATGTTGCGGTTTCCTCCCGTCTGTTTCGAAACAGGGAGGCCGGGGCGCGTGGGGCCGCGCCGGGTAAGTTGCCAGCCGCTCCTTGTGGGAGGTGAGCTGGCGTAAGACGCGATCGTCACGCGCCCCGCGGCCGGTTTGAGATCCGGTGCGGCTGGCGGGTTTGGCTGGGGAACACCGGTTGCGTCTCGATCGTCTGAGATCACACGGCCCACGTCCAGCATTTGGACCCATTTCCGCATCCCGGACCCGCGTGCAGATCTCTCCGCGAGACCTGGAACCCCGGTTTCGACACCCCGGAGCCCGTTTGCATGAGCCGGTTTCCGCGAGCTTCCCGGGGAGGTCACCCCGGGCGTTGGTCAGGCGAAGCGTCTTGTCCACGCTGCGCGCGCTTCGCGGACCTGGTCTCAACACGCCGGCCGGCGCCTGACATTCAAGAAGTTCGGAGCTCTCGAACCCTCCCCGCGTCAGACGCGAGGAGAAATATGCGTGACGGAAAAGTGGGTCGGATAAGTTTGCGGCCACCCCCTCCGTCTCGCTTCGCCCTTCGGGCTTGCGAGCCACCTCCCCCGCCAGAGGCGGTGGAGGAAAGGCGCCGTCGCCTTCTTGGCTTTAGTGACTGGACCCCAGCCTTCGCTGGGGACGCGTGGCTGAAGCCACGCTTTCCAAAAGTCGGCCAGCGCTGAGGAATGGGTCCCGGCTCGCGCCGCTGCGCGGCTTGGCCGGGATGACAAGTGTGGGTAACCGCGATGGAAAGCGTCTCGCAGAGACGCTTCCAAAAGTCGGCCAGCGTTGAGGAATGAGTCCTAGGTCTTCGCTGCGCTCGCCCGGGATGACAGCGGTGGACGGGGCCAGGGAAAACGCCCCTTGCCGGTGGGCGGGGGAAGATACATAGTGCGTTATATAACGTGTTATGGAGGCGGAAATGGCGCGGGATATCCTGGCCGAGAACGGGTTTCTGTTCCTGGGCTCGCGGATGAAGCGGCTGGCCGAACGGATGCAGGCCGACGCCCTGAAGATTCTCGCCGCCAACGGCTTTCCCGACATGCAGCCCGCGCACATGCCGGTGCTGTATGCGCTGAACGCCGGGCCGATGACGGTGAGCGAGATCGTCGCCCGGCTTGAGATCTCCCAACCCGCCGTGACGCGCTCGCTGGCGGGGATGACGCGCCTGGGCTTCGTGGAGCTGCAGCCCTCGCCCGCCGACCAGCGACAGAAGATCGTCTCGCTGACCGGCAAGGGCCGCGCGCTGAGCGA
Organism: Hyphomonadaceae bacterium; assembly: GCA_041398225.1. Taxonomy (GTDB): domain Bacteria; phylum Pseudomonadota; class Alphaproteobacteria; order Caulobacterales; family Hyphomonadaceae; genus JAWKVD01. The sequence goes on along the minus strand of JAWKVD010000003.1, from coordinate 295,105 downwards.
ACAGCTGAAGCGGACCGCCTGGCGCGACATCGCCGCCGCCGCCGAAAACCTGTGTCGCGAGCTTGAAGGCGACGCGCTGGAGATGGTCGGCGCGCTGGAGAGCCGGCTTGCGGAAACGCCGCTGACGGAGCGAACGCCGGGCGGCGGGCCGCTGGAGATCGTCGGCTATAGCGACGCGCTGGCGCATCACTTCTACGACCTCAACGCGGAGTGGATCCGCTCGACGTTCAGCATGGAGGCGTCCGACGAGGCGGTGCTGTCGGACCCGCGCGGACAGATCATCGATCGCGGCGGCGACATCCTGTTCGTGAAGGACGCGGAGGGAAACGTCATCGGCGCGGGGGCTTTGCAGCCGGTGGGCGAAGACGGCGATTTCGAACTCACCAAGATGGCGGTGTCGCCCAGGCGGCGCGGGGAAAAGGCCGGCGAGCTGCTGCTTGTGGCGCTGATCCGGCGCGCGCGGCAGATGGGCGTGGAGAAGCTGCACCTGCTGACCAACCGCAAGTGCACGGCGGCGATCCCGCTCTATGAGAAGATGGGCTTCGTGCACTGCGAGGAGGTGATGCGGCGCTTCGGCGCCAAGTATGCGCGCGCCGATGTGGCGATGCGCTACCCTCTGTGACGCGGGCCGCTGTTGGAAGGGCCTGATCGGCGCTAGTGCGAGAGGATCTCGATGATCTTCACCAGCTCGACCACATTGCGCGTGGCGCGCGCGATCAGAACGATGTCGTTGTCGACCCGGCTGTAACAATAGCCGTCGCGCGGGGCGCGCAGATCGTATCGTCGCCAGTCGTCGATGCAGCCATATTCACGCGCAAGCGGTTGGCCGATGGCGTACTTCTTGGCCTGACCGGGCGGCACGCACCCTTTCTTGGCGAGCCCCGGCGGACACCCATGGCCCGGAGGGTCGGCCCACGCCGCGCCGCCAGTTCCGGTTATCGCGCCAGCAAGGTCGGGCATGGCGGCCCATGCGCCCGCAGCCAGGGCGATCGACAAGCCCAGGGACGCCAGCTTCGTTTTCATGTCCGCACCTCTACGCCTGCGCGGCCGCATGGCGCGCCGCATCCAGGTGAATAGACGCACAAGCCGCGCAGAGGTTCAATTCGATCCGGCGCGACGTCTGCGCGAGTTGTGAGCCGGCGGCGTGGGCGAAAGCGCTTGATTCCGGAGCGGAAAGCCGCCTCTATCCGAGGGAGGACGGCGCGTGGGGAGAGATCGAACCATATGAACTGGAGGCTGCTTCGCGACATCGATCGCACGATCGTTCGCATGTCGATCGTCCTGATCCTGCTCGCCTGCCCGGTGCTGGCGACGGCGCCCGCATCGGCCCAGAGCGGCGAGATCGCCCTGTCGGACATTCCCGGCCCGGCGGAGATCGAGGCGGCCTTCCCCATCGAGGGCGAAGGCGCGGCGCGGATCGAGGCGGCGGCGCGCCAGCAGGCCGCGTTCGACCATATCAGCACCATCCTCTACCGGCAGGCCAGCAAGCGTTCGAAGCCGCTGAACTTCAGGCCAGACGAGCAGAAGCTGTACACGGCGCTGACCGACGACGCCAAGGCGCGCATCCGCGCGGAAATGGGCTTTCCCAAAAGCATCTGCGGACCGGCGGAGAAGGACTGTCGCGCCTTCGAGGAGCTGGTGACCGACTACACGGTGCGCGACCGCAAGAAGAAGCACGCGCTTGAAGCCGAGATCGAGGCGGCCTTCTTCCCCAAGCGCGAGGTGAGCGGCGTCGAACGCACGACGGGATGGTTCGTCATCGCCTGCCTGACCGGCGCGCCGGTTCTGGGGCTGGTGGTCTTCGGACCGTTCGGGGTGATCTATCGCGGCGAGCTGAACGCAATCGGGTCGGGCGTGGTCTATGAGGGCGGCGGGATGCTGCGAATGGCCGAGGTGCGGCGCACCCATCTGACCATTGGCGGCCGGGAGGTGCGCGAGTTCGTGCTGTCGCCGCGCATGGACGATGCGCTGGAGGAAGCGGCCGACCGCGGCGGCGAGGTCGGCCTGGGCGTGGGGCGCGTGCTGCATCTGCGCTGGCTGCTGTCGATCCGGTCCGGGACTGGGACGATGCGCGCCAATCTTGGCGGTGCGCTGCTGCGGCAGATGTTTCTGATCCCGTTCTTCGCGATCGTTGCGGCGGTGCTGGCGGCGATGCTGGCGAGCCTGGTGCTGGGGCTTTATCTCGGCGTGGCGGTCGGGTTGTTCTTCATCGGCGCCGGGGGCGGACAGATTCTGGCCAACCTGCGCGCGTGGTTCGGCGCCTGAGGCGAAGCTGGAGCGGCCCGCATCGGAAGGGAGACCCGATCATGTTTCGAAGCCTGATGATGGTTGCGCTGGCGACCGTTCTGGGGGCCGCGCTCGCGGCGCCGGGGCTGGCGCAGACGCCCGAGGCGCCCGACCGCTACGCCGGGCGGCCGGCCTATAACGGCGTGGCGCTGTGGCGGCTTTACCGGTCGAGCGCGGGCGTTCCCAACGAGACGGTGCAGCTGGCGACGTTCGATTCTCTGGCGGGCCGGAAGTACACGCCGAAGTTCAACCAGAACGCCTGCGAAACCGCCGCGCGGCTGATGCAGGAAGCGGACAGCTACAATCAGCGCTACTGGTGCGAGGAATACAAACCGGCGCGGTGACGCGGCGAGGACGGCGCCATGACCTCACGCTTCTTTCGCCGCGAGATCGGGTGGGAGGCCTATCGCGAGGCGGTGGGGCTGGCGCCGCCGATGACGCCTTCGGGCGAACCGTTCGGCGCGCCGCCGGCGCAATACAACATCGCGCCGGGCGCGCATGCGCCGGTGCTGCGGCTGTCGGCGCCGGGGCTTTACCTGGGCGATTACGCGCCGCGCGGACGGGCGATCGTGCAGCCGGCCTTCTGGGGACTGATCCCGACCTGGTGGACGGGCGGGCCGGGCGAACGGCCGTTCAGCTCGTTCAGCGCGCGCGCCGAAACGCTGGAGACCTCGCGCGCGTTTCAGGGACCGCTGCGCCATGGGCGATGCCTGGTTCCGGCCTCGGGGTTCTACGCCTGGTCGGGACCGAAGGGGGCGGCCACGCCCTTCGCCTTCGGCCTGCGCGATTTCGACTGGTTCTGCTTCGCCGGATTGTGGACGCGGGTGATGATCGACGGATCGGAACTCGACACGTTCGCGATCGTCACCTGCGCGCCCAACGACGCGGTGGCGAGCTTTTCATCGTCGATGCCGGTGATCCTGCATCCGGATCATTTTCGCCGCTGGCTCGATCCGATGAACCGCGATCCGCAGGGGCTGCTGCGGCCCTACCCCGCCGACGAGATGCGATGCTGGCCGGCGCATCCGCGCGTGGGCGATGTGCGCAATCAGGGCGCGGAGATGATCGGCGATCCGGATGCCGGCTAGATTTCAGGGAGCCAGCTTTTGGGGGCCAGATCGCAGGCGGGCAGTTCCATGACGGCGGGGCGCGCGCTAGATTTCTCCCCGCGCATCTGAATCGCCGCAGCAGAACGCAGCGTCTAAAACGGGGGACGGCCTGTCATGAAATCTACGCACATCGCTTTTCCGCTTGTTGGTCCGCTTGCTCCTCCGCGCATGCCCGGCGCGCTTGTAGCGGGCTTCGCCGCCGCCCTGCTGGCGCTCGCCGCGCCGGGCGCATTGGCGCAGACCTTTCCGGACGAGATCAACAACAAGCTGACGGAGAAGCACCGGCCGATGCCGGCGCAGGGCGTCGCCTTCGTGTTTCCCGACGACGCCGAGGTGTCCTCGCCGCGGCGCGCGCGCGGCGGCGACAGCGAGCATCGCTGGCTGTTCTCGATCGGGCGCGAGGAGATCGAGGTTTCGTTCGAAACCGAAGTGGAGGAGCTGAAGGCGCAGGCGAAGCGCAATCCGGAGTTCAAGATCGACAAGATCCAGACCTTCAAGGTCAACGGACGCAATGCGCTGTACGCCGAATATCTGAAGCCCGACTGCAAGTGCAACGCGATGCTGTACCAGGTGCAGGTGGCGGACGATCACGCCGCGTGGGTCACGGTCGAGTTCATGAAGGACTGGAACGGGCGCGAGGCGGCGCTGGAGATTCTGAACAGCACCTATGCGCTGAACGAGGGCGAGACCGGCTATGAGAAGAAGCCGTTCCGCTTCGAGCCGTACAAGCTGGCCTCGGACAAGGCGCTGGGGGATTTCTCGATCGTCAATTTCGAGAAGGAAACCGCCTATGACGGGCTGCGCTACACGCTGCAGCGCGTGGACAAGCAGTCGACCGGGCGCAACCAGGCGAGCTTCATCTATATCGCGCCGCTGAAGGTGACCGACGCCAACCGCGAAGAGGCGACCGGGCCGTTCGATTGCGAGGCGGTGCGCAACAAGGAGCCGGCGGGATGGAATTTCCGCAACTGCGAGACCTCCTCGCGCAAGGCCGGCGGCAAGACGCAGTATCTGGTCTCGTTCGAGGAGCAGCCGAGCCAGGTTGCGTTCAGCAAGCTGGTGGTGCGGACGGTCGACGGCGACCGCGTTCTGGAGATGAGGGGCGATTGCCGGGGCGAGGCGCGCGAGGCCTGCATCAAGCAGGTCGATGCGTTCGCGAAGGCGCTGCGCTGGCGGTGACTCTGCGTTCGCGGCGACTGGCCTGACGGTGATTGGCCTGACGGTGATTGGCCCAAGCGACCAACCCAAGTGATTGGCGGTGTGGCGCCGGGTCCACAGGGCGCCGTCAAGTGCTGCGGTCTAACTGCACGTTAATCTGAAACGGTCCCAATTCGCCTTACTTCGTGCGTTCATTGGCTACGCTTATTGCGCGCGGTTGTGATTCGCGCGCGCCACAGAAGGACGGCCATCCCATGTCGCTGCAGGAATGCACGCGCGCCCTCTCCTCCGGACATCCCGTGCGGATCAACGCTGGAGACTATTCGCAAGCCGAACTTGAGGAAGCCGCCGCGGCCGCGCAACTCGCGGGTTCGAAACTGGTTCTCTTCAACCTGAAAGGCCGCAGCACCGAAGACATCGGGCGCATCCTTCAGGCCGGCGGCCAGCATATCCGGTTCGGCGACATCTACCTCGTCTGAGGTCGCCCAGGCCGGAAGGACGGACCGGACGCGGAGCTAGGCGGCCGGCAGCTCCTCGCGCACGCGGAACCAGCCGGCGATGGAATAGCGCCGGGCCTTCGCCGTCAGCACTTCGTGGGGAATCTCTTCGGACAGAAACACCGCCATCGCGCCCGCGCGCGGCTGGGCCAGCGCGATCGGAGCGGCGGCTTCTTCGGCGTCGGGCGCGTAGATCGCCAGTTCGCCGCCATCGCCCTCGCGCCAGTCCGGGTTGAGATAAAGCACCACCGAAACGATGCGGTTGCGCTCGCCCCGGAAGGCGTCGACATGGCGTACATAGAAGGCGCCGGCCTCGTAGACGGCGAAATGCGCCTCCAGCTCGAACAGGCCCAGAAACAGTTCGCGGTTGAGTTCGAGACGCAGCAGCTCCATCGCTTCGAGGAACTGCACCTGCGCCAGCGTTTCGCCCTCGAGCCACATCACGCGGTCGCGGCGCACCTCGCGGTCGAGCGTGTGATCGTCGGCGCGGCCGATCCCGGCGCGCTCCATCTGACCGGCCTCGTACTGGCGTTCGGCCTCCTCGCGCAGCGCCGCGACGAGCGCGGGCGGCAACACGCCCTCGCGGATCGCCCAGCCCTCGCTCGCGAGCCGGGAGAGCCAGTCGGCGCCGTCGGCACACGCCGCATGCGCGGCCGCATCCTGAAGCATCATGCGGGGTCATCCTGAAGGACGGCGGCTCATACGCCGGCGCCGGGGGCGCCGCCAGCGAATTCTTGCGAGGCTTCGGGGGGCGGCGCTAAGGTCGCTGCGGAACCTTACCGGCCCCAGGACGTTTGCATGCGCGCCGACATGTCTCGGGTCTCACGCGGGAATGCATCATGAAACCGATCCCGGACCCCTGGACCATCGCGGACATCGAACGCCTGCTGGAGGCGTCCGCGGACGACGCGGAGACGCTGGCGTGGATCGCCGTGTGCGTGTCGATGGACCCGCCGGAAGAGGACGCGCCGGGCTGGGCCGAACGGGTTTGCCTCAGCCTCGCCGATCATGAGGACCGCTGGGTGCGCGGCGCCGCCGTGCTCGGTTTCGGGCACCTGGCGCGGACCGCCGGGGTGATCCACGACCCCGTCCGCGTGCGAGCTGTGGTTGACGCGGGCCTTAAAGACCCGGAGCCCCACGTAAACGGACATGCAACCAGCGCATTGGACGATCTCTCCCACTTTCTGGGGTGGAGACCGACGCCATGACGGCGAACCAAAACACGATCCAGCAACCCACGATCCTGCAGGAACGGCCGATCGCGCGGCCCTGGTCCGGCCCGATGACGTCGCGTCTTCCCGGGCTTACGCCGCTGGATGGCGCGCCATGGCTGATGCGCGACCCGGCCTATAACGCCCAGATGGCGCTGCGCGACCGGCTGTTCGCCGAAGCGCCGGAGACCTGCCTCGCCGCGCCCGAGGCGACGCTCGACCTGCAACGGGACCTGCTTCAATATGTTGTCACCGCGCTGAGCGGGGACCTTGGATACGGTTTCGGCCCGCGTTCGGCGGTGCGGCCGGACGGCGTTTATGTGAGCCTCGACGACGAGGCGCCGCTGGTGTCGGCCGCCCGGCTGGTGCAGGCGGACCTGATGCTGCTGGCGCCGGACGATCCCGGCCACACGCTGGTCGCCGGCGCCCTCGCCTTCCCGTCGAGCTGGTCGCTGCGGGAGAAGATGAACCGTCCGCTGGCCTCGATCCACGCGCCGGTCGCGCGCATCGACGGACCGATGCAGACGCGCATCGACCGGGTGATCGGACGGCTGGTTCCCGGCCAGCCGCTGCAGCGCGCCAACATGCTGGCCTATAACGATCCCGCGCTGCACCAGCCGCGCACCGAGGCCGAACGCAAATCGTTCGACGCCGCGAAGGAGATCTTCATCCGGGTGGAGCGCCAGTGCCTGCTGCGCCTGCCGCGTTCGGGCGCGGGTGTGTTCTCGATCCAGACCTCGGTGACGCCGCTGAAGGAGCTGTCGAGCGCCGACCGCACGATGCTGGCGCCGGTGATCGAGGCGACGCACCGCGCCGCCCAGGGCCTGGCGCCTGACCCGGAGCGAATGGCGGGGCCGGAGCAAATGGCGGGGCCGGAACGGACGGCCGAGCCGGCTGTGCAGGCCTTCGCGCCCTGAACGGCGTCCGGCGGATCCGACGGGCCGCGAATGGCGTAGACAGCGTGCACGGATGGCGCGTGGGCCCGGGCGGGACCTAAGCGGGAACCGGGCGCGTGCGGCGTTTCTTCGCATTCCGGGCATTGCGGCCGGGCATTCCGGCGTCGATGGCGGGACCGGACCGGAAGGCCGCCGAACGCAACGGGAACATCGAAAAAGCCCATCACAAGGGATAAACTTTCCTTTGGTAAGCCACGCGCTACATGGTGAATTGTTTTATTTCAAGGATGTAGGATTCGAATGAAGCGGAATCGCGTTAGTTTTTCTAAATCAAAAACTCTTGCGTTTCCTCCACTTTGCCCCTTTAATCGGGGCTGAGACGACCCCATTTGAACCCGGTCGGGAAAAGGGGACGGGACCATAATGCTGCCCCGAACCTTCAGATAATGGCGAACGTGTCACCGGCGCGCCCCGCGCGACGAACTGACAACAAGACGCGGAGCTTCCTCCCCAGATTGGCTCCGCGAATAAAAGGAGGACGGATATGGCAACTATGAGCGCCTCAATCGCGCTGAGCCCCGAACAGGGCCTGTCGCGCTATCTCTCCGAAATCCGCAAGTTTCCCCTGCTCGAGAAGGGCGAGGAATTCATGCTGGCCAAGCGCTGGCGCGAGCACGAAGACCCGGAAGCGGCCGAGAAACTGGTCACCTCCCACCTGCGTCTCGTGGCCAAGATCGCCATGGGCTATCGCGGTTATGGCCTGCCGATGGGCGAGGTCATTTCGGAAGGCAATGTCGGCCTGATGCAGGCCGTGAAGAAATTCGACCCGGATATGGGCTTCCGCCTGGCGACCTACGCCATGTGGTGGATCCGCGCCTCGATCCAGGAATACATCCTGCGCTCGTGGTCGCTGGTGAAACTCGGCACCACGGCCGCCCAGAAGAAGCTGTTCTTCAATCTGCGCCGCCTGAAGGGCGAGATCGCGGCGATGGAGGAAGGCGATCTCCGCCCGGAGAACGTCTCCGAGATCGCCACGCGCCTCGGGGTGTCCGAAGATGAAGTGACGTCGATGAACCGGCGCATGTCGTCGGGCGGCGACGCTTCGCTCAACGCGCCGATCGGCGGCATGGACGGCGAAGGCGAATGGCAGGACTGGCTGGCGGACGACACGCCTGGCCAGGCCGAAGTGGTCGCGGACCGCGAAGAGTTCTCCGTGCGGATGGACCTGCTCCAGACCGCCATGGCGGACCTGACCGACCGCGAGCGCCACATTCTCACCGAACGCCGGCTGAAGGACGACCCCTCGACGCTGGAAGAGCTCTCGGATCAGTACAATGTGAGCCGCGAGCGTATCCGCCAGATCGAGGTTCGCGCCTTCGAGAAGCTGCAAAAGGCGATGCGCAAGGCCGCCGAGGAACGCGGCATGGTCGACGCCGAGTAGGCGAAGACCGCAACAAGCTCCTTCCCGTTGTCCCGGGAATACTCACGGCCCGGACTTCCGCCATGGAGGTCCGGGCTGTTTCCTGTCTGGGGCGCTTTCGTCTTCGAGCGTTTTTGCGGGCCGCGTTTCCGCGTGGCGTTTCCGGGCGGCGTGCGCAAGCGCGTCCGTGCCGGCAGGGGCCTGCGAGATGTTTGCTACGTAATACTGTAGATGCGGTTTTTCTGTACCCGAGGAAGGACGCGCGCTAGTCTGCCGGCAAACGCAGACCCTCCATAGGCAGACGAGGAAGCGCCATGCCCGATCAGACCGCCGCCGTCCGTTCCTTCGAGGACATTCCCGTTCTGGATTTCGAGCAGATCGAGGAAACGACCCCTTACGCCTTCTTCCGCAAGCTGCGGGAAGAAACGGCGCTGGTGCGCATTCCGTTCGGACCGACCTTCATGGTGCTGAGCCTGCGGGCGCGCAATATCGAGCGGCTGGTAGGCGAAGAGACGCGGCAGGTCGAAACCGAGACCAAGCTCGTGCAGGGCATTTTCGACGGCCCGATCTATGACTTCACCGCGCAGGTTCTGTTGTTCGCCAATGGCGATGCGCATGTGCGCCGCCGCAAGCCGATCGCGCGCACCTTCGCCTACAAGCTGATGGAGGCGATGCGGTCGAAGGCCGCTGAAACCGCCGCCGAAATGGTGCGCGAGCGCATCGGCAAGGGACCGGTCGACTTTCTCGCCGAGATCGCCGAGCAGATCCCGGCGCGTATCATCGCGGACATTCTGGGCATTCCGCGCTCGGACCTGCCGGTGTTCATGCAGTGGATCGCCGACACCAGCGCCTCGCTCGGCTTCATCGAACCGGAACGCCGCGAGCCGATCGAGAAGAGCCTCACGGACTTCAACGCCTATGTTCAAGGCCTGCTGGACGACCGGCGCGCCAATCCGCGCGGCGACTTCCTGTCGGAATATGTCGCGGTGACCGCGGCGTCGGGCGAACTGTCCGAGGGCGAGATCCGCACCCAGGTGGTGGGGCTGATCCTGGCGGGATCGGACACGACGCGGAACTCGATCTGCGTGATCCTCAACCAGCTGCTGGCGCATCCCGAACAATGGGCGGCGTTCTGCGCCGATCCGGACGGGCTGAAGAAGCAGGCGGTCGAGGAAGGGCTGCGCTTCGAGCCGGTGGTATCGGGCATTCCGCGCGTGGCGGTGAACGACATGGAGCTGGAGGGCTATCACATCCCGGCCGGGTGCATCGTCACCGCGTCGATCATTTCGGCGCTGCGCGATCCGGAAGTCTATGACGACCCGGAGACCTTCAACATTTTCCGCACCGACCATCCGCGCTGGACGCCGGCGTTCGGCGCCGGGGCGCACCGCTGCGCCGGCGAGGCGCTGGCCCGGGTGGAGATGGAGGAGACGCTGGCGGTGATCGCCCGGATCGCGCCGAACACGCGGGTGATCGATCCGCCGAAGCTGATCCCCGGACCGATCCGCAGCGTTTCGGGCATGACGGTCGCGTTCGCCTGATCCCATTGCGGCCTGATATCGGCGCCTGAACGTCCACGCCAACCGGCATGGCCCGCGTAACGCAGCGGCGCCGGGCCGTTGAAGCGCGCGGGCCGAGCAGGTAGATTCCGCCTGCAACGCTTGAGACGGATGGGTGAACGATGGGCGGCGTTTTCATCTCCTACCGACGTTCGGATGCGCGCCACGCGGCGGGCCGGCTGCACGACCGACTGCGCGCGAGCTTCGATGCAAACGACATCTTCATGGATGTGGACGGCATCGAGCCGGGCATGGATTTCATCGAGGTGCTGAACGAGCGCGTCGGCGCGTGCGACATCGTTCTGGCGGTGATCGGCCCCAACTGGCTGACCAGCGAGGACGAGCGCGGGCGGCGGCTCGACCATGAAGACGATTTCGTGCGCATCGAGCTGGAGGCCGCCCTCGCCCGCGACATCCGCGTGGTGCCGGTGCTGGTGGACGGCGCGCGCATGCCGGCGACGGACGAGCTGCCCGACAGTCTGAAATCTCTCGCGCGGCGCCAGGGCGTGGCGGTGCGCCATGAAACCTTCGGGCCGGATTCGGAAATCATCGTCGGCGCGGTGCAGCGCGTGCTGACCCCGTCGCGGCCGGCCGGCGGCCTCGCCCCGACGCCCGCGCCAGCCCCGGTCGCGCCGATCCCGCCGGCGCCCGTCGCGGTTTCGGCCGAACGCATCCGCGCCATCCTGATCGACTCGCCGCAGACCCCGGCGCTGCGGATCGGGCTGAACATCAAGCCCGAGCAAGAGCGCAATCTGCGCAACAATACGGGCGCGCAGACCGGCGAGATCGTGATCGCGATCTACGATCTCACCGTGTTCGGCAACGCCAATGACGGCGTGCTGTTCACCGACACCCATATCCGCCACCACCATATGAAGACGCGCGACGCGATCAGCTGGGCCGACTTTCTGGCGCTGCCGATGATCGACCGCAGCGGCATGTTCGAGGTGACGATGGGCAAGCATGTGTGGACGATGTCCGGCGGCGATCGCGGCTACATCCTCAACGTGCTGCGCAACCTGCACGCCGGCCTGCAGGGCTGACGCGACGCCCAACGCCCAACGCCTAACGCCGGGGGACGACACGACGGCTTGCGCCGGGAGGCGAACGCCGCACAACTGCCGGCCATGATTGTTCCCGTCGAAACCGCGTCCGATCCGCGCCTTGCGCCCTTCACCGCCGTACGAGAGCGCGACCTTGTGCGCCGCGACGGCAGGTTTCTGGTCGAGGGCAAGATCGCGCTGCAGGCGCTGATCGAGCGGTCGCGGTTTGCGGTGGAGGCGTTGTTCCTATCGGAATCGCGCCTGAAGCCGCTGGCGCATCTGTTGTGGCGGCTGGACCCGTCGATCCCGGTCTACACGGCGGCGCAGGCGGTTATGGACCAGACCGCTGGCTTCCATCTGCATCGCGGCATTCTCGGCCTTGCGCGGCGCGAGACCGGCGGCGGCGTGGCGGCGTTTCTGGACGGGCTGGGCGCCAAGCGCGAGAGCTGCACCGTGCTGGGCCTTGTCGGCCTCTCCAACCACGACAATGTCGGCGCGTGCTTTCGCAACGCCGCCGCGTTCGGCGCCGACGGCGTCGTGCTGGACGGCACGTGCTGCGATCCGCTGTACCGGAAGTCGATCCGGGTTTCGTCGGGCACGGTGCTGTCGCTGCCGTTTGCGCACGGGGGCGCACACGAAGGCGCGCACGGGGGCGCGGGCGAGGCGATGGTGGACGCGCTGGAGGCGCACGGTTTCGAGTGCTGGGCGCTGACGCCGACCGGAGGCGCGCCGCTGCAGACGCTGGCGCCGCCGCGCCGGCTCGCCCTGCTGATGGGCGCCGAGGGCCCCGGACTTGCGCCCGAGCTGATGGACCGCTGCCGGCGCGTGACCATTCCGATGGCGCGGGGCGTCGACAGCCTCAACGTGGCCGCGGCGAGCGCCGTCGCCCTCGCCCATGTTCATGCGCGGCGGACCTCGCAGGCGGCGGAGAGCCGTTAACGCCTCGCTAACCCGGATTACCGTACCCGTTAACCTTTCGGGGCGGGCCGCTGCCCACGACCGGCGTGGAAGCGGGACTTCGTCCCTTGGAGCGGGCCGACGCATCATGCGCGTCATCGTCACCGGAGGTTGCGGATTTGCCGGCGCCGCCGTCGTGCGCTCCCTGGTGGAGCGCGGCGACCAGGTGCTGGCGATCGATCGCGCCCGCAAGTCGCGGAAAATCCCCGCGCTGGCGCCGGCGGAGGGCAAGCCCGGCTTCGTGCGCCTTGAAGCGGACGTCTCGGACGCACGGCTGATGCGCGCCTATTTCCGCGAGTTCCGGCCCGACCATGTCATTCACCTCGCCGCGCCGATCGGTTCGGAGAGCGACGACCTTTACGCCGCCGGACCGCAGGCCGCCTTCGGCGTGGCGGAAGCGTGCGCGGACCATCTTTCGCGGCTGGACGAGGAGCGCCGCGCGGCGTTCCGGCTGGTCCATACGCTGTGCCTGAAGCCGCAGGCCGATGACGCGCCGCCCTCTCCTGACGCGGCGATGGCGAACGCGGCGGCGGACTTTCTCGACGCCTGGTGCGCGGCGCGCGGCGTCGCAACGGCGCTGTGCGCGGCGCCGGACCTGTTCGGTCCCTACGCGGCGCCGGGCAATCTGATCGGCGATCTTCTGGACGGACTGCTGGGCAAGGGCGAAGCCGGACTGCCCGCCTTCGGCGACACGGTTCGCGAATGGCTGCCGGTGCGCGATTTCGCATCGGGCCTGATCGACGCCGCACTGCTCGGCGCGCCGGGCGGCCGCTACGGCTTCTCTGTCGGCGTCGAACGCTCGGACCGCGCGATCGCCGAAGCGGTGTGCGGACGGCTCGACATCCGCTCGCCGCGCGCGGACGGGCCGTGGATCGCGCGCGTCGATTATGGCGCGGGCGAGCCCGAGCGGGGGGATCCGGCGCTGATCGATCCGACGGGCGCGGAAGAAACGCTGCAGTGGCGCCCGCACGGCTTCCACGCCGGACTGGAGGCGACGATCAACTGGGCGCTGCGCCGCCATCCGCAGGCACGGGCGCAGGCGCAGGCCCTGCCCCGCGCGGCGGAATAGAGCCCCTCAACGCGGTCTCGGCCATGTCTTGCATTGCCCTGAGGCGGGCCTAGGCTGCGGCCAACAAAATATAAGACCATCGGGAGGTTACCTTGGGGCCGGAGTTTTCTGGATCGTCCTTGCGGGCGGCGTATGCGGGCGCGCGCTGGCTGGCGATGAGCGTGCTGGCGATCGGGGCGCTGGCGGCCTGTGCGCCTGAACCGGACAGCCATGCCGACGCGGCGGCGCAGGCCGAGGCCGACGCCAACCATCCCGGCCGACTGGTCTATCAGGAATGGTGCGCATCCTGCCATGACGACGGCGCCAACTCGGGCGCGCCTTCGCTTGAGGCGCTGCGCACGCTGAACCAGGCGACGATCCGCTACGCGCTCGAACTCGGCTATATGAAGATGCAGGCGGCGCAGGTGCCGAAGGATGACCTGAAACAAGTGATCGACTGGCTGCCGCGCGAGGAAGGCGCGAGCGACGCCTGGATCGAGGCCGCGCGCTGCCCGATCAAGCAGCGCATCGTTCGGCTGGAGGGCGCGCCGCGAAGCGCCACGACGTTCGGACTTGGCCCGATGAACCAGCGCCGCGAAAGCGCCGAACAGGCCGGGCTCACGAAAGCCGACATGCCGAAGCTGGAGCTGGCCTGGGCGGTGGCGTTTCCCAACACGCCGACGATGCGCTCGCAGCCGGTGGTGGTAGGCGACACGCTGTTCATCGCAACCACGGACGCCGCGCGTCTCTACGCGCTAGACGCCGATACGGGTTGCGTGAAGTGGATGTACCGCTCGGACATGACGCTTCGCTCGTCGCTGTCCTTCGGCGAGGCGACGGCGACAACGCCGGCCGCGATCCTGATGGGCGACGCGGCGGGGCGCGTGCATGCGGTGGCGGCCGAGACCGGCAAGGAGCTTTGGGTCACCGACGTCAAGCTTAACGATCTCAACCGGATCACCGGCGCGCCGGTGGTGCATGACGGCGTGGTCTATGCGCCGATCTCCGCGATCGAGGTGAACTTCGCGCAGTTCGACGATTATGAATGCTGCAAGGGCCAGGGCGCGGTCGCGGCGGTGGATCTTGCGACCGGCAAGAAGCTGTGGACCGGACGGACGATGCCGGAAGCCACGCCGCAGCGCATCGGCCGCACGGGCACGCAGCAATGGGGACCTTCGGGCGCGATCATCTGGTCGACGCCCGCCGTCGACGCCAAGCGCGGCGTGCTCTACGCGGGCACGGGCGAAAGCGTTTCGTGGCCGGCCACCGACACGTCCGACGCGATCATCGCGTATGACCTCAAGACCGGCGACCGGCGCTGGAGCTTCCAGGCGACCAAGGCCGACATCTGGAACTATGCCTGCGGACGCGGAACGGCGAACTGCGACTTCCCCGGCGACTACCACTCGCCCGATTTCGACTTCGGCGGATCGGCGCTGATCGCGCAGCGCGCGGACGGCAGCGACCTGGTGGTGGCGGGTCAGAAGTCCGGCGTGGTGTGGGCGCTCGATCCCGACCGCAACGGGGCGCTGGTGTGGGCCAACCGCATCGGGCGCGGTTCAGCCTCTGGCGGCGTGCACTGGGGCATCGCGTTCGACGGCAAGCGCATCTTCGCGACCGTCAACGACCGTCCGGCGCCGACCGGGCATCCGCTGTGGGGACCGGGCGTGCATGCGCTCGATGTCGAGACCGGCCGGGTGCTGTGGTCGTACAAGCCGACCGACTTCGACTGCGGCGCCGAAACGCCGCCCGGACGGGCGACCCGGCCCGCGCCCGGACTCGACATGCTGGCGATGAAGGGACCGATCGAGCCGATCTCGCGCGCCGAGTGGAATTCGTGGAGCCCGATGGATTTGTCCGAAGCGCAGAAGGCGGCGGCCACCGCCGTGCCGACGCAGGTGGTGGAATCGTCCTCGCTGCCGCCGTTGCAGACCGCCCCGCCCGTGGCGCCGGTGGCGCAACCGGCGGCGGCCGCCGGACAGACCCCGCCGCAGCCGCGCCGCCCGTGCCGCAACGGCTATTCGCCCGCGCCGCTGGTGGTCGACGGAGCGGTCGTCACCGGCAATCTCAGCGGCATGCTGCGGATCTTCGACGGCGAGACCGGCGAGGAGCTGTTCGCCTACCAGACCAATCGCGAATTCCCGGACACGGTGAACGGGCTTCCCGGACATGGCGGCAGCCTGGACAGCCATCCCTATGTGGCGGCGAACGGCGCGCTCTACGTGCAGTCGGGCTATTCGCGCTTCGCGGAGTCGCCCGGCAATGTGCTGCTGGCCTTCCGGCCGGCGAAATGAACCGGACAAGTCAAGGCGCGCCGCGCAGCCGCCGAGGCGTTTGCCCATTTGTCCGGCGCCGGTCGGGCGCGTGCGGGGGCGAATCTCGCCCGGTTCGGCGGAAAAGGGCATGAGTTGCCCGGCCAGACGCGCATGCGACAGATTTTTATCGTCTTATCCGGGCGGCCGGGTTGGCGCGCCCCCCGGCGCAGGGCAATGTCCCGGCCGGGGACACACGGACATGACCATCGGGACGGACCACCGGGGATAGCCACCAGATCCAAGGGGCGGGAGTAGCATGGAAGAAGAAGCAGCAGCCGCGGCGCCGAGCGCGTTCGACAAGATGCTCGACGGCGTAACGCTCGTCAGCGATTTCATCTGGGGCGGCAATTGGGGCGATACGCAGATATTGCCCGTGGCGCCGATGGTGATCGTGCTGTTCGGCGTCGGTCTGCTGTTCATGATCCGGCTGAAATTCTACCCGGTGCTGAAACTGCCTTCGGCGTTCGCGGGCCTGTTCAAGAAGCAGACGGGCGAGGCCAAGGGCGAGATCAGTCCGTTCGCGGCGCTCTCCACCGCGCTGTCGGGCCAGGTCGGCACCGGCAACCTCGCAGGCGTCGCGACCGCGATCACGCTGGGCGGACCGGGCGCGCTGTTCTGGATGTGGATCACCGCCCTGCTCGGCATGGCGCTGGCCTTCGCCGAAGGGTCGCTGGCGATCCGCTATCGCGACCATGACGGAGACGGAAATTATCGCGGCGGGCCGATGAGCTATATCCGCCGCGGGCTCGGCAAGAAATTCGGCTGGCTGGCGGTGCTGTTCTGCATCGGCACGCTGCTGTCGTCGATCTCGACCGGGAACGTCATCCAGGCCAACGGCGTGGCTGACGCCATTGTCGGGCTTGCGCCGGCCCTGCCGGAATGGGGCGCGGGCCTGATCGTCGCGGTGCTGGTGTTCGTGGTCATCATCGGCGGCATCAAGTCGATCGGCACGGTGGCGGAGACGATCGTTCCGGCGATGGCCGCCGGCTACATCATCATGGCGCTGGCCGCGATCATCCTGAACATCCGCGACATTCCCGAAGCCTTCGGCGCGATCTTCGGATCGGCCTTCACCGGACACGCCGCCACAGGCGGGTTCGTCGGTTCGGGCGTGATGCTGGCGATCCGGGCGGGCGTCGCGCGGGGCCTGTTCTCGAACGAGGCCGGACAGGGGTCCACGCCGATGGCGCACGCCGCCGCGCGCACGGACGATCCGGCGCGGCAGGGCCGCTTCGCGATGATGGGCACGTTCATGGACACGATCGTGATCTGCACCATGACCGGGCTCGTCATCCTCACCGTCGAGGGCAATTTCACGCACAATGGCGAGGCGGTGAAACACGCCTGGATGTCGGATCTCAACGGCTTCAACCTGACCTCCAGCGCATTCGCCGAGGCCTTCCCGCTGCAACTTGCGGGCATTCCGATCGGACAGCTGGTGGCGGCGCTGGCGCTGATCCTGTTCGCCTTCACCACGCTGATCACCTGGGGCTATTACGGCGAGCGCGCCGTGACCTTCCTGTTCGGCAAGTCGCTGGCGATTCCGTGGCGCGTGCTGTGGTGCGTGATGGCGTTCGTCGGCTCGTTCCAGAACCTCGAATTCGTCTGGCGGCTGGGCGACATCGCCAACGCCACGATGGCCTTCCCCAACCTTATCGCGCTGTTCCTGCTGTCGGGCGTGGTGGTCGCGCTGGCCAAGGGCGACCGGAAGGCCGGCAAGGACCATGACGACGAAGGCGCGGAGACCTCCGGAACGCCGGCGGAGTAGACAGCGGCGTAGGCAGCGGCGCAGACAGGGCGGGCGCTTTCAGACGGTCAGCCGGATCGTGGCGGCGCCGGCGGACCGGCGCTGCAACCGGCGCGCTCGGCCCTACGCCTCGAACGGGTCGCGCATGAGGATCACGTCCTCGCGCTCCGGGCTGGTGGAGAGCAAGGCCACCGGCTTGCCGACCAGCTCCTCGAGGCGGCGGACATAGGTGACGGCCTCGCCGGGAAGCTGCGTCCATGAACGCGCGCCCTTGGTGGAGCCCGACCATCCGGCCAGCGTTTCGTAGACCGGCTCGACGCGCGCCTGATCGGTCATGCCGGCCGGGAAGTGATCGATCACCGCGCCGTTCAGCCTGTAGCCGACGCAGACCTTGATCTCCTCGAAGCCGTCGAGCACGTCGAGCTTGGTGAGCGCGAGGCCGTTGACGCCGGAGACCGCGCAGGCCTGGCGCACCATCACCGCATCGAACCAGCCGCAACGCCGCGCGCGCCCGGTGTTGACGCCGACCTCGCGGCCGACCTCGCCCAGCCGCTTGCCGACCTCGTTGTCCTGTTCGGTGGGGAACGGGCCGCCGCCGACGCGCGTGGTGTAGGCCTTCACCAGACCCAGCACATAGTTGATCGCGCCGGGACCGACGCCCGCGCCCGCCGCCGCATTGCCCGACACCACGTTGGAGGAGGTGACGAAGGGATAGGTGCCGTGGTCGACATCGAGCATGACGCCCTGCGCGCCCTCGAACAGGATGCGGCGACCGCGTTTCACTTCCTCGTCAAGCCGGCGCCAGACCGGCTGGGCGTAGGCCAGAACCTGCGGCGCGATCGCCAGCAGATCGGCCTTGAGCGCCGCGCCGTCGGGCTCGGGCAAGCCGAGACCGCCGCGCAGCGGGCGGTGGTGCGCCAGCAGACGCTCGATCTTCATGTCCAGAGCGTCCGGGTCGGCGAGGTCGGCGACGCGGATGGCGCGGCGGCCGACGCGGTCTTCATAGGCCGGGCCGATGCCGCGCTTGGTGGTGCCGATCTGGGCGGCGCCCAGCGCACCCTCGCGCGCCGCGTCGATGTCCTTGTGCCAGGGCAGGATCAGCGAGGCGTTGTCGGCCAGGATCAGGCTGTCGGGCGAGACCTCGACGCCTTCCTTACGGATGCCTTCGATCTCGGCCAGCATGTGCCAGGGGTCGACGACGACGCCATTGCCGATCACCGACAGCTTGCCGCCGCGCACCAGGCCCGAAGGCAGCAGCGCGAGCTTGAAGGTCTTGTTGCCGATCACGAGCGTGTGGCCGGCGTTATGCCCGCCCTGGAAGCGCACCACCACGTCCGCCCGGCTGGAGAGCCAGTCGACGATCTTGCCCTTACCTTCGTCGCCCCACTGGGCGCCGACCACCACCACGCCTGACATATCCGCTCCGTTCAATTGCGGGCGGAGAGGACACCACCCGTCGCGGCATGGCAAGCGTGACCTCGGGAAGCAGGCCGGAACCGCGCTTACACCGGCCTTTACCGCCCCTTAACCACGGCGGCGGGACTTTCGGGACCATGCCCGGCAAGGTCCTCAAGTTTCAGAAGCGCCGCAAACGAGGCGGCCGCGGCCTCGCCTACGCGCTGGTGCTGGTCGCGGCGCTGGGCCTTGGCGCGGGCGCCTATGCGATGTTCGGCTCGGGCTTTTCCCGCTCCGCGAGCGCGGCGGCCACCAAGGCCGAGATCGACATGCTCTCGGGCACGGCCTCGGTGATCGACGCCGACACGATCGAGATTCACGGCGAACGCATTCGCTTCGACGGCATCGACGCGCCGGAATCCGGCCAGCGCTGCAAGGATGCGAGCGGCGCGCTCTATCGCTGCGGACAGCAGGCGGCCAATGCGCTGGATACGCTGATCGGCGACAATCAGGTGTCGTGCCGCCCCAAGGGCCGCGACCGCTATGACCGCATGCTGGCGCAGTGCTTCGTACGCGGGCAGGACATCAACCGCTGGCTGGTCGCGCGCGGCCACGCGCTGGCCTATCGCCAATACTCGATGGAGTACGTGCCCTACGAGATCACCGCGCGGGACGAGAAAGCCGGCATGTGGGCCGGCGACTTCGTCGCCCCATGGGACTGGCGGCGCGGCGCGCGCCTGAAGGGCGAGACGCCCACGCGGGCGATGCTCGACGGGCGGTTCGAGCCGAAATAGCGCCTGTCTCGTCTGTAATCCCGTAGCGACAAACTGCGACAAAACTCCTGTCCGCCGGCACACCGGTGCGACAACGCCACGCCAGTCTGCACCTGTCGGCGGCGAGGGTTGGACTTCCCATGTCCCCCACCCCCCCGAGGCCCTTGCCGTCGACGCCTCTCCTGACTGACGGGACCACCCGCATGGCGATAACGACCCCCCTCCTGAAACGCCTGCCGGTGGTTCTCGCGTGCGCGTCCCTCGGCGCCTGCGCCTCCCCCCACGGACCGCCGCCTAGCGGACGACCCGACGGCGGACCGGCAGGCGGCGGCGGGACCGCACGGTCTTTTTCAGCCGATTCCATGGGCGGCGTTCAGGCGCCCCCGATCGCGCTTCTGTTCGTATCCTACGACGCCAACCACGATCTCAGGGTCAGTTCGGCCGAAGTCATGTCGGCGGTGGAAGGCGAATGGCGCAGCGCCGACGCGGATGGCGACGGCGAGGTTTCAGCGTTTGAATATGATGAATGGGCGCTGCGCACGCTGGGCTCGGCCGAGGCCGAACCGCAGCGCATCATGTTCGACGTCGATCTCGACGCGAAGATCACGCTTGACGAATTCCGCGCCCGCATCGGCGATCTGTTCGCGCAGCTCGACCGCAACCGCGACGGCGTTCTCGAACGCACCGATCTGGTTGTGGTGCGCCCGATGCAGCGCATGGACGGCCCAGGAGGCGGCGGCGGACGCCCGCAGGGGCGGCGCGGGGGCGGCGGCAGTCCGCCCGGCGGAAGCCCGCCTCCGGGCTGACGGTTTCCTTTCGCGGCGGTTTCTGGAATCCTTGCCGCCGCATGACCCAGACACAAGCAGACCAGGCTGAAGCCGGCGCAGAAGACGCGCAGGCGCCCCCTTTCGCGCTGATCACCGGATCGGGCAAACGCCTGGGACGCGCCATCGCGCTGAAGCTCGCGGCGGCCGGATGCGACGTCGCCATCCACTACAACGCCTCGAAGGCTGAGGCCGAAAACGTCGCGCACGAGATCCGCAGGATCGGGCGCGCCTCGGTGACGGTCGGTTTCGACATCGGCGACGACGACGCCATCGACGCGGGCTTCGACAAGATCGCCGGGGCGATGGGCCGCGCGCCGGACGTGCTGGTGAACTCCGCGTCGATCTACGAGGATGACGACATCCGCACGGTGACGCGCGACGCGCTCGCCCGGCATATGGACGCCAACCTGTTCGGCCCGGTTCAACTCGCGCGCAAGCTGGTGGAGGCGTCGAGCCCGGAGACGCGCGGACTGATCGTCAACATTCTCGACCACCGGCTGTGGGCGCCGCGCGCGGACCACCTGTCCTACGGATTGTCGAAATACGCGCTGCACGGCTTCACCGAAATGATGGCGCGGACGCTGGCGCCGCGCTTCCGCGTGTGCGGCGTGGCGCCGGGCTATACGCTGCCGGACGTCGACGCCGAGAGCGCCGAGCACCACGATGCGCACAAGGACGCAACGCCCCTGCAACGCGGCCCCGCGCCGGACGACATCGCCGGCGCCTGCGCCTATCTGCTGACCGCGCCGGCGGTGACCGGCCAGACGCTGATCGTCGACGGCGGAGCCTTCATGCGGCCGGCGAAGGGGGATGCCGCCTTCGAGGCGTAGCGCGGGGCGTGCCGGCGCAGCCGGACGTGTCAGCACAGCCGGACGTGTCAGCACAGGGAATTGCGGTTTGGGCGGGTTCGCACTATGTCTCCGGCCTCCCCTCCGGCAGCATGCGCCAAGACAATGTTCGAAGTTTCCGTCAGCGCGGCGTTCGAAGCCGCCCATTACATCGATGCGAAGGGCGGCCCGGACGCCTATCGCACGATCCATGGGCATTCCTTCCTCGTCACCGCGACGGCGGCGGCGGAAAAGCCCGATCCCAACGGCTGGGTGATCGATCTGGGCGTGTTCGAACAGGCGCTGAAGGACGTGGTGGGCGAGCTGGACCACGCCATGCTTAACGACGTGCCCGGCCTTGAACAGCCGACCTTCGAAAACCTGCTGGTGTGGATCGACGGCAAGCTTCAGGCGAAGGGCGTCTCCGCCTCCTGCCTCGAGATCGAGCGGCCCATTCTGCGCCAGCGCGCGGTTTACCGTCCGGCGCGATAGGGCGCTCCCGCGCGGCAATCCTAAAAAGTCCCTGCCCGACACGCCGGAAACCGGCGCGGCGCTGATGCGTTTTCGTATCATGAGCCATGATGTGAAAACGCCAAACCGCGCGCGCGGCAGAGCCGGCGATCCCGACGAGGATCATCGCGAGGCCAACGGGCACGACCATCCGAGCCAGTGCGAGCACGACCACGAGCGCGAGCGCCTGCACGGGCGCTCGCACGAAAGACTGGCGCGCAATGAAGACCAGCCCTCGGAGCCGCAAGCGCCCGGCGGAGCCGACGGCGGCGGCCGCGGCCAGCGCTAGGCGCCCTCGATCGCCTCGCTGGCCTCGATCCAGTCCGCCTCTGCGGCCTCCAGCTTCGCCTGCCATTCGGCGCGCGCCTTGAGCTTGGCTTCGGCGTCGGCGTGATGGTCGAAGGCGTCGGGCCGCGAGAGGTCGCGATCCAGAAGCTCCAGCTTCTTCTGCGCTTCGGCGATCGCCTTCTCGGCCTTCTCGAGCTGGACCTTGAACTTGTAGGAGACCTTGGCCGCCGGCTTCGGCTCGGCGCTGGAGGCCGGGGCGGGACGCGAGGGCGTGACCGGGTCGGACTTGTGCGCCTTGTTCGGCGAACGATCGGCCTGCTGCACCAGCGCCTTGTAGTCGTCCATGTCGCCTTCCCACTCGGAGACGCGGCCGTCCTTCACCAGCCACATCTGGTCGGCGGTGGCCTCCGCGAGGAAGGTGTCGTGGGTGATGAGCAGCACGGCGCCCTCGAAGCCGTTCAGCGCGTGGATCAGGGCTTCGCGGCTGTCGATGTCGAGGTGGCTGGTCGGCTCGTCGAGAATGAGGATGTGCGGCACGTTCCAGGTGGTGAGGCCCATCAGCAGGCGCACCTTCTCGCCGCCCGAGAGTTTCTCGACCTGCGTCTCCACCTTCTCCGCGCCGAAACCGAACTGCGCCGCGATGGCGCGCGCACGCGCCTGCCCGGCTTCGGGAACCAGAACCTGCACGTGCTGCAGTACGGTTTCGCCGGCGCGCAGCTCGTCGAGCTGGTCCTGGCTGAAATAGCCGACCTTCAGCGCCTTGGCCGCGCGCCGCGTTCCGGCCAGTAGCGGCAGGCGCTCGGCGATCGATTTGACCAGCGTGGTCTTGCCCTGCCCGTTGGCGCCGACGATGGCGACGCGATCTTCCATGTTGAGGCGCAGCGTCACGTCGCGCAGGACCGGCCTGCCCTCGATATAGCCGGCGTCGGCATGATCGAGCGCGAGGATGGGCGGCGGCAGCGCTTCGGGATTGGGAATGTTGAACGGAACCGTGCGCTCGGCCAGCGGCACGGTGATCTCGGTCATGCGCTCGAGCATTTTCACGCGGCTTTGCGCCTGACGCGCCTTGGAGGCCTTGGCGCGGAACCGGTCGATGAAGGATTGCAGGTGCGCGCGCTCCACATCCTGCTTGGCCTTCTGGGCTTCGAGGTGCGCCGTGCGCTCGGCGCGCCGTTTGAGGTAGGCGTCATAGCCGCCGGGGTTCAGCACCAGCTTTGCGTTCTCGATCGCCAGAATGTGCGTGACGGAGCGGTTGAGGAGATCGCGGTCGTGGCTGACCACCACGACGGTCTTGGGATATTTGCGCAGATAGGTTTCGAGCCAGGCCGCGCCTTCGAGGTCGAGATAGTTCGTCGGCTCGTCGAGCAACAGAAGGTCGGGCTGGGAGAACAGCACGCCGGCCAGCGCGGCGCGCATGCGCCAGCCGCCGGAGAATTCCTTCACCGGGCGTTCGAGATCGTCCTGGGTGAAGCCGAGACCGGCGAGGATCTCGCCGGCCCGCGCTTCGGCCGACCAGCCGTCGAGATCGGCGATGCGTTCGTGGATCTCGGCGATGCGGTGCGGATCGGTCGCCGTCTCGGATTCCTTCATCAGGCTGTCGAGTTCTTCGTCGGCGGCGATCACCACCTCAAGGACGGTTTCGTCGGTCGGCGCCGCTTCCTGCGCGACATGACCAACCTTTGCGCCGCGATTGATGCGCGCGACGCCGCCGGGACGATCCAGCTCGTCGAGAATGATGCGCAGCAGGGTCGACTTGCCGGTGCCGTTGCGCCCGACCAGCCCGACTTTCCAGCCGTCCGCGATCTGGGCGGACGCGCCGTCGAACAGCAGCCGCCCCTCGATCCGGTAGGTGAGATCCTGAATTTGCAACATGGGTCTGTCTGAGGATGGGGGTCTGAAAATGCGACGATGCTGCTTCCGGCTCGCCGCGCGCCTTTTGACGTCAACGCAGCGCAAGGTCAAATGGCGCACGATCCGTGCGCGCGAAACCGCCACGGCGCCGGTTCAACCCACCCTTTGGGGGTCCGTCCCGAGCCCGATTTTAGCTAAAAAGGGGGGTTTACTCGCGCGCCCGGCGGACGGATGGTCCGCCCCGCCGCGACCCCCGGCCGGGGCCGGCCCCTAGTGGGACAGAGTTCGCGCCGGACAGGCGCTTCGAGGGCCCGCAGCGGCCATTCAGTGAAGAACGCTCAAACGGTGAAGTCCGCCCTGCCGGTGAACCCCTGATCGGTCGAACGTCATGAACCTACTGGACAGATTGCGGGCCGCCATGCCGAAGCGCACGCGCGACCCGATGAACTGGGAAACGTGGCGCCACGCCGCGCTGGTCGCCGTTTTGGCCTGGGCGGGCGTCGGCGCGGACGGCCTTTCCTCGGCGAATTACGGCCCGGAAGAGGCCTACAAGGCGCTGCACCTGTCCGGCCATGAACCGCTGGTGCTGTGGCTGGCCCTGATCACGGCGATGACCGTGATGGTCATCTCGATGGCCTATGTGCAGATCATCGGCCTGTTTCCGAACGGCGGCGGCGGCTATCGCGCCGCGACGCGCCTGGTTCACCCCTATGCCGGCCTGCTTTCGGGATCGGCGCTGGTGGTGGACTACTCGCTGACCATCGCGATCTCGGTGGCGGCGGCGACGGACGCGCTGTTCAACCTCGCGCCTTTGTCGTGGCTGGAATACAAGCCGGTCGCGCTGGCCTGCGGGTTGGGCCTGCTGCTGTTCATGAATCTGCGCGGCATCAAGGAATCGGTGAGCGTGCTGGCGCCGATCTTCTTCGGCTTCCTGTTGACGCATGTGCTGCTGATCTGCCTTGGCCTGTACGCCAAGAGCGACGAGCTGTTCGGCGCGGTGGTCAACGCGGAGCGGCACATCAACGCGGTGCGCGCCGAAGGCGGCGACTGGATGCTGATCGGCGTGATCGCCACCGCCTACGCCGCAGGCGCGGGCACCTATACCGGCATTGAAGCGCTGTCGGAGAACGCCCACACGCTGAAGCCGCCGCGCGCCCAGACCGGCGCGCGCGCGATGGCGCTGATCGCGATCTCGCTGGCGGTGATCGCCGGCGGCATCATGCTGCTGTACACGGCGTGGCTGCCCCAGCTGGAGGCCGGACGCACGCTGAACGCCGTGGTGTTCGAAGACACGCTGGAACAGCTTCTGCCCGGCCATGAATTCATCCGGCAGGCCGCCTTGGGCGTGGCGATGGTGTTCGCGGCGGCGCTGCTGCTGGTCGCGGCGTCTTCCGGCTTTCTCGGCGGGCCGGCGGTGCTGGCGTGGATGGCGCTGGACAAATGGGCGCCGCACGCCTTCGCCAACCTGTCCAGCCGGCTGGTGGCGCAAAACGGCGTGCTGACCATGGGCGCGGCCGCCGGCGTGCTGCTGCTGTTCACCGGCGGCCAGGTGCACGCGCTGGTGGTGCTCTATTCGATCAACGTGTTCCTGACCTTCAGTCTCTCGCTGGCGGGGCTGCTGCGCTACAACCTGACCCACCGCAAGGACTACAAGCTGGGCGCCTGGCTGCGCCGCACGGCGGTTTCGCTGATTGCGCTGGTCGTCGCGGCCTCGATCCTCGTGACGCTGTTCCTCGCCAAGTTCTCGCAAGGCGCATGGGTCGCGGTGGTGGTCGCGCTGATGCTGGCGGCATGCGGGTTCTGGGTGCGCGACCATTATCGCCGCTTCGACCGGGCGATGGAGAAGGCGTTCGAGGACCTGTTGTCGCCGGGCGCGCCTCCCGGCGGTCCGGATGCGCGCAGCGCGCCGATGAAGCGCCCGGTCGGCATCGTCACCGGACCGCATGGCGCGGCGGGCCTGCATGCGCTGATGCACGCTCAGCGGCTGTTCCGGGGCCAGTTCGACAGCGTGGTGATCATCTCGGCGGGGGAAGTCGATGCCGAAGCCTATGGCGGACACGAAGCGCTTGAGCGGATGAAGCAGAAGCTGGGCGAACGGTGCGGAAAGATCGTCGCCTGGTGCCGCGATCAGGGGATGCCGACCAAGGTCTATACCGGCTTCTCAACCGACGTCGTGGATACGCTTGAGACCCTCTGCCTGAAAGTGCGCGAGGATCACCCCAACATCGTGTTCGTGGCCACGCGCGCGATCACCCGGCCGCACGGCTGGGCGGCGACGCTGCTGCATGGCGGCACGGCCTTGAGCCTGCAGAGGCGGCTGCACGCGCATGACGCGCCGCTGCTGGTGTTGCCGATGCGGGTGGATATCGGCCCCGACCGTTTCCTTCCCGTCCTCGGCGCCCGCTTCGGCAAACGCGGAGACGATCCTGAAACGAGCGACGCCGCGAACGCCTGAAGCGCACGCGGCGTCGACCTTCAGATATTGTCTTTCGTCAGGAGGCGAAAAGCGACCAGGCGCGGGCGAGTTCGGCCGCGCCGTTCTCGGCGTTGATCCCGGCCCAGGTCTTCTTGGCTTCCTCGACACGGCCGGCCTTGTATTGCGCGACGCCGAGGCGCAGCTGCGCCAGCGCCAGATCGTCGGCGCTGAGACCGCCCTTCTCGATGCCCTTCTGGATCAGCTCGGCCGCCTTGGCCGGATCGTCCATGCCCATATAGGCCTCGCCGGTGGCGACGTAGACGACGCCGGTGGCCGCCTTGGCCGCCGTTTTCTCGGACGAGACAAGGCCGCCATTGCGATCGCTCTTGGCGTCGGTCTTGGCGCGTTCATAGAGGTCCTTGGTTTCGGCCGCGTTGGGATCTCCCGCGCCGCCGAAGGTGCCGGCGTCGAACAGGGGCTTGAGAAGCTTCTCGGCTTCGTTCGGCATCGCCGCGCGCATGGCGAGGCTGCCCATCGAGAGCTTTTCCTTGTCGGACAGCGAAACGCCCACGCCCTGAAGCGCGCGGTAGACGTCGAGCAGGACGGCCTTCTGGTCGTATTTCGGCGCGCGATCCACCGCCATCACCAGAGCGCGGCGATAGTCGTCGCTCGGAAAGGCCTTCAGCGTTTCGGCCACCGCGGTCTGATAGCCGGCGACGTCGCCGGATTCGTGGTAGGCGGTGATCACCATCTTGTACCAGCGTTCCTCGGGCTGCTTGCCCTCGGCCGCGGACGCGGCGATGGCCTTCTTCGCCATCGCGATCGTGTCGGGATAGTCTTTCGCACGCAGCGAGGCCTGGGCGATGTAGGCGTATTGCGTGGGCGTGCCGCCATAATCGGCGACGTAGGTGCGGGTCAGCTCAAGCGCCTTGGCGTCGTTGCCCATCTCCGAATAGAGCGAAGCGAGCAGTTCGCGCAGCTTCTTCTGCTCGTCGGCCGGCAGGGCGCCGGTAGCGATCTGCGCCTCGACCGCCGTGACGAGGTTGGGCTTGTCGCCGAGATTGGCGAACGCCGCGGTCCGCATCTTCTGGACATCGAGCGTCTGATTGGCGTCGGCCGCGTGCTGCAGAGCCTCGTCGGCCTTGGCCAGCGTGGTTTGCCAATCGCCGGCCTGAGACGCCTTCACGGACTCGCCCATGGCCTTGCCGAAGGCTTTCGAGACTTTCGCGGGTTTCTTCTGTTCGGCGTGGGCCGGCGCGGCGGCCAACGACACGGCCGCGAGACCGCCAATAGCCGTCATCAGGCCAAGCCCGATTGCCGGAACGCTGTTGCGCAGCGACTTGCCAAGGGAGCGCATGGACATTTCCTCCACCAGTTGGGCTCAGACCGTTTCCGGTTGATATAGCCGCCGAATGCGACGGCAGAAACACTTCAACTGCACGCCCGCTGCATCCGACGATCACACCTGCGGGAATCGCGAGTGAAAATCACAGCGGCGCGAACCTCGTATCCCGGTTCCCCGAAGCGTCAACCGCTGCATCGGGGCCTCTTCCGCAGCCTTCTCTTACGCCGGACGTGTGCGGGAGTTCCCGGCGTCGCGCCCGCATCTCACCCGGCTGCGGATCCGGGCCAGGCCTGCGGCGGCCGGATGCGGGGCGGGCGGATATGGAAAGGGTCCGGCGATACCGGACCCTCCCCTGTGGTTCTGGCCTATGGTTCTGGTCTTGTCGTTTTGGCGACCAGCGGCGCGAAAGCGATCTTACTTCGCGATCAGCGTCCAGGCCTTGCCAAGCTCCTGCGCGCCGTTGTCCGACTTGATGGCGGCCCAAGTCTTGCGGGCGTCGCTCTTCTTGCCGGCCTTGTACTGCGCGTAGCCGAGGTGGAGCTGGGCGTTGGCCAGCTCGTCCGGCTTCAGCGAGCCCTTGTCGATGCCTTTCTGGATCAGCTCGACGGCTTTGGCGTAGTCGCCCATGCCAATGTATTTCTCGCCGGTCTGAACGTAGAGCAGGCCGGTCGGCTGGCTCGCGGCGTCGGCCTCATCCTTGGCGAGACCGCCATTCTTCTGGGCTTCGGCGTCGGCCTTGGCGCGGTCGTAGAGACCCTTGTTGCGCGCCGCCAGCGGATCGCTCGCGCCGCCCAGCTTGCCGCTGTCGAACATTTCCTTGAACAGGGCCACCGACTCGGCCGCCATGCCGCGGGTGACGGCCTGTTCGGCCATCTCACGCTTGTCCTTGTCGGTCATCGGAATGTTCGCCGCCATGTAGGCGCGCTGCACGTCGAGCGTCAGGCCGTTGCGATCGAATCTGGGCGCCTTCTCGGCGCGATCGATAATGCCCTTCATGTAGGCGGGCTTGGGATACTCGCCCGCCGCACGTTCGAGCGCGGCGTAGTAGTCGTCCATCTTTCCGGCGTCGTAGTTCGCCTTCATGATGATGTTGAACATCTTCTCGCTCGGCTTCTTGCCTTCCTTGCGAGACTGGTCGATCGCCTTATTCGCGTAGCTGATCGCCTCGGAGGTGTTCTTCGCCGCCAGCGCCGAGCTGGCGAGATAGGCGTATTGCTGCGAAGAGCCGCCGTACTGGTTCACGTATTCCTTGGTCAGCTGCAGCGCCTTGGAGGTCTGACCGAGCTGGGCGTAGGTGCCCGCGATGGTCAGCTTGTGGCTGCGAACCATGTCGGCCGACAGGCCGCCGATGGCGAGCTGCGCTTCAAGCGAGGAGACGAGCTTCGCCTTGTTGCCCTGCGCGTTGTAAACGCCGGTGCGGAGCTGCTCGACGGCGAGCTTTTCCTTCACCGACTTGGCGTGCTTCCCGGCTTCGTCAGCCTTGGCGAGCGCCGTGGAATAGCTCTTCGCCTTATAGGCGGCGGCGGCCTCCTGGTAGGGCTTGCCGAACTCCATCGAAGTTTCGGTTTGGGCATAGGCCGGGGCCACAGCAATGCTGCTCGCGGCAACGGCGCTCAGCGCGGCCGCAAGGCCAAAGCCAAGCGCGGAAGCATGGCTCCGAAGGGTTTTGCCGAAAGAAGTCATACCGTAATTCCTCCACCATTTCTGGTTCGATATAGAGGGCGGGAAATGCTGAGCAATCCCTCGCCTGCACACCCAACTGTCATTCCCTGATACAGACAGTCGAAGCGGCGCCTCGGTTCCCGGGCGCCGCCTTTTTTGTCGTTCAGGAATGCGGCGTCATTAGGTTCCCCCGATGACGCCGATCTTCTTCAGACCCAGACGCTGGGCCGAAGCCATCACCATGGCGACATATTTGTAGTCCGCGAGCCGGTGCGGCTCGACGTGAATTTCCGGCTGGTTGGCCTTGCTCGCCTCGAACTCCATCTGCCGTTCCATTTCGGCGCGAGTGACCACCCCGCCGTTCCAGTAGATGGTGCCGTCGAAGTCCACCATGACGCGGATCGGCTCAACCGGATTCTCTTCCGGCGGAGGCGCATCCGGCGGAGGCGGAATCGGGGTGTCGAGCGTGAACGCGTTCCGTTGCGGCGGGATCGTGATGATCAGCATGATCAGCATCACCAGCATGACGTCGATCAACGGCGTCGTATTGATGTCGACCAGGGGTTCGCCTTCTTCGGCTTCGCCGACTGCCATCGCCATGGCGAAATCTCCTCAAGACTTTCCGGTCCGGGGCGGCGACCGCCGAGCAAGGCGGCCGCCGCACCCTTCACGGGTATATGTTACTGACCGCGCGGCTTCTGAGTCAGGAAGGCGATCTTCAGGATCCCGGCCCGCTGGGCCGCCTGCACCACCTTACCGACGTTCAGATACTGAGTTCCCTCATCACCGCTGAGGTGCACCTCGACATAGGGGTTGTCGGCGCGCGCCGCCCGAAGGCGTTGCGCCAGTTCCTCGTCGCTGGTGATGGCCGTACGGCCCCACCAGACCTGACCGCGCGCATCCACGGAAATGTAGATGTTCTGCGGCTTGGTTTCGACGACACGAACCCGCTCAGTCGGAAGCGCCACCTCGACCTGGCTCACCACGACCGGGACGGTGATCAAGAAGATGATCAGCATCACGAGCATGATGTCCACGAGCGGCGTGGTGTTGATGGTCGAGTTCAGCGGACTGTCGTCCGTGTCGACCAGCGAAACGCCGCCTTTGGATGCATCGAGCGACATAAGGCCCTCTTAGCTCTTGACCGAGGTCGCCATCAGCTTCTCGACGTCGAACGCGAAGTGGCGAACACCGTCCTGAAGCACTTTGTTTTGGCGGCCGAGGGCGTTGTAGAAGATAACGGCCGGAACCGCGACGCCCAGACCGATGGCGGTCATGATGAGAGCCTCGCCAACCGGGCCGGCGACTTTTTCGATCGAGGCGTCGCCCGTCTGGCCGATTTTGACCAGCGCGCGAATGATGCCGACCACGGTGCCGAACAGACCGACGAACGGGGCGATCGAGCCCACGGTCGCGAGCCAGGCCATACCGGACTGGAGCTGCGTGTTCACACGCTCGAGTTCGATGCCGACGCGGTGCGTGGTGCGTTCGACGCGGCCGATGCGGGCGCCGAGACCTTGCTGCGCGTTGTTCGCTTCGGCGATGGCGCCTTCGGCGATGTCGCGGATCGCGCCGGAACGGCCGAGCGCGTCAAGACCTTCGTCGATCGAGCCGGCGTTCCAGAATTCGCCGACGCGCTTGAGCTGACCGCCAAGGCGCATCTGCTCGAACGCCTTCGTGGCGGCGACGTAGATCGAACCGGCGAGCATGATACCCATGATGACCAGCGTGATCTGCGGAACCAAGCCTTCACGCCACACGGCGGCCAGCGAGAATTCCGGGGTGAAGCCTTCTTCGGCGGCGGCGGCTTCTTCGCCTTCGCCAGCGGCTTCGACAGCTTCTTCGACGACCGGCGGCGCGTCAGCGACCGGATCTTCGAGGCCCGGGATCGAAAGGTCGACTTCCGGGGCTTCCGGGGCCGCCGGGGGCTCCTGGGCGAACGCCGTCGCGGGCATCAGCACCATCGCAAGAGCGGCCAGGATTCCCTTCCAGGAATGTCGCCGCTTGGGACCATCACCGAGATACGCCGTGTTCATAGTCGTCTTCTCCAAAAAAAGCGGGTCGCCCCGTGCCGTTTGCCTGACCAAGCAGGGCCATCCCGTCCCCGTCCAGCCGCGCTAAGTATGTTTCAGGACGTTGTCACCCGCCCGTTCGTTTTACCTGGCGCCCGCCAGATTCGTCGCCCCCAACATTCCTGTAGTCGTATGTCGTCCGTCTTCCTGACCGCGTGATGTTCGCCTGTCGAGCCGATTCCCCGTTCCAACCGAACGCGCGCCTAGCGGCGCGCGTCTCTGGCGAAACAGTCGCGCCTCAGCGCGCCTCCTCGAGATCCCAAACCATGGTGAGTTCGTAGCCGCAGAAGTCCATGGCTTTGCCGTCGGACCCTTTGGCGGGCTGGAACCTCTGCCGCTCAATACCTTTCACGGTGGCTTCATCCAGACGGCTGAAGCCGCTCGACCGGACGACCTTGATGTCGGTGACGCGACCGTTCGAGGCCACGCACATCGAGACGGTGGTCTCGCCTTCTTCCTGGGCGCGACGCGACGCCGACGGATAGTCCGGCTTGGTGAAGCGGCGACCCGTGGAGGGGTATTCGGAAACCGTGACCTTCGGCGCCGGCGGCGGAGCCGGGCGCGGCGGCGGGTTCACCGGACGCTCGACAGCGACAACCTGCTGGATCGCATTCGGCGGCGGCGGCACATCGAAGGTGAATTCGGGAATGACGACCTGCGGCGGCGGCGGCGGCAGCTCCACATCAACGGGCGGCGGCGGCGGCGGCTCTTCGTCTTCGACAGGCGGGGGTTCGATAATGACGACTTCGGTCTCGGTCATCGCTTTGACCGCAGCCTGCACGCCAGCGAAAATCGACAGGCCGACGAAAGCTACGCCCACGGCGATGATTGCACCGATGCCAACCATACGTGTGGTCGGATCAGCCTTACGTGACGACTCGTACATTCGGTCTCTCGCTCTCGAAGCCCCGCATCACTGGTCCAACGGGTCAACGCCCGAAGGTATCCAGCCGGGGGACTGTATGCCTTTCTTTTGCCGCAAGCGCCAGTCTCGCCCTACGTATTTTTTAACTAGCGCACACGACTTTCCGGCGCATTCCTGCATGGGATGCGGCGAAATCGGGGTTTGGGGCGCTGCGAATTTTTTATGTAGCAGACAACGCCGTCGTGGGAGTGCGACAACCCTCTGTTTGACAACAGATATGGAGCTTCGCTGTTTACAGAGTCAAGCAGCTGGCGCAGCCTCGACACAGCACAATGCCGCGCTGCGGCGTGCCGTGTAAGGACGCTCGCAGAGCTGCGCAGAAGCGCCTCTGCAAGGCATGGAGGCGCAATATGCCGCAACCCGAATTTCGCGCCGCACATGCGCGTAAACAGCGTAAACATGCGTGTTTTCTATACTCCACGATCGCTGCGGCATGCGCGGCGCTTGGCGCCTGCGCGACGACTCCCATCGCAACGCCCATCACAACGACGACAACCGAAACGAACGCCGCTGTGCGCGCGCCGACGCTTCACGACTCGTTGTTCACGCTTGATACGCATCTCGACACGCCGGCCTCGTTCGTTACCGCGCGCGGCTTCGACATTCTCAAGCGTCATGACGTGGAGCGCGACGGCAGTCAGGTCGACGTGCCGCGCATGGACGAAGGCGGACTCGATGGCGGCTTCTGGGTGATCTTCACTCCGCAGGGCGCGCTTTCGACCGAGGCCTATCGCCAGGTGCGCGACACCGCCCTCCTCCGCGCGCTCGCGATACACGAAATGGTTGCGCGCAGCCCCGACGTGTTCGCGCTGGTCACCACGCCGGACGAAGCTCGCGAGGCGCACGCCGAAGGCAAGAAGATCGTCTTCATCTCGATCGAGAACTCCTACCCGCTGGGCGAGGACCTCTCGCTGCTGGAGACGTTCTACAAGATGGGCGTGCGCATGGTCGGCCCGGTTCACACCGCAAACAACCAGTTCGCCGACAGCTCCACCGACCGCGACGGGCCGAAACATGGCGGCCTTTCCCCGCTCGGGCGCGAGCTGGTGAAGGAAGCCAACCGGCTCGGCATGGTTCTGGACGCCAGCCACGCCTCGGACGAGGTGCTCGACCAGATGATCGACCTTTCGGCGACACCCGTGATCCTCTCGCACTCGGGAACCAACGACGTCTACGATCACCCGCGCAACGTGCCGGACGCCTTGCTGGTGAAGCTGGCGAAGTCAGGCGGCGTGATCCAGATGAACGCGCTCGGCCGCTATCTCGCCGACATTCCCCCCTCGCCGGAGCGCGATGCGAAGCTAAAGGCGTTGCGCGCGAAATGGGGAGATACCGACGCCCTGACCGGCGAGGCGTATGAGGCCTTCCTCGACGAACTCGGAGCCATCAACGCGGAGTATCCCGCGCAGATGGCCGATTTCGAGGACTACATGAAACAGGTGCTGCACGCGATCAAACTGGTCGGCGTCGATCATGTCGGCTTCGGGGCGGACTGGGACGGCGGCGGCGGGCTCTCCGGCTATCGCGACATCACCGCCCTGCCGAAGCTCTCCGAACGGCTGCTGGCCGAAGGCTATACGCGCGACGACCTGCAGAAGATGTGGAGCGGCAACCTGCTGCGCCTGGTGCAGCAGGCGCAGGACTACGCAGCCTCGCAGAAGTCGTAGACCGAAGCGCGCGGCGGCCGCACAGGTCGCGGCCGGCCGCTGCGATCCAGGCTATTTGGCGTAAGCGCGGACGATGGTTTCGAGGAAATCGCGACCCTCGTAGAGCGAGGTCACGCGGATCTTCTCGTTCAGGCCGTGCGCGTTGGCTTCGCCGCTCTTCGAGAACATGCCGTTGATGCCGTAGGTGGGAATGCCCACCGCCAGCAGGAAGCGGCCGTCGTTCGCGCCCGCGCCCATGGCCGGAACGATGGTGACGCCCGGCCACATCTTCTCGGCGGTCTTGCGGATCGGCCCCATCACCTCGTCGGAGAGAACCAGAGGCGGCGAGGAATTGCGCTTGCGCTCGATCGTCACCTTCACTTCCGGATCGTCGACCACCGCTTCGAGCTGGCTGATGAGATCTTCAGCGGACAGGGTTTGCATGGCCCGGCAGGAGACGATCGCCTTTGCGCGTTGCGGCAGCGCGTTCGGCGCGTGGCCGGCGTCGATCTGCGTGGCCACGCAGGTGGTGCGCAGCTGGGGATTGGTGTCGGGGTTCGCGGTCAGCTTGGCCAGCGCGTCCTTGTCGTCCGGGTTGGCCGCCAGAGCCGACATCGCAGCTCCGGTTTCGCCGCCTTCCAGCGGGCCGCGCACGCGGAAGCTTTCGCGCACCACGTCGGTGAGTTCGGTCGGGAATGAATACGCTTCGAGCTTCTTCAGCGCGCCGGCGAGGTGGTAAATCGCATTGTCCGGAACCGGGCGCGAAGAGTGGCCGCCCGGATTGGTCACCTCGAACGCCACGACCTGGTGAATCTTCTGGCCGGCGCCGACGGTGAGCCAGACCGGCTCTCCGTCTTCAGAGAGATGTCCGCCGCCGCCCTCGTTGATGGCGAAGCCGGCGTCGACCCAATCGCGGCGGTTCTTCACCAGATAGTCGACGCCGTTGACGCGGTTGGATGTCTCCTCCCCGCAGGTCAGCGCCATCTTGATGTCGCGGCTGGGCTTGAAGGACTTTTCCTGCTTGAGGCGGATCATCAGGTCGAGCCAGACGGCGGCCATCGACTTGTCGTCCGCCGAACCGCGTCCGTAGAAATAGCCGTCTTGCTCGTAGAGGGTGAACGGGTCGCGCTCCCAGTCTTCGCGCTTGGCGTCGACCACGTCGATGTGCGCGAGCAGAAGAACGGGTTTCTTCGGCTTCTTCTTCGTCGACGAGATCTTCGCGACGATGTTGCCGTCGTCGGGTTTGCCTTCGGGGATCACCACTTCGTATTCGTCCGCCGAGAAGCCCGCCGCCTTCAGGCGCGCCTCCGCGGCGCGGACGACGGCGGTGCACGATCCGGTGCTGGGCGAGGAATCGATCTCGACCATTTCCTTGTAGATGTCGCGGAAAGCGGCCCGGCCCTTGTCTGCGCCCTGAGCGTGCGCGAGCCCGGCTCCCAACAGCGCCGACATCGCAACCGCCGCCGCAAATACGCCCGTCCGCTTCATCCTGGATCTCTCCGCTGACCGACGCCGATCCCCGGCGTCGCTACTGACCGCGCGCACACTCGCCTGAAGCATGAGCCCACACAAGCGATTCGACGAGCACCGTCAGGAGGGACGCGGCGGCGGCCCCAGCGACGCGCGCCATGCCGCATAATCCGGCAAACCGTCCCCGCATCCGAAATGCTGCGGCCTCCGGCTTGCCGAACCGGCTTTCCCGCGTGATGCTCGCGCCATGGGAGACGTCATCAATCTCAACCAGCGCCGCAAGCAGATGGAGCGGAAGCGCAAGGCGGAAGCCGCGCGCGAGAACCGCGCCAAGTTCGGACGCACCAAAGCGGACAAGGCGAAGGAAGAGGCCGAGAGCGCCCTCTCCGAACGCCAGCTGGACAATGCGCGCCTTGAAGATGACGACGGCGAAACCGCCGATCCCGCGACGCCGCCGGACGCATCCGACAAATAGACGTCGCTTATTTTCGCCTATGCCCGCCGCCTTGAGGAGCTGGCCGGCAAGCCGGCGGCCCTAAGGCGCGGGCGGAATCGTCTCGACCGGACCGGACGGCGGCGCGAGGTTTTCCGGCGGGAAGGGCTCGTAGTCGTTCATCAGCGCCGGCGGATCGACATCCTCGCCCGCATCGCCCTGATCGAGAACGGCCGGCGGCGGAAGCGGTTCGCGCGGCGTCGCGCACCAATCATAGGGTTCAGCGTCGAGACCGCGATAGAAGGTGTTCACCACCAGACCCTCGCGCGTCAGCGTGTCGCCGACGTCTTCGCCGTCGACCTCGACGAAGCCGTCACAGGTCGTCACGTCGAGACAGGCCATGCCGGTCTTGCGCGCGGTCACTTCTTTGGCGTTGGCGAGGAGTTCGGCGAAACGCTCGCGAGCCTTCACCGCCGCCTCGCGCTCGGCGTCGCACTTCGCGTCCTTCTCCTTCGGCGCAACGATCTGATGGAGGGCGATGGTCGCGCCGCGAATTTTCACCGTGGCGCCGTCGATCACCCGCGTGTCGTTCGACGGCGCACAAGACGCCAGCGCCGCCATCGCGGCCACGGCCGTCGCCACTGCGCTCAAACGCACGCCTGCCTGCGCCCTCATGCCGGTCTCCAGCTGTTCTGTTCTTTCTTCCGCCCTGACATGCATTTCCTCTCTGAACGAAAGGTAAGTCAACGCGAACGGTCAGTTCACGGCCCCTGAATCAGGGACAAACGCTGGGGCGCCTAACGCGAAGGCCAACGCCCTCCGGTCAGTCGGGAAAGTTGTTCTGCGCGCGAAACGCCTTTGCAAACGGGCCATAATCGGTCGGTTGGCGCTCGGCATGAACGCCGCCCTCGACGAATTTAACCCAGGGCTGCGCGCTGCGCGTCCAGATGTCGCCCACCGGATAAATCCAGCTGGTGTCGTCGAGCGTTCCGCCGCGCAGGCTGAGCGTTCTGCTCGATTCGACCTGGCCGTGCGCGATTCGGCTGCCGCAGT
Source organism: Hyphomonadaceae bacterium (assembly GCA_041398225.1). Classification (GTDB taxonomy): domain Bacteria; phylum Pseudomonadota; class Alphaproteobacteria; order Caulobacterales; family Hyphomonadaceae; genus JAWKVD01. The sequence continues at coordinate 258,366 of JAWKVD010000003.1, read as the reverse complement.
CGCGGCAGAACCAGCCGAAGCGCAGATTGCCCGCCTCTGAGGTCCACTCGATGCGACCGGGCTGGCCCTTGGTGAAGGCGAAGGCCGACTCGCGGATTGCAGCAGAGGTGGCGAACGCGCCGCCGCCGATCTTCTGGCAGTTGGTGCAGTGGCAATTGTAGATCATGGACGGCGCTTGCGTGATCTCGTAGCGCAGCGCGCCGCAATGGCATCCGCCGGTCAGAGGTAAGGAAGGCATTCCGTTCGCCCTTTCATTCCTGCTTCCGTGTCTTTGTTCCGCAGCTCTGCCGCGCGCACGCCGACGGCATGTCCGTTCAGCGCGTTCGGGCGCTGTCGCGGCCCTCGCTGAAACCCGGAACATCGTCCGGGAATTTCACCCATGCGTGCTTGCTTAAGTCGAACACCGAGCGCGTGGGCGCCAGGAAATCGGGATCGGCGAAGGCCCCAACCGAAACGCCGATGCGTTCGGGGTCGCGGTCCATGGTCCAGTAGACCGTCGCTCCGCAGACCGGACAGAAATGATTGTGCATCAGATGTCCGCTGGATGCGGTTCGCGAATAGGTGCGGCTGTCGCCCGAAACGCTCACCTCGCCTTTCGCGAAATATGCGCCGAGTCCGAACGCAGACCCACTCTTGCGCTGGCACTCTAGACAGCTGCAGGCGACGACGGCGGCAGGCTCCGCATCGACCCGCACCGTCAACTGACCGCAGGCGCATTGCGCTGTTCGCATCGCCATCTCCCTAACCGACGCTCAGCGCGAGAATGCGGCTGACCTCGCGCTGCGGTCGGCCGCTTTCCCGCGTCCAGACGTTAAACGCTTCTTGAACCGCCTTCATCGCGGCCTTGCCTGTCGGGGCCTTGTCGATCACGCCTTCGCGGATCAACGCCGCCACCACATCGCGCGAGAGAATGAAGGCGTCCCAGCCATTGAAGCGCAGGAAGTAGCTTCCGGTGGCGCCGCCCAGCCGGCTGCCGCGCGTTTTCAGCACTTCGATCAGACCGATCTGGTCGCTCGCCGGCCAGTCGCGCAGGAACTTGCCGAAGGAGCCGTGCTCCTTTGCGATCTCAAGAATGAAGCGCGCGTTCTCGATCGTCGATTTGATCTTGGGTCCATGGCGAACGATGCGTGTGTCGGCCAGAAGGCGCGCGATATCGTCGTCGTCGAAGCTCGCGACCTTCCTGACGTTGAAGCCGAAGAACGCCTCCTCGAAGCCGTCCCACTTCGCCTCGATGACCTTCCAGTTGAACCCGGCCGAGAAGACGCCCTGCGCCATGCCCGCCAGAAAGCGATCGTCGCCGCGCTTGAGGTCGGAGGGTTTGCCGCCGGGGTGCTGCTTCAATATTTCGGCGACGCCCTTCGCCCCGCCGTGGCGCTTTTCGGCATAGCCTTCGATCTTCGAGAATTTCGCAAGCGGCATCGGCGCACTCCCCTGTCCGTACCTTTCTACACCCGCCATACGCCGCTTGCGACAGAGCTTCTCTAAACCGTCGCCGCATCCGGCTTTCTCGGTCCCCGCGCAGGCCCGATTGCCGACGCGCCGGAGCGGGCTTAGGCTTCGCGACAAAACGCCGGGAGGGGCGCCATGTTCGTGGGACACTACTCCGCCGCGATCGCCGCAAAGGCCGCCGAACCGCGCGCGCCGTTCTGGGCGCTGGCGGGCGCCTGCCAGCTCATCGACATCGCATGGTCGGTCTTCATCATCACCGGCGTTGAGGATGCGCAGGTCGACCACTCCCTGCCCGGTTCGCCGCTGGTGCTGAGCGACATGCCGTGGACGCATTCGCTGCCGGCCGCGCTGATCTGGTCGATCGCCGCCGCGCTGGCCGCGAAGCCGTTGCTGAAGCTCGCCTGGCCCGTCGCAATCGTGATCGGCGCGACGGTGTTCTCGCACTGGCTGCTCGACCTGCTGGTGCATCGTCCCGATCTCGCGCTGTGGCCGGGCGGCCCGAAGATCGGCTTCGGCTTGTGGGATTACGAAGTTCCCGAACAGGCTGTCGAGATCGGGCTTATCGCTATCGCCGCGGTCTATTGGGGCGCCTCGCGACGTGCGGCGGGAGCTGCGTCGACGCCGCCCGCCCTGTTCATCGCGCTGCTGCTGGCGCTGCAGATCACCGCCATGTTCATGCCGCCGGAAGACATTCCGTTGCAGATGGGCGGCATGTCGCTGGCGGTCTATCTGGTGGTCGTGCTGGCGGCCGTTTTGGCCGATCGCAGACCGGGACCGGGACGGGGACCGGGATGAAGCGCCGCGCGGGCGAGGCGATGAAAGCCACGACGATCGGCCACAGAGATTTACAGAACCGGCATTCATCTTAACCGGTCGGTGACTCCTTTCGGCCAGGATCGGCGCAACCTCACAGAGGAGCCGCCCCCCATGTCATTGATGGATTGGTCGCCCGCGCTCGATGTCGGCGTGAGCGAGATGAACGACGAGCACAAACACATCCTGGATGCGATGAACAAGCTCTACGCCGCCCATGAAGCCGGCGTGACGGGAGCGGAGATCAACCGCCTCGTCGCGCAGCTCGGCAAGGTGGCCACCGAGCACTTCGCCCATGAGGAAGCGTTCATGGCCTCGATCAATTTCCCGCAACTGGCGACGCACAAGGGCGTCCACACCCGTCTGCTGGAAACCTACGCCAAGCACGCCGGCGACATCGAAGCGGCGGGCGGCCAGGTCGGCAAGGACTTCTTCGACTTCCTGAAATACTGGCTCACCGCCCACATCAAGGGCATCGACGTCAAATACGGCCAGCACGCCGGCGCGATGAAGAAGGCGGGCTAATCCAGCTGTTTAGCCGGAGGTTCGGCGGGGCGCGAAATTCGCGCGCCCGCCCGCATTGACGTTCCGGCTCCGCGCCGCCATTTGGGTTGCCATGTGAGCGCTCGTTCACACAACCGCCCGCCTTGACCGGGCGCCATCGGGACGATTCAAGCATGACCACCACGACCTCCGAGGCCGGCGCCGACGTTTCGGCCCTGTTCCAGCCCTTCACCATCAAGGGCCTGACGCTGAAGAACCGCATCGTCATGGCGCCGATGACGCGCGGGCGCTCACCGAACGGCATCCCGACCGAAGAGAACGCCGCCTATTACCGCCGCCGCGCCGAACACGATGTCGGCCTGATCGTTTCCGAAGGCACGCTGATCCCGCGCAAGGGCGCGGCCGACAGCCCCAACTATCCCCTGTTCTGGGGCGAAGAGGCGCTCGCCGGCTGGCAGCGCACGATCGACGCCGTGCACGCCGTGGGCGGCAAGATGGCGCCGCAGCTCTGGCACCTCGGCATGTCGCGCAAACCCGGCACGGGCCATTTTCCCGACGCGCCGTCCGACGGTCCTTCGGGCGTTACGCTGAGCGGCAAGAAGATCGGCGAGGAGCCGAGCGAAGAAGAAGTTCTCGCCTACGCGCAGGCCTATGCCGACGCCGCCGCCGACGCCAAGCGTCTGGGCTTCGACGCCATCGAACTGCACGGGGCGCACTCCTACCTGATCGACGAGTTCTTCTGGCCGGTCACCAATCACCGCACCGACCGGTTCGGCGGTTCGATCGAGAAGAACGCCGAGTTCGCGGCCGAAACCATCCGCCGAACGCGCAAGGCGATCGGCGATTTGCCGCTCATCATCCGCATCTCGCAATGGAAGTCGGTCGACTACAACGCCCGCATCGCCACCACGCCGCAGGAAATGGAGCGCTGGGTGAAGGTGCTGGTCGACGCCGGCGTCGACATGATCCACTGCTCGCAGCGGCGCATCTGGGAGCCCGAATTCCCGGAGATCGACGGCGAGAAAGGCCTCAACTTCGCGGGCTGGGTGAAGAAGCTCTCGGGTCTGCCGACGATCTCGGTCGGCTCGGTCGGCCTGTCGTCGGAGTTCACCGCCTCGTTCCGCGGCGAAGGCTCGGCCAAGGGCGACCTCTCCAACGCGATCGAACGGCTTGAGAAGGGCGAGTACGATCTCGTCGCCGTCGGCCGCGCGCTGCTGCAGGACCCGGAATGGGCGACCAAGGTCAAGGAAGGCCGCTGGGACGACCTCAAGGATTATGACGGCGCGGCGATCCAGAACTATTTCTGATCGCACCTGCTTCTGATCGCGCCTGCTTCTGATCGCGCCTGCTTCTGATCGCACGGGGCTTACATCTGCGTCCCTGAACCGGCTGTCGCGCGAGCCCCGCTCCGCGCGCAGAATGCAGGGACGTCGATGGGCCAAGGCCATGGCTAGTCCGCCCGCAATGTCTCCAGATAGGCGGCCTGCCTGGCTTCCAGCAGGTCGACCGCCAGTTCGCGCGCGCGTTCCGGCGGCAGGCCGATCAGCTCCGACAGCGACGGACCGAACAGCCCGACGCCGACCGCCAGCACGACGCTGACCAGCACCATGTTGCGGGCGTCGCCATGCGCGACGCCGGCGCGGGTCATGCGCTTCTCGATCACCTCCTCCACCACCTGATGCACCAGGGTGAGACGGCGCGACTCGCCCGTGAGCACCAGCCACGCGGCAAGACGCGCCGCGCCGCGCGTTTCGAACGTGTCGAACAGGGTCTGCAGCGCGGCCGCCTGCGCGGCGGCCGGATCGCCTTCCGGGAAAGGCGCGTCCAGGATCGTTTCGACGAGCTGGCGGATCATCCGCTCCATCAGCGCGGTCTGCACGCCGTCGATCGAGCCGAAATGATGCAGGACGGTGGCGTTGGCGACGCCGGCCTCCGCCGCCACGTCCACCAGCTTCAGGGATTGCGGGCCCTTTTCGGTCAGCAGCATCTCGGCGGCGGCCAGAATGTTCTCGCGCGAGGCCTCCGGAGACCGGCGCACGCGCGTCTTTTTCGAGTTTATTGACATTTTTGTTGATAGAGCCCATAATTGCAAAATCGACAAGTCTTCATAGGGCGCCCAGACAGAGGACCCCAGCCATGACGGCCAAGCACACGCCGGACGACGTTCACGTTTCTCCCCGAGACATCCATTTCGACCTCGACGCCGCGCGCTCGGGCCACTGGCTCGCCGGCGATCCGGTCGGCACCGCCATTTTCAATGCGCTGTCGCTGACCTTCCCGGACGGCGAGCGCATGTTCATGGACGCGGTGAAGGCCTATCGCAAAGACGTCAGCGGCAAGCTGCTTGAGGACATTCGCGGCTTTCTTGCGCAGGAGGCGATCCACTCGCGCGAGCACCATACGTTGAACCAGCTGATCGACCGCGAGAAATACCCCGTCGACGAAATCGAAAGCCAGATCCGCGACCGCATCGCCTTCACCCGCTCGGGCGGTCCGATGCGGATGCTGATCGCCACCATCGCTCTGGAGCACTTCACCGCGATGATGGCCGACATGCATGCGCGCCATCAGGAGCTTTATGACGGCGTCGACCCTGGCATCGAACGCCTGTGGCGCTGGCACGCGATGGAGGAGACCGAGCACAAGGCCGTCGCCTTCGACGTGTTCATGGAAGTCACGAAGGACTGGTCGCCGTTCAAACGCTATATGCGGCGCACCCTCTCGATGGCGATCATCACCTTCATGTTCACGCGCAACATCTCGCGCTACGCGGCGCGCCTGCTGGAAGCCGACGGCTATACGCCCAAGGAAGCGCTGAAGGCGGTGAAGCGTTATGTGTGGAAGACGCCCGGCCTCTTCAGCCGCGGCTGGAAGGACTACTTTGCCTGGTTCCGTCCCGGCTTCCATCCGTGGGACCAGGACAATCGCGAGCTTGTCGCGGGCTGGAAGGCCGAGTTCGACGCCCTTCCCGCCGGCGCGTAGCCGCAACAGGCTTTCGCAGCGCACCAAATCCGTCGTTCACGATAGACATGGGCGATTGCGCGCCTACATGCAGGATATCCGCAACTCAGAGAGGCGGAGTCCTGCATGGCGACGTCGCATACGTCCGGCGGCCTGAACGTACTCATCAGCGGCATGGGGATCGCCGGCCCCACGCTCGCCTGGTGGCTCAAGCGCTATGGTCACACGCCCGTGGTGGTCGAGCGCGCGCCCGCCTTGCGCACGGGCGGCTATGTCATCGATTTCTGGGGCCAGGGCTATGACGTGGCCGAGCGGATGGGGCTCGCGCCCCATCTCAACGAGATCGGCTATCACATCACCGACGTGCGGATCGAAGACAGCGGGCGCAGGCGCGCCGGCGGCTTCTCGGCGGAGGTGTTCTCGCGCGCCACCAACAACCGCTATGTCAGCCTCGCGCGCGGCGATCTCTCTGCGGCGCTCTACGGCGCGCTGGAGGACGTCGAAACCCTGTGGGGAACCGAGATCGCCGCGCTTGAGGAAGATGAGGCCGGCGTCGCGGCGACGTTCCGCGCCAGCGCGCATGGACAATCCGGCGACCAGGCGCCTGCGCCGCCGGAGGCGAGACGCTTCGATCTGGCGATCGGCTGCGACGGGCTTCATTCGCATGTGCGCGAACTCGTCTTCGGCCCCGAAAACCAGTTCGAACGCTTTCTCGGCTACAAGGTCGCCGCGTTCGAAGCGACCGGATATCCGCTTCGCGACGAGGACGTCTATGTCAGCTTCTCGGCTCCCGGAAAGCAGCTTGCGCGTTTCTCGATGCGCGGCGACCGCACGCTGTTTCTGTTCGTGTTCCGCGAGACCTCTCCCGAACTGCCGCACGGCGCGGCCGCGCGCGCCGTTCTGCACCGCGAATTCGGGGGGCTTGGCTGGGAGTGCGACGACATTCTCGCACGGCTGACCGACGACGCCGAACTCTACTTCGACCGGGTCAGCCAGATCGAGATGCCGGCCTTCACAAAGGGCCGGACGGCGCTGGTCGGCGATGCCGCCGGTTGCCCGTCCCTGCTCGCCGGCGAAGGATCGGCGATGGCGATGATCGGGGCCTATGTTCTGGCCGGAGACCTGCACCGCGCCGGCGGCGATCACGCGCGCGCCTTCGCCGCCTATGAGGCGCGAATGGCGCCCTTCATCCGCGAGAAGCAGGATGCGGCCCGGAAGTTCGCAGCCTCGTTCGCGCCGCGCACGCGCACCGGCATCCAGGTTCGAAATTTCGTTACGCACTTTCTCGGCATACCGGCGCTGGCCGATCTCTTCCTTGGCGGAAGCCTCAAGGACAATCTCGATCTGCCGGACTTCGAAGCGGGCTGACGATCCAGGGCTAGGGCGTGGGCGATACGCCGCCGCGCGCACGGGGCGTCGGCCGGTTGCGATCCTGCCGCGCGCGCCGGCGCAGCCAGATACGCGGGCCCTCGGACAGCGCAAGCATGGCGAGCCCCGCCGCCATCAGAACCGCCTGCACGCCGCCGAGCGACATGTCCTCGCGCATCCAGCGCGGGGTCAGCGGCAGCGTCCAGGCCATCCAGACCAACAACACGCCCGAGACGTGGCTCAACGCGATCGCCCACACCAGCCAGCCCGGACGCCGATACAGGCGGCCGTGGAAGGTCATCCGCCGTTGCACATAGGGCGGGCGCAGCGCGATGGCGGAAATGCCGGCGCCGCCCGCCGTGACGATGGCGAACCAGACCAGCATGGGCCACGCAAGACCGGCAGCGTTGTACCCCCGGAACCAGCCGACCTCCGCCGACATGGCCAACAGCACGCACACCAGCGCAAGCGCGGTGATGCTGAGCCAGGGATCGATGAAGAACCTCGCGTCGTCCTCGCGCGTGGGCGCAGCGCTCGCACGCTTCGCATGCATGTCGTTCGACAGGGGCGGAGCGCCGATCACGGCGTCGCCGGGACCGAAGGTTCGCGTCTGCGCCGCCGGCCGCGTCACGGGCGCGACCTGCTCATCGGCGTAAGACGACGATGCTCGGCCAGTTGGCGTTCGGCCAGTTGGTGGGCGATATGCGACATCGGCCGTCCCCGCGGCTGTTTCCGACTGCCCGCCAGCTTTCCCCGCACCCACTCTTCCACGGACGCGGACGCGCATCAACGCCCAGCCCGTCGCCGCACAACTCACGGGCGAGCGGCGCCTAGCGGTCGCGCGGTATCCAGGGCGAGTCGCTGCGTGGCGGAGCGGACGCCGCCCCATCGCCGTCGCGGTCGATCACCTCGCCCTCGATAATGTCGCCGGCGTCCGGTCCGCCAGGCGGCGGCCGTCCGCCTCCCGACCCGCCGCCTCCCCGGCCTCCTCCCAAGTTCACGAAGGTGAAGCTCGCGCCGATCCGTCGGCCGAGCGCCGAAATCGCCATCCGGCGCAGCGGCGGCGCCAGAAGCAGAAAGCCGATGGTGTCGGTGAAGAAGCCCGGCGTCAGCAGCAGCAGGCCGGCGATCAGGATGGCCACGCCCTCGGCGATCTCCATCGCCGGCGCCTTGCCGTCCATCGCCTGGGCCTGCGCTCGCGCCATCACGCCCCAGCCCTGATAGCGCACGAGCGCCGCGCCCAGGAGCGCGGTTGCGACGCAGATCAGCAGGGTCGGCCACAGCCCGATGCGTTCCCCGACCAGAATGAACAGCGAGATCTCGGTGAAGGGAACGACGAGAAATACGAAGAAGAGAGCGAGTCCGACCAAGGTGTGTTCCGGTGCATCCTGTCCATACGCCCGCCGGCGAGCGAATGCCGCGCGATCAGGCCTTTGCGCAACATGGGGCCGTGCGGCCGCAATGCAAAGCGCGCGAGGGCGCCTCCATGCCGGCGGGACAAGCGGCTTCACAAACAAGTTGAACGTGATGTATCAGCCTTTGGCGGTCGACACGCGCGTCTCGATCAAGACAACCGCTCAAGACAACCGGCGGACCAAGACAGCCGGCCGGCCAACTTCAGATCCGAATTCTCTGGATCGCGGCGGACGAAGATCGAAGCGGCCGTACTTCCCCCAACCCTGATGGCCTAGGGTAGCATATTTGCTGACTGCACTCGATCAGGGGTATCCCTGAAACGACACTGATTTCTCCTGAATAGTCAGGAGTTCAGCGGCCAGCTCGCGGCGGAGCGTGACGGCCGTTCCGACCTTCCCTACCATCGACTGACTGACCGCACCGCTGCGACACCCCAGAGACGCTGATGACCCAGTCCCACGAGACGCCGAAAGCCAGCGGGCGCTGCGCCTGCGGCGCGATCCAGTTCCAGATGCACGCCGATCCGATCATCACGCATGCCTGTCACTGCACCTGGTGTCAGCGCGAAACCGGCGGCGCGTTCGCCGTGAACGCGCTGATCGAGACCGACCAGCTTCGCATTACCGCCGGCGAACCGGTCGCCGTCGACACGCCCTCGGCCAGCGGTCGGGGCCAGACGATCGTGCGCTGCCCGAAATGTCATGTCGCGGTGTGGAGCCACTATCCCGGCGGCGGGCCGAACATCGCCTTCGTGCGGGTCGGCGTGCTGGAGCCGGGCCACGGCATCCGCCCGGATGCCCACATTTTCACCTCGACAAAGGCCCCCTGGCTGCCGCTGCCGGACGATGCGCCGGCGTTCGAGGCGTTCTACGATCCGGCCGAGGTTTGGAGCCCCGCCGCGCGCCAGCGTTACGCAGCGACGCGCTAGCGCCAGCGGTCGGGCCCGGGCAATCCGCGCCTTCGCCTCAACACTCTTGAAACCTCGCGCAGGCACGATCGAAGGCCAATCCGCGCTGCATCCGTCGCCGGAAGGCAGTGCTGACCTGCCGACAGGGGGGAACCATGTCGTTCGGCAAGCGCGGCCAGACCTCGCCCTTTCCGCCTGCAACCGGGGCCGCTGCGCCTATCGAGGGCGCAACGCCCGACATGCCCGATGTCGGCGTATCGCCTGGCGGTTCGGTTCGATCGGCGGCCCTGGCCGTGACGTCGCCGGGTTCGGACAGCGCATTCAGCGCCGGTTTCATGGCGCTGGTGGCCGGGGTCTTCATCGGCGTCATCGCTCTTGGACTCGCGGGGCCCTCGCTTCTGACGAGCCTCGGCTCGCTTGGCGGCGAGGTGAAACTGCGCGCCGTGCCGGTGATCGTCGAGGGGCTCGATCGCGGCGACGCCAAGACCGCGCTGGCGACACAGGCCTTTCCCGACCGCCAGGGCGCCGCCTTCATGAAGCGCCTGAAGACCGATTTTCCCAAGGAGCATGACCGCCTGACCGGACAGCTGGCGGACATCGCCCTTTCCGGCGGCGAACGCACCGAACTGATCGAGGCCGTGAATCTCTGGTCGGCGGACTTCTCCATGCGCCATATCGGCGATCTTGGCCGCACCGGAGCGAAAGGCTTCAACGCCATGACCGGCATCGCCTCAGACGCAATCGACCTGCTGGAAAAGGCGGGCGGCGGCGCGTGCGACGCCGGAGCGCTGCAGTCGCTTGCGCAGGACCCCGCACGCATCGCCGAACTCGGCACCTACGGCACGCCGGCCTACAAGCTGAACATGAAGGCCAACCTCACGCTGGTGTCGCTGGCGGCCGACGGCGCGAGAACGGCGCCGGTCGACGCCAGCCTCACGCCTCAGGACGAGCGCGCCCTGCAACGCCTGATGGTGTCGATGATGCAGGATCGCCGGGTGCAGAAAATCCAGGTCGCGGCGCTGTCGAACGGCAGCGCGCCGGACATCGACGTCTGCGATCTCGGCCGCGTGGTGATCGACAAGCTCGATTCCCTGCCCTCGGGCACCAAGGGCCGCCTGCTCGCGCTGGGCGCCGAGCAGGTCCAGCCGTTGATGCAGTCAGCGATGTTTCAACTGAACTAGCGCGCCGGTCACGAGCCCGGAAAAAAACGCGCGCCGAGATATTCGACCCGTCCCTGCCAGTCCGGGTCCTGCAGATTGCGCAGCGCGTATTCTTCCGCCAGCTCCCGCGAGGGATAGGGCGTGCGCGAAATGTAGGATTTGCGGTCGATCCAGCGATAGATCGCCGTCGGGTTTTCCGCCCACCCGGTTTCGGAGCGATAGGCGTTTCGCCAACACCCTTTCGGGATCTGCGAAACGGCGGCCCTTCGATCGAACTCGGTTTCGTTCACGTCCGGTCTCCGCATGCAAGCGCGCTCGCGCATGCGCCCCCCGCCGCGAGACCACAGCATGCGGCGGCGCGCGCACGCTTGCAATCGTCCGATTCAATGTTGACCGGAGTTCATCTGGTCTGATCGAAAACCGTTCGCTTCGGACGCCATCCGGCGGAGGCCTCGCCTCAGTCTCCCCGCAGGCCCTTGAGCGCGGCGAACGGACTGTCGTCGTCCGTGCGCGTCTCCCGGCCGCTCGACATGCGCGGCGGCGCGGACTTCCCGCCCCGGCCCGGCGCACCCTTGCCGCCCGCGGATTTTCCGGGCGCGCCACGGTTCGAGGCGGTCCCGATCTCCGAGTCCGACTTCATCGTCAGCGCGATGCGTTTGCGCGGAATGTCCACATCCTTGACGCGGACCAGCACCACATCGCCAGCCTTCACCACGTCGTGCGGGTCCTTAACGAAGCTGTCCGAAAGTTCGGAAATGTGCACCAGTCCGTCCTGGTGAACGCCGATGTCGACGAAGGCGCCGAAGGCGGTCACGTTGGTCACCGTTCCTTCCAGACGCATGCCGGGCTTGAGGTCGCCGATCTCCTCGACGCCGTCCTGGAACGACGCGGTGCGGAATTGCGGACGCGGATCGCGGCCGGGCTTCTCAAGCTCGGAGAGAATGTCGCTCACGGTCGGCACGCCGAATGTCTCGTCGGCATAGTCGGAGGGCTTCAGTCGCCCCAGAAAATCCCGGTCGCCGATCAAGCTGCGAAGGTCGCGCCCGCACGCTTTCGAGATGCGTTCGACCACGGGATAGGCTTCCGGGTGGACGGCCGAGGCGTCCAGCGGATTGGTTCCGTCCATGATGCGCAGGAAGCCGGCCGACTGTTCGAACGCTTTCGGCCCCATGCGCGGCACCTTCTTCAGACCCGTGCGGGCCTTGAACGGGCCGTTCTCGTCGCGGTAGGTCACGATGTTGGCGGCGAGCTGCGAGTTCAGCCCCGACACGCGCGACAGAAGCGCAGCGGACGCTGTGTTCACGTCGACGCCGACCGCGTTCACGCAGTCCTCGACGACGGCCTCAAGCGACTTCGACAGCGCCGCCTGATCGACGTCATGCTGATACTGGCCGACGCCGATCGCCTTGGGTTCGATCTTCACAAGCTCGGCCAGCGGGTCCTGCAGACGCCGCGCGATCGACACCGCGCCGCGCAGCGAAACGTCGAGATCCGGGAATTCCTTCGCGGCCAGTTCGCTGGCCGAATAGACCGAGGCGCCGGCCTCGCTCACCACCACGCGGGTCAGCTTCAGTTCCGGCATCTTGGAGCTCAGCTCGGCCACGAGCTTGTCGGTCTCGCGGCTGGCGGTGCCGTTGCCGACGCTCACCAGTTGGACGCCGTGCTTCTTCGCCAGAACCGCCAGGGTCGCAAGCGATCCGGCCCAGTCGCGTCGCGGTTCATGCGGGTAGATGGTCGCGGTCTCCAGCAGTTTGCCGGTCGCATCCACGACCGCGACCTTGCAGCCGGTGCGAATGCCAGGGTCGACGCCCATCACCACTTTCGGACCGGCCGGCGCCGCCAGCAGCAGGTCGCGGGCGTTGCGCGAGAACACCTTGATCGCTTCGCCGTCGGCGCGTTCCTTCAGGCGCGAGATCAGATCGCTGGCGTTGGACTTCGCGAGCCGCGACTTCCACGCCTGTTCGGCGGTCTCGACCAGAAACTTGTCGCTCGGACGCCCGCGATCGGAGATTCCGAACGCGGTCATGATCATGCCCACGGCGGGGTGACGGCCGGCGTCGGCCTCGGGCAGATCAAGATTGATCTTCAGAACGCCTTCCTTCTCTCCGCGCAGCAACGCCAGCGCGCGGTGGGAGGGCATCGAGTGGATGGTCTCGTCGAACTCGAAATAGTCGGAGAATTTGGCGCCTTCGGCTTCCTTGCCCTTCACCAGCTTGGAGCCGAGCTTGCCGCCGCTCCAGACTTTCTCGCGCACCGGACCGACGACGGCGGGCGTCTCGACCATGCGCTCGATCAGGATGTTGCGCGCGCCTTCGAGCGCTGAATCCGCATCGCCCACGCCCTTGCCGGCGTCGACATAGGCGATGGCTTCCGCAGCAGGGTCGAGCTTGGGATCGGCCAGCAGGCGATCGGCCAGCGGCTCCAGTCCCTGCTCCTTCGCGATCATCGCCTTGGTGCGGCGCTTGGGACGGAAGGGCGCATAGAGGTCTTCGATCTGCTGGCGCGTTTCGGCGGCCATGATCTCTTTCTCAAGGGCGGGCGTCAGCTTGCCCTGCTCGCGGATCGACTTCAGCACCACTTCGCGGCGGTCGAACAGGGCGGTGAGATATTCCAGCCGCTCTTCCAGGGTCCGCAGCTGGGTGTCGTCGAGACCGCCCGTGCGTTCTTTCCGGTAACGCGCAATGAAGGGCACGGTCGCGCCTTCGTCCAGCAGGGCGATGGCCGCGGCCGTCTGCGCCTCGCCGACGCTCAGCTCCTTCGCGATCAGGCGCGCGATCTGGGCGGTGGTCTGTGCGGAGCGGTCGGCGGCCTTGGCCATGTCGTCATCCCCTCTGTCGGAAACGTGGTGTCGTGCTGGCGGTCTTGTATCGGGCGGCCGGTCCAGCCGCCAATCCCGAGCCGGAATGTCTGGAGTCCGAATGGTTCACGAGTCGTTAGGATTAACCTTTCGCCTTGTGAATGGGAGCAGCGAGCGGGCGCGACTGCGGGGTCAAACGGCGTTCACCCCGCCCCGGCGTGTCGCCTGATGTCGCGGTAGGCGGAAGCGATCAGCCCGGCCAGCGCCTCGTCGTCCAGACCCTTGCCCGGCCGCAGCTTCACATGCCGCATGCGCTTGCCCGCGCCTTCGAGCAAACCCGCCGGATCGGGCAACGCCGCCCCCTGAAAGAAGCCGACATTTGCATGGGCGCGGAAGGCGGCCACATAGCCGAACGCCAGATCGCCGACGCACGCCGTGGGGCAGCCGTCATGCATCACTTCGAGGACGTCGGGCCCGCAATCGCGCATGCGCTGGAACCATGGCCGCGCCATAACGCGCAAGGGATCGGTGACGTTCGAGAACCACGCCTCGACCGCAGGATCGCGCCGAACGGCGCCGTTGAGCCGGAACAGATCGTCCATGCGCCATTCTGCCATTCGCCTTCGCGCGCGTCGAGCAGCCGACCAAGACTCTGGGCCGGGGCTCTGGACCGGCGCTCTGGGCCGGCGCCTGGCTCGCGCTCAATATGGAATGCAGCGGTTCTCGAGACCCGGACGATAGCGCAGCCGCTTTGAGCGCGCATCGGAGGCGAGAACGGGTTCGCCCGCGCTCACCACTTCCGAGCTGATGACGCACAGGCTGCGCGGCTGGCCCCGCCACATCGTCACCACCGGTCCGCCGGACATGCCGTAGACGGTCGGCGCCCGCGTCAGCAGCACGCCGGCCAGCGCGCCCCGGCGCACGCCCGACCGCGCGCATCCCGCGACGCTGGGGCTGCGGCTCGCGTGCCGGCCCAGCGCGAACAGGCCGGCGCTGCACACCAGACTTCGCCGCAACCGTCCGGCTTCGTGTTCGGCGCCGACGACCGGCTCCAGCGCCGCCGCCGCCAACAGGGCGGACGCCGTTTCCGCGTCGCTCTCGATCTCGATCGGCATCCACACGATGTCGCCGTCCTGCAGCTCCGGCCAATCGAAAATGTCCGCCACCGCGCGCGAGGAAACGGCGAGGCGCATTTCGTCTGAACGGAAATGCGGTTCGCCCAGCCTGACGCCCTGCAACGGCCCGGCGTCGTCGCCGGCCGACAGCAGCGTCAGCGAGCAGGCGCTCCAGCCATAGGCGGCGCGCTCGACATGCGCGCCGGCGGCCGGGCCCAGAAGCAGGCGGTTGTACTGATTGAGCACGTGCGCCGCCGTGTAGAGGCGATAGCCCCCGTCCGCCCAGCGAACGACATGAAACCCGCCAAGGTCCACGCTGGCGCGCTCGCCCGGCATCCGGCACGACACGCGCGCCAGACTGGCGCAGGCCGCACTGCGCGCCGCATCGACCGCGCGGTCCTGATCGGCGCAATTCTCGAAGTGCTGTTCGCGGATCGAACCGTCCGGCGCGGTGCGCCATTCCTCGCCCTCGAACACGTTGGCGGCCGCCGGAGCGGGCGCGAGGCCGGACATCGCCGCGACCGCCAGCGCCGCCACGGCGCCCTGAAACACGGTCCGCGCGCGTCCATGGCGGCGCTGCGTTGGTGCGGCGTTCGGCTTCACCCTCGCCTCGTGCTCCTTCGCTTCATCCGAGCCAGGTGACGCCGGTCAGGAGCCCCTGCCCGCTCGCCAGCATGGTCGCGCCGCCGCCGTCGAGGCCGGATACGCCGACCTCGCCATGCAGCGAGGTGTACGCCATGCGCCCGCGCTTGAGATCGAGACTGACGCCGATCGCGTCGCGAACGCCGGTGACCAGAACCTCGCGATCGGCGCGGCGCGCCGGATCGTAGTCGTCGCCCGCATCCATCGGCGCACGGTTCACCGTGTCGTCGCCGCGGTCGGTCCAGTACATGCGCCGCGTGGTCAGATCGAGATCGAGATCGATCGGTTCGGGCAGGCGCGCGAACAGCGTTTCGATATCGTCGCGACGGCTGGGGTGCGACCCGCGCGGGACTTCCATGGCCGCGCGGCGGATGCGGCCCTGCCCGGCGTTGTCGCCGCCCTTCTGCGTCCAGTAGATTTGTCCGCGCGCCGGATCGAGCGCGATGCCGACGCACCACAGCGTCTCGTCGCCCTTGTAGGTCACCGGGTCGCCGATGCGGATCATCGCCTCGATCTTCGACCCGTCGAGATTGCAGCGCATGATGGCCATGCCCTCGCGGTCGGCCCACCACAGCTTGCCGTGCGCCGCGTCGAGCTTGAGCTGTTTGGGCGTCCATGCGCCGGCGCCCGGCGGAACGATCACCGTGGGCTCGCCGCCGTCGAGATTGCAGCGATGGATCGAACCGTCTCGGTCCTCCGCTCGGCCCATATTGGTCCAGTAGATGTGGCCGCCGTCGAGGTCGATGGCGATGCCGTCATTGACGCCGCGCGGGCGCGATCCGTCCGTGGGCGTCGCATCGTGCAGCACCACCGGCGCGCCGCCCTCCGGGTTCAGGGCGAACACTTTCGCCGCGCCCAGATAGTAGAGCATCGGCGTCAGCGCGACCGGTTTGCGGCCGCGTTTGGAGCCGCCCGCGCTGGCGCAGCCGGCCGCCGCCAGCGCCGCCCCGCCGGCCAGCCAGCTTCTGCGCGACCAGGTACGGCCCGTATTCGCTGTCGACGCCATCTTCCCTCCGCCTGTGGTGGCCGCGCGTGAATCCTAGCCGCGCACGCCCGCCGTCTCCAGCCCCCGCGTCAGCATTCGCTGCTCACCACGGGCTGAACGGCTTGTCATAGCCCCTGCTCGGCGTCAGCCAGATTCGCCCGGTGGTGATGTCCATCGCGAGATTGAACCGCCGCAGGATCTGCGTGCCGAGAATGGCCGGGAAGTTCACGCCGGCGACCCCGACATCGCCGATCACGACCGGAACGTCCTTCATCGCGTGGTCGAACAGGGTCACTTCGTTCGCGGGGGTCAGGCGCGTCGCCTGAGGCTGAAAGGTCTCGCCGCGCGTCGCCGTGCCAAGCTCGCCCGCTTTCCAGGCGCGGCCCTCGGCCTCCCAGTGGTCAGGCGCGGCGCGTTTCGCCAGCACCAGCGCGCCGGGCATGCCGAAATCCAGCATCGCCGAGACCGTCTTGCCGCCTTCCACCTGAATCGGAAGGAACAGCTTTCCGGTGCGGTAGGCGTTCTTGACCTCGTACATCATCGCCCCGGCAGGCGGCTTGAAGGCGCCGTGATCGTAGAAGCGCACGCGCCGGGCGTCGAAATCCACCTCGACCGTGTAGCGGCGAAAGATCTCGCCGCCGACAATGCCCAGAAGATCGCCCTCGTCGGCTTCCTCGGCGACCGAAAGATCCATCAGCGCCGGTTCGACCTTCTCGCGCAGCGGGCCGACGCCCAGCGTGATCTCCTCGACCATGCGGCGCCCGGACAGCGCCCACATCGCCGCTCCGCCGACGGTCAGGAGCGGCTTCAGTCCGATGCGGTCCGAAAACCCCGCGTCCAGGGTCGTGAACGGCACGCCGTTGTCGAGGATGGCTTCGCCGGCCTCGCCGTTGACCGTCACGGGGATCACGACATGGCCGCCGTCCGAAATGTGGAACGGCACGTCGGCGACCTGCGCCTGAACCGGGCCTGCCGCTAGGACGGGCGCCAACAACAGCATGGCCCCGGCGACAAGACCCCGAATAGCTGACCCCAGGATCGCTGACCCTCGGATAGCTGACCAAGGTTTCATGTTGGACCCTCTCCCCTGGCGGCCGGTTCACGCTAGGCATGGAGGGACTGCCTGTCCACTCGACTGATCCACTCGACCGATCCACCCGACCGCCTCCGAACAGCCCCCCGTCTTCCCCAGAACGGCGCATTGCGAGCCAAATGTTCGACACAGGCTTGCGCGCGCTTGACCGCTCGCGAAGCCGCACGAATACGTTAACCATGTCCAACTCCAACGCGTTGCTGCGTCCCTCCGGAGAAGTCCTGCCCCGCCCGCGGCGCACCGAGCTGCGCCTGTGGGCGCTGGGCGTTCTGGTCGGACTGGTCACCGGCTTCGCGGTCGTCGTCTTCCGCTCCCTCATCACCTATTCCGAGTTCGTGTTCTTCGGGGCGGTCGAACCGGGTCTGGTGGCCCGTCTGCCGGAACTGCCCTGGTGGCGGCGGCTGGGCGCGCCCATCCTCGCCGGATTGCTGATCGCGGGCGTGCTGCGCCTTGGCGTGCAGAGCGGCTGGGGGCCCAGTCCCCGCCCTTACGGCTTCACCGACGTGATCGCCGCGCGCCGCCTGCGCGGAACGCTGCATTCCACCACCCTCGCACTGCGCGACGCGTTTCTTTCGGCGCTGGCCTCGATCCTGTCGATCGGCGCCGGGGGCAGCGGCGGACGCGAGGGACCGGCGATCCATCTCGGCGCGGCGATGGCGATGCTGCCCGGACGCCTGTTCGGCGTCGATCTCGTCACCCGCCGCATTCTCATCGGCATGGGCGCGGCCGCGGCGCTCGCCGCCGTGCTGCACGCGCCGCTGGCCGCCGTGCTGTTCACCCGCGAGGTGCTGCTGCCGCGCCACCGGCTGACCGCGCTGGGCCCGGTCGCGGTCGCCTCGGTGTTCGGATGGATCACGGCGCGCGGGCTTTTGGGACCGACGCCGGTGCTCGACATTCCGGCGGTCGGCGCCGCGCCGCTGACGTTCGCCGCCGGCGCGCTGGCGCTGGCGCCCGTGCTCACCCTGCTGGCGTGGGGCGCGGTCTATGTCTGGACCCAGTCCTCCGCCGTGACGCTGGCCGTGGCCGAACGGCGCGGCGTTCCGACCTGGACCCTGCCCGCCATCGGCGGCGTTCTGCTCGGCATGTTCTGCCTCGGCTTCCCGCTGGTGATGGGCGTTGGCTACACGCCCGTCTCCGCCGGGCTGGGCGGGTTTTACCGCATCGACCTGATGCTGGTGCTCGCCTTCGCCAAGATCGCCTCGGCGGCGGTGACGTTCGGCTTCCGATGGGGCGGCGGCCCGATCGCCCCGATGATCTATATCGGCGCCATGTTCGGCAGCGTGGCCGGAGCGCTGATCGGTCACGCCGTCGGCGACGCCTCGGGCGGGCAGGTCTATTTCGGGCTGATCGGCATGGCGGTGGCGCTGACCGTGCTGCTTGAAGCGCCGCTGTTCGCCGCCGTTCTGGTGCTGGAGCTGTCGTCCTCGCCGGAAACCGCTGCGGCGGCGCTCGCCTGCGCCTGCCTCGCGCTCTATCTGGTGCGCCGTTTCGCCCCACCGCTGCCGGAGCCGGGCGAGGACCGCGTACCGCTGAGGTGGCGTTAGCGACGCGGCTTGCGTCCGCGCCGCGCAGGCGTCAGCATACAGGCCATGATCCGCGCTCCGCTTCCCACCATCGCCTTCGCCGGCGTCCTGCTCGCCGCCTGCGCCTGTGCGCCCCAGCAGGGCGCCTCGCCCGAGCCCAGTCCCTACGACACCGGCCCGGCCATGATGACGGCGACGCCCGAACAGATCGCGCAAGGCTCGGACATCGCCCACCGCCTGTGCGCGGGCTGTCATGCGGTCGAACCTGACGCCAGGAGCACGCACCCCGAAGCGCCGCCGCTATCGCGCCTGTCCGAGCGCTATCCGGTCACCATGCTGGAGGAGGCGCTGGCCGAGGGCATCCTGACGGGCCATCCCGACATGCCGGTGTTCAAGCTGTCGCCCGAGGAGATCGACGCCCTGCTCGGCTATCTCGACAGCATCCAGGTCAAGCGCGGCATCTGAACCGCCCGCCTACCTGAACGCCCCCTGCCGACCGCAGGCCAACCCCCACGAACTTTCTTCGCGGGCCCGCGCCCGGCGACGTGGCGACAGGCCCGACCACCCTGTTGACTCCACGCGCCACATGAACCTTCAGTAACCTCCGGGCGATAGGGTTAACGGGGGCGCCGGATATGGCGGCGAGAGACGCGGCAAGAGACAACGCCAGGGGCGGCGATGGCGACACGTCATCCCTCTGGGGACGCACGACGTCCGGCTTTCGGTGGCTGACGCGCACGCCGCGAGGCCTGTTGACGCTCGCCAGCGCCGTCGCGGGCTCCGCTTTGCTCGGCGTGCTGATCTGGAACCAGTATCGGGCTGCGCCGCTGCTGGATTCACCTGACGCCTGGGCGTGGTTCGCCCTCGCCAGTCTGGCCCTGTGGTTGCCGCTGAGCCTGCTTCTGCTCGACAAGGACGAAACGCTGGCGGAAGGCCCGCGTCTGAACCTGCCGCTGACATCGCTTGCGATCCTGGCCGGCCTCGCCGCGATCGCCGCAGCCAACCAGACATATCAATGGGGTCTCTTCGGCGCCGAAACCGGCCAGGCGGGATGGCCGCCAATGACGCCCGCACTGGGCGCCTTTTTCGGCTTCCTCGCGCTCGCCTTCCTTCCGCGTATCGCCAGCGCCGTTCAGTTTGCGCGCGCCCAGGCCCGGGAGAAAAAGCAGGCCGAAGAACGCACCGCACACCGGCGCGCGACCGGCGACGCAGCGGCCAACGCGCGCGCCGTGGAGCTTGAGGACCGGGCCCGCGAACAGGGCGACGCCGAAGCGCTGGGCGCGTTCATCGCGACCGCCGCCGTCATCGCCATCGGAACGCTCGCTTATTTCGCGGCGGGATGGACCGACGGTAAGGCCTTCGCAACGCCGTCGGCATCGCGATATCGTCCGGCGTCGTCGCGCTGTTCGCGGTGGTGATCATTCTGGACTGGGTGGCGGAGGCCCCACCGGTGCGCGCGGCCAGCCGAATGGTTCGCGGCTTCTCACGGCGCATGCGATGGCTGGCCGACTTCTACGACTTCATCGACACATTGCTGGTCCGGATTGGGGCGCATGTCGCCGGCATGGAGCATCGCAACGTCGCGAGCCGGTATGTCATCCTCGGCGGCTCGATCCTGTTTCTTTCCATCATCGCCTGGCATCTGCCCGCGCCCTACGGCCTCATCCCCGCCGTCATCGGCTTTGTCGTCGCCCTTTCGGTTTCGCGGCTGTGGAGCTGGGTCGAAGACGACCGCAACCTGGCGGCGATCACGAGCTTCGACCCCAACACGCCCAAGAAAGTGGGATTCCGCGAGGACTATCGCGATGAAACCTTGCTTGGTTTCATCTTTGTGCTTGTGCTCATTCCCATCGCCATGGCGCAGGCCGATGCGGCGCAGGTGTTCGGCGCCCATCTCTTCGATGGGGGCGGCGACAAGGGAACGCTCGGCCCCTGGCTCGGCTATTTCGGTTTCGAACTGGCGAAGGCCCTGCCCGTGGTCGACTGGGCCGACATCTACAATCTGCAACCGGGCGACGATCAGTTGAAGCCCAACGGCGCCATCGGCATGCACGCCATCTTCGTGGCGCGCGTCACGGTCGACCTGGTTCTGATCGCCGCCTTGCTGCAAGCCATCAGCATCGCCACGCGCAATCGCCAGCAGAAGACGCTGTACGCCGCCGGCCGGATCGACCGACTGGACGAGCTGGTGGAGAAACGTGAGCTGAGCAAGGTCCTCGCGCTTCCCAGAAACCAACGCCTCACCGCCAAGAACGTCGTCGACTTTCGCGCCTACAACCGCGACCGGCTCAAGGAGCTTTACACCACCGCCAAGGACAATGTGCTGAAGGCCTTCATCAAGGAGTTGTTCGACGACCTGAACGACACGCTCGATCCGGCGATTAAGGTTCTGGACCGGCTCAGCGCCACGTCGCGGGACGAGGGACAAATGCACCGGACGCTCGATGAAGCGATCGCCGAGAACGGCGCCGGGCCATACGAGACGCCGATCGGAGACCTCATGCAGGTAATGGAGAACTTGCGAAAGCGGCCCGGCCTGCAATCACTGAAGTTCGAGATCATGGATTTCGCGATGACGCTCGGCAGCGCTCAGGAGCGAGCCGAGTTCCTTGAGAGCATCCTCGTAACGGCGAAAGACGATTTCAAATACGCGACTTTGCGTGCGGGCGTCTTGCTCACACGCCTCGTTCCCAAACTGAACGAACACTCTTTCATGGTTCAACTGTTCGAGGACATCGAAGGCAAACGAACCGAGATATTCGGGGCCAACGATCGTGTGCCCGACGAACTTCTGGACGCGCTGCGCCGCCGGCTGACGGAGCTTCGCCCCACGGTCTCAGACGAGCGGCCCGAGCAGAAACCAGGGCAGGAGCCCGAGCCGGTGTTGAGGGAATCGGAATCCGAGGCCGCGTCAACAGCACCCCACACGGATCAACCCGAAAGCGCGCCAGAACCCGAAAAGGTCTAGCCTTCCCCGCCTATCTCATTCTTGCGCCTCACCGGCCGCCCGGTCGGGCTTGAGCCAGGAATAGATCCAACCCGGAACGGCAAGGCCGACGAACACGTTCACGCGCTGCATGGCGTCGTAGGCCAGCGCCTGTCCCGCGCGGTACTCGTCCGGATGCGGCTCCTCCAGCGGCTTCAACGCCTCCATGTAGTCGGCCAGAAGCTGGCGAACCGGCTTGTAGTCGTTGGACATCCGCGACGACCGCCACGCCGTGAGAAACTCATTCGCCGCATAGCGCTCCAGCATGTCGCGCAGCGCGGGGCTCGCCATCGACGCTCGCACAAACACCCGCATCTTCTCCTGCGGTCCAAGCCAGTGTTCGCGCAGATTGGAAGGACCGATCAAGAAAGCCAGCAAAGCGCGGTCCGCCGTATCCGGCGGCGCGAACGTCGTCGGCGCTCCCGCCACGCTCAACGTCACGGGCGCGCTCGCCGTCTCCAGCGCAACGAGGCGCTGCTTTTCTTCGGCGTCAAGCGACCCGTCCGCCAACACATCGTTCAGCAACGGCCCAAGCGGCGGCGGCAGGCTTGGCGGCGGCGGATCAGCCCAACTCGCGCCGAGCAGCAGCGCGGCCGCAGACGCCGACAGGACCGCGCGCTTTCCCCAAACGCGTCCGGCGCGGATCTTCGCCTGCATGTTCATCCCCCTGCATCTGCTCTTCTTTCTCATCGGACCGGGCGTCGTGGGCGGTCAACCCCGAGCGCCTCCTCTCCACACGGCCGATCCACGCCGCCGGACGGGGGCGCGGCCGGAATCTGTTGGCGGACTCTGCTGGCGGACTCTGCGGGCGGAATTTGCGGATAGGGGCCCTGCGCGCTATCTCTCGCCAATGAGAACCAAACGAGAATCAGGGCGCGTCTCCCCGCAGCCCTCAACCCGGGCGCGCCCGCGCCGCCGAGGCCGCGCGGCATGAGCGGGCGCGACCTGTTCGGCGACGATTATGGCGAGGACCCGGGCCGCCGGAACGAGCGGCGCGGCGCGTCCGAGGCCGATCGCGCGTCCGACGCCCCGGCGTGGGAGGACGTTCCCGACAACACCGACGAGCGCGATGCGGGCACCGCGCACGACCCCGAGGACGCCGAGTTCACTCCGGACGACGTGGCCGCCTACGAGGAAGCGAGCCCCGGCCCCGAAGACAGCCACCGGGCCGCGCCGGAGATCGAGATCGACGACACGGCCGACACGCGCCCGATTTCGCAACGCGCCGCCGCGCGCGGCCCGGCGCATGCGCCCGGCGCGGGCGTCGCCCCCGACTATCTCGACGGCCTCAACCCCGAGCAGCGCGAGGCGGTGCTGACCACGGAAGGCCCGCTTCTGGTTCTGGCCGGCGCGGGCACCGGCAAGACGCGTGTCTTGACCACCCGCATCGCGCATATCGTCGCCACCCGCCGCGCCTTTCCCTCGCAAATGCTGGTGGTGACGTTCACCAACAAGGCCGCCCGCGAGATGCGCGAGCGCGCGCTCAACTTGATCGGACCGGACGGCGAAGGGCTGCGCTGGCTGGGAACCTTCCACTCGGTCTCCTCGCAGATCCTGCGCCGCCACGCCGAGGCGGCGAAGCTGAAGTCGAGCTTCACCGTCATCGACACCGACGACCAGTTGCGGCTGATCAAGCAGATCCTCGATGCGGAGAACATCGACCCCAAGCGCTGGACGCCGCGCTACATGCTTTCGCTGATCGACGGCTGGAAGAACCGCGCGGTGCTGCCCCATCAGCTCGACACCACCGAGGCGCGCAAGTTCGCCGACGGGCGCGGCGCGAGGATCTACGAAATCTACCAGTCGCGCCTTTCGGTGCTGAACGCGGTCGATTTCGGCGACCTGCTTCTGCACACCATCCGCATCTTCCAGGAGAACCCCGAGATCCTGGCGCAGTATCACCAGCGCTTCCGCTATCTGCTGGTCGACGAATACCAGGACACCAACGTGGCGCAGTATCTGT
The DNA here is from genome assembly GCA_041398225.1 of Hyphomonadaceae bacterium. Lineage (GTDB taxonomy): Bacteria > Pseudomonadota > Alphaproteobacteria > Caulobacterales > Hyphomonadaceae > JAWKVD01. Next base: position 234,684 of record JAWKVD010000003.1, on the reverse strand, counting down.
GGCTGCGGCTTCTGGCGCAGGGCTCCGGCAATATCTGCTGCGTGGGCGACGACGACCAGTCGATCTATGGCTGGCGTGGCGCCGAGGTCGACAACATCCTGCGCTTCGAAAAGGACTTTCCGGGCGCGAAGGTGATCCGCCTCGAACAGAACTACCGCTCCACCGCGCACATTCTCGCCGCCGCCAGCCAGCTCATCGCGGGCAACCGGTCGCGCCTCGGCAAGACCCTGCGCACCGACGCCGGCGAGGGCGATCTGGTGAAGGTTCGCGGCGTATGGGATGGCGAGCAGGAAGCGCGGCTGATCTCCGACGACATCGACGCCTGGGTCGCCTCCCGCGAGGGCGGGCGCTCGCGCCGCTATGACGAGTGCGCGGTTCTGGTGCGCGCGTCATGGCAGATGCGCGCCTTCGAGGAACGCTTCATCACCGCGGGCATCCCCTATCGCGTCATCGGCGGACCGCGCTTCTTCGAGCGCGCCGAAATCCGCGACGCCCTCGCCTATCTGCGTCTGATGCGTTCGGACGCCGACGACCTCGCCTTCGAGCGCGTGGTCAACCAGCCCAAGCGCGGCGTCGGCGACACCACGATCCAGAAGGTGCACGTCGCCGCGCGCCAGATGAACACGCCGCTGGCCAACGCCGCCGAGATGATGCTGCGCGCCGACGAGCTCAAAGGCCCGGCCAAGACCGGCCTGCGCCGCTTCCTGGTCGACCTCGAACGCTGGCGCGCAGAGGCGCAGCAGATGGAGGCGCCGCGCCTGCTGGAGATGATCCTCGAAGAGTCCGGCTACACCGACATGCTGCAGGCCGACAAATCCCCGCAGTCGCAGACCCGTCTCGACAACCTGAAAGAGCTGGTGCGTGCGGTCGGCGCGTTCGACACGCTCAACGCATTCCTCGAACATATCGAGCTGGTGATGGACAACGCCGAGGGGCCGGGCGCCGACGATCAGGTGCAGATCCTCACCCTGCACTCGGCCAAGGGGCTGGAATGGCCGATGGTGTTCCTGCCCGGCTGGGAGGAGGAGGTCTTCCCGTCTCGCCGCACGCTGGACGAAAGCGGCGCCAAGGGCCTCGAGGAGGAGCGCCGCCTCGCCTATGTCGGCGTCACCCGTGCGCGCGAGCGCGCCTACATCTCCTTCGCCGCCAACCGGCAGATCTATGGCCGCTGGACCAGCGTCCTGCCCAGCCGCTTCGTCGACGAACTGCCGCCGGCGCATGTCGATGCGGTGTCCGAGACGGGCTATGTCTCGCCCGGCGGCATGTTCTACGGCAGCGAGGAAGCCACGCCCGGCGCCGGGCCGCAGGGGCGCGCCAGCTCGGTGTTCGACAACGAGCCCGCCGGCTTCCGCTCCACCTATGAGAGTCCGGGCTGGAAACGCGCGCAGGCCGCCAAGGACCGCGCCCGCCCGCGCCCGCCGGACATCGAGGGAACCGGCCGGCTGCTCGCGGGCTCCGGCGCGCCCGGTTCGGGCGCCAGGTCATCGCAGAAGGAATCCGAAGGCGGGCTCAAGCTCGGCCAGCGCATCTTCCACCAGAAGTTCGGCTATGGCCGCATCGCGTCGATCGAGGGCTCGAAGCTCACGGTCAATTTCGAAAAGGCCGGCGTGAAGAAGGTGGTGGAGAGCTTCGTGGAGCGGACCTGAACGATGCACATAGCGCACGCTACGCTCTAAGTGCCTAGGAGAATTCCTCCTCCTCTCATAGACCTTCATCGCGCCAAGACCGCCGGGTGTCCCTGCGCTGGCGATGTCCGAGAGAGGTTTCTTTCGCGAGCGACCCTAACGCCTCGCCGGCCAAATTCAGCCCGGCATGCGCTGTGCGATCGCCGCCGCGGCCGCTTCGACCATGGCCTCAACGCCCAGCTCCGAGGTGTCCAGCTTCACCGCGTCGCCGGCGGCCAGCGCCGGCGCGTCGGCCCGGCCGCTGTCGCGCGCATCGCGCTCCTCCACGCGCGCGATGATGTCCTCGAGCGTCACCTGCTCGCCGGCGGCCTGCAGCTCCAGCATGCGGCGGCGCGCGCGCTCCTCGACCTTTGCGTCGACCCAGAATTTCACGTCCGCGTCCGGGGCGATCACCGTGCCGATGTCGCGCCCGTCGAGGATCGCCCCGCCCTCGCGATGCGCGAAGGCCCGCTGCATCTCCAGCAGCGCCTGGCGCACCGGCCCCAGCGCCGCGACTTTCGAGGCCGCGTCTCCGGCCTCCGCCGTGCGCAGCTCGGCCTCGGCGAAGGCGGACAGGTCCAGCTCACGCGCCAGCTTCGCGCAGGCCTCCGCATCGGTCGGATCGACGCCCGCCCGCAGCGCCATCATGCCGACGCCGCGATAGAGCAAGCCGGTGTCGAGATGCGGCAGCGCGTATTTCGCGGCCAGCCGCTTGGCCAGCGTGCCCTTGCCCGAGGCCGTCGTGCCGTCGATGGCGATAATCATGCCGTCTCCTTCCGGATGTCCGCGCCGATCGCCGCCATGTGATCGAAGAAGTCGGGATAGCTGGTGGCGATCATCGCGATGTCGTCGACGCTCACCGGCGCCTTCGCGGCGCTTCCCATCACCAGGGCCGACATGGCGATGCGGTGATCGTGATGCGTCACGACCAGCCCGCCGCCGGGCGCGCCGCCCGCGCCCATGCCGTGCACCACGAAACCGTCCTCCAGCTCCTCGACGTCGACGCCGTTGGCCGACAACATGCCGCAGATCGCCTTGATGCGGTCGCTCTCCTTCACCCGCAGTTCGGCCGCGCCGGTCACGCGCGTCTCGCCCTCGGCGAAGGCGGCCAGAACCGCGAAGATCGGCAGTTCGTCGATCATCGAGGCGACGAGGCTGCGATCCAGCTCGATGCCCTTCAGCGCGCCGGCCCGCGCCAGGATGCGCACCGTCTCCTCGCCGGTGGCCACGCCGTCGCGCTCCACCAGAATGTCCGCGCCCATGCGCGCGGCGGCGTCGAAGAAGCCCGAGCGCGTGCGGTTGTCGAGCACGCCCGTCACCTCCACCTCCCCGGACGCCGCGATCAGGGCGGCGGCGACCGCGAAGGCCGCCGAGGAAGGATCGCCCGGCACGGCCGCCTCGACGCCCTTCAGCATCTGCCCGCCGCGCACCGAAACCACCGGGCCGCCCTCGTCGCGCTCCTCCACGCCGACCTCGACGCCGAAGGCGCGCAGCATGCGTTCGGTGTGGTCGCGGGTGGCTTCCTTCTCCTCGACGATCGTGACGCCCTCGGCGCGCAGCCCAGCCAGCATGACCGCCGATTTCACCTGCGCGGAGGCTTCCGGCGGCGCGTAGCGGATCGCCTTGAGCTTGCCGCCGGTCAGCGTCACCGGCAGGCGTCCGCCCGGCGCGGTGTCGGCCCGCGCGCCCATTTCGCGCAGCGGCTTCAGCACCCGCTCCATCGGCCGCGAGGACAAAGACACGTCGCCGACGAAGCGCGCCGTAACGTCATGGCCGGCCGTCAGCCCCATCATCAGGCGCGCGCCGGTGCCGGAATTGCCGAAATCGAGATCGCCCTCTGGGGACCGGAAGCCCGCCGGCCCCACGCCCTGCACCGTCCAGGCGCCCGGTCCGGTGCGCTCGACGCCCGCCCCCAGCGCCGCCAGGGCGCGGCCGGTGTTGAGCACGTCCTCGCCTTCCAGAAGGCCGGTGATGCGGGTCTCGCCCGCCGCCACGGCGGCCATCATCAGGGCGCGATGCGAGCACGATTTGTCGCCCGGAGCCCGGATCCGGCCGGAGACCTGTTTGACCGCTGAGGATACCGCGCGCATGACATCTCCGGGAGGCTCGGCGAAGGGATGATCCGGGCCGCCGGCCGCCCGCCTTACAGAAGCGCTTTACAGCCCGGCGCGATCATGGCAAGCGCCCGCCCGTGACCCGATATCCGCTCCAGAGGGAGAGACCGTGGCGAACTCCGATCTTGGCGAAAAACACATCTGCCCCAATTGCGGGGCGAAGTTCTACGACCTGGGGAAAAATCCCCCCGTCTGCCCGAAGTGCGGCACGGAACTCGACCTGACGGCCGAGACCACCCGCGCGCGTCGCGTCCGCGAAAAGGTGAAGAGCAAGCCTGAAGCCGACGAGGACGAGGAAATCGAGGAAGACGAAGAGCTCGAGGACGACGAGGAAGAAGACGAAGGCGAGGAGGAAGAACTCGCCGACGACGAAACCGCCGATGAGGACGAAGAGGAAGAGGCCGCGCCCGCCGCCAAGAAAGGCAAGCGCGAATTCGACCCCGGCGAGGACGAAGACGACGATCTCGACGAAGAAGACGACGACCTCACCGTCATCGACGAGGACGACGAATTCGAGGACGACGACATCGACCTCGAGGACGATGCGGAGGAAGAGGACATCTAGGTCCCTCTTTCTCGTCCGAAGGGCGCTGCGGGCCGTTTTCGGCGGCTCCCGCCCCGCCCGGACGGGGCGGCCGGAGGCGGCGAAAACGCTTCACAGCCGTCTGTTCGGGCGCACTTGATCCCAAGGGGGTCGCGGTATATGCATCGCGCTCCCAAAATCTGGACCACTGCGGAACGGGCCTCGGCTCGCCCGCCAGACGGTACGGGGCCATAGCTCAGTTGGGAGAGCGCTTGAATGGCATTCAAGAGGTCGGCGGTTCGATTCCGCCTGGCTCCACCAGTCTCCCAGGCCCGGCGCCGGACCGGGCTTTCCGGCAAAATCCAGATCCAACGAAATTCAGGACCGACGAGATCGCGGCTATGGCCCGGGCTTCGCGTAACCTGCGCGTTTCGTGCGCCTCGCGCGCCGCATCGATCCTGAGCGAACCCCGCCGCGCCTGACGTTGAGTCAGATCGGGGTCAGATCGGCGGGTTCAGGCCGGCCGGATCATGCAATGAAAGAAGACCAGCGGAGCCGCGATCAGGCCGCGTCGCTGTCGGCGGCGGCCTTGGGGCACAGCACGTCGAGGATCTGGTCGACGCCAGAGGCGACCCGAAGCCGCGCCCTGACCGATTCCTGCCGCAGCATGCGCGAGACCCGCGCCAGCGCCATGAGATGCTCTGCGCCCGCTTCAAGCGGCGCGAGGATCATGAAGACGAGATCGCATTTGCGCTCGTCGATGGCCTCGAAATCCACCGGCTCGACCAGGCGCGCGAACCCCGCGACCGGGTGCTCCAGCCCGTCGACGCGCGCATGCGGAATGGCCACGCCCTCGCCCACGCCGGTCGGACCCAGACGCTCGCGTTCGAGCACCGCGTCGTAGACGACGCGCCCCTCGATGCCGAGCGCTTCGCCCATCGACTCGGACAGGCCCTGCAGGACCTGTTTTCGCGTGGTCCATTTGGCCGAGGCCAGGACGACACGGGGAAGCAGGAGATCATTCAGCGAGGTCATTGTGGACGCTCGTCCTCAACAGGGGCGTCCACAAAACGCAAGTCGTACGCAGGAACGCTAGGCAACATCATAGGCGCTTTCATCCGAAGGACTTGAGCCGGCAGACCTTGTAGCGGGCCGATAAGACAATTCCTTGACCGGAGTCAGCGGGACTTGCCTCAATCGGCCTTACCCATGCAAGGATCTAGCCGTCATTTCCCGGATCTACCCAACCGATGTTTCCATCTGGGCGGCGGTACACCATATTCAAGCCGCCGTGCGCCGCATTCCTGAACAGCAGTGCCGGTGAATCGCCCAGCTCCAACTGCATCACCGCCATCGAAACGGTCAGCGTCGAAAGACGCGTGTCCGATTCTGCGACAATGGCGGGGGCCTCGCCGTTCGCCGGTTCGGGGGGCTCTTCGCTCCCCTCATCGCCTGCGAAGGGAAGGATGATTCTCTCGGCGAGAATTTCCGCCGGAGCGGCGTCGTCGCGCGGACGGTGGTGATCCTTGAGGCGGCGCTTGTAGCGGCGCACGCGCTTCTCGATCTTGTCCAGCGCCTGTTCGAACGCGGCGTGCGCGTCGTCGGCCTCGCCATGGGCCTGCAGCGTCACGCCGGACGGCAGGTGAATCGAGCAGTCGACGTTGAACGCCCAGCCCGGCTTGGAGACAGTGACGAACGCCTCGCCCGTTCGACTGAAATACTTCGATACGCGGTCCTCGAGGCCATGGGCGATGCGCTCCTGAAGAGCCGCGCCGACATCAATTTTCTTACCTGCGACCTGGACCTGCACGAAAGGCTCCCTTGTTATCTCGCGAACGGTGGTCTGTCCGCGTTTGGCCCTCCCAGATGTACTTAGGAACGGCCGGGCCAGAAGGTCAACGGGCTGTCGCTCAACGGACTGCGAGACAGCCGGCGTCCGCTCGGTAAGCCGGACCGATCCGCTCGCCCGTCAGGCCAGCATCCGGCGGCGTTCGACCGAGGACGGGATCTTCAGGGACTCGCGATACTTCGCGACGGTGCGGCGCGCGATGTCGATGCCGAAAGCCCGCAAACGCTCCACGATCTGATCGTCGGACAGGACCGCATCGCGGCTTTCCTGCTCGATCATGTCCTTGATGCGATGGCGCACGGCCTCGGCCGAATGCGCCTCGCCGCCCTTCACCGCCGGGATGGAGGCGGAGAAGAAATACTTCAGCTCGAACACGCCGCGCGGCGTGGCCATGTACTTGTTCGAGGTGACGCGCGAAACCGTGGACTCGTGCATCTCAACGGCGTCTGCGACCGTCTTGAGATTAAGCGGCTTGAGCGCGCGAACGCCTTCAACGAAGAAGCCGTCCTGCTGGCGCACGATCTCGGCGGCGACCTTGTGAATGGTGCGCGCGCGCTGGTCGAGCGACTTGATCAGCCAGTTGGCGCTGGCCTGACATTCGGTGAGGAATGACTTCTCCTCGTCCGTCTTGGTCAGGCCCGAAACTTCCGCGTAGTAGGTGCGGTCGATGAGAACCCGCGGCAGCGTGTCGGCGTTCAGCTCCACCGCGAACGCGCCTGAAGGCGTCTCGCGAACGAACACGTCGGGCGTCACCGTCGGCGCCGGCTCGCCGGCGAAGGCGGCGCCGGGACGCGGGGTCAGCGACCGCAGCTCCGACATCATGTCCATGATGTCTTCGTGGTCGACGCCGCAGACGTCGGTAAGGCGCTTGAAGTCGCGCTTGGCGACGAGATCGAGATTGTCGAGCAGCGCCTGCATCGCCGGGTCGAGCCGGTCGCGCTCCTTGAGCTGAAGCGCCAGGCATTCGCGCACGTCGCGCGCCATCACGCCGGTCGGCTCGAAGCCCTGACAGACCTGCAGCACCGCCTCGACGTCCTCGACCTCGGCGCCGAGCTGGGCGGCGATCTCGGCGACGTCGCCGCGCATGAAGCCGGCTTCGTCGGTCTCCTCGATCAGGCGCAGCGCGATCAGACGATCGGCGTCGTTGAGGCCGACAATATGAAGCTGGTCTTCGAGGTGTTCGCGCAGGCTCTTGTCTTCGGAGGTGTTGGCCTCGAAATCATAGTCCTCGGAGACCTGCTTGCCCGACGCGGTGCGCGACCAGTCGAGCTGGGAGCTGGGTCCGGCACCCGCCGCTTCGGAGGGGCTGTCGGCCTCGTAAACGTCGTCGGCGCGGGCGTCGAGTTCACGGCTGGCTTCGGCCGCGCCGGAGGCCTCGTCGAGGCGCATTTCCTCGCGCGTTTCCTTGGAGCGTTCGACTTCGGGCGTATCGGCGTCGTCCTGCCCCTCGCCGCGCGCCAGAAGCGGGTTCCGCTCGATCTCGGTCTCGACGTATTCCTGTAATTCGAGGTTGGAGAGCTGCAGCAGCTTGATCGCCTGCTGCAGCTGGGGCGTCATGACAAGGGACTGTCCCTGTCGCAGCTGTAGGCGATGCGCAAGCGCCACGTGTGACCTCCCCAGGGCCGCCTTCCGGGTTGACTGTTCCCCCCGATTTCGTCCGGCTAATCTGACAGGTGGAAGGCTAGCCGTTCAGGTTTAATTTTATCTAATCAGAAGACCTGCACTTCGCGCAATTCCCCTTCTCCATGGGGGATATTTTTCGCACAAGCGGCGGCGTCTGGCGCGAGATAGGGGTCGAAAACATCCGAAAACCGGCGAATTCGCGCGCCCGGAACCGTCCGGGACGCGGCGCAACGTCACGCCGCGAAACGTTCGCCGAGATAAACCCGGCGCACATCCTCGTTGGAGAGCACCTCGTCCGGACGGCCCTCGAACAGGACGTTGCCGTCGAAGATGATCGAGGCGCGGTCGACGATCTGAAGCGTCTCGCGAACCTGGTGATCGGTGATCAGCACGCCAAGGCCGCGATTCTTGAGATAGCGCACGAGATCGGAAATATCCGAAACGGCCAGCGGGTCGATGCCGGTGAAGGGTTCGTCCAGCAGCATGAAGTTCGGACGCGAGGCCAGCGCGCGGGCGATCTCGACCCGGCGGCGCTCGCCGCCCGACAGCGAGTTGGCGTTCTGCTTGGCGAGGTGCGTGATCTGAAGCTCTTCGAGAAGCGACTCCGTCAGCTGTTTCGCGGCCTGCTTCTTCTCCGTCAGCTCGGCCACGCTCATCACGTTCTCGAAGACCGACATGCCGCGAAAGATCGAGTTCTCCTGCGGGAGATAGCCGACGCCGAGACGCGCGCGCTGGTACATCGGCAGATGGGTGACGTCCTCGCCGTCGATCTGGACCTTGCCGGCGTCGGCCTGGATCAGCCCCATGATCATGTAGAAGCAGGTCGTCTTGCCGGCGCCGTTGGGACCGAGCAGGCCCGCGATCTCGCCGCGGCGGAGGTGCATGGAAACGTCCTTGACCACCTGGCGCTGCTTGAACGATTTGGCGAGACTGACGGCGCGCAGACCGTCGCGGTCGTCGCCGGCGAAGGCGGTCCCGTCCGGTGTCTGATCCGTTTGGCTGTCTGCGTTCATTCCAGCCCCGTCCATTGCGGTCATCGTCAATACTTGCTCCCCGCCCGGCTAGGGCGTGGTCTCGTCGTCGCGCCGCCGCGACGGGAAATAGCTCGTCACCGGACCCGTGTTCGAGGTCACGGTCGCCTGTCCCTTGCTCACCGCGAAGACAAGACGCGTGCCGCTGATCACGCCGTCGACGCCGCGCGACATCACCACCTGACCGGTCATGATGATGGTGTCGCTGTCATAGTCATACTCGGCGCGGTCGCTGCTGATGCGTTCGTTGGGCGTGCTGTAGAGCACCTTGCCCTCGGCGATGAATTTCTGCACGCCGCCGCAATTGCCGCCGGTCGAGGCCGGGGGCTCCAGGATCATGGTCAGCTTGTTGGTGGTGAGCGTGGTTCCGCCCTGCACCGCGACGACGTCGTTCTCATATTCGCCGCGGCACGAGGCGCGGTCGAAATTGGCGTTGGCGGCGCGAACCTCGATGTCGGAATCGGAATCGGCGATCTGGGCGAAGGCGGCGCCTCCGGCAAGCCCGGCCGCGAATGCGGCCAGCGCCGCCGCGCGGGCGCAACGAACCAGTCCCCGGCGCAGGCCCGAGGTCTGGCCGGCATCCAGTGTGTTCAATCCAGTCGCCTTCAAAACCGTCACCTGTTCGGCCTTTCGTCACGCGTGTTTCTGATGCGGCTCCAGACATTGCCGCTCAGGTAGATATGCTCGCCATTGCCGGTCACCTCGTAGGAATCGGCCGTGACCTCGCCGGTCGGCCCCGTTCCCTTGAGCGGCGTTTCGCCGACCACCCGGCCTTCGTGAACATAGACCTTCGCCTTGTCGGCCGTGAAGCGGTACCCCGCCGCGTCGGTCATGACCACATCCCCGTACAGATCCAGAATCTGGTTCTTGCGGTCGAACACGCCTTCGCGCGCCTCGACCTGGCTGGAGATTTCGTCCTCGAGGTGCGGACTTACAAGGTCCACCACCTCCGGCGCGTCGCGGCGGCGGCGGGCCGTCGCGGCCGTCAGCAGGTAGGGATTGTCGTTATCGTCGCGGCCTTCGAAGCGCGGGCTGAGGATTGTGACGTTGACGGCCGGCGCCGGGCGCGGGGTCGGACGGCTCAGCGCATTCTGGACCATCGGGCCGAGCAGCAGCCCGGCCGAGATCACGGCGGCGCTGGTGAAGACCAGCCGCAGAATGTGCACAAGGCCCGAGTGTATCCGCGCCTGCCGCAATGAAATCGCGCGGCCGGGCGACCATGTCTCAAGCGTTGAATGAGACGTCGAGATCATCTGGTCCGCGCAATCCTCAGCAACTTCCGCCTCTCTAGCCTCTGGGCGCGCCAAAATGAAGGCGATTTCCCACACGGGCGAGACGGATGTTCAGCACCCATTTCGGGCCCTTTCCGGCGAAATCCGTCCCGCGGCGCGGCTTTGCGGCGCCGCGCGACCCAATCGCGCCCCAATCGCGCGGACCGAATCAGCTGTGCGAAAAGATGTCCTGCTCGCCCCAGCCTGCGAGGTCGAGCGCCGCGCGAACGGGCAGGAAATCGAAACAGGCTTGCGCCAGCTCGGTCCGTCCCTCGCGCGCCAGCATCGCGTCCAGCTTGGCCTTCAGCTCATGCAGATAGAGCACGTCGGACGCGGCGTAGGCGAGTTGGGCGTCGGACAGTTTCTGGCCGCCCCAGTCCGAGCTTTGCTGCGCCTTGGACATTTCCGCGCCGATCAGTTCGCGCGTCAGATCCTTCAGGCCGTGGCGATCGGTGTAGGTTCGCGCCAGACGCGAGGCGATCTTGGTGCAGTAGACCGGAAAGCAGGTGGCGCCGAGCCAGTGCTGCAACATGCCGACATCGAAGCGCGCATAGTGGAAAATCTTCAGAATGCGCGGGTTGGAGATCAGCGCCTTAAGGTTGGGGCAGTCGTAATCCGGCCGTTTCAGCTGCACCACATGGGCGGTTCCATCGCCCGCCGACAGCTGCACCACGCACAGCGCGTCGCGATAGGGGTTGAGGCCCATGGTTTCGGTGTCGACCGCGACCGACCCGGAAAAGGTCACCGAAGCGGGCAGATCGCCTTCATGGTGGTGGACTTTCAGGGGGGTGTCGGACATGTGTGTGCTCCCGGCGGCGCCGTCGGGTAACGGACGGCCCTCGCCCGTGTTGTCGGCGCAGCCGCGACGGATCGCAAGCCGCGATCGCAAATCGAACCTCATACGGGGAAATGCTCACCATGCGCATGGCTGTTTCGTGCTGCGCCCTCGCGGCCGCTTCGCTGGCCTCGGCCACCCGCGCCGAAACGCCTGAAGCGCCGCCCGCCCCCACGCCCGGAACCGCCGAACGCGTCGTGGTGACGGCGACCGGCCGGTCAACGCCGGTACAAGACCTGCCGGCGACGGCCGTGGTGCTGGACGGCGCGCTGGCGGAACAAGCCTCCGCCTTCTCCAGCGCCGAAGAGATCGTGCAGCTCGTGCCGGGCCTGCAAGTCGCCGTCGCCAACGGAACCCAGGCGGCGTTCCAGATTCGCGGCGTCGGCGCGGTCGACCACCAGGCGCTGACCCCGTCCGGTTCTGCGGTGTTTCTCGACGGCGCGTTTCTCGCCACCAACGTCCAGACCGGCGCGATGCTCTACGATCTCGACAGCATCGAGGTGCTGAAAGGACCGCCGGGCGCACGCTATGGCCGCAACGCCTCCAGCGGGGCGATCAGCTTTCTGACCCGCAAGCCCGGCGCGGGGTCCTATGCCGACCTCTCGGTTGGAAATTTCGGGCGCTTCGACGTGCGCGCCGCGCAGGACATCGGCCTCGGGGACGACACGGCGCTGCGGATCGCGGGACGCTATCTCCAGCAGGGACCGACGCTCGACAACATCGTCGTCTATCCCGACCTGCCCGCTGGACCGGACAAGGCGGCAGGCGAACGCAAGGAAGGCGGCCTGCGCGCAACGCTGTCGACCCGCACGCCCGGCGGCGGCGAATATCTGTTCCGCGCGCATGTCGAACTCGACCGGGGCGTGAACCCGGCGCCGCGCAACGACTCGCTCGGCCTGTCCGGCCACGACATCTCGATCGGCCCGGACGGCGTTCGGGACACCGACACCGAATTCTACGGAACCTCGTTCGAGGCGCGCCTGCCGGTCGGCGGTTTCGATCTCGTCTCGCTCACGGCGTTCGAGGGCTACAATCAGCAATACGGTTTCGACTTCGACGGCACGCAGGGCTACGCCGACAATCCCGGGCTCAACGCCAACCTGTCCTATGATCGCGACTATGCGCAGATCAGCCACGACATGACGGTCTCGCGCGATCTCGAACACGGGCGCATCTCATTCGGCGGATCGGCCGCCTTCGAACGCTTCGACCAGCTCTACGCGATCTGGTGCGGCGTGCTCGATCCGCGCACATGGGTCGGGACATGCAATTATGTCGGCGCCGCGGGCCGCGTCGGTCCCGTTCCCGCCTCGACGACGCCGGCGGCCAGCCTGCTGACCGACATCACGCAATCGCGCCGGGTCGCGGCGCTGTTCGGCGAATACGAAGTCCAGGCGAGCGAACGTCTCGCCCTGTCGCTGGGTCTGCGCGTCACCAACGACCATGCCGACGGGCATGGCTCGGGCCGGCATGTCTACCGGGACGGAACCATCGCCTTCAACAATCGCGGCGGCGTCGGACCGGCGGTGGGCGAGAACACGCTCGACGACACCCGCCTCACCGGCAAGGCCAGCGCGAGCTATCGCGTCGCCGACGGACAGATGCTGTACGCAAGCCTCGCCAGCGGCTTCAAGAGCGGCGGCTTCAACGGCGAGGTCGCCAACGACGCCACGCACTATTCCGACGCCGGTCTGTTCGACGCTGAAACCGTCACCGCCGCGGAGATCGGCTACAAGGCCTCGCTCGGCGATACGCTCGAAGCCTCGCTCGCCGCGTTCTGGCAGGACTATGACTCGCCGCAGGCGCGCATCTTCGTGTCGTTCGTTCTGCCCGACGACAGCGTGATCACCTCGAACTCGCTCTCCAATCTCGACGCGGCCACATCGAAAGGCCTTGAGGCTTCGCTCACCTGGCGGCCGCTCGACGGGCTCGACCTCGACGCCGGCCTCACCCTGCTCGATACGGAGATCCGTCAGGACGCCTCGGCCGGCGGCGGCGCCAACGCGGATCTGTTCGACGGCAATCCGCTTCCCTTCGCCTCGAAACTCTCGGCCACGCTGGCGGCGCGCTATGCGCATCCGATCGGCGGCGGGCGCGTGCTGAAGACCTCGCTTTCGGCCAAGACCCAGAGCGGCTTTTATCTCGACGCGGAGGGCCGCGCCGATCGCCGGCAGGACGGCTACACCCTGCTCGACGCCAGTCTCGGCCTGTCGTTCGCGGACGACGCGTTCGAAATCGGCGTCTGGGGCCGCAACCTGCTCGACGAGGACTATGCGCTCTCGGGCTATGGCTTCCTCGGCTACAACACCTTCCGCTCGGACCCGGCGAGCTGGGGCGTCGCGCTCAAGCGCCGCTGGTGAGAGCGCGCGGCAGGACCCGACCGGGACCTGAGACCTTTGATTTTACCGGAAGAATGGTGCCCAGAAGAGGACTCGAACCTCCACGCCTCGCGGCGCTGCTACCTGAAAGCAGTGCGTCTACCAATTCCGCCATCTGGGCAGAGGGCGAAACCGCCCCCGAGGGGGCGATCCGAAGAGGGCGCGTGATACCGAACCCGCGCGAAAAGGGCAAGGGGCCGTTCGCGCCCCCTGCTCCGGACCCGCTTTCCCGCCCTATTGCGCCGGTTTGCGGAACTTCAGCGTCATGCGGTCGCTTTCGCCGATCGCCGTATAGGGCGAGGTGTCGAAACTGGGGTCCGCCTCGCCGCCATACTGCGCCGTGGTCTGCAGCGTCGGCGGCAGCGTCCAGACGCCGAACGGGTGATCCTTGGTGTCGGCCGGATTGGCGTTGATCTCGGACTTGGCGTCCAGCACCAGGCCCGCCTTCTCCGCGGCGGCGATGACCGTCGCCTCGGCGACATAACCGTCGCTCGCGGTGCGGCCGTCGACCACCGTCTCGGGACGCGGATCGGCGCGGTGCTCGACCACGCCGAGAACCCCGCCCGGCTTCAGCGCGGCGGCGCTGTCGGCCATGAACTTGTCGATCTGGCCCTCGCTCCACAGCAGGTTGTGCATGTTGCGGAAGGTCAGAACCATGTCGGCGGTTCCGGCCGGCGCGAGCGAACCGCTCTCGCCGCCGAACTCGACATAGGTCGGCGTGCCCCAGGTTTCGGCGTCGGCGAGCGCCGCCATCGGCTTGCCGGTGGCGATGTAGCTGCCGCCGGTCCTGGACAGGAAGGGCGAGAGGATCTCGGCGTAGTATCCGGCGCCGGGCGCGAACTCGACCACGGTCATGCCCGGTTCGAGGCCGAAGAAGCTCAGCGTTTCGAGCGGATGGCGATACTGGTCGCGCGCCACATTGCCTTCCGAACGGGCGGGGTTGGCGACCGAGGATGTAAGCGTGATTTCGGGCGCGGCGATGTCGAGCGCGCCCTCCTCCACGGAAGCTGCCGGCACGGAAGCTGCCGGCTCGCCGCAGGAAGCCAGCGCAAGCGCGGAAACGGCGGCCGCAGCCAGCGCGGGAAGTCGCATAGCGATAGATGTCATCAGGATTTCCTCCAGTCTGTCTGTTCGGCAGGCTGATCGTCGGGCCCGGGCCGATCCTAACGGTTCCGCCCGGCTAGCGTCTGGACTGGAAGAGGACAAGCCGCGCGCGGATCACATCGACGCCATGTGACGCCATGTATTGGACCGGCATGTATTGGGCCGGCATGTTCGGCGACGTCCGCCGCCGCGCGTCTAGAAGTTGTGAACGAACCGAACGCCCAGTTCGTCGAGCCCCTGATTGTGGCCCGAACCGAGAATCTGGCCGTGGCTGAGATGCTCGTAGATCGCCTGCACCGCCCAGTCGTCCGAGAAGTCGAGCGTCAGCGCCAGCGAGGAGCGGAACAGGTCGCGCGATCCCAACAGAACGTGTTCGGCGGAATAGTCCACGGCTTCCTGTGACCCCGAAGGAAAGGGGTTCTCCTTGTCGCCGTCGTGAAGCGCGTATCCGAAGCCGGGCTCGAGATGCCAGCCGGTCGCGAACTCCCAGTCCCACTCAAGCCCCACCGCCGCGAAGGAGGTGTTTCCGTCGGTGTTGCCCGAGGCCATCACATAAGGGTGCGGAGACCCGATGACGCCGAGAAACTTCGGCGACGCGAAGCGCAGTTCGCCGTTTATGTTCACGCCGGATTCCTTGTCGGCGTTCTTGGGATCGACGACGCGGATGTTGTGATCCATCACGCCAAGCCGGACGCTGTCGATGACCTGCGCCGTTGCGGCGGGCGTGAGGGCGACGGCGGCGGCCGCCGCCAGAACGAGTTTCATGTGCGTCTCTCCTGGCTGCGGCGCGACCGAAAGGCCGGCGCCGCATCGCGCAGTGATAGAAGACCGCCTGATTCGTGCAAACCCTTCAGAAATGCGCGCCAGGACAACGACGCGACAACGCCACGGCGACGCCGCGTCAGGCGCCGCGTCAGGCGCCGCGTCAGGCGCCCATGCGCCGGGCCTCCGGCGCGGCGGCTTCGGGATCGAGCGCGCTCAGCATGCGGGCGACAAGCTCGCGCTGGTCGACGGGTTTCGAAATGTAGTTGGTCATGCCCATGTCGAGATAGCGCTCGCGGTCGCCGGACATCGCATCGGCGGTCAACGCGATCACCGGAACGCCCGCCCAGGGCCGGTCGCTGGACCGGATGCGGCGGATGGCTTCCTTGCCGTCCATCACCGGCATGTGGACGTCGAGCAGGACGATATCGATCGGATGGGTCTGCAACGCGTCCAGCGCTTCCTTGCCGTTGGTCGCCTCGATCAGATCGCAGCCCTGCGGCGCCAGGAAGAGGCGGATGACCTGACGGTTGACCGCGTTGTCGTCGGTCAGCAGCACGCGCTTGCCGCGCAGGCTGCGAACGTCTTTCCCCGCGCCGCCGTCCGCCGACTGCAGGCGATCCGGCTCCTCGGCGACGGCCTCCTGCGCGCGGAACGACAGGGTGAAGGTCGACCCCTCGCCCTCCTCGCTCTCCACCGTGATGTCGCCGCCCATCAGGCGCGCGAGACGGCGCGAGATGGCGAGGCCGAGACCCGTGCCGCCATATTTGCGGGTGATGGCGCCATCGGCCTGCGTGAAGGCCGAGAACAGGCGCGCCTGCACGTCCGGACGAACGCCGATGCCGGTGTCGCGCACCGCGATGGAGACCTCGCAGGCGCCCTCCGCGAACGGCGTCGCGCGGATCGCCACCTCGACGCCCCCGGACGCGGTGAACTTGATGGCGTTGGAGATCAGGTTCGAAACGCACTGGCGCACGCGCACCGGGTCGTAGACCAGCCGCTCCGGGAAGTCGGCGGCGATGCGCATCGACAGGTCGAGCCCCTTCTCCTCCGCCTGCGGCAAGAAGAGCTGGCGCACCCGTTTCATGGTGTGCAGGAAGTCGCCGGCGACCGGCGTGATCTCGAGCTTGCCGGCCTCGATCTTCGAGAAGTCGAGCACGTCGTTGAGCAGCGCGGTCAGCGATTTCCCGGAATCGAGAATGACCGCGACCTTCTCGGTCTGATCGGCCGTCAGGGGTTCGGCCTGCAGCGCCTGCGCCATGCCCAGCACGCCGTTGAGCGGGGTGCGGATCTCGTGGCTCATATTGGCGAGGAACTCGCTCTTGGCGCGGTTGGAGGCTTCGGCCTCGTCCCTGGCCGCGACCAGCTCCTCCTCCATCGCCTTGCGTTCCGACAGGTCCATGGCGACGCCGATCAGCGATCGCTTGTCGCCGGTGTCGAGCACGCGGGCGCGCATGTGAATCCAGCGATAGGCTCCGCCGGCGATGCGCACCTGCACGTCCTGGTTCCAGCCTTCGATGACGCCGGTCAAGCTGAGGCCGAAATTGTTCAACGCCTCGTCATAGCTGTCCGGGTGCACCAGTTCGGCGAGGTGGGTCAGCGGCATCGAGCCCGACCTCCAGCCGAGCCATTGCGCCAGCCGCGGGTTGGGCGTGAACATCTGGGTCGCGAAGTCGACCTCGAAATATCCGTCTCCGGAGGCCTCCAGCGCGAACTCCAGTCGCGTATTGACCGCATCGGCGGCCGCGACCGCGGCGCGAAGCCGCGCGGAGCGTTTCCGCACCACCGCCGAGGCCGAGTAGAAGGTTCCGACCGCTCCGAACGAGGCCAGCGTCGCGGGTATCGCGATCCACAGCGGATAGCCCGTCCACGAAGCGAAGAGCATGAAGCCGAGCAGCGCCGTGCCCGGAACGCCGAGCAGGACGAGATCGCTCATGCGATCGCGCTTGGCGGAAAAAACGACGTGGAACACCAGGCCGATCATCATCGACATGGCGGCGACCCACGCCGAACGCTCGCCGGTCGCGAAGAGCACGACGGCGGCGACGGTCCACACCGCCACCAGTCCGAAATTCACCCGGTGAGACACGCGCGCGCGAACCGGCGCCGGCGCGCCGCGATAGTGATGAAGCGCCAGCGCGAGCGCGGCCTGCGCGGCGCTCATGCACGCCAGGAACACAAGCGCCCACATCCATCCATAGTGGTGGAGCAGGATGGCGCTGGAGAAGAGGCCAAGCGTGGCGCCGAGCAGCGCCATACCCACGCTGACGCCGCGCGGCGCCCTCGCCTCATCGAGCGGATTTTTGAAAATCTCCGCCATGGTCCCCCTTCACCTACCGTCCAGGGCGTTCACGTCTCAGGTCTCCGGCGCGCATCGCCAAGCGTCGCCGAAACCGGGTTTTCATGGATTATGGAGCGAGATGATTAAATTCAGGTGCAGGCTGCGTTCATCTTTGTGCACAATCGGGGCGCGAACTGGCGTCTGCGGGCCTCGGCTGATAACCATCGTTTAACGCTGATTTTCCCCACACCGTCGAGTTCGCGCCATGTCCGTCCAACGTCCCGTCGACGCCGACAGCCACATCTATCTGGTTGACGCCTCGGGCTACATCTTCCGCGCCTACCACGCGCTGCCGCCGCTGACGCGCAAGTCCGACGGAATGCCGGTCGGCGCGGTGGCGGGCTTCTGCAACATGTTGTGGAAGCTGCTGGAGGATCTCAAGAACTCCGAACGGCCGACGCATTTCGCCTGCGTGTTCGACAAGTCGGCGATCACTTTCCGCAACGAACTTTACGACCAGTACAAGGCGCAACGGCCGGAGCCGCCGGAGGATCTGCGCCCGCAATTCCCGCTGGTGCGCCGCGCGGCGATCGCGTTCGGCACGCCGGCGATCGAGCAGCAGAATTTCGAGGCGGACGATCTCATCGCCACCTATGCGCGCCAGGCCGAAGCCAGGGGCGCGCGCGTCACCATCGTGTCGTCCGACAAGGACCTGATGCAGTTGGTGACCGACAAGGTCAGCCTCTACGACTCGATGAAGGACAGGCACCTCTGGGCGCCGGAGGTGATCGAGAAGTTCGGCGTGCCGCCCGAAAAGGTCGTCGAGGTGCAGGCGCTGTGCGGCGACAGCGTCGACAACGTTCCGGGCGTTCCGGGCATCGGGATCAAGACCGCCGCGCAACTGATCAACGAGTATGGCGACCTTGAAACGCTGCTGTCGCGCGCCGAGGAGATCAAACAGCCCAAGCGCCGCGAGAACCTGATCGCGCACGCCGAGATGGCGCGCCTGTCGCGCACGCTGGTGACGCTGCGCACCGATGCGCCGACGCCCGAACCGCTGGAGGCGATGGGCGTGGCCGATCCGGAAGCCGGCCCCCTGATCGACTTCCTGC
Organism: Hyphomonadaceae bacterium; assembly: GCA_041398225.1. Taxonomy (GTDB): domain Bacteria; phylum Pseudomonadota; class Alphaproteobacteria; order Caulobacterales; family Hyphomonadaceae; genus JAWKVD01. The sequence goes on along the minus strand of JAWKVD010000003.1, from coordinate 216,137 downwards.
AGGAGATGGAGTTCCGCACGCTGACGCGGCGCGTCGCCGAAACGCTGGGCGCGCCCGTGCCCGACGCCGCGGCCAAATCCGAGTCCAGGCCCGCCGCCGCCAAGCCCGCGACCACAGGCGAAACGCCGGCGTCCAATGCGTCCGCGCCGGCGCCGGAAGGCTATCGCAACCAGCCGGTCGCCGCTCCCGACGCGCCGTTCGATCATTCGACTTACGAGACCGTGATCACGCTCGAGCATCTGCAACAATGGATCGACGCCGCGCGCGCCGCCGGCGTCGTCGCGGTCGACACCGAAACCACGGGGCTCGATTCCATGCGCGCCGGACTGGTCGGCGTCTCGCTGGCGATCGCGCCGGGACGGGCCTGCTACATCCCGGTCGGACACGGCCCGAAGGGCGACGACCTTCTCGGCGGCGACCCGCCTCCGCAGCTTGCGCCGGACGTCGCGCTCAAACATCTCAAGCCGCTGCTCGAAGACCCGTCGATCCTGAAGGTCGGCCAGAACATCAAATACGATCTGCAGATCTTCCGGCGCGTCGGCGTCGAGGTCGCGCCCTATGACGACACCATGCTGCTGTCGTTCGTGCTCGACGCCGGACGCACCGGCCACGGCATGGACGAGCTTTCCGAAAAGCATCTCGGGCACAAGCCGATCCCGATCAAGGAGCTGATCGGAAGCGGCAAGTCGCAGATCACCTTCGACCAGGTCGACCTCGACAAGGCGACGCGCTACGCCGCCGAAGACGCCGACGTCACGCTGCGCCTGTGGCTCAAGCTCAAGCCGCGCCTGCCGTTCGAACATGTCGCCGCCGTCTACGAAACCATGGACCGCCCGATGATCGGGGTGACGAGCGACATGGAGTGCGAGGGCATACTGGTCGACCGCGACCGGCTCTCGATCCTGTCCGGCGAATTCGCGCAGCGCATGGCGGCGCTGGAGGACGAAGCCAAGACGCTCGCCGGACACGACTTCAACCTCGGCAGCCCCAAACAGATCGGCGACATCCTGTTCGGCGAGATGGGCCTGCCCGGCGCCAAGAAGACGAAAACCGGCGCCTGGTCGACCGGCGCGGAGACGCTCGACGATCTCGCGGCGGAGGGCCACGCCCTGCCCCGCGTGCTGCTCAACTGGCGCATGCTGGCCAAGCTGCGCTCGACCTATACCGAGACGCTGAAAGAGGCGATCAACCCCGATACGGGCCGGGTCCACACCAGCTATTCGCTGGCGGGCGCGCAGACCGGGCGGCTCGCCTCCACCGATCCCAACCTCCAGAACATTCCGGTGCGCACCGAGGAAGGCCGCAAGATCCGCGAGGCGTTCGTGGCCGAACCCGGAAACGTCCTGGTGTCGGCGGACTACTCCCAGATCGAGCTGCGGCTGCTGGCGCACGTCGCCGACATTCCCTCGCTGCGCCAGGCGTTCCTCGACGGCGTCGACATTCACGCCATGACCGCCTCGGAGATGTTCAACACCCCGGTCGAGGGCATGGACCCGATGGTCCGCCGTCAGGCCAAAGCGATCAATTTCGGCATCATCTACGGCATCTCGGCGTTCGGACTGGCGCGCCAGCTTTCGATCCCGCGCGAGGAGGCGTCGGCCTACATCAAGTCGTACTTCCAGAAATTTCCCGGCATTCGCGACTATATGGACCGCTATCGCGAGTATGCGCGCGAGCACGGCCATGTCGAAACCATTTTCGGGCGCAAGGTGTGGCTGCCTCAGATCAAGTCGACCAACCCTGCCGAGCGCAATTTCGGCGAGCGGCAGGCGATCAACGCGCCGCTGCAGGGATCGGCGGCCGACATCATCAAGCGCGCCATGGTGCGCATGCCGCAGGCGTTGAAGGCCGCGAAGCTGAAGGCGCGGATGCTGCTTCAGGTGCACGACGAACTGGTGTTCGAATGCCCCGAGAAAGAAGCGCCGGACCTGATCGCGGTCGCCAAGGACGTGATGTCGGCGGCGACGCATCCGGTGCTCAATCTCAACGTGCCGCTGGTGGTCGAAGCCGCCGCCGGCAAGTCGTGGGCCGAAGCGCACTGAGGTTTGCGCGCTGACATCTGCGCGCTGACATCTGCGCACTGACATTTCGCGCGCGCTGGCGGCGGTCATCCATGCTAGGCTGGCGACGCCGGCCTGGTTGGAGCCGGCGCAAACAAGGATCGAGCCCATGCGCGCCGTCAGCATCCCCGTCCTCGCCGCATTCGCCGCGCTGGCCGCGTGTTCGCCCAAGGACGCCGCGCCCGCCGGCGAGACCGCCCCGGAGGCCGCCGCCCCGGACGCCGCCGCACAGGAGGACGCACTCGTGACGCCGCAATCGGAAGAGACCGCCGACTGCCCGGTCATCGAAAGCAGCGACTGGACCGCCTGGCTCGACAAGATGCCCGGACCGGGCGCGCAGGCGACGCTTCGCGTCAGCGGCAAGGTGGTGCTGCCCACGCCGGGCTTCACGCTCAGCCTGACCGCCGGCATGGCCGACCGCAGCGCCATCCCGGTGCAGACGCTGAACCTCAGCGCGACGCCGCCTCAGGAACAGGTGATTCAGGTGCTGACCACCGAGACGGTCGAATTCTCGGCCCCGGCGATCGCGGAGGCCTATCGCGGCGTGCGCATCAGGTGCGGCGACCAGATGCTGGCCGAGATCACCGAAGTGGAAACGGCGCACTAGCCCGTCCCGGGGCCGTCTCGGCGCCTTCTGCGGGCCGTCTCGCCCCGGCGCGGCTCAACAGACCGCAACTTTACAGCGCGCACGCGCGCGTGTTTCCTCCCGCGAAATCGCGAATCCCGGGAGGATTTCTTCTCCATGTCGACAATGCTGGGGCTATCCAACTACGATATCACTGAAAGCAGGGGGTATCTTTGCTCGCATGACGCTGCGGACATAACCCTTCCGGGCGAACTTTCGCCCCTGGAGGAGGCCGCCCGCGACCTGCCGCGCACCCTGCTGACGGGGCGCATCCGCGCCCATCTCGAGCGCCTGCCGGTCATCGACCTGGCGCGCTTCTGCGCCGAGGCGTCCGAGACCGAGATCCGCATGGCGATGGTGCGGCTGTCCTTCCTGGTGCAGTCCTATGTCTGGGGCGAGCCCGAAGCGCCGGCGCGGCTTCCCGCCTGCCTCGCGCAGCCGATCTGGACGGTCGGCAAGCGTCTCGGCCAGCCGCCGCTGCTGCCCTACTCGGCCTATGTGCTGGACAATTGGGACCGCTTCGACCGGTCCGCGCCGATCGCGCTCGACAACATCTACATGATCCAGAACTTCCTCGCCGGGCAGGACGAGTGCTGGTTCGTGCTGGTGCATGTGGCGATCGAGGCGCGCGCCGGCGAGCTTCTGGCCCGCACGCCGGCGTTGATCGCCGCCGCCGACCGGGGCGAGGCCGCAGCCGCCGAAGCCGAACTCGCCGCGATGCAGGCCGCGTGGACCGACATCAACGCCATCTTCGACCGAATGCCCGAACGCTGCGATCCCTACATCTATTTCCACCGCGTGCGCCCCTACATCCATGGCTGGAAGGACAACCCCGCGCTCGGCGCCGGGCTGATCTATGAGGGCGTCGCCGAGACGCGCGGCGAGCCGCAGGCGTTTCGCGGCCAGACCGGATCGCAGTCCTCGATCGTTCCGGCGATGGACGCGCTTCTGGGGGTCGGCCACGCCGGCGATCCGCTGCGCACCTTCCTCGACGAACTGCACATGTACCGTCCGCCCGCGCACCGCCGCTTCATCGAGGACGTGCGCGCGCATAGCCGGGTGCGCGAATTCATCGCCGGCGCGGAGACCAGCGCCCTGCGCGAGGCGTATAACGACAATGTCCGCAGCCTTGCGCGGTTCCGCACCCGCCATCTCGAATACGCCGCCAGCTACATCAACAAGCAGTCGCGCGACGCGGCCGGAAACGACACCGACATCGGCACCGGCGGCACGCCGTTCATGAAGTATCTCAAGAAGCATCGCGACGAGGCCGAGGCGCATCTGCTGTAACCCCGCCGCGCGCGCGTTGACCGCCATGCCCGCGCCCGTCATTGTCCCGGCGAGAACGCGGAAACCGCGCGGGGAGAGGCCGACATGAACGAGCGAAGCGAGGCGTCCGGCGGACTGCGGGCCGTCGCACAGTTTGCGCGATTCTGGCCGCTGGCGGTCGCGATCCTGCTCGTCGCGGCGTTCTGGTTTCGCGGCGCGATCGTCGAGCCCGGACCGGTCCGGACCGAGAACCCGCCCGAAGCGTTCGACGCCGGGCGCGCCGTCGAACGTCTCACGCGCGTGCTCGACGGCACGCCGCACCCGGTCGACAGCGACGCGCTGGACGCCGCCCGCGAACGACTTCTCAAAGAGATCGGCGCCCTCGGCTACGCGCCCGACGTGCACGACGAAACGGCGTGCCTGTCGCGCCCGGACCGCACCATCGTGCGCTGCGCCCGCGTGCAGAACATCACCTTCCTCGCCGCTCCCGACGGTCCGCTCAAAGGGCCGGTGACGGTGCTCACCGCCCATTATGACAGCGTCGACGCCAGCCCCGGCTATGGCGACGACGGCGTCGGGGTCGCGGTGCTGCTGGAGATCGCCAGCCTCTACAAGCGCGCGCCGCCGCAGGGCCCGGTGCTGTTCCTGATCACCGACGGCGAGGAAGCCGCGCTTCTCGGCGCGCAGGCGTTCACCGACAACAAATCCTATGGCTACGACGTCGGCGCGATGATCAATCTGGAGGCGCGCGGCGTGCGCGGCCCGGCGCTGATGTTCGAGACCAGCCGCCCCAATGGCGAGGTGGTGACGCCGTGGGCGCAGCACGCGCACCGCCCGGTGGCGAACTCGATGACGGCGGCGGTCTATGAACGCATGCCGAACTCGACCGACCTCAGCGTTCACCTCGACGCCGGACACGCCGGCATCAACATCGCCATCGGCGACGGCCTCGCCTTCTACCACACCAGCCGCGACGACCTCGCCGAACTCGACCCGCGCAGCGTGCAGCATATGGGCGATCAGGCGCTGGCGGCGGCCAACGCCTTCTCCAGCACCGGCAAGGCCAAGCCCTCCGATCTTGTCTATTCCGACTTCGGAACGCGCTTCCTCGTCGTCGTCCCCAGCCTTGTCGGCATGGTCATTCTGGCCGGCGCGCTGCTGCTGTCGGTCGTGCTGTTCCTGCGGCCGGCGCGCGAGACCTCGGCGCCGCGCTTCGACGTGCGCGCCTTCCTGCTGCCGCCGCTGACGCTGATCGCGGCGGGCGCGCTGGCCTTCGTCGCGCTGTGGCTGTTCGGCCTGGTGCGGCCCGAGGCGCAATTCTGGTGGGCCTACCCGCAGGCGTTCAACCTCGTCATCTTCCTGCTGACGGTGATGGCGATCATCGGCCTGCTCGCCCTGATGGGGCGGCGCAGCTCCAGCGGACGATTGTTCTCCTCGGGCTGGTTCTGGTTCCTCGCCGTCGGCCTCGCGCTTTCCGGACAGGTGCCGGGCGCATCGATCCTGTTCGTGATCCCGGCGATCGCGTTCATCCCCGTCGCCGTCGCGACCTGGGTCTACCCGGCGACCCGCCCCTATCTGTGGCCGGTCGCGGCCGTGGCGACGCTGATCGTCTTCCTGCCGGTGATCTACCTGCTCGACAGCATGCTCGGCCTCGCCATCGCGCCGGTCTTCGGACTGGTCGAGGCGCTGGCGCTGGCGCCCTTCCTGCCGTTGCTGCGGCCGCAGCCGGGCGCGGCGCGCATGACGCTGACGCCGCTCGCCGCCGGCCTCGTGATCGCTTCGGGCTTCACCCTGGTCCTGCCGGCGGCCTCGCGCGACACGCCGATCGCCTACAACTACATGACGCGGCTCGACCTCGACCGGCAGACCGCCGATCTCGCCGTCTACGGACCCTACAAGGCGATGCCGCAGGCGGTGCGCGACGCGTTCAGCCTGACCGACGACACCTTCATGCCCGGCGCGCCCGCGAAAGTCGGCGTCCGCCGCGCGCCCTATCCGGACGGCTACAACGTCACCGTCGAAACCGTCGCCGACAGCCGCACCGCCGGAAAAGGCGCCGTGACGCTGCGCATCGCCGCTCCGGGCGCGCGCATGATCCGGGTGCGGGCGCCGGCCTCGGCCGGGGTGCGCGCGGCCCGGCTGCAAAGCGCCCCTGAGACCGCCGACCTGTCGCAAACGCTCGGCCGCGCCGTGACCTTCGATTGCGTCGGACGCTCGTGCAACGAGATGCTGGTGCGCTTCGACCTCGCGCCCGACCGGCGACCGGACGGCACGCCGTCCGCCCTCGACGCCGATCCCGCGCCGTGGATCGTCACGGGCGTCTGGGCGGGCCTTCCGGCCGATTCCGCGCCCCTCGCCCCGCCGCGCCCGGACACCGCCCTGCCGATCCAGACCGGCGACACCACCGCCGCACGGCTGACCTTCCAGCCCTAGGCCCCAAACCGGCGTGCGCCGCACACTTGGGCGCGACCGGGACTGGCCTCGCGCCGCGCTCTGCGTTACCCGGCTGTCCGCCGGCCTTCGCCGCGCGACCAGAAAGGCGCGAGACCATGTATCAGGTTCATGTCCAGCTTTCCCGCCCGGAAGCCGAACGGATTTCGGACATGCTGATGGCGCTCGATCCGCCGCCGGCCTCGGCGGTCTCGATCGAGGAGGCCTCGAAGACGGCGTGGAGCCTCGACGCTTTCTGTCTCGACCAGGACATCGCCGAACAGGTCGCCGCGATCATCGCCGCCGAGGCGCCGGGCCTCAGCCCCGCCGTGCTGCCGCTGGAGGACAAGGACTGGGTCGCGGTCTCGCTCGAAGGCCTGCCCGCGGTCGAGGCCGGACCCTTCGTGGTCGCCGGCGCGCATCAGCTGGCGCGGGCGGGCGGCGGCCGCATCCCGGTGTGGATCGAGGCCGGCCCGGCCTTCGGCACCGGGCATCACGGCACCACCAAGGGCTGCCTGCTGGCGCTGGCCGAACTCGCCCGCTCGCGCCCGCTCGGCCGCGTGCTCGACATCGGAACCGGCTCGGCGGTCTTGTCGATCGCCGCGCTGAAGGCCGGGGCGACCTCGGTTCTGGGAACCGACATCGATCCGGAATCGGTCCGCGTCGCGCGCGAGAACGCCCGCAACAACCATACCGGCCCGCGCCTGCGCCTGATGACGGCGACCGGCGCCAACCATGTCGCGATCCGCACGCGCGCGCCCTACGATCTGGTGATGGCCAACATTCTCGCGCGCCCGCTGGTGCATCTGGCGCCCGACATCGCCAAACTGGTGCGCCCCGGCGGACGGGTGATCCTGTCCGGCCTGCTCGCCTTCCAGGAGCCGCAGGTAAAGGCCGCCTATCGCGGACAGGGACTCACCCTCGTGCGGCGCGGGCGGCTGCATGGCTGGTCGACGCTGGTTTACGAACGCCCCGGCCCAGCCGCCGCCTGAAAGCGCAGCATCGCCGTGCGCGGCCATTGCGGCGCGGCCGCCGGGCGCCTACCCTAGGGATGCAGGATCGGCGCGGCCCCTCCCCGCGCGTGCGTCCGGACCAACCGGCCCCGCACAGCATCCGACCCGTACAGCATTTGGCCGCCTAGCGTTTGGCCGTTCAGCACCGGATCGCACATGAGACAGACCTACGACGTAATCGGCGGACCAGACCTCGGGCGAACCAACCTGCCGGCGCTGCGCGCGCAGATGAAGGCGCAGGGGCTCGACGGTTTCTACATCCCGCACGACGACGAATATCAGAACGAGTATCTGCCCGCCTGCAATGAACGCCTGTCATGGGCGACCGGCTTCACCGGTTCGGCGGGCGCGGCCTTCGTGTTCGCGAAGTCCGCCATCGTGTTCGTCGACGGGCGCTACACGCTTCAGGCCGCCCGCCAGCTCGACAAGTCGCTGTTCCAGGTCGGCGACCTGATGGATCTGGGCCCGTTCGGCTGGCTCGCCGGGCAGAACCTTTCGGGCTCCAAAATCGGATACGACGCGACGCTGATGAGCCCCGATGCGCTCGCCAGGCTGGAGAGCGCCGCGAAGAAGGCCGGCGCCGAACTCGTCGCGGTCGCGCACAACCCGATCGACGCGGCCTGGAAAGACCGTCCGCCCGAACCGCTGGCGCAGGTCGTCCCCCACGACATCAAGTATGCGGGCGAAAGCTCGGCCGACAAACGCGCGCGCATCGGCAGGCTGCTCAAGGAACAGGGCGTCGAGGCGACGGTGCTGACCTCGCCGGCCTCCATCGCCTGGCTGTTCAACATTCGCGGCGGCGACGTCGACTGCACGCCGCTGCCGCTGGGCCGCGCGATCGTGTTCGCCGACGGCCAGGCCGAACTGTTCCTCAACGGGCAGAAGGTCGGCCCCGGTCTCGGCGCGCATCTCGGCAACGAAGTCTCGCTGCGCCCCGCCAGCGAGATCGAACACCGCATGGTGAAACTCTCGGGCAAGAAGGTCAGCCTCGACCCGTCTCTGGCCTCGGCGTGGTTCTTCAACACGCTCGACCGGGCCGGCGCGCAGGTGACGCGCGCCGCCGATCCGTGCGCCCTGCCGCGCGCGTGCAAGAACGCGGTCGAGATCGAGGGATCGAAGGCCGCGCACCGGCGCGACGGCGCGGCGCTGTCGCGCTTCCTGCGCTGGTTCGACGAAAACGGACAGACCGGCGAGGTCTCCGAAATCGACGCGGCCAAGAAGGTCGAGGAATTCCGCGAGATGACCGGCGAGCTGAAGGATCTGTCCTTCTTCGCGATCTCCTCGGCCGGGCCCAACGCCGCGATCAACCACTACCGGCCCGACGTCTCGACCAACCGCAAGCTCGAACGCGGCACGCTGTTCCTGCTCGACTCGGGCGGGCAGTATCTCGACGGCACCACCGACGTCACGCGCACCATGGCGATCGGCGAGCCGACCGCGGAAATGCGCGACCGCTTCACCCGCGTACTCAAAGGGCATATCGCGCTGTCGCGCGTGCGCTTCCCGAAAGGCACGTCGGGCTCGGCGCTCGACGTGCTGGCGCGCATGTCGCTGTGGGAGGCGGGCTTCGATTACGACCACGGCACCGGCCATGGCGTCGGGTCCTATCTCGGCGTGCATGAAGGTCCGCAGCGGATCGCGAAGGTTCCCAACAATGTGCCGCTGGCGCCAGGCATGATCGTCTCGAACGAGCCCGGCTATTATCGCGAAGGCGCGTGGGGCATCCGCATCGAGAACCTGCAATTCGTCACCGAGGCCAAGGCGATCCCCGGCGGCGACCGCGAGATGCTCGGCTTCGAGCCGCTCACGCTGGCGCCGATCGATCGCCGCCTGATCGAGAAGGGCATGCTCAGCGAACAGGAATGGCTGTGGCTCGACCGCTATCACGCGCGCGTGCTGGCCGAGATCGGCCCGCTGATGCCCGAAGACGACCGCGCCTGGCTCGCCGAGGCCTGCGCGCCGCTTTGACCTCCCCGCCTGTTTTGGTCCACACCGGACTGAGAGAGGCAATGGTTGGGGGGCTGGTTTAATGGCGGGACCGGACGTCTTTATCTCTTACAAGCGCGGCGACGCCACCAAGGTCGAGCCGATTGTCGCCAAACTCAAGGAGCTGGGGTTTGACGTCTGGCTCGACACCCGGCTGGAGGCGGGGCCGAGTTTCGACGAGCAGATCGCCTCCAAGCTGAAGTCGGCGCATGTGGTCCTGGTCTGCTGGACGCCGGCCGCGCTCGAATCCAGCTGGGTGCGCGGCGAGGCCGCCGCCGCCCATGAAAGCGAGAAGCTCGTCGCCTGTTTCCTGCAGCCGACCAAGCTGACCCCGCCCTTCAACCTGCTTCAGACCGAAAACCTCGCCGGGTGGCGGGGCGAGGACGATCACGCCGGCTGGGTGAAGACGCTGACGCGCATCGCCTCGCTGTGCAGCGACGGCAAGCGGCTCGAATGGGCGCGGCTGATGAGCGAGGGCGATCCCCAGAAGCTGCGCGAATGGTCGTCGCGCCAGCCGCCCGGCCCGTGGCGCATCATGACCCGGTTCTGGGTTTCGGAACTCGGCGGAGCGACCGTGGCGATCCCCGACGCCTCGCTGGCCGCCGCGCGCCGTCGCAGCCTGTGGTCGAGATGGATGCGGCTCCGGTGGTGGTGGAAGATCACCTCCGTCGCAGGCCTGCTTGCGACCGCCTATGTCGGTCTCATCGTCTGGTACCAGTTCTTCGGCTGGCGGCCCGAGATCGCGACCTATGACGTGATTTTCAACGGTCCTCCGGAGGTGACGGAAGGCAGCGAGGTCCGCTTCAACGGCATCGCCGTCGGCGAAGTCGTGCGCCTGCAGCTCGACAGGGAAGACCCCAACCGCGTGATCGCGCGCATCAATGTGATCTGGGAGGCGCCGGTCAAAACGGACAGCATTGCGATGCAGGACTACAACCGCGTCAACGGCTCGCCCTATATCCAGTTGCTCGCCGGAAGTCCGGACCAGCCCCTGCTGCAAAGCCTGCCCGGCGCCGCGCCCCCGAAAATTCCCGCGCAAACGTCGAGCCTCGAGGAGATCCTCGGCGTCAGAACCCAGCAGGACCTGATCGAGATACAGGCGAAGCTCTACCAGACGCAGCTTGAATACTATCAGCTGTCGCTGGATCGCATGCAGGCGGAACAGTCCGCCGAACGGCTCCAGGAAGCCCTGTCGGACGCCCAAACTCCGGCGCAACTGGACGAATGAGGTCGATAAGCGGGCGCGCCGCGTCGCCCAGAACCCGGTCCTGGTCTCAGCCGCCGCCGGCCGACGAGGGAAGCCGCATGCTGGAGGTGGCGTTCTGCATGTTGGTGACGGCCTTGCGGGTGTCCTCGGCCAGCTGGTCGTCGGTGCACACGCGCTGAAGGCGGGCGCGCGAACCGGTCACCGGCTCCATCCGGCATTTGCGCTTGGGCTTTTCGGCCTTCACCGGCTGCTCGGCGGCGGCCGGGGGCGGCGCGGCGTCGGCCGCCGGCGCCTCCTGCGGACCGGAAGCGAACAGGACGGCGGCGATCAGCATGGCGGACATTCGTCACCTCTGAAGCAGGCCCGGACGGGCCGGTTTTGCCCGAACGGACGGGCGATCGGGGCCAGTGTGCGCTATATCCGGCTTCTTCGGCAAGCTTGCCCCGGCGTGTAATGGCGGTTCGCCCGCAAACCCGGCGGCCTGCGCGACCCCTTCCCGCTTGTGGCCCCCGCTTGTGGGCCCCGCTTGCGCCCCCCGCTTGCGACCGCGTCCGGAACCGGCCAGACCAGTCGAAACAAGACCGGTCATAACAAGACCAAACAAGGGGAGACACGCCATGCCGTCGCCAGGGACCGCCGCCGTGAAACGCCTCGGCGCCGCCATGCTCGCCGCAGGGCTGGCCGCCGTCGCGGCCGGATGCATGCACATCAGCGTCACCGAAAGCGAGGCGCGCGAAACGCTCGCGCCGGACGCCTCCGCGGATTTCTCGGCCTGCCCCGCCTTCGCGCCGGCCTTCGAGGCGACCGACCGGTTCATGACCGGCTTCAACGCCCGCGACGCCGAGGCGTGGGGCGAGAGCCTGCACTTCCCGCATGTGCGGATCGCCAGCGGCTCGGTGCGGGTGATCCAGTCCGCCGACGAACTGGCCGGCAGTTTCGAGCGCCTCGCCGCGATCGGCTGGGACCATTCGGCGTGGGCCGACCGGCGCATCGTGCAGTGCGGGCCGACCAAGGCGCACATGCTGACGACCTTCGTGCGCTACCGCGCCGACGGATCGGAGCTGGCGCGGTTCAACTCGCTCTACATCGTCGAACTGAAGGACGGCCGCTGGGCGATCACCGCCCGTTCGAGCTTCGCGCCCTGACCGGCGCGGGCGACGGCGCGGGTCTCAGCATCGCTTTCAGGCCAGCGTCGTCGCCGTCCTTCCGGCGTTTCCAGCCCAGCGCCATGATCGCCGCGCCCATCTGCACGCTGGCCAGCGTCAGGCCGGTGAAGAAGGTCAGCAGGCCGACCGCCAGCACGCCGACATCCGATGTCGAAACCAGCGTGCGCAGGTTGGCGACGTTGTTGGCCAAAAGGCCGAGCACGAACAGCGCCGCCATGACGAACCCCGACAGGGCGTAGGGGGCGAGATAACGCACGATACGGTTCGACTTCATCGGCTGCCTCTTGCCAGCGTGGCGCGGTGCGGAGACATGATGAAACCTCCCGGCCGGCCGTTTCGTCAATGTGCGCGGCGGCCGCACCGCCCCGCCCGCACTGCACGCCGGCCCCTCACAGGACGTTCCGCTTGGCCTCCCGCTCGACCTCGCATGGCCGCACCAGTTTCGGCGCCGATCCGCAGGCCTACGACGCCGCGCGTCCGCCCTACCCAAGCGACCTGTTCGACTGGCTCGCCGGGGTCTGCGGGCTCGGACCGGGCGCCGAGTGCGTCGAGATCGGCGCGGGAACCGGCCTCGCCAGCCTGCCGGTCCTGCAGCGCGGCGTGCGCTCCCTGCTGGCGATCGAGCCCGACGCCGGACTGGCCGGACGGCTCCGGCAAAAAACAGATGGCGACCCGCGCCTCGACCTGCGCATCGCCCGTTTCGAGGACGTCGCGCTTGCGCCCCACAGCGCCGACCTCGTCTTCGCCGCGACCTCGTTTCACTGGCTGGCGCGCGGCAGGGCGCTGGCGCGTGTGCGCGCCGCGCTCAGGCCGGGCGGCTGGTTCGCGATGTGGTGGCATGTCTTCCACGATCCCGAAACGCCGGACGAGATCGACCGCGCCGTCGCCGCGCGTTTCGAAGGCCTTGAGGAAGGCCGGCGCAAGTCCGGACCGCAGCGCGCCTTCGGACTCGATGCGCCCGCGCGGCTCGGCGAACTGCGCTCGGCCGGCTTCACCGATGTGCGCAGCGCGGTCTTCGAACAGGTTATCGACTTTTCGCCGGACGCGCTCGCCGCCCTGTTCGGCACGCTCTCGCGCGTCGCGGGCGCGCCCGAACCCGTGCGCAAGGCCCTGCTCGAAGAGGTGATGCAGGCGGTGCGCGCCAGTCCCTCGGGCCGGGTGCGGCGAACCGTGCGGACCGGCGTCTACGCCGGCGTCTGCAGTCCGTCCGCTTCTGCGGCGCAGGGCGAAACGCCGGTATAGACCGGCTGATAGGCGGCGCAGGCGATGGTGTAGGTCCATGGCCCGCCATTCATGTCGAGCTTGCCGAGCCACGGTTCCAGCTTGCGCGCGCCCCACAGCATGAAGATGAACAGTTGCGGTTCGTCGAGCCGCGCAGCCTTCGATCCGGCGTCCTCGTAGATCATCTCGCCGTCGGCATACCAGCGCACCCGATCCGGCAGCCATTCGAAGCCATAGGTGTGAAAGCCCTGCGAGGCGTCGAAGGGCAGTTGCAGCCGCGCATGATCGGTCTTGGAATCGAGATGGATGGTCAGTTCGACGCTGCGCGGATCGCGCCCGGTCAGCTCGATGTCGATCTCCTGCGATTTTCCGCGCGCCATGCGCGGCGCGAAGGTGAAGGCGGCGACCGAAATCCCCTTCGCCTTCGGCATCTTCATGCGCGTTTCGAAATAGCCGTAGCGATAGACGTCGCGCGACTGCACCTCGCCGGATGCGAACGCCTTCTCGCGTCCGGGCGGGCTCTTCTCCATCACGATTTCGAGCCCGGCCGGGGTCAGCCGCACCTGCTCCTTGCGCCAGTCGCTGTCGATCCAGGCGCCGTTCGACCAGCCGTCGGAGACGTTCCAGCGCGGGTCCAGCTCCGGGCCGTCGAAGCGGTCGACGAAGGCTTCGCCGATCTGGCCCGGCGGCGGCGGCGGACCGGCCGGCGCGGCGGCGGCAGGACTGCTCGCTGGCGCTTCTGGCGTCTCAGGCGTTTCAGGCGTTTCGGCGGGCGCAGACCGACGGCGCGGGCGTCCCGTCCGAGCCCGGCTGGAACATGGCGAAGCCGGCAAAAATCAACATCAGCGCCGCCAACCCCAGCAGGCCGCCGCCGCGATCCGGCCGATCATGCGTCCCGAAACGGGACGAAATCCCGCCTTCGCGGGCTCGCCGCCACCGCCTGATCAGTCTTCGCACTCTTGGACGAGCAGGTCTGCAACCTGCGCACCGGTCCGCCGAACCGTTCGCGAAAAGTCCCGCAAATTCACCGGCCCGTGACCCATCCGGTTGAATCCCGTTGGCCAAGGCGGCGCTGGGGCGCTGGCGTACGGATGTCTGCGGTTCAGAGGGGGACAGTCGCGGACAAGGGGGGAACATGTCAGACATCACCAATAGCGGTCCGTCCGCGGACGACGACCTCGATCCGCTGTTCCGGCGCGGTCCGCCGACCCGGACGCAGCGCCAGGATCGGACCTCGGAACCCCGTCGTCCCGAGGTTCGGGCGAGAGTCGCCCTTCCTTCACCGGACGCAGGCGGCCGTCGCCAGAGCTCGCCGTCCAGAACGCGCTTCTCAACATCGTCACGCTGACGCTGTACCGGTTCTGGGGCCGAACCCGGAGTTCGCCGCCGCATCCTCGCGCGCACCGGGAAATCAACGACAGACCGATGGCGTATATCGGCACCGGCTGGGAGCTGTGCAAGGCTTCCTGATCGTGCTGTTCGGCCTCTTCCTGCCGGTCTTCCTCATCCCTTCACCATCGGACCGTACTACCTGCCCTACGGCCTGATTTGGCTGTCCATCCTGGTCTTCGAATTCGGGTTCTTTTTCCTGATCAACTACGCGGTCGCTACGCCTCGCCCGCTACCCTTCAGCCGTTCGACCTGGCGCTGAGATCCGCTTCAGGATGGACGACCGGCAGCACTGGCGGTCGAATATGCGCTCGCGGCGATCGGTTCGGCCTGCTCTCCGGCGCTACGCTGGGCTGGTTCACGCCCGCCGCGCAGATGCGCCTGACGCGCCGGCTGTGAGAAGAGACGCAGTATGGCGCGCGGCCTTCAAGGCCGGCGCGCCCGGCGAACGGCTCGCCGCCGGCCTCTACAGTCCGTTCGCCATTCTGTGGGTTGTCGGCAGCGGCGCCTGTATCGGGTTCGCCGTCTTCATGTCCGTGATCTTACCCACCTTGGATATCGACCCCAGCATTCCGTCGTGGACCATGGTCTTGTCGATTTGCAGCCGCACTCGGCCAGCCTGGTCATCTATCTCGCCTCCCTGCCCTATCAGGCCGCTGTTGCGCCGGAAGGCCGAGATCGTCGGCATCGACGCGGCGCGCTTCCGGATCGCGGCGACCGCACCCGGCCTGTTCGGCCTGCAGGTCGTCAACGGGCTGATCGTCGTGTTCACGCTCGGATCGGGCAGCCCATCGCAACCGCCCGCACCTTCGCTACGTCTTCAATCGGCTGACTTCGACCGGGCTCATCCGGTTCGACGCGATCCGGCAATCCGCCTCCACCGGGCCGCGCAGCGAAGAACTGGCGGACGCGTTCGACATCGGAGGCTTCTGAGGAGGGCAGACGAATGACGGCATCGATCGACGACCCGACCAGTTCCTCAAGACGACAGCGCGCACAAGCAGCGCCGCAGGCACGCTCGCCGACGACGGCTTGCCCGGCCAGCCGCTTCCAGCGACGGCCCGAAGCGGCGCCGGCATCGCGTCCACCGCTTTCCGTCGAGGCGAGGCCGCAAGCTGCGCATCGCCGGCGACGAGGCAGGCGCGGTCTGGCCCTTCCGCGACATCGTGCTCGCCGACCTCCGCCGCACCGGCGCGGCGCAGCTCAGCGCAAGGCCATCAGCGCCTCGGCCTGCTTGCCGAAACCGACGCTGCGCGCTTGCTCGCGGACCTGCTGCGGAAGGTCTGCTGACCGGACCGATTATCGGCCTTGTCCTCGTCGGCGTCGCCTTCGGCGTGTCGCGTGCGCTTTCTTCGGCGTTCCCATACTGGCGACGCCGATCGCGGCTCACGCCGATAGCGTTGAAACGCGGCTGGGCGAGAACTCCAGAGCCATGATCGCGATCATGACCGAGCCGTGCCGCGTGCCGCGCATGGCGCAGATGGAGGCCGAACGCCTCGCCTACATGATGGGACAGACGGCCTCCGCCCGGTTCCGGACCCGCCTCGAATTCGTCCACGCCGATTTCGCCAACGCCTTCGCCCTGCCCGGCGGCACGATCGTGGTCACCGACCGCCTGCTGGCGATGCTGGGACCGCCGGACCAGTTCGCCGGGTGCTGGCGCACGGACCGCGCACGTCGCGCCGGCATGTGATGGCCGCGATCGTCCGCCAGACCGGCGGCGCGGCGCTGATCGATCTCGCCATGCTCGGCGGCGGTTCGAAGCGCTCGGCCAGCAGATGGTCGCCCTCGGCGCGCAATTGCAGTCGCTGCGGCTCGGGCGCAGGCCGAGGACGAAACCGACGCGGCGGCGATCGACTATCTGGTCGCGCTCGGCGCCGATCCGGGCAGGCTGGCGGAGTTTTTCGACGTCATCGCCGAGGAGACGGGCGACGATCCGCCCTTCACGCGCTCCTGCAGACGCACCCCACGCCGTCCCGGCGGGCCGAGGCCCGGCGCGGGCGCCAGGGTGGCAGCGCTGGGCAAGCTGCCGGAACCCAAGCTGGCGCTGAGCGACAAGACTGGGAGGCGCTCAAGAGCGCCTGCGCGCCCGAACGACGGCGAATTCGGTGACGGGTCCGAAGAAGGACTTCGACGCCTACAGCGACGAGTAGCCCGCTCCACTCCGAAGCGAAGCCGAAACGACAGCCCTGGACCGGCCGCCCTAAACCGGCCCGCTAGACCGGCAAGACGCACTCAGTGCAGTTGCCGTCCGGGTCCGACATACGCGCGGCGTAGCGCCCAGCATGCGCCGCGTGCACGGAGAGTAGGCCAGCGTCTCGCCGCCATGGCGGATCGCCTCACGGGAAGGCCCGGACGCGCTGGAGCTGGCCGACCGCCTCGGGGCGACCAGGGCCGGACGCGTCTCGGAGGCGGTCGAAATCGCCCGGAGCGTCGGCGGCGGCGCGGTCGCGCTGACGCGCAGCAGCACGCCGCGACCGGCGCGGCCGACGATGAAGCCCTCGGCGGCGTCCATCACGGTGAGGCCCAGCGGGCGGGCGGCGGCGGCCTTCAAAACCGCCGCGAAGCGAGCGGGTTCGCGATACGATGCGGGACGGATTTGGCACTGCAGTCGACCTCCGGCGATGCCGAAGGGCTGCAAACAAACGCCACCGGACTTCACCGGACCTTCAGGCGCCGGAGAGCGGATCGCCGCTCCAGCCGCCCTTTCAGGCTGCTACGACGCGGGGCGTTCGCCCGTGCCGCCCGTGTGGTGTGAGCTGCGTCGGCGACAGACCCGTGACGCAAATGGGGCGTTTCCTTGGAATCGTTAAGGCCCGCCGCCCCACGAAAGCAGCCCATTGGCGGGAGGCGGAGGCGCTGGTATCTCAGGCCACGAAACTCCCCGAGACAAGATCGAAATTTCTGCATCATCGCGCACATCGACCACGGAAAGTCGACGCTGGCGGACCGCATCATCCAGATGACGGGCGGCCTGACCGAGCGTGAAATGACCGAACAGGTGCTCGATTCGATGGATATCGAGCGCGACGCGGCATCACCATCAAGGCCCAGACGGTGCGGCTCGACTACACCGCCCGGGACGAAGGAGACCTATGTCCTCAACCTGATGGACACGCCCGGCCACGTCGACTTCGCCTGTGAGGTGTCGCGCTGCCTCGCCGCCTGCGAGGCTCGCTCCTGGTAGTCGACGCCTCCCAGGGCGTCAAGGCACGGAACGCTGGCCAATGTCTACAAGGCCATCGACCAGAACCACGAGATCGTGCCGGTCCTCAGCAAGATCGACCTGCCGCCGCCGAGCCCGACCGGGTGCGCGAGCAGATCGAGCGTGATCGGCCTCGACGCTTCGGATGCGGTGCTGTGCTCGGCCAGTCGGGCCTCGGCGTCGAGGACGTGCTCGAAGACGGTCGTCACGCGCCCTGCCCGCGCCCAAAACCGGCGACCGCGACGCGCCGCTCAAGGCATTGGTCGACGCCTGTCACGGTCCCTATCTCGGCGTCGTGGTCATTGTGCGCGTCGTCGACAGGGTTCTCGAAGCGCCAGAAAGTGAAGATGATGCGCACCGGCGCCAGCCACGAGCTGGACCGGGTGGGCGTGTTCCGGCCCGGCAAGCTGGTCGACGTCGGCCGAGCTGGGGCCGGGCAGAGTCGGCTATCTCCTCGCCTCGATCAAGACCGTCGCGGACTGTTCGGTCGGCGACACCATCACCGACGAGCGCAAGCCCACCGACGCGCCGCTTCCCGGCTTCCGCAGTGCAGCCGGTGGTGTTCTGCGGCCTGTTCCCGGTCGACGCCGCCGACTTCGAGGGCTGCGCGCGGCGATGGAGCGAAGCTGCGCCTCAACGACGCCTCCTTCTCCTACGAGATGGAGACCTCGGCCGCGCTCGGCTTCGGCTTCCGGTGCGGCTTCCTCGGCCTGCTCCACCTCGAAATCATCCAGGGCGCCTCAGCCGCGAGTTCGACCTCGACCTGATCGCCACCGCGCCGTCCGTCGTCTACGAGCTGCACATGCGCGACGGTACGACGATGGAGCTGCACAGCGGCCGACGCCACCCGACGTAGTGCAGATCCTCGACATCCACGAGCCGTGGATTGAGGCCACCATCCCGCCACGCCGGACGAATATCTCGGCAGCATCCTCAAGCTCTGCCAGGACCGGCGCGGCGTGCAGAAAGGGCTTGTCCTACGCCGGGCCGCGCGCGATGCTGAAATACGAACTGCCGCTCAACGAGGTGGTGTTCGATTTCTACGACCGTCTCAAATCGATCTCGAAAGGCTACGCCTCGTTCGACTACGAGATGATCGGCAAGCGCGGAGCGATCTCGTCAAGCTGTCGGTGCTGGTAACGACGAAGGCCGGTCGATGCGCTGTCCATGCTGGTCCGCCCGGACGCGCCAGACAGCGCGGGCAGGCGATGTGCACGAAACTGAAAGACCTGATCCCGCGCCGATGTTCAAAATCCCGATCCAGGCGGCGATCGGCGGCAAAGGTCATCGCGCGCGAGACGCTCTCGGCGCTGCGCAAGGACGTGACGGCCAAATGCTGGCGGCGACGCCACCCGCAAGCGCAAGCTGCTGGACGAAGCAGAAAGCCGGTAAGAAGCGCATGCGCCAGTTCGGCAAGGTCGAGATCCGCAGGAGGCCTTCGTCGCCGCCCTCAAGATGGACGAGGATTAGCCCGCACCAGCTATCGGCCCGCTGGGGTGAGAAGCGGTTCGCGAAGCGAAACAGAACGCACGGCGTTTCGAGCGACGAACGCCCCGGGCGAGGGCCGGGGATGGGGACGCGTCTCTGCGAGACGCTTTCCGTACCGTCACCCACACTTGTCATCCCGGGCGAGCGTAGCGGGACAGGACCCATTCTTCAACGCTCCCCCTCCGTCTCGCGGCTACGCGCAATCCCTCCCCCCATCTCGCGATGGGTGGAGGAAAAAGCCCAACACGCTTCGTAACGGTCCAGCAACGACGCCGGCGCCTTTCCTCCCACCGCCTTTGGCAAGGGGAGGTGGATCGCAAGCCCGAAGGGCGAAGCGAGACGGAGGGCCAGTCATAAACTAATCCGACCCACTTTGTTTCACCCGCATATTTCCTCTCGCGTCTGGCGCGGGGAGAGTTCAGGAGGCGTTCCGAGTCCATCGAATGTCGGGGCGCCGGCCGGCATGTTTGAGACCAGGTCCGCGAAGCCGCGCAGGCCGTCAGACAAGACCTTCGCCTGACCAACGCCCGGGTGACCTCGGGAAGCTCGCGGAAACCGGCTCATGCAAACAGGCTCCGGGGTGTCGAAACCGGGGCTCCAGGTCTCGCGGAGGGCCGCCGCGCGAGTCCGGGATGCGGAAATGGGTCCAAATGCTGGACGTGGGCCGTGCGATCTCAGACGATCGAGACGCAACCGGTGTTCCCCAGCCAAACCCGCCAGCCGCACCGGACTTTAAACCGGCCGCGGGGCGCGTGGGCGTCACGTCTTACGCCAGCTCACCTCCCACAAGGAGCGGCTGGCAACTTACCCGGCGTGGCCCCACGCGCCCCGGCCTCCCCAACTCGCATGGGGAGCGATGCGAAACCGGAGAGCCAGCGGCTCGTCCGGCCAAACCCGCAGGAGACGCCGACCACACCGCCGATCAACGACCTCCGTTCAACAAAACTCGCTGAGGATTTGAACGCGCATCTTACCGAAATGACGGGGACGAAGCGGGCGAAGCACGCTAGCCTTCGGCTTCGAACTGTGGGGAGCCTTCATGATCCAGCCTGTTTCGACATCGCGTCTGCGCGCCGCCGCCCTCGCCGCCTGCCTGCTCGCCGGACTGACGCCAGGCGGCCTCGTTCCGGCAATGGCCAGCGCAGAGGTGCTCAAGACCAGCGGCGGACAGACCGTGCTGCCGCTGTCGGGCCTGGTGATCGACCTGCCGTCTCGCCCGGGCGTCACCTACAACATCTCGGGCAGCTTCTATCTCAACGACGATCCGCCGAGCTTCGACGCCCGCGACGTCGTCGACGAGCTCGGCGCCGACGGAAAACTGATCGCGGGCAACTGGGTGATGTCCGGCTATTTCACCGCGGCCGACTGCCCCGAACTGCTTCAGGACGACGACCTCGAAGCGATGTGGACCCGCAAGACGACCCTGTGGGGCGTCGAATGGGATGTGCGCGGCGGGGTCTTCACCTTCGCCAACGATCTCGGACGCAAGCCGGCCGGCATGTTGTGCCGGATCGACGAAACCGGACACGGCGTGCTGCTCTACCGCTTCCTCATGGACGCGCCGGAAAACGCCAACGCCGATACCATCCTCGCCAGCATCCAGTCGTCGGCCGCGCTCGAACAGGCGGCGCGCTCCTATCTGGCGCGGCGCTCGGCGTCGGTGCAATCCGCGCACCGGCCGGAGGTCCGCAATCGCGGCGAAACCAAACCCGCGCGCACCGTGTCGCTGCCCAACGCCGGCTTCGACGTCGCCGCGCCGGACGACGGCTTTATCTGGCTGTTCGAGAAGACCGACGACGTGGACACGATCTCGCGCCTCGCGCCGACCCTGCCCGACCTCGCCATCGAGCTGCTGGCGATCGGCGGCGCCACCTGCGCCGACGTGTTCGGAGCGCTGCCGCCGGCGGACTATCCCGACATCAAGCCGACCAATGTTCCGGAGAACTGGATCGCGGGGCCCACCGTCGACGTGAACGGGCAGCCCGAAGCGCTGTTGTGCACCAATGTGCCCGCCGGCGCGGTCATGGCCGGGCTGTTCCAGGAAAGCGAGCCCGACGTTACGCCCTTCGCCATGATGCTGAAGGCGATCGAAGCCGGCGCGCTCGCGGTTCCGACGCCGGACGCCGCGCCGCAATAGAGCGGACACATAGGCTGGCCGCGCGGCGCGGGGTTTCAGTCCTCGGCGGAGGCGGCGACCGGCGCGGCCTCGGGGACCGCTGCAGGGGTTGCTTCGGGGGTTGCTTCGGGCGCCGCTGCAGGGACCGCTTCCGGCTCTGATTCAGGCGCCGTTTCGGGCGTTGCCTCAGACGCCGCTTCCGGGGCCTTCATCGGGTCGAGCGAGAAGCACGCCTCGCGCAACTCGACGCAGCGGGCGGCGATGTCGACCGACGGGGCGTAGTCCGGTCCCAGGAGCTTCTTGAGCTCGATCTGGGCGAGGCCGGAAATATCGCGGCGCGACAGCTTGGCCAGCGCTTCGGTCATGATGCGCTTGAGGTCGCCCTCGGAGTATTTGTCGGCCAGGGCGTCATACTTCGCCTGCATGTCGGGCCGCGCGAAGACCGCCGGGAAGCCCTCGGACAGCAGCGAGCGCGCCGCCGCCAGTCGCGCAACGAGGTTCCAGGTCATCGAGATTTTTTCGTCGATGAACCCGGTGTGCTCCAGAACGTCGACCAGCCGTTCCGGCTCGTCCTCGCGGAACAGAAGGAAGGAGACGTTCTCGAGCGACCCGAAACTTCCGGTCTCGGTGGCGCCGTTGGCCCGGCGCAGCTTCGCCGCCGTCTCCAGCAGCAGCTTGGCGTCGGCGATGTAGGCGGCCTTCTCCTCGGGGGCCATGGTGCGGTCGTCGATGGCGGTCGTCATCACCGTACCGACGCCGTGATAGGCTTGGAACTTGAACGGGTTGGAGTCGGGCAATGCATCGCCCGCCTCGCGCACATAGGCCAGCATGCGGTTGAACGCCGCCAGCGCGGGCCTTGTATCGCCATGGCGGCGCAGGCACTGGCCCTGCCAGTAGTCGAGATTGAGGCCCGCCGCCTCGGGCAGGCCCTGATCCTCGAAGCGCAGCGCAAGGTCGATCGCGCCGGCCTCCTGCGCGGCCTTCACCTCGGCGACGGCCTCGGCGCAGGCGCCGTCCCAGTCATAGCCGATGTCGGCGGCGCGATCGAAGGCCAACCGGGCCTTGGCGATGTGGCCGAAAATGGCGTGATCGCCGCGCGCGACGGGAACATCGGCGAGCTGGCCGGCGAGCGTCTCCAGCGTGGCGTCGTCCTGCGTCCAGTCGGCCATGGCCGCGCGCAGAAGCGTGCGGTCGTCGCCGGAGAGCGGCGAGGCTTCGGCGGCGCCGAGTTCGAGCACCGCCGCCACGACGCTGCCGCTCGACATGTTGAGCGGCTCGCCCATGAAATGCCGGCGCGCGAAGTCGAGCGCGTGCGGCACGTATTTGACGGTGGAGCCGTTGCGGGTCGCGACGTTGACGCCGATCATCCGCTGGGCGGCGATCTGCTCGCGCTCGAGACGCTTCTGCTCGATCGAGGCGGTGTTCTGCTGGTTGAGCAGGCCGGTCAGGGCCTCGGCGCTCGCGCCCATGTTGAGGAATTGCTGGCGGCGCGAGTCATACTCGCCGGTCGTCACCCGGTAGGTGGTGTAGATGATCAGCGCGCCGATGCCCGCAAGCAGCAGGAAGAAGACCGCAAGAATGCCCCAGAACGAGCGGCGCTCGCGCTGCATCTCCTCGATCAGCATGCGCGCGGCGGCGCTGGTCTGCGCCGCCCCGGCGTCGGCTGGGCCCGGTTTCGGGGTGTCGTTCATCTGTCCCTCTTACGCCCTCTTGCGCGCGCCGCCGGTCTGCGCCGGCGTTCGAAATTACTGCAGCGCTCCGATCACCTCAGCCGCAGCGTCCAGCATGCCGGTCTTGTGCTGATCGCCGAACAACAGCGTCGCGGCTTCCTTGACGCTTCCTTCCATCACAAGCACCAGCAGGAAGGTGTGCTTGGTCTGCTCCTGCCGCAGCTTCATGTAGTTCATGAACAGCGCGCTCGACAGGATCGCGCAGGCCGTGGCGATCCATTGCAGCGTGTTCGAATTCAGATGGACCAGTTCGGCGATGATCGGGACGTTCTCGGCGTCCTGCTGGAAGATCAGCGCCCCGATGGCCGCCAGCAGGACCACGGTCGACAACAGCCAGAAGGCGAACGCCAGACCGCAGACCCGATTGTCGGAGGTGCGCTTCTTCTCGAGAATTGCGCGCAGCATGGCGCGCGGGTCGCCGCCCTCGCCTCGGGCGCCCCCCACGTGGACGGCCGCGACCGCCGGCGCTTCCGGATTGTGACCCTCTTCGCGCATACGCGCCCGAACTCCTGCCTGCCGGCTCGCCTCCGGCCGCTCAGGCCGACCGCTCGGGGCCGGCCGTTCCGGGGAAAGCATAAAACCGCCCGCGGCTGCTGTCCAACACCTGTTCGGCAGCAGCGCCTGAGTCCATCGCAGCACGGGGCCTCGAGGCGCGCCGGAGAGCTTCCACCGCAGAACCCGCTCAAACTCCAGCGGTTTCTGGCTCCCAACGGCGCCCGAAACGAATGCGGACGGCCCGGCGCCGGAACAACCGGAGCCGGGCCGCCCCAAAGATTTGGTCCGTCTCCCCGGACGCCAGCCTCAGAACTTGGTCTGAAGCTGCACGCCGAGCACGCGCGGTGCGCCCAGGCGCACCCGCTCATTGCCGCCCGAGGCCACATATTCCTCGTCCGTCAGGTTATGACCGATGAACGAGACCACATAGTTCCCGAAGTCGTACCCGACGGTCAGGTTCACCAGCGCGCGAGCGTCGTTGTTCAGGAAGGTCGGCGAGGTGCGGTTGGAGTTGTTGACGTAGCTCTCGCCCTCGTAGGTGACGCCCAGGGTGCCGAAAAGGCCGTTATGGTTGTCGTAGATGAATCGGACGGCGCCGGTCCATTCCGGAGCGAAGCCGAACGTTTTGCCGCTGAACGCGGCCAGCGTTTCTTCCAGGTTGATCGGAGCCGTCAGCTTCTGGGCCGAGATCACCGCCTCGGCCAGCGCCGAGTCGAACCCCTCGAACTCGGTCTTGGTGTGGCCGAGCACGCCCTGCACCGACAGGTCGTCGGTCAGATCCCACATCGCTTCGACCTCGAAGCCCTGCAGATTGGACTTGCCGACGTTGAAGCCGATCTCGTCCTGCTGAAGGGTGGAGAGCGAAACCACCAGCTGCTGGTCCGTCCAGTCGGTGTAGAACACGTTGCCGTTCAAACGCAGCGCGTGGTTGAACCAGTAGGAGCGGAAGGCCAGCTCGTAGTTCGTCGTGTATTCCGGATCGAAGGTCGACACGAACTGCCGCACGATGTTGAGGTCCGCGCCGCCGGCGCGGTAGCCCCGCCGCATCGAGAAGGCCAGCGACCGGTCTTCATCGAAGTTGTAGCGGATGAAGCCCGACGGCAGCACCGCTTCGAAGCGCTGCTTCGACTCGGTCTCGGCTTCCATGAGGTTGTCGTCGAACGCCGCGTTCACGCCGGCCAGCGAGGCCTGGACGAAGGGAATGAACGCCGCCGGGAAACCGGCGGGCAGCGTGGGCGCGGCCGGGTTGGGCATGCCCAGCGGGTCGCCGCTGAGGATGAGGCCTTCGGTCTGGCGCTCGTTGTCGTAACGCACGCCGAGACCCACCGTCAGCTTGTCGGTGATGTCGTATTCACCGCGCGCATAGAGCGCGAAGTTCTCGACATCGAGCGGCTCGGAGGTCATCGCCAGAAAGGCGCCGATGTCGGAGTAGTTGCCCTTGATCGCGCCTTCGATCAGATCGGTCGCGCCGTTGACGAAGGCGTTGAACGCCGCATCGCCTTCCGGCCCGGCGGGGATGCCGGCCACCGGGTTGCCCGGAGCGGGAATGCCGCGCAGGGGCCCGAGGTTGGCGACCAGCCCGTCCTCCACCGAGGACCGCGTGGCGCCGTCGACGATGTCGTGGAGACCCAGCTGGAGGCCCGGCGTGAAGTTGTATTCACGCTCCTGCGAACCAGCGTAGTAGGCGCCGGCGAGGCCGCGGAACTTGCCGCCATTGTCCCATGAGGCGGTGATTTCCTCGGTCTTGATCCGGACGTCCTCGTACTGGGTGCCCGCCGGTTCGAAGGTGTACAGGCCCGAACGCACGTGCGGAATGTTGTAGGGGTTCGGGATCTCGAACGGATCCTGCGGGAAGATCGAAGGATCGAGATTGGCGCTGTCCGTGTCGATCTTCTCCTGGATCAGCTCGCGGCTGTAGGAGTTGATCATGGTGAACGTCAGCGCGTCGGTCGCTTCCCAGTCGGTGCGCAGCACATAGTCGTAAAGCGTGCTCTGGTTGTAGTCCGGCACGTTCTCCTGGCTCTGGCGCAGCGATTCGCGGCCCGGAACGATGTCGTCGATATTGGTGAAGCCGTTGGCGTCGCGCGTGCGGCGGTCGGAAACGCCGTGCGCCACCCAGGCGTCCGAATAGGCGAAGGTGAACAGGCTGCGGATGCGCGAGGTCGGCTCGAACAGGAGCTTGGCGCGAATCTGCGAGTGGTCGTTGAAGTCCGCCTGGTCGAGGCCGCGCACCGGGTTCGTGGTGTAGCCGTCGTTCTCGGCGCGCTCCGCCGCGATGCGGAAGGCCAGCACGTCGTCGATGATCGGGCCG
The DNA here is from genome assembly GCA_041398225.1 of Hyphomonadaceae bacterium. Lineage (GTDB taxonomy): Bacteria > Pseudomonadota > Alphaproteobacteria > Caulobacterales > Hyphomonadaceae > JAWKVD01. The sequence goes on along the minus strand of JAWKVD010000003.1, from coordinate 190,426 downwards.
CCGCCGGCGACAGAGGCCGTATAGGCCGTGCCGTTGTCGAAGGTCTCGCCGAGCACGCGGGCCTTGCCGGTCCACTCATAGGTCGGATCCTGAGTGCGGATCACGACGGCGCCGGCCAGAGCGTTGCGGCCCTGCACGGTTGACTGAGCGCCACGCAGCACCTCGATCTGCGCGATATCCCACATCTGGTCGGCGTTGAAGCGCGTCGCCTGATCGCCCATCGTGGCGTCGTCGACATAGATCTGCGCCAGCGGCGCCGAACCCGCGCCCAGCAGGTTGTCGAACGGGATGCCGCGGATCGAGAAACCGCCGCCCGTATTCCCCATGTTGACGTTGGCGATGTAGTTGAAGGCGTCCGCGATCGAGGTCAGACCCTCGGTCTCGATCTGCTCACCGCCCACGACGGCGACCGAAGACACGGTCTTCTGGAGGTCCTGGTCGACCTTTTCACCCGTAATGACGATGGTTTCGATCGCTCGTTCGGGCGCATCCTCCTGCGTCTGCGCAGGCGCCGCCTCCTGTGCAAAGGCGTGCACGCCGAGGACCGCCCAGCCGATCGCAATCGTGCTGGCCGCACGTCTCAGATTAGTCATAGCGATGATCCCCTAGAACCCCGAACCGAGTCGATGATGTCTGTGTGGGGCTTACCTAGCGGCAAGATCATTGCCGCGCACGGCAAGGTTTTGCGACAGATTCTGAACAACTTCGTGTCAGCGCCGCCCGTCGGCGGAAGATGCGGTCCGGCGACCGGCCCCGAAGCGGCGTCAACGAACACGTGATCGAGCGACGGAACCTGCGATTTGCGGCGTTTCGCCCATCACGGTATCGTCCCGGTCAGAGGTGGGGGCGCGCCCTGACCGGCGAGCTCTCCAAAAACAAGAACGGATTCAGTCCAGCAGGCGCCGCGTGGCGGTGTCCGGGGCACGGGGTCCGGGGAGAGATGACATGAAAGCCAAGATCCTGAGCACCGCCCTTGGGGGCGCAGCCGCCATCGCCGTCGCCGGAGCGCTCGCGGGCGCCGCGGCCTACGGGCAAACCGCCAGCATCGCGGGCGTGGCCGGACAGGTGACCCCCGCCAAGAAAGCCGAGAATTTCCGTCTGGTCGATCAGCACGCCAAGAGCCACGAGCTGTTCTACTACAAGAACTCGCCCGCGATCGTGATCGTCTCCTACGAGCCCGGTTCGAGCTATATCGCGGCGGCGGCCGATGCGCTGAAATCCCTGAACGACACCTACGCCGCCAAGGACGTGCCGGTGTTCCTGCTGTCCTCGTCCGAGGCCGGACGCAAGCAGATCCTCGCCGACATGAAAGGCCTCGGCCTCGACATGCCGGTGCTGCTCGACGACGCGCAGCTGATCGGCGAAAGCCTGGGCGTTTCGCGCGTCGCCGAAGCCTTCGTGATCAACCCGAAGACCTGGGAGGTCGCCTACTCCGGTCCGATCGACAACCGGCTTGCGGGCAAATCGCCCAAGCCGAAAGCGGCGCTGAAGGCGCGCTATGCGGCCGACGCGGTCGACAGCCTGATCGCCGGCGCGGCGGTGAAGACCGCGAGCGCGCGCCTCGACAGCCCGATGATCGCCTTCCCGGAACGCACGCGCCGGGCCGAATTCGCCAACATCTCCTACACCAAGGAGGTCGCCCCGATCATCGCGGAGAACTGCGCGGCCTGTCACACCGAAGGCGGCATCGGCCCCTTCCCGCTCAACAGCTATGAGATGGTCAAAGGCTTCGCGCCGATGATCCGCGAAGTTGTCCGCACCGACCGGATGCCGCCCTACAACGCCGATCCGCATGTCGGCCAGTTCGCCAACGACATGAACCTCTCGGTCGCGGACCAGAAGACCCTCGTTCACTGGATCGAGGCGGGCGCGCCGCGCGATGCGGGCCCCGACCCGCTGAAGGCCGAGGTGAAGCCTGCGCCGGAATGGGAGCTGGGCGAACCCGATCTCATCCTGACCCTGCCGGCCTTCGACGTTCCGGCGTCGGGCGTCGTCGACTATCAGAACCCGGTTCTCGACAACCCGCTGACCGAAGGCCGCTGGCTGCGCGCCTCGACGGTGAATGTCGGCGACCGCCAGGCGGTGCACCACCTGCTTTCGCCGGTCGGCGGCTATGCGGTGGGCGCCGAGTCCACGGTCTATCCCGAGACCTCCGGCGTCTGGGTGGAGCCGGGCCAGAAGCTGCGCTTCCAGATGCACTATACGCCTTACGGCAAAGCCACGACGGACGTGACGCGCGTCGGCCTCTACTTCTATCCCAAGGATGCGCCGCCCAAGCTGGTGCGCCGCTCGGCGGTGGTGCTGAACGCCGGCATCGAGATTCCGCCCGGCGAAGCCCGTCACGAGGAGGTCGCCTACATGACCTTCCCGGAGAACGCGACGCTGTACTCGGTCTTCCCGCATGCGCACTATCGCGGCGAGAACGCCAGCTTCTTCCTGCAGCGCCCCGGTCAGGAAGAGGAGATGATCCTCGCCCTGCCGAAATACGACTTCAACTGGCAGCGCGGCTATGAATTCGCCGAACCGATCAAGATACCGGCGGGCACCAAGCTGATCACGCGCTACCAGTACGACAACTCGGCCAACAATCCGGCCAACCCCGACCCGACCATCACGGTGCGCTGGGGCGAGCAGTCGTGGGAGGAGATGCAGTACACCGCCGTGTCGTTCCGCTGGGACGACGAGACCGTGCAGAACCAGAAGCCCGCCTATATGGACGAGCTGAACGCCTCGCGCGTGCTGGGCATGCTCGACTCCAACATCGACGGAAAGGTTCAGAAGAGCGAACTGCGCGGCCGCATCGGCGGCATGATCAAGATCCAGTTCGACAAGATGGACGCGGACAAGGACGGCGAACTCGCCGGAGCCGAGCTTGCGCCGATCTCCAAGATGATGAACCGCCGCATCCGTGACGCCGAATCCGAACAGAGCGTCGGCAAGTAGACGGCGGCCTTCGCCGCCACAGGTTGACCATCGATCTGGAAAGGCCGGGCGATCGCGCCCGGCCTTTGCCATTCCAAAGCCTTTGTCGTCCATTGGCATCGCCCACTCGCGGTCCAATCGTGTCGGCCGCCGCGCACGACGACGCCCGCGGCCGGCGCCGCGACATTTCTTGCTGACGTCTAGAAACTATTTAATTAGTTGACATCCAAAGGGCGTGCTCGCAGGCTCTAGGCATCAGAAGCCTCGTCAAAGGACCACGCCATGCCCCGTTTCGCCCTCCTCGCCGCCGCCGTGGGCGCCTCGTTGTGCGCCGCCTCGCCGGCCCTCGCGGAAACCCGCAGCTACCCTGTCAGCCAGTTCACCAAGCTGGACGTCAACGCCGGGTACAAGGTGATCTTCACCCAGTCGTCAAAGCGCTCGGTGACGGTGGAAAGCGAAGACCTGTCGAAAGTGGTCGTCGAGGAGAAGGGCGACACGCTGCGGATTTCACGGCCGCGCAACACCAAGATCAAGTCGCGGAAGACGGACATCGTGCGCGTTTCCGGACCCAGGCTGGAGCTGGCGGACCTCAACGCCGGGGTGAGTTTCACGGCCGACAACATCACGGTCGACGATCTGGCGCTCGATCTCAACGCCGGCGTGAAGGCCGAATTTTCGGGACTGAAGGCCAAGACGGTGACGGTGGACGCCAACGCCGGCGTGTCGTTGGAGGCGTCCGGCTCCTGCGACCTGCTCCGCATCGACGCCAATGCGGGCGCGGAAATCCATGCGCGCGACCTGAAGTGCCGGGCCGTCGACGTCGAAGGACAGGCCGGCTCGTCTCTCAAGGTCTACGCCAGCGAGACGGCGCAGGTTGAGGCCGGCGTGGGATCGTCGATCCGCATATTCGGCAGCCCGAAGACGGTCGACCAGGAAAAGTCGCTCGGCGCGAGCGTATCCGTCGAGTGATCTGAAGGCGCGCGGACGGGGCGTCGCCCGCCCCTCTGCGCGCTCAATTGGGGTGGACGCCTTCAGTTCGCCTTCACATATGTTCGGGTAGCCCTGTCACAGAGGGACCCGACGCATGACATCAGACACCTCGCACGCCGCCGCCCTGACGGTTTCGGGCCTGCGCAAGTCCTATGACGAAAAGGTCGCCGTCGACGGCGTCGCCTTCACGGTGCGCAGCGGCGAGATCTACGCGCTTCTGGGCCCCAACGGGGCGGGCAAGACGACCACGCTGCGCATGATCGCGGGCCTTCTGGCGCCGGACGCCGGCGCGATCGAGGTGTTCGGCGTGGACGCCGTGAGCGATCCCAACGCCGCAAAGCGCATGATCGCCTGGCTGCCGGACGAACCCCTGCTCTACGACAAGCTGTCGGCATGGGAGTATCTCGAATTCGTCGCCGGCCTGTGGGGAATTCCGGCGCAGGAGGCGCAGACGCGCGCCGAGGCGCTGTTGAAGCTTCTGGGCCTGTGGGACAATCGCAATCAGCGCTGCGAGGGTTTCTCGCGCGGCATGAAGCAGAAGACCGTGCTGGCCGGCGCGCTGATACACGACCCCAGGCTTCTGATGCTGGACGAACCGCTGACCGGCTTGGACGCGGCCGCCTCGCGGCTGGTGAAGGACATGCTGCGCCAGCGCGTCGAGGCGGGCGCCGCCGTGATCCTGACCACGCATATCCTGGAAGTGGCCGAGCGCATGGCCGACCGCATCGGCATCATCAAGGACGGACGCCTGCTGGTCGAGGGCGACCTCGCGCAACTGAAGGCTATGGCCGGGTCCGCCGACCAGACGCTGGAGGACGTGTTCCTTCAGCTCACCGCCGATGCGCCCGCGGGCGATACGTCTGCTGGCGATCCTCCGTCGACGGATGCGCCCGCGACATGATCGGGCGGCCGGGAACCGCGCTGTGGCTGCTGGGCCATGAGATCCGCCTCGGCTGGCGGCGGGTCAGTTCCGGCCGCATGGGCCCGCGCACGCAAATCCTGCTCGTGGGCTTCCTGCTGGCGATGTGGGGCCTCGGCTCCTGGACCATCTTCCGGCCGATCGCCGCGATTTCAGGCGCGCCGCACATATCGCCAGAGAGCGTGCTGGCGCTGTCGATCGTTCTGGTGTTTCTCGGCGCCATCCTGATCAGCCAGACGATCAACGGCGCGGTCGAGGCGATCTATACGCGCAACGATCTCGACCTGCTGCTCGCGTCGCCGCTGCAACCGTGGACGATCCTGATCGTTCGCGCCGTCGGCATCGCCCTGGCGCCGCTGCAATTCTGGGCGTTCGTGATCACGCCGCCCCTGGTGGTGATGTCGATTTTCGGTTCGCCCGCTTGGCTATCGGTGGCGCCGGCGCTTCTGGTGCTCGGCTTCGCGGCGACCGGGATCGCACTGCTCCTGGCGACGGCGATGATGCGCCTGATCGGACCGCGCCAGACGCGCATCGTGGCGCAGATCACCGCCGCGCTGATGGGCGGCGGTCTTTATATCGCGGCGCAGGCGTTCAACCTCTCCAACCGACATTCGGACGATACGCCGGCCTTCCTGCAATCGCTCGTCCACCTCAGGATCAACCCGGATGCGCCATGGTTCCTGCCCGCGCGCGCGGCGCTGGGCGATCCGCTGTCGCTGCTGCTGTGGATCGTCGTCGCCGCCGGATGTTTCGCGCTCGGCGTCCGCGTGCTTTCGGGGCGCTTCGTGCGCGACGCCGCCGCCATCCAGGGAATGTCGCAGGGACCCAAGCGGCTCGACGCCTCGATCCGCGCAATGCGATCCGGGATTTCGCGTTCGCTGTTGCGCAAGGAGTTCCGCCTGCTGGCGCGCGACCCGGTGCTGCTGTCCAAGATCGGCCTGCAGCTTGTCTACTTCGTGCCGATCGCGCTCATCCTGCTGACGGCGGGCGATGGCGGGTTCACCGGCATTTCGGTGCGCGCGATGGTTCCGACCCTCACCTTCTTCGCGTCCTCGCTGGCGTCGTCGCTGATCTGGATCACGCTATGCGCGGAGGATGCGCCGGACCTGGTGGCCTCGGCGCCGGTGGCGCGCGCCCGGGTGGAACGCGCGAAGCTCGCCGCCGCGGTTCTCCCGGTCTGGGCGCTGTTCGCGATACCTGTCGGGCTGGTGATCGCAAGCGACGCCGGGGCGGGAATGCTCGCGTTGCTAGGCGTGAGCGTCGGGCCGCTGGCCACGACGATGATCGCGGTGTGGCGGCAAGCGCCGCTAGTGCGCAAGTCGATCATGCGGCGCGCGCCGAAGGAAACGCAGGTGGGCAGCATCGGGCAGATGGTGGTGTCGGCCGGTTGGACCGGCACGATCAGCCTTCTGGTCTATGGCGTGCCGTGGCTGGCCCTGATCGCGGTGATCGTCACCGCCGCCGTGTTCGGCGCTTTCCATCGCGAACCGGCGTTGAGGGGCCAGGTCTGAGCCCGGCCCCTCGTCCGTCGCTCTAGACCTTGATCGGCTGTTCCGGGAAGTCGGCCAGCTTCTTGCCTTCCTTCGCGTAGGTGCGCAGCAGTTCCGACACCTTGATGTCGGGCACGTTCTGGGCGACGCGCTCGACCACTTCGAGCACGCGGGCGAGACCGACATGGTCGCCGAGATACATCGGGCCCGCCTTGTCGGCCGGCCAGCCATACCCGTTGAGCCAGACCACATCGATGTCCGAGGCGCGCTGGGCCATGCCTTCTTCAAGGATGCAGGCGCCTTCGTTGATCATCGGGAAGACGCACTCTTCCAGAATTTCCTCCGGCGTCACCGTGCGCTGGGGCACGCCGCTTTCGGCCGCGAACTCCTTCACGATGGCCGCGACTTCCTCGGAAGGCTTGCCGACGCGGTTCTCGTCATAGTCGTAATAGCCCGCGCCCGATTTCTGGCCGCGACGGCTGGTGCGCTCGCAGATCATGTCGCGCAGCGGGTTGGCGGTTTTCGCGCCGGGCTTCCAGCCGATATCGAGGCCCGCGAGGTCAGACATCTGGTAGGGGCCCATCTTGAAACCGAACGCGTTGAACGCCGCGTCGATGTCCCACGGCATGGCGCCAGCCTTGAGCAGATAGCCGGCCGGCAGGCCGCGCTTGGCGAGAATACGGTTGCCGATAAAGCCGGGGCAGACGCCGGCGAGCGCAGCGACCTTGCCGATCTTCTTCGCAAGAGCGACCGAGGTGGCGACGACGTCGTCGGCCGTATGCTTGGCGCGCACGATCTCAAGCAGCTTCATGACGTTGGCCGGCGAGAAGAAGTGCAGACCGATCACGTCCTGCGGGCGGCTGGTGACCGAGGCGATCTCGTTGATGTCGAGATAGGAGGTGTTGGAGGCGATGATCGCGCCCGGCTTGCAGATCTTGTCGAGGTCGGCGAACAGATCCTTCTTCACGCCCATGTCCTCGAAGACGGCCTCGATCACGAGATCACAGTCGGCGAGGTCGGCGCGGCTGAGCGAGCCGGTCAGCTGCCCCATGCGGATGTCCACTTCTTCCTGCGGGAAGCGACCGCGATCTGCCGAGCGCTGGTAGTTCTTGCGGATGACGCCGAGGCCGCGATCGAGCGCTTCCTGCTTCATCTCGACGATGGTGACGGGGATGCCGACGTTGGCGAAGTTCATCGATATGCCGCCGCCCATGGTGCCGGCGCCGATGACGCCGACTTTCTTGATCTCGCGGACCGGAGAGCCGGCGGGCAGACCGACAATGTTCCAGGCCTTCTTGGTGGCGTCGGCGATGTAGGCCGCTACTGCGTCGGTGGGTTCGATGGGGGCGGTGAGCGAGTTTGTCATGGGGTTTCCCGGCGTGTTCCAGAAAGCGCGGTTCGGCCGCGTGATTGAGCGTTTTGATGGCTTCTCCGTGCCGCGCGGAAGGGAACTCGTCAACCGGGCGCGCTGGCGCGGAGAGCGCTGGCGAAGGCGGATCGCCGCCGCTAAGGTGCGCGCAAGACGGCCGGAATAAGCCGTGGGAAACGTCGCAAGGGGAAGATCATGAATCCGCGAATTGCGGCGGCCGTGTCGGCCTGCCTGTGTCTGGCCATGGCCTGCAACGGGCCGGCGAGCGTCCCCAACGCCGCCGGGCCCGATGAAGCCGCCGCTGAGACATCGGCGGCGCCGGTCCGGAAGGACCCCCTGCTCTCGGCCGTTGGAATAGGCGTGTCCGATCTTCAGAGATCGCGCGATTTCTATGTCGACGTGATGGGGATGCAGGAGATAGCCGCCTACAATCTCGACTACATGAACGAGATCGTGGTCGGGTATCCGCAAGCGGAAAGCTACATCGTGCTGATGCACTGGATCGACGGCACGCACGGCGATTACCAGGACCTGCCGATCAAGATCGTGACGCGCACGCGAGACCCCGCCGCCCTCGCCGCGAAGATCAAGGCCGCCGGTTTCGAGGTGACGCGTGAACCGCGACCGTCCGCAGCGGTCGGCGGCGCCCTGGTCGGGTTCGCCAAAGACCCGGACGGATACGTCCTTGAACTCCTGCCGCTAAAACAGCCAGCGCCCTAAACGCGGAGACCGCCATGAGACTTACCCGCCCACGCATCGCGCCGTTGCAGGACAATGAGTTCACCGACGAACAGAAGGAAAGGCTGGGCAAGGCCGCCGAACGCACGGGTGGGGTGCTGAACATTTTCCGCACGCTGATCCGCGTTCCGGACGCCTACCGCGCCTTCAACTGGTGGGGCGGCTATGTGCTGAACCGCAACTCTCTGTCGCCGCGCGACCGCGAGATCGTGATCCTGCGCACGGGATGGCTGTGCCGGTCGGGATATGAATGGACCCAGCACCATCGCATCGGCCTGCAATCCGGCCTGTCGGGCGAGGAGATCGAACGCATCAAGCTGGGCGCCGGGGCGGATGGCTGGACGCCGGCTGAGAAGGCCCTGCTGACCGCGTGCGACGACCTGCATCGCGACCAGTTCATCACCGGTCCGGTTTGGGCCGACCTGAGCAGGCACTTCAGCGACCGGCAGTGCATGGACGTGGTGTTCACCACGGCGCAGTACACGCAGGTCTCGATGATCCTGAACACGTTCGGCGTGCAGCTCGACGAAGGCCAGACGCTGGACGCGGACTTCAGGCCCGGCTGACGCCCCACCCGGCTGACGCCCAGCGGGGCGCCTGGTCGAGAAGGTCACGCGGATGGCGGAATCATCCGGTGTTCGCGCAAATTCCATTGTTCCTCTAGTGGGTTTCGTCCACGGCGCGATTCTTGCTGCCTGTCTCTCAATCGCGGCCCGCACAGGTTGAACTGGAGAACCGGTTCTCGCCTGTCTGTATCAAAACGGCGCCGCACCGAATTGAGGCGAAGACCATGACCATGAATGCGAACGGTTTCGGGAAGAAGTCCCGTGTCACCGCAGACAGGCTGAACAAGGCGGCTCGCGGCAGCTTCACCCCGGAAGGGCTTGAGCAGGTCGTGACGGACGCCCGCAACGCCACGCGCGGCCGCAAGGCGACATTCCGCCAGGGACGACTGCGCATCTCGGCTCAGGAAACCGTGCCTGTCGTGGTCAAGAACGTTTCGAAACGCGGCGCGCGGGTGGAGTTCTTCAACAAGGTCCGCCTGCCCGACACGGTGACGCTGATCGAGCCGTCGCTTCAGATCAATACGCGGATGTATGTCGCCTGGCAGGAAAACGGGTCCGCCGGCCTGACGTACGCTCGTTAGGCGCCCGCAAGAAAACCTATGGCTAACCAAACCCTCGCACTTCGTTAATTGTTGAATCGCTCTATGTAGGGCTGGCTTCGACTGCGAGGACCATGTTCAGGAAGCGCCCAGCCAAACCGGGCGGAGACGCGTTGGCTGATCGCATGAAGGCGATCAGCGGCAAATCCGAACCGACAGACGTCGAATATGTGGACACACGTATTCGCAAGGGAAAGCGCGCGCCGCGTGAACCGGTCTTCCGGCAGGGTTCCCTGCTTCTTCCGGGCGGGCAGAAGCTGCAAGTGGTGCTGAAGGACCTTTCGGCGGGCGGAACCCGCGTGGAGTTCTTCCAGCGCCTGGAGCTGCCGCCCAAGGTCATGGTGGTGGAGCCGTCCAAGAACATCCGGGCATGGGCCCGCGTGGTCTGGCAGCGCGAGGGCGTGGCCGGCCTGGAATTCCTGCCCGACTAGGCCGGGGGGGCGGGGGCGCCCGCCGGATGCGGCGATGCGGCGTATCGACACCCGCCACAGAGATGGGATTGTGACGCCATGGAACAGATCCGAACCGAACGCACGCGCGATCCGTGGTTAGCGGCTCGGCGCGGCCTTGCGCTGAAGTGCCCGTCCTGCGGGAAGGGGCGAATTCTCGCCGGCTATCTCAAACCGCAGAAGCGCTGCCCCAATTGCAGCGCCGACTTCAGCACGATTTCGGCGGACGACGGTCCGGCATGGGCGACGATCCTGCTGGTCGGACACATCGCTTCGCCGATGTTCCTGCTGTTCGCGTCGGCCAAGGTGCAGTCGGTGTTCATGCTCGGCCTGATCCTGTCGGTCTTCGTGGGACTGACGCTGGCGATCCTGCCGCGCATGAAAGGGCTGTTCATCGCGCTGATATGGGCGAACCGGGCGGACGGGCGCGACAAGACGGCCGATACCGACGCGGCGGCGGCCGAAACGGCGGCGATCTGACGTCTCGGGTCACGTTGGGGTAGGCCGTTCCCGGCCCGCCCTCGCCTTCTACATATTGTCGCCCTTGAGCAGCGCCCGGTCGTCTTCCGACAGGGGCGTCACCAGCTTGGCCGCGTGCGGGTTCAACCAGCGCTCGAACGAGTCCACGAGCGAGTGGAAGACCGGCACGAGCAGCAGCGACAGAGCGGTCGAGGAGATCAGGCCGCCGATCACCGCAATCGCCATCGGCTGACGGAAACCGGCGCCTTCGCCAAGACCGATCGCGGTCGGCACCATGCCGGCCGACATGGCGACGGTGGTCATGACGATCGGACGAGCCCGCTCGCGACACGCTTCAAGCAGCGCATCGTAGGTGCTCTTGCCGCGTTGCTGCGCCTCGATCGCGAACTCGACCAGCAGGATCGAGTTCTTGGCCGCGACGCCAAGCAACAGCACGCAGCCGATCATCACCGGCATGGAGATCGCCGTGTTGGTGATCATCAGCGCGATGAACGCGCCGGTGAAGGCCAGCGGCAGCGAGAACAGGATGGTGATCGGCTTGAACAGCGACCGGAACAACAGGACCATCACCGAGTAGATCAGCGCGACGCCGGCCATGAGCGCGACAACGATGCCCGAGAACATCTCCGCTTCGGCCTGCTCGTTGCCGATGGCGGCGCGCTTCACATCTGGCGGCAGATTCTTGATGGTGTCCGAATTGTTGACCGCGGCCGTCGCCTGGCCGGAGGTGATGCCGGGGGCGAAGTCGGCCTGAACCGACGCGCGGCGCTCACGCGACAGCCGGGTGATCTGCCCCGGACCAGGTTCATAGGACAGATCCGCAACAGCGCCGAGCGTCGTGGTCTTCCCGTCGCGGGTCGGCACACGCAGAAGCGCAAGCTCGGCCAGGTCCGTGCGAATGGTGTCCGGCAGACGCACGCGGATGGGCAGGCGGCGCTTGCCCTCGGAGAATTTCGGCGTGTTGGCCTCGATGTCGCCCGTCGTCGCGATCCGAGCGACCTGAGCGATCGCATCGGTTGAGACGTTGAGGCGCGCGGCTTCTTCCTTGCGCGCGCGGATGATGAGTTCCGGCCCCGAGGGCGAGGGATAGAGGCGCGGGTTCAGCACTTCCGGCATCGCGCGCATTTCCTGAAGCAGTTTGAGCTGCTGCTTTTCCAGCTCCTCGGCGTTCTCGCTGGACAGGATGATGTCGACGTCGGTGCCGTTCGGTCCGCCGCCGGTGAACGCCGTGGTGATGCGCACGTCCGCGATCTGCCTGAGCTGCGGGCGAATGTACTGCTTGAGATCTTCGGTGCTCATCTTGTGATGATCGACCATCACAAGCGTGGCGGAGCCCGATCCGATATCGGAGTTGATGCTGGTGCCGCCGACCGAGATGAAGACGTCTTGCACTTCCGGCTGCTTGACGAGCAGGTCATTGAGCTGCTCGGACGCCCGCTCCATGTCGGCGAGCGTCGCGCCCGGCGGACCGTCGATGTTGAACTGAATGTAGCCGGGATCCTCGGTCGGGATGAAGCCCTGCGGAAGACGGCCGGCGATGAACAGACCGGCGACGACGGTGAGCGACGCCAGCAGCCAGGCGAGACCGCGATGGTGGAGGCACCATTTCAGAATCGCCTCGTAGAAGCGCGGCAACTCGCGCTCTTCGTGAACGTGTTTCGAGGGCTTGAGGAAGTACGCGGCCATCGGCGGCGTCACGAAGCGCGCGACAAGCAGCGAGAACATCACCGACACGGCGACCGTGATGCCGAACTCGATGAAGAACTGTCCGGGGATGCCGCCCATGAAGGAGGTGGGCAGAAACACCACGGCGATCGCCGCCGTACAAGCCACAACCGCAAGCCCGATGGCGTCGGCGCCCTCGACCGCGGCGCGGAACGGCGTATAGCCCGCCAGCGTTCGCTTCTGGATATTCTCGATCTCCACGATCGCATCGTCGACAAGGATGCCGATGACCAGCGTCAGCGCCAGCAGGGTGACGACGTTGAGCGAGAATCCCAGCATCGCGATCACGAAGAAGGTCGGGATCAGCGACAGAGGCATGGCGGCGGCCGCGATCAAGGTGGAACGCCAGTCGCGGAGGAACAGGAACACCACAAACGCCGCGAGGAACATGCCTTCGACCAGAACCGCTTCGGTCGCCTTGAAGTTGGCGCGCGTGTCGTCGGTGATGGAGAAAATCTTGGTGATCTTGAGATTGGGGTTGGCCGCCTCAAGCTCGGCGATCGCCGAATAGACGCCGTTTTCGACGTCGACTTCGCTGGCCTTGTCGACCTTCACGACCCGGAAACCGGCGACCGGGCGGCCGTTGAGACGCGCGAAACCGCGCTGTTCGGCGGAACCGTCCCCGACTTCGGCGACGTCCTGCAACTCGATATAACTTCCGTTCGGCAGCGGGATGCTGAGCGTGCGCAGCTTATCGACGGAATCCGTTTCGCCCTCGGCGCGGATAATGGTCTCCGAGCCGCCGACCTGCACGCGCCCGCCGCCATAGTTGCGGTAGTTTGCGCGAAGCGCGTTGTTGACCTGCGCCGCCGTAACGCCGAGCGAGGCCATGCGCACGGGGTCCAGAACAACGTTTATCTCGCGGTCGACGCCGCCGACACGACCCACCTGCCCTACGCCTTTCACCGCCTGCAGGCGGCGCGCGATGGTGTCGTCGATGAACCAGGCGAGTTCGGTGGGCGACAGGTCGGGATTGCTGACGGCGAAGCTCATCAGCGTGCCGCCGGTGAAGTCCAGCGCCTCAATGCGCGGCGGCTGAATGTCCTGCGGAAGATCGTTGATGATCTGGTCGACCCGGGATCGAACGTCGTCCTTGGCCTTTTGCAGATCAGCGCCGATGCGGAACTGAACGACCGTGGTCGACACGCCCAGGGTGACGTCCGACGCGAGTTGTTCGATGTCCGGCAGGCTCGCGATCGCATTCTCGACCAACCGCGTGACCTGGTTCTCCATCTCGGTCGGCGCAGCGCCGTCCTGGATCACGGTCACGTTCACCGCCGGAAAGGCGATGTTCGGGAATTGTTTGATGGGCAGGCTCGCGTAGGCGAAAATCCCCGCGATCGTCATCAGAGCGAAGACGACGAAGACGGGGATCGGATTGCGGATCGCCCAGCTGGAAACGCGCAGGTTCATTAGCGGTCACCCGTCTCCGAAACCAGTCGATCGCCGTCCGGCTCTCCCTTTGCGGCGACCGGGTTCACCGTGTCGCCGTCCAGCACATAGGCGGTGCCGATCGTCAGAACGCGCGATCCGGCCGGCGGACCTTCGACAATCTCGATCAGACCGCCGACATGCGCGCCAAGCTTGACCGGCACGCGGCGCACCTTGTTGGAGGCGTCCACGACCATGACCGCGGCGCCGCCGGATTCATAGCGCACCGCGCTGGCGGCGACGGCGATCGCATCCTTGGCGACGCCTTCCATGTGCGCCTCCGCGAAACTGCCGGCGCGCAGCGAGGGATTATAAGGAAGGGCGATACGAACCCGACCCAGACTGGTGGCCGCATCGACGCGCGGGCTGATGAAACGCACCTTGCCGTCGAAGGTCTCGCCGGTGGCGAGGCCGACCTTGGCCGGCTCGCCCACTTTCAGGTCGGCCAAATGCTCTTCCGACACCTCGGCGTCGAGCTCCACAAGGCCGTCCCGGGCGATGCGAAAATAGGGCGAGGCGGTCGCGATGCTGGAGATCTCGCCCGGCCGGATCGAGCGCTGCAGCACCGATCCGGCGACCGGCGCCCGGATGGTGAGACGCGATTCCCGCACGCGCATTTCGTTCAGCGAGGCCGCCGCGGCCTGCAGGGTGGCGTCGGCGATCTCGTAGTCCATGCGCCGCTGCTCGAGCTGCTCTTTGGAGAAAGCGCCCTCCTCGGCGAGCACGGCGCCGCGCTCGTACTGGCTCTTCTTGAAGTCGGCGGTGGCTTTCTGGGTCGCCATGGTGGCTTCAGCCTGCGCGATCTGCGCCTGCAGCAAGGTTCCGTCGAGGCGCGCCAGCGGCTGGCCCTTCTCAACCCAGTCGCCTTCATCGGCGTAGACTTCGGCGACGCGGAAACCGGACAGCTCCACGCCCACGGCGGCTTCCTCGCGCACGACGAGGCGGCCGGTCGCGTCGACGTCGCCGGACAGGTTCATCTGGCGGATCTGCGAGACGCTCACGGACGGACTGTTCGCATCCGGCGTCACGGTCGATTCCACGGGCGCTTCGGCCGCCGGGGCCGGTTTCTGACCGCAGCCGGCGACGGCCGCGAGGCCCGCCGTGATCAGAAGAAGCTTGCGTGCTTGCATGGCGAACTGTCCTTCCGGTCTACTTCCGGTTCGATAACGGGCCACGGGGACGATCTACGATCGTCGCCGGAACCGTGCCTGGATTTGATCTTCGTCACTTACAGGCGCTGGATTTGGCGTTTTGGTTCCTGGGGAGGAAACTCTGGCGTTTCCATACCTCAGTTTGCTATACGCTGCAAAGGTGGCGATCGGATTAAACGACTGAACAGGATGGCGAGACAGCAAAAATTGACCTTCCGGCAACAACCTTCGGCGCGTACGCGTCGCCCGACAGGCGAGCGCAAACGCAAACCGACGCGATCCGCGTCGGGCGTTCAGACGGAAATCGGCAACGAAGACCCGCGCGAGCGCATCCTCTCCGCCGCGCGCCAAGTGTTCCTGGACGGCCCGCCGGAGCAGGCGACGATGGACGCCGTGGCGCATCTCGCGGGGATGTCGAAGAAGACAATCTACCGTGAATTCAAGAGTCAGTTCGAGTTGCTGGCGACGCTGCTGGCCGAAAGCGCGCCGGACATAGGCGCCTTTCCTCCGCCGCCGGCCGGGAGCGACATCGAAGTCGAGCTGTATGGAATGCTGGTGCGGCTCGTCACCCAGATCACGTCACCGCGAGCGATGGCCCTGGTGCGGCTGATCATCAGCGAGATCCGGCGTTATCCCGATCTCGCCGAGCGGACCCGGGACGGCAAAGGCAATTTCCCGGTCGAGATCATCGCAAGCTGGCTGCGCTCCAAGGTCGTGCGCGAGCAGCTCGACATTCACGATCCCGAAGAAGCGGCCTCGATGCTGATGGGCATGGTGATGCAGGACGCCGGCTTCAAGCTGCTGCTCATCTCGGATTGCGGTTCGATGGACCCTCACGTGATCGAGAAACGCGCGCGGCGCGCCGTCTCGATCTTCCTGCGCGGCGTACGCAAGGGATACTGAACGGGCCCGCATCTGGCCATGCGATCAACCTTAACGAGATGTTGCAGCGACCGAGCCTAGGCGGTCGCGACTATTCGGCCGGGCTGGCTGCATCGGCGGAGACGTCCCGCACCGACGGATCAGCTTCCGAACCGGGGGCCGTCTTGCGGCCCTTCGGCGCCAGCAACAGATAAAGCGGCGGCGTGACGATCCGCGCGACCAGGGTCGAGGAGATCAGGCCGCCGATAATCACCATGGCCAACGGCGAGTAGAGCGGCGAGCGAGCGAGCACGAGCGGGATCATGCCGCCGATCGCCGTCATCGCCGTCAGCAGGACAGGCAGGAAGCGGATCTCGCCTGCCCGCTCAATGGCCTCACGAAGGGGCACGCCGCGTGCCCGCTCCTGGTTGGCGAACTCGACCAGAAGGATCGAGTTCTTGATCTCGATGCCGGTCAACGCGATGAAGCCGATCACCGCGGTGAAGGACAGCGACTCTCCGCCGATATAGAGGGCCGTCAGACCGCCCATCACGCCCATCGGGATCACGAAGGCGACCACGGCGGCGGTGGCGAACGAGCCGAACTCCAGCAGCAGCACCGCTAGGATGCCGAAACAGGCGATCAGGATGGCCGGACCTAGACCGGAGAAGCTCTCGCTCTGGGCTTCGGCCTGCCCGCCGAAATCGATCGAGTATCCGGCCGGCAGGGCCATTTGCGCCAGCTTTCCGGCGACCTCCTGTGTGACGTCTCCGGTGAGGAAGCCCGGCTGGGTGTAGGCGGTGATCGTCACCGTGCGCTCGCGCTGGTAGCGATCGATACGCGCCGGCCCCGCCGAGAGCGTCGGCCGCGAGAGCGCCGAGAGCGGCACCGCCGCGCCCGAGCCCGTCCACACCTGCAGCCTGTCGAGATCGGAGACCGACGGCGTATCGCCGCGCGGACCGCGCAGGATAACGGGATAGGCGTCGCCGACGGGATCGCGGAACGCCGCGACCTGGGCGCCTCCGATGGCGATGCGCAGCGTCTGGTCGAGTGCGCCCGCCGGCACGCCGGCAAGGGCCGCAGCTTCCGTATCGAGTCCCAGATCAAGGTCGATCAGACGTTCGGACAGCGGGTTGTCGACATTGCGCGAGCCCGGGGTCTCAACGACCAGCGTTTCGACCTGGGCGGCGATATCGGTCAGAACGTCCATGTCCGCGCCGCGAATGCGCACCGCGATGGGCGCTTCGACGGGCGGACCGTTTTCGAAGCGGCGAACATTGAAGCGCGCACCCGGGAATTTCGCGAGTTCGGTCCGGAACTCTTCGAGGATCGGCGCATCCTCGCGACCGTCCCAATGATCGAAGCGGGCATAGACCTGTCCGATATTGGACTGCTGATCGCCCGGTATGACGTTGTAATAGACTTGCGGGTTGTCCCGACCCGAGTTCGAGAAGCGCCACTGGATACGCTCCTGTTTCGCCAACACGCTGTCGGCGTAACGCACGGCCGCATCGGTTTCCGACACGGAGGCGCCCTGCGGCAGCTTCACGTCGACCATGAAGTACGGGCTGTCATTCTCCGGGAAGAGGCTGAAGCCCAGCTTGGGCACCAGCGTCAACGACGCGACGAACAGCGACAGCCCCAGCGCGGTAGTGATGCGCGGCGCGGCCAGCGCGACCTTGAGGATCGGCCGATAGATCCCGTGGATGCCGCCCATCACGACGTCCAGAACATAGTTGCGGCCAGGCTTTCGCGGCAACATCCGGCTCGCCAGGAACGGAATGATGGTCAGAGATACGAACAGCGACGCCGCGACGGTGCATACGACCGCGAACGGCAACGACCGAATGAAGTCGCCCGCCCCTTCCGGAAGCGCCAGAAGCGGCAGGAAGGCCAGAAGCAGCGTGGCGGTGCAGCCCAGCACCGCGACATTGATTTCGGTGACGCCGGCGATCGCGGCGTCGCGCGTGGTCATGCCGTTTCGAAGATGGCGCGAGATGTTCTCGGTCACCACGATCGAGTCATCGACCAGAAGGCCAAGCGCCAGCACGAAGCCGGCGATCGAGAGCTGGTTCAGCGAGTAGCCCGACATCTGCAACGCAAGGACGCCGATCGCAAACGACAGCGGCACCGAGATCATCACCACGATCGATGCGCGGAATCCCAGTGGCAGAAGCGTCAGCAGGACCAGCGCAAGCGCGATGCCGAGATCGCGCCCGAGATGACCGAGACGTTCGGACACCGTCTCCGCCTGATCGAATCCGCGTTCGAGCCTGATCGTGTCGGGCAAGCGCGGTTCGAACGCGTCGACGCGGGCGTGAACGCCCTTCATCACATCGAAGATGTTCGACCCCAGCTTGGCCCGAGCCGTGACGAACAGGGCGCGCTGGTCGTCATAACGGGTGATGTTGAGATGCTCGTCATTGGACCAGGCGACATCCGCGACGTCGCCGACCGTCAGCGTCGCGCCGTCGACGCTGCGCAGAACGACGTTGCGGATTTCGTCCAGCGTTTCGAACGGCCCGGTGGCTTCGACGTTCATTCTGCGGCCGCCGGATTCCACCGCGCCCACAGGCAGGTCGGCCCCCTCACGCTGAAGCGCATCGGCGACGGCCGTCAGAGGAAGCGCGTAGGCGGCGAGCCGGTCGATATCGGCGGTCACCCTCACCTCGGCGGGCGGCACGCCCCAGACCTGCGCCTGCTGAACCCCGCCGGCGCGTTCAAGCGCATCGCGCAGTTCGCGCGCGTAGGCCTCCATCTGGCGATAGGAAGCGGTTTCAGACACCAGCGCCATCTGCACGATGCTGGTCTGCGCCGGGTTGGCGCGGTCGACCCGGACCAGGGTGACGCCGTCCGGCAGGTCCGGGCGAACGACGTTCACCTCGCGAACGACCTCGTCATACTTCTTCTCGGGGTCAGACCCGTAGACGAACTCGACCGCGACCGAGGCCACGCCCGCGCGGCTGGAGGAGCGCACATGCTTCACGTCTTCGATGCGGTTGACCGCCTGTTCGAGCGGAATTGCGATCACACGCTCCATCTGCTCGGCGTCGGCGCCGGGCAAAACGACCACGACGCTGACGGCCGGGAAGCGGACGATCGGGTCCTCGGACTTCGGAATCGAAGCGAACGCCGCAAGCCCGAGCGACAGAAGCATGCCGAACAAGATCAGCGTGAACTGCCAGCGATCGACGAAGAAGCGGCTGAACGCCTGCATGGCGGGCCCCTACTCGCTCGCGACCGAGCCCGCCACACGAACGGTGTCGCCGTCGCGCAGCATCGAAGCGCCGCGCGTGATGACGCGATCCCCCGCCTGAAGTCCGCGCAGGATGATGACGCCCTCCTCCTTGACGCCGCCGGTCTCGACCGAACGACGGCGAGCGGCGCCGGTTTGATCGACGACATAGACGACGCCCTGATCCGCGCGGGCGTCGATCAGGGCGAGCGTCGGCACGATGTAGCGAACGGGCGCGATGTCGTCCGTCTTCGCCGAGAGCGTAACATCCGCGACCTCGCCGCTGCGCAGATCGCCCGGCTTCTCGACCGAGATCTCGATCTCGAAGACGCCCGCCGCGTTCGCGCTGACCGGCGAAACGCGCGCGACCGTTCCGGAATACGCACCGCGGCCGTTGATCGAAACGGACGCCGACTGGCCGATCTCGACGGCGGCGGCCTGCGTGGCCGTGACGGCTGCGCGCACGATTACGCCGGCCCCCGCCTCACCGACGACGATCACGGGCTGACCGGCCGACACCACCTGTCCGCGTTCGGCTTCGCGCCGCAGCACCGTGCCGGCGACGGGCGCGGTCAGCGTTACGCGGGTGCGGGCGCGTTCCAGACCCAGCCGCGCGGCTTCAATATCCGAGTCGGAGGCCGCGCCGCCTTCATGGAGCCGCCGGACGCGCTCATAGGTCTGCTCGGCGGTCTTCTCGGCCAGATCGGATTCGACGGCATCGGCGCCCACGGTGGTGCGCCTTATGACGGCAACAACCTGGCCGGCCGAAACCCTGTCGCCGATGTCGACGCCGACCGTCTCGATCTCACCAGGGGCGCCGAACGACAGGGAGGCCTCGCGCTTGTAGCGGACCAACCCGCTCACGTGGACGCCGGCGGCCGAGTCGTCGGCGGCGACTGTCATGACCTCGACGAGGGCCGCTTCGGGCGCATGTTGAACTTCCGCGCTCTCGGCTTCCTTGCCCGAACATCCCGCTAGGACGCCCGCCGCAAACACGCCAAGCACGATGACCGTCTTGCACCATGGAGCTGACTTTTTGGGGGTCATGTGCCAACACGTCCTACCTAACGTGCCTTGACACTGTCAGGGGAACTAGACACTGTCAAGCCGGAGTTGGATGACACCTTTGAGAGACGACGTTCGGTCCCGAATTCTCGCCGCGAGCCTTGAGTTGCTGAATGAAGGCGGCGTGGGCGCGCTCAGCATGCGCGAAGTCGCGCGCCGAGCCGGCGTCAGTCACCAGGCCCCGTATCACCACTTCGCCGATCGCGAGGCGATCCTCGCCGAACTGGTCAAGGACGGCTTCTCGCAGCTTCACGCCTATGAGGCGCGCGCCAGCGAACAATCTCCGCCCGGGGCCGAGCGCATCACCGCGATCGGGATCGCCTATGTCAGCTTCGCTCTCGATCAGCCCGCCCTGTTCCAGCTGATGT
Source organism: Hyphomonadaceae bacterium (assembly GCA_041398225.1). GTDB lineage: Bacteria > Pseudomonadota > Alphaproteobacteria > Caulobacterales > Hyphomonadaceae > JAWKVD01. The sequence goes on along the minus strand of JAWKVD010000003.1, from coordinate 170,068 downwards.
TCCGGCGCGAGTTGGTCGAGCTGCAGAAATTCCCGCAAACCGAGGAAATCGCGGACGAAGCGTTCAACGTTCCGCATGCTGCGGTCGCGGAGGCGTGCGGCAAATCCATGGACGCCTGCATGCCGGAAATGCTGGCCTGCTGGTCCATGGTGCACGGTCTGGCGACGCTGATCCTCGAGGGCAAACTCGACCATCAGCTCGGCCCGGGCCGCGAAGCGCGCGACGCCTGCGTGCGCGAGGTGATGTCGCTGTATTCCCGGCAGCGCTACGGCGAGCACTCGAAGACCTGACGCTTCGCGCGTCAGCAACCGGCAGGATGCCCGCCGTCTCACCGGGCGCTCATGACGGCGTGCGGGTCATTTCCGAATTCCGACGAGTAACTCGAGACGAGTAACGGGAAATGGCGCGCCCGAAAGGATTCGAACCTCTGACCCCCAGATTCGTAGTCTGGTGCTCTATCCAGCTGAGCTACGGGCGCGCACGGTGGCTCGTCAAAAGAGCGCGGGTTGTAACGTCGCCGGAGCGATGGCGCAAGTGCAGGATTTTCGCGCCCCATTCGATTGATTCCCGAAGGCTGTTTTCGACGACCGCCGGTTCCGGCTCGCCGTCTCAGCCCCTCCGCTCGCCCTCATTGGCGAGGTAAACGCCGCGCGCCACGGCCCGCGCCAGACAGGCCGCAGCCAGTTCTCCAAGCCGGGTGATCAGGATCGGGCGCGGCTCGGTTCCTGACAGCTCGCCCGTCGACAGGCAAAACACGACGTCGCCGTCCATCGGGGCGAAAACCGGCCGAATGGCCCGTGACAGGCCCGACAGCGCCATGCGCGCGATGCGCTGGGCCTCAGAGGCGCTGACCTCTACGTTGACGGCCACGCAGCCGATCGTCGTGTTGGACGGTCCGGCCGCGGCGGCGGGATTGATCTTCGCCTTCCCCCAGTCGTCGAGATCGAGCGCATAGCTCTCGGCCGGACGACACCCGCCAAATTCATTGTTCTGCTCCCATGGCCACGCCCAGAAGGCGTCGCTTCCGGGCATGCGCACAGAACCAAAGCAGTTCACCGCCGCCACCGCGCCGACGCTCAGACCGTCGTGCGTCGTAACCGACGCCGATCCGAGGCCGCCGCGGTCGAGACCGGCCTGCGCGCCGAACCCGGCGCCGGCGGCGCCAAGCGTGAACTCGCCCGAACAATTGCCCAGCGCCTCGACGCCCAGCTCGCGATAGGGCGGGCTATCGCCCCATCCCTTGGCCCCGCCATTCGCGAGATCGTAGAGAATGGCCGACGGCACGATCGGAGAAACCGGCACGCCCGGCGAGGACCTCAGCGCAAAGCCCCTGCCCTCGGCCCCCAGTTTCGCGGCGACGCCGTCAGCCGCGGCGAGCCCATAGACCGACCCGCCCGAGAGCACGATCGCATCGACCGAATCGACCAGCGTGTCGGGGGCCAGGGCGTCGGTCTCCCGCGTGCCGGGACCGCCGCCGGCGACAGCGACGCCAGCCACCGCGCGATGCACCGGACGGATCACGGTGACGCCTGTTCGCGTCGCCGAATCCGAGGCGTTGCCGACCTCGATCCCGGACACATCCGTGATCAGGTTTCGCGAACCGGGTTGAGCGGACATGATTTAGCCTTTCAGGCTGGATGGTTGCGGAAGCCGCCGGGCTGTACCATGAACCCCGAGCGCCTCCCAATCAAAGACGCCGCCCAGCCAAGCCGACCCGGAGCTTCCCGTCATGCGCAACCCCGCCCGCATCGTTCGCTCGGACAGCCGTTCGGTCCCGACATTCCGCAAAACGATGACGGGGCTGATGCTTGGGGCCGCCTTGCTGGCAAGTTGCGCCGCCCCCGCCACGCAAAACGCATCCGGTCAGGATGTCGCCGCACCGTCCTCCGCCTGGCGGCTGGAAGGCCAGGCCATGGCGGCCGCCGCCGATCCGCGTGCGGTCGACGCCGCGCTGGAGGTTATGCGCGAAGGCGGCAACGCCATCGACGCGGCGCTCGCGGCGCACACGGTTCTGGGGCTGGTCGAGCCGCAAAGCTCGGGTCTCGGCGGTGGCGGCTATCTCGTCTATTACGACCACGCCACAGGGAAGGTCACCGTCTATGACGGGCGCGAGACGGCGCCGATGAGCGCGACGCCAAAGCTGTTCGTGAAGGACGGCAAGGTGATGGATTTCGGCCCCGCCGTCATCTCGGGGCGCTCGGTAGGCACGCCTGGAGCGGTGGCGCTCTACAAGGCGGCGCACGACGATCACGGCAAACTGGCCTGGGGCAAGGCGTTCGAACCGGCGATCAAGCTGGCCGACGAGGGTTTCATCGTGTCGGACCGGCTCGCGAGTTTTCTCACCTATTCGCGCTTCAAGGACGGACCGCTGGCGGCGGGCGCCGAGTCAGGCGCCTATTTCTACCCGAACGGCGAGCCGCTGAAGTCGGGCGTACGACGCCCCAACAAGGCCTACGCCGACACGCTGCGGGCCATCGCCAAGGACGGCCCGTCCGCATTCTACACCGGCGCGATCGCGGAGAGCATCGTGAAGGCCGTGCATTCGGGCGAAACGCCCGGCGCGTTGAGCCTCGAAGACCTCGCCGCCTACAAGGTCCGGGTCGTCGACGGGCTGTGCCGCCCGTGGCGCGACAAGCGGATCTGCTCGGCGCCGCCCTCCTCGTCCGGCGGCGTGGCGATGAACCTGATCATGGGTCTTTATGACCGTCTGTCGAAGGCCAGCCCCGACACTGGCGAGGCCGCCGACCTGCGCGACTTCGTGCTTTCCGAGCAACTCGCCTACGCCGATCGCGACCACTATGTGGCCGACCCGGACGCCGTCAGCGTTCCGGTCGACGATCTGCTGAATCCCGCCTATCTGGACGCCCGCGCCGCCGGCGGCTTCAAGCCCGGCGACATCCCGGTCGCAGGCGATCCCGGGCAGGTGCTGCGCGGCAAGCCGATCATCGACATGTGGGGCCGGGATCTCACGACGCCGAACCCCGGCACAACGCACATGTCGTTCGTGGATTTTGACGGCAACGCCGTGTCCTACACCGCGACGATCGAGAGCCCCTTCGGCTCCTATCGCTGGGCGTCCGGCTTCCTGCTCAACAACGAGCTGACCGACTTCTCGCGCGACCCGGAGCTGGGCGGCAAACTAGTCGCCAATGCACCCGGACCGGGCAAGCGCCCGCGCTCGTCGATGTCGCCGACGATCGTGCTCGATCCGAACGGCGACGTGTTCATGGTGACGGGTTCGCCGGGCGGCAACTCCATCATCGGCTATGTCTCCAAGACGTTGGTCGCCGTGTTGGACTGGGGACGGACCGCGCAGGAAGCGGCTTCGCTTCCGAACATCGTCGCGCGCGGCGAGACCGTGCGCGTGGAGACCGCCGACGACACCGGCAAACGCTGGGCGCAGGACCTTCGCAGCGCCGGCTTCAAGGTTCAGGAAGTGAATGGCGAGGTGTCCGGCCTCCATGTGATCGTTGCGCGCGAGGATCATCTGGAGGGCGGCGCCGATCCGCGCCGCGAGGGCAAGGCCGAAGGGATCGTGCGCGCCCCGCCCAAGCCATAGGCCCGCCAATCAGCCATCGCAGCGAGTTGGCGCCGACGCCAAGCGGAACGCAGTCGCGATTTCGCTTGGGCGCTAGGCCGCCGGCAAGCGCAGTTCGAACATCGCGCCGCCGCCGTCCGACTTCGCAAGCTTCAGATCGCCTTTCATGCCGCGCGCAAGCTCGCGGGAGACGGCAAGCCCGAGCCCGGATCCGTCGCGCGTGCCGGACGTCGCGAACGGCTGGAACAGCGACAGCAGGAGCTTTTCGGGAACGCCGGGGCCGTTGTCCGAAACGCTGACGGCGATCTGCGCGTCGGACCGTTCGGCGACGATGCGCAAGCGAGGCTCATCGGCGGCCGCTTCGCCGGGGCCCTTGCACATGGCCTGGCCCGCATTGCGCGCAAGATTGGCGATGATGCGGTGGAGATGATCGGCGTCCGCCATCGCCTTCAACCCGGCAGGCACGGCAATGTCGAGCTTCACGCCCGGCCATGCGGACAGCGCTTCGGCGGCGGCCTCCTCGATCACCGGCGCCAACGCAACGACCGCGATTCGGGGCTCGGGCGGCGCCGCACGACCGTACTTCAAAGTGGCTTCGGCCAGCCCGATGGCGCGTTCGATGGCGCGCTCAAGACGCGGCGCCGCACGGCGCACACGCGGGTCCTCGGAATGCGAAAGACCTTCCGACACAAGCTGGGCGGCGGAGAGCGAATTGCGCAAATCGTGATTGATCTTGGCGACGGCCTCGCCCAGTTCGGCGAGACGCTTGCGTTGGCGAAACGCGGCCGAGACCGTCTGCTGCATCCGGCCGAGAGCGTCGAAGGCGCGGCGCATTTCACGCGCGCCCCCCTGCCGGGCGCTGATATCCTCGGGCGACACCGGCGCATCCGGGGCCTCGGAGAAGCGCACGACCGCATCGGTGAGCCCCCGCATGGGACGCACCACCAGCCCGTAAATGGCGAAATACATGACCGCGCCGGCCAGGGACGCAATCGCCATCGATCCAACCAGAAGGTTTCGGGAGAACCGCATCAGGGAACGCTTCAGCGCCGCCTCGGGAACGAGGATCTCCATTTCCTCGTCGGTGGTCAGCGAGGGTGTGATGCGCAGCAGCAGGAAACGCCCGGGCGGAGCGAACAGGTGAGACAGCGCGCCCGCAGCCGCCGAAAGCGGCGTCTCTTCGCGCAGGTCGACGGGAATGACCGGTCCGTCAATGTCGGCCGGAGGCTCCAGCACCAGTTCGCGGAAATCCGCCGCCACAACCGCGACGCCGAAAACCTGAGCCTTGTCGAGCAGCTGGCGGGAAAGCTCCTCGGAAACGCGACCGTCCGGCGCCGCCTGAACGGCCAGCGAGGCGATCTCGGCGGCCTGGGCGTGTTCGCGCAGCCATCCATCGCGATGGGCGCCCGCAAGCAAGGGAAACAGCAGCAGCACGGCGATCAGCACATAGCCGAGAACGAGCATGAACAGCCGACCGCGCAGTCCGCCGAACAGCGGACCGCGTTCCCGCGCCGAAGCCCGCGCGGCGTGAGGCTCGACCTGACTTGTCTGGTCCAGTTCCCTGCCCTCGACCGTTTCCCGGCGTGAAGACGTCTTTTCGCGGTCTTCTATCACCCTGTCTGCGTTAAACTCCGGCATCGTTGAGAATCCGTCGCATTCGACCAGAATTCCGGGCGAAAGCGTGTTCCGGCGCGTCCATCCCTGTTAACCCTTCAGCGGCCGGGCGGACATGCTCGCCAATATTGGAGCATCGATCGCTTGACACCCCTGCGCCAGCACGCTAGTTCGCGCCCCTTCCTGAAGGAACAAGGGGCGTGACCCGTGTCCACGAAGCGGACTTTCCAGCCGAGCAACCTCAAGCGCAAGCGGCGCCATGGCTTCCGTTCGCGCATGTCGACGAAGAATGGCCGCAAGGTTCTGGCCCGTCGTCGCGCCAAAGGCCGCAAGCGTCTGTCCGCCTAGGCGAGACCGGCCTGCCCTCGAGCCCAAGCACAGCTGATTCCAGCCACACCGATCCAGGCGATTGCAGCTCTGGAGCGTCCGAGCTTGAGCATCCGCTCAGGATCGAGCGGTTGAAAGTACGTCGGGAATTCACCTTCGTCGCGAAAGGCCCCACCGAACGGCGCAAATGCGTCGTGGTGCAGGCGCGTCGCCGCCGCCCGCCCCGAGCCGCGACAGGCGCGGGGTTCACCGCCACGAAAACCGTCGGAAACGCCGTGATCCGCAACCGCTCGCGCAGGCGGCTGCGCGAGTGTGTGCGCCAGCTTCTCCCGCGATTGGGGATGGCCGGGGTCGACTATGTCTTCATCGCCAGGGGCGACACCGCGACCGCGCCGTGGGAGCGCTTGCTTGACGATATCGAAAAGGCGTTGGTAAGCCTCCGCCGGCGCATTGCGGCGGGCGAAGACGTCCAGCCGCCGCGACCGAAACGGCCCTCAGCCAAGCCGAACGCCACACGACACCGCTCTCGAGGGGCCTGATCCCATGGAAAAAGACGACCAGCGAAATTTCCTCGTGGCGATCGTCCTGACGTTCGTTCTCCTGATCGGGTACGAGCAGTTCTTCGCCGGACCGCAGCGCAAGGCCCAGCAGGAAGCCAAAGCCCGCGCACAGACCGAACAGCAGGTTGCGGACGCCTCCCCCACCGCGCCCGTCGTCATCCGCAGCCGCGACGAGATTGTCGCCGACGACACCGCAGCGGATCGCCGCGTGACCATCGAAGCGCCCGACGTCGACGGCTCGATTTCGCTCAAGGGCGCGCGGATCGACGACCTGTCGCTCAAGAACTTCTACCAGACCGTCGAAGCCAAGCAGGCGAAAGACAAGAGCGCCGAAGTGCAGCTGCTTTCGCCCGAGGCCACCAACCGGGCGTTCTACGCCGTCGTGAACTGGGTCGGCGGCGCCGGCCTGCCCGACGAGAATTCGCTGTGGACGCGCACCAACACCGGCCGCCTGACGCCGGACAATCCGCTCAAGCTGAACTGGACGTCGAACGGCGTTTCGGTCGATCGCACCATCAGCATCGACGACCACTACATGTTCACCGTCAACGACACGGTGACCAATACCGGCTCTGAAGCAATTTCCGCTCAGCCCGTCGTGGTGATGCGCCAGAACCAGCAGCCCGAACTTCTGAAGCCGCTGCCCGGCGCGCACGCGGGCGTGCTCGGCGTCTACAACAGCAAGACCAACCAGACCAAGAAGTTCAAGGATCTCGCGAAGTCGGCCAGCGGTTCGGCCAAGAACGAGGTCAACGTACCGGTCGAGAAAGGCTGGATCGCCCTGACCACCAAATACTGGATGGCCGCGGCGATACCCGAACAGGGCGCGCCGGTGACGATGCGCGCCTCGGCCCGCAACCTCAATGGCCGGGTCGTGTTCCAGGCGGGGTTCACCGATTCAACCTACACGCTTGCGCCCGGCCAGTCGGTCGAGAAATCGTTCCGGATCTTCGCCGGCGCCAAGCGCGTCGAGGTTCTGGACGCCTACCAGAAGGCCGGCGTTCCCGACTTCACCGAAGCGGTGGACTGGGGCTGGCTGTTCTTCATCACCAAGCCGTTCTTCTGGATGCTGAAATTCTTCCAGGGGTGGCTGGGCTCGTTCGGCCTCGCCATCCTCGCGACCACAGTCGTGGTGAAGGCGGTGCTGTTCCCGGTCAACATGCAGAGCTATTCGGCGATGTCGCGGATGCGCAAGCTGATGCCGGAACAGAAGGCCATCCAGGAACGCTTCGCCGCCGACAAGGCGCGACAGCAACAGGAGATCATGAATCTCTACAAGCGGGAGAAGGTGAACCCGCTCTCGGGCTGTCTGCCGATGATCCCAATCCTGCTGGTCTCCATCGCGCTCTACCAGACGCTGATGGGCACGATCGAAATGCGGCACACGCCGTTCTATGGCTGGATCGACGACATGTCGGCGCCGGACCCGACGACGATCTTCAACCTGTTCGGCCTGCTGCCGTTCGACCCGAGCCAGATCCCGCTGATCGGCGGCTTCCTGAAAATCGGCGCATGGCCGATCATGTACGGCGTCACCATGTTCGCGCTTCAGGGCATGTCGGCGCCGGTGACCGACCCGACGCAGAAGATGATCATGCGCTTCCTGCCGCTGATCTTCCTGTTCCTGTTCTCGGGCGTGGCGGCCGGTCTCGCCATCTACTGGACGTGGTCGAACCTCATCACCATCGCACAGCAATACTACATCATGCGCAAGAACGGCGTTGAGACGGAGTTCGACCTCTTCCTGAACAAGTACATATTCAAGAAGAAGCAGGCGCCTGCGGAATAACGCCGGTCGGCCTTCAGACCGGCGGGCGGGAAGACCCGAGGCCAGGGCCGCCCGCTATCCCCTCCTGCGCCTGGCGCGTTATGCTGCAAGCAAACGCACGCGAGCGGAGGCTGCGCCATGTCGCATTTCAGGCCGATCACCGAGCTTGAGACCCATACCGTGTCGAACCAGCCCGAGCCGCTGGAAGGGGTCAATTTCTATGCGACCGACGCGGCCCTGCGAGACTCCATGCGGGCGGCGGACGCCGAGACGCACAGCGCCAGACTGACCGAGTTCGGACGGGCGTGCGGATCGGCCGAAACGCTGATGTGGGCGCGACAGGCCAATGAGAACCCGCCGAAACTCAAGAGCTTCGACCGCTACGGACAGCGGCTCGACGAGGTCGAGTTTCATCCCGCCTACCACGCGCTGATGGCGCTGGGGCTGAACAATGGCGTGTCCGGCTCCGCGTGGACGGCGGACGTCGCGGGTCATGCCCTGCACGGCGCGATGATGATCCTGATGGGCCAGGCCGATGCGGGCGTCACCTGCCCGATGTCGATGACCTACGCGTGCGCCGCATCGCTGCGCGCCGACCCGGAGATCGCGAACACCTGGCTGCCGCTGATCAAGGCGCAGTCCTATGATCCACGCTTCATACCGGCGGAGAACAAGACCGGCGCGACGATCGGCATGGCGATGACCGAAAAGCAGGGCGGCTCGGACGTGCGCGCCAACACCACGCAGGCGGAGCCCGACGGTTCGGGCGGCTACGTCCTGACCGGCCATAAATGGTTCTGCTCCGCGCCGATGAGCGACGCTTTTCTGACGCTCGCGAATACGGGCGCCGGCCTTACCTGCTTCCTCGTGCCGCGATGGCGGCCCGACGGCGAGCGCAACGCCATCCATATCATGCGCTTGAAGGACAAGATGGGCGACAAATCCAACGCCTCGTCCGAAATCGAATATCACGGCGCATGGGCGCATCGTCTGGGCGAGGAAGGACGCGGCGTGCGCACCATCATCGATATGGTCCAGCTCACGCGATATGATTGCATGCTGGGCTCGACGGGCGGCATGCGCGCGGCCGTTGCGCAGGCGCTCTGGCACGCCTCGCAGCGACGTGTGTTCCAGAAGGCGCTGGTCGATCAACCCGCCATGCGCGCGGTGCTCGCCGACCTGATCGTCGAAAGCGAAGCGGCGACGGCGCTCGCCTTGCGCGTCGGATCGGCGCTGGACCGCGCGGCGGACGACGCGCAGGAAGCTGCGTTCGTTCGCCTCGCGACGCCGATCGCGAAGTACTGGATCTGCAAGCGCCAACCCGGCCTCGTCTATGAGGCGCTCGAATGTCATGGCGGCGCCGGGTATGTCGAGGAAGGCCCGATGCCGCGCCTGTTTCGCCAGTCGCCGCTCAACGCCATCTGGGAAGGGTCGGGCAATGTCATCGCGCTCGACATACTGCGCGCGCTATCGCGTGAACCCGAAAGCCTCGAAGCGGTGATGAACGAACTCAAGAAGCCGCGCGGCGCCGACGCCGCCTATGACCGTCACTGCGACCAGTTGCGGGCCTATCTCGCGCCGGGCGCTCTGCATGACGGTTCAGCCCGATCCTTCGCCCAGGCGATGGCGCTGGCGCTTCAGGCCGCCGCCCTTCACCGCGCGGCGCCGGGGTTCGTGTTCGAAGCGTTCTGCCGGCTGCGGCTCGATCCCGGCCGCAGGGGATTTCTCTATGGCGGCTACGCCGACGGCGTCGACGAAGCGGCCCTGATCGAGCGTTCGACGCCCCGCACAGCCTGAAGACGTGTCCCCGGCTTCAAGACGGGATGACATACGCCCCGGCATGACCGATACCGGCGCGATGGAAGAGCGCTACACCGAAGACGAGATTGAAGCCGGCCGCCTGCTGTTCGCGGGCCCGGCGGACTTTGTATTGGGCGTCGCCTCGCTGAGCCAGCTGCCGGCCGCGGATCGCCCGGAGATCGCCTTCGCCGGCCGGTCGAATGTGGGCAAGTCGAGCCTCATCAACGCGGTCACCGGCCGCAAGCAACTGGCCCGCACCTCCAACACGCCGGGGCGCACGCAGCAGCTCAACTTCTTCGACCTGGCGGAGGGACGGCTCTATCTCGTCGACCTGCCCGGCTACGGTTTCGCCGAAGCCCCCAAGAAAAATGTCGACGCCTGGTCGCGCCTGACCATGGACTATCTGCGCGGGCGGCCCTCGCTGAAGCGCATCTTTATGCTGGTCGACGCCCGCCATGGGCCCAACAAGACCGACCTTGCGATCATGAAGCAGCTCGACAGCGCCGCCGTGATCTACCAGATCGTGCTGACCAAGCTCGACAAGCTGAAGCCCTCGGACGTCCCCAAGGTGATCGAAACAACCCTTACAGTGATCCGGAAACACCCCGCCGCACATCCGGAATTGCTGGCCACGTCCAGCGAGACCGGCACGGGCGTCGAGGACCTGCGCGCGGAGATCGCCCGGCTGGCGCCCGCCGCGGCCTGAGCGCCGCCTCCCGGATCAGACGACAAGACCCGACGGCAAGCGTCTCACACCTTTTTTTGGGGGCGGTGTCGGTTGGGCGCCGCCGTGCACGTCTTTATTGCGCGTGGTCTGGACATCTCAGGGGAGAGGCCCCACATGCCTGCCGCGCGTACAAAACGCCGCAGTCCAAGCTGCGGATCAACGCTGACGACAATCGCGCCGACCGCAAGTCTCCGGGGGAGCCTCCAGACATGACGCCGATCCTCTCGGTCAAAGGTCTCAACAAGACCTACAAGGGCGGGCTGAGCGCGCTCACCGACATCAATCTCGAGATCAACAAGGGCGAGATCTTCGCCCTGCTCGGCCCCAACGGCGCCGGCAAATCCACCCTGATCAACGCCATTTGCGGGATCGTCACCCCGACCAATGGCGCCGTGACGGTCGCCGGCCACGACATCCGCTCGGGCTATCGCGCCACCCGCACCCTGATCGGTCTGGTGCCGCAGGAAATACACATCGACATGTTCGAGACGGTCTGGGACGTCGTGACCTTCTCGCGCGGCCTGTTCGGCCTGCCGCCCGACGCTGCGCGGATCGAGAAGATCCTGAAAGACCTGTCCCTCTGGGACAAGCGCAAGGCCAAGTTGATGGCGCTGTCCGGCGGCATGAAGCGACGGGTGCTGATCGCGAAGGCGCTGTCGCACGATCCGCAGATCCTGTTCCTCGACGAACCCACGGCGGGCGTCGACGTCGAGCTGCGCCGCGACATGTGGGAGCTGGTGCGCCAGTTGCGCGAGACGGGCGTCACCGTCATCCTCACCACTCACTACATCGAAGAGGCCGAGGAGATGGCGGACCGCGTCGGCGTCATCCTGAAGGGCCGGATCATCCTGGTGGAAGACAAGGAAGCGCTCATGCGCAAGCTGGGCCGCAAGCGCCTCACGCTGGTGCTGCAGGACCGCATGGACGCTCTGCCCGACGGGCTTGCTGAGTGGGATCTGGCGCTCAAGGCCGACGGCGCCGAGCTGGAATACGAGTTCGACATCCACGACGAACGCACCGGCGTTCCCTCGCTGATGCGGCGGCTATCGGAGCTGGGCGTGCAGTTCAAGGATCTCTCCACCCAGACATCCTCGCTCGAAGACATCTTCGTCGACCTGGTGAAAGAAAAGGCCTGACATGATGGACGGCTCCAACCCGCAACCCGCCGAAACATCGGCCCGACCGGTCGGCCCCGGCGCCTTCAACGCGCATGGCGTATGGGCGATCTATCGCTTTCAGATGCACCGCTTCTTCCGAACCATCGGGGAAAGCATCGCCACGCCCGTCATCACGACGGCGCTCTATTTCGTGGTGTTCGGATCGGCGATCGGCTCGCGGATCGATCAGGTCGGCGGGGTCGACTACGGATCGTTCATCGTTCCCGGGCTGATCATGCTGTCGCTGTTCACCCAGTCGATCTTCAACGCCTCGTTCGGCATCTACTTCCCGAAATTCACCGGAACGATCTACGAGATTCTGTCGGCGCCGGTGTCGTACCTCGAGATCATTCTCGCCTATGTCGGATCGGCGGCCACGAAATCGGTGATCATCGGCCTCATTACGCTGATCACCGCGACCTTCTTCGTCGATGTGAAAGTCGAGCACCCGATCTGGATGGCGGCCTTCCTGATCCTGATCGCGTTCGCCTTCTCGCTGTTCGGCTTCATCATCGGCGTATGGGCGCAAAGCTTCGAACAGCTCAATTTCATCCCGATGCTGATCGTGACGCCCATGACCTTTCTCGGCGGGGTGTTCTACACGCTCGACATGTTGCCGGAGACCTGGCGGCAGATCGTACTGTTCAACCCGATCGTTTATCTGGTGTCGGGCTACCGCTGGACCTTCTTCGGCATCGGAGACGTGCCGGTGGCGTGGAGCCTCGCAGCGGTCGGGATCTTTATCGGCGTCTGCCTCGCCGTGATCGGATGGATTTTCCGCACCGGATACCGGCTGAAGAACTGAAGACCCGCGCGTCCATCGACGCGCGGGCCTCGCAGTCCAGGTCACATCGTCAAAGTCGACGCGTTATGGGCGTAGCCGGGCTAGGGGCCCCGGTATCGATCTGGACTTCGCCAACGTCGGGATATCTCCAAACTCGGCGACGTCATCGCCGCCTTCGGTGAAGGCCGGCCAGGTGACGCCGTCGGCGCGGGCGAGCGCCTTCGAGGCGGGGTCCATGCGGAAAAACGCCAGCCAGCACGAGTTCGCGCGCCGGGCGACGGCGCGGTCTCGGATTGGGACCGGAAATCGAACCGCTCGCCCGCCCGGAACGCCCGACAGGAAAGCCCGCGGAACCCCTCCCCATGGGGGGCAAAACCCGCTAAGCCCCCGCCATGAGCAAGAAGACGCCCGCCCCGGTCGAGATCAATCCGGAGGCCCTCGCGACCGCGAGGACCCTGTCCGAGGCCCTGCCCTTCATCCAGCGCTATGACCGCCAAACCATCGTGATCAAGTATGGCGGCCACGCCATGGAGAACGAGGAGCTCGCCTCCGCCTTCGCCAAGGACGTCGTGCTGCTGAAGCATCTGGGCGTGAACCCGGTCGTCGTGCATGGAGGCGGCCCGCAGATCGGGCGGATGCTCGACAAGCTGGGCATTGTTTCGACCTTCGAGGACGGGCTGCGCGTAACCGACGCCCAGTCGATGGAGATCGTCGAAATGGTGCTGGCGGGCGGCATCAACAAATCCATCGTGCGGGCGATCAACGCCGCCGGAGGCAAGGCCGTCGGCCTGTCCGGCGCCGACGCAAACCTGATCACGGCGGTCAAGGCGACGCGCACGCGCAAGGACCCTGACAGCAATATCGAGCGCGTGGTCGATCTTGGATATGTCGGCGAACCGGACAGGGTCGATCCGGGCGTGCTTGAAGCGCTCGCCGCGAAAGCTGACGACGATTTCATCCCCGTGGTCGCCCCGGTCGGGGTCGGCCCGGACGGCCGCAGCTTCAACATCAACGCCGACACGGCCGCCGGGGCCGTGGCTGCGGCCCTGAAAGCGCGGCGCGTGCTGTTCCTGACCGATGTTGTGGGCGTGCTCGACAAGTCGGGCAAGCTGATAAAACAGCTGACCGTGGCGGAGGGCCGCAACCTGATCGCCGACGGCACCGCCAAGGGCGGTATGATTCCGAAGCTTGAAACCGCCATGCAAGCCGTGGAAAAGGGTGTGGAAGCCGCCGTCATTCTCGATGGCAGGAAACCTCACGCCCTAATCATGGAGCTGTTCACGGAACATGGCGCGGGAACGCTCGTCAAATAGGACTCGGCTCGGGAGCCATGGCCCCTGCGGCGCTCAGCGTTCGCGTGGGTCGGTTCGCGGCCTGTGGGCGCGAACGGCGGCCGCCTGCCTCGCGGCGCTCGTGCTGGCCATGGGGGGCGGCGCTCCGGTTCCGGCCATGGCGCAGGAACAGGACACGGGCGGATGGCGCCTGTGCAATCAGACAAGTTTCGTGCTGGAGGCCTCCACCGGCCGCCCCGACGGCGACAATGTGATTGTCGAAGGCTGGACGCGCCTGCGCCCCGGCGAATGCCGTGCGGTCATCCAGGCGCCGGTAAAGCGCGGCATCTATTTCGTCTACGCCAGATCCTCCACCGCGCACCGCGGCGGTCAGCGCACCTGGCCGGGCGATGTGCCGCTGTGCGTGGACCCGAACGGCCGCTTCTCCGTACGCAACCCGTCCTCGTGCGCCTCCGTGGGACTCGAGTCGCGGAACTTCCGGGCGGTGCGCCTCGACCGCGCACGCGGCGACAAGCTGACCTTTCGCGAGACCGAGGACTACAACAAGCCCGGCCAATCGGCGCTGGCCGCGGGTCTCCAACGCCTGTTGTCCGACGCCGGCGTCGAATCGGAAAATGTCGACGGCTATATCGGACGCCGTTCGCGCGCCGCGATCGCGGCGTTTCTCGCCGAACGAAAACTCCCGCCTAACACGCCGGATGCCAAGCTGATCGACATTCTTGAGGATGTCGCGCGCAACCGCTCGCTGGAAGTCGGGCTGATGCTCTGCAACCGCACCGAAAATCGCGTGCTCGCGGCCATTGCGCGCCGGCGTCCCGAAGAGTGGGAATCGCGCGGCTGGTGGACGCTTGAAGCCGGGGCCTGCGCGCGCACGGTGGATGACATGCTGATCGCGACGCCGCACTATGTGTACGCCGAAATGCTGTCGCCGCAGGGAACGCGCAAGCTGAAGGGCGCGCAGACAGTGTTCTGCATCTCCCGGTCGCGCTTCGCGATTCTCGGCCGCAAGGACTGCGCCGCGCGGCGCTATCGTCAGGCCGAGTTCATGGAGACGCCGATCCCCGAGGACGGTAAGCTGGTGTTCGAGTTCTTCGACCGCTCGTTCGGCGCGCCGACCGAAAGCGAGGACTGAGAGCGGCCTTCGGGTCTCCGCCCCGCCCTCTCCGCAACGTCCGGGGCGCATCGACTGTTGGCGTATCAGCCGGGACAGGGTATTCCCCCTGACCCTGAAGGACTGACCCGCCCAAAGCCCCGCCGAACACGGAGCCAATCGCTTGTCGAACACTACCGATCTCGCCGCCGCCATCGACGCCGCCTGGGAGGATCGCGCCGCGCTTAGCGCCGCAACGACAGGCGCGGTGCGAGACGCGGTCGAAACCGCGCTGGCGCGGCTCGACGCGGGCGACGCGCGCGTCGCCGAACCGGACGGCGCCGGCGGATGGATCGTCAACCAGTGGCTCAAGAAGGCCGTCCTTCTCTCCTTCCGCCTCAACGCCAATGCGGCGATCGGCGGCGCGGATGCGCCGGGACCGTGGTGGGACAAGGTGCCGACCAAGTTCAGCGGATGGAGCGAGGACGACTTCCGCAAGGGCGGCTTCCGCGCCGTGCCCGGCGCCGTCGTGCGGCGCGGTTCGTATATCGCGCCCGACGTTGTTCTGATGCCGTCCTTCGTGAATATCGGCGCGTATGTGGCCGAAGGCACGATGGTCGACACCTGGACCACTGTGGGGTCGTGCGCGCAGATCGGACGCAACTGCCACCTCTCCGGCGGCGTCGGCATCGGCGGCGTGCTGGAGCCGCTGCAGGCGAACCCGGTCATCATCGAGGATGATTGCTTCGTGGGCGCCCGTTCGGAAGTGGCCGAGGGCGTCGTGGTCCGCCAAGGCTCCGTGATCGGCATGGGCGTCTATCTGGGTCAGTCGACGCCGATCATCAACCGGGCCACCGGCGAGACGCTTTATGGCGAAGTGCCGCCTTACTCGGTCGTCGTCGCGGGCAACCGGCCGGGGACCAAGGACATGCCGGGGCAGAACTGGAGCCCCTCGCTCTACTGCGCCGTGATCGTGAAACAGGTGGACGCCGGCACGCGGGCCAAGACGTCCGTCAACGATCTGCTGAGAGCCTGATTGTGGCCAGCTCCGGATCATCCAGCTCCGAGCATGGATATTCCGGCAAGCCGCTTGTGAAGAAGCTCGGCCTCAAGCCGGATATGGCGGCGCTGGCGATCTCGCCGCCGCCGAACTTCAGCGACCTCATGGACGATGTCGCGGTCGCCGCGAGCGACACCCCGCCCAAATCTGGAAGCTATGACTATCTGCACGTTTTCGTGCGCACAGCAGCAGACCTGCAAGCCAATCTGCGACCGCTGGAGGCGCGTCTCGCTCAGGGCGGTATGATCTGGGTGAGCTGGCCCAAGAAGACCTCGCCGATGTTCGTCGACCTGACCGAGGACGGCATTCGCGCGGAAGCGCTTCCGATGGGGCTCGTGGACGTGAAGGTCTGCGCCGTCGATCAGGACTGGTCCGGCCTGAAGCTTATGCGACGCAAGCAACCATCGGCCTGACGACAAAGCGCGCAGACCAACCGCTAGGGGCAGACGAGGTCAGCCAGTTCCTCCGGCGGGGCGCAGGCGCGGTTGAGCGGCGGCGCGTCCGATCCGAGGAACAGGTCCGCCCGGCGCTGTCCCGGGCAGTTGCGGCCGTCCTCAAGACCCGGCGCTTCGCCGACGCCTTCAGGCGCGGCGACCGCCAGTCCCTCGCCACGCAGGAAGGCCGCCACGCTTTCGGCGCGACCTTCGGCGAGCGTGCGATTGCTGTCCTCGGCGCCGCGCGTGTCCGCATATCCCTTTACGACGATCTCGCGATCGCCGGCGCAGGATTTCCACTCGGCGATGTCGCCGCGCAGGCGGTCCTGCATAGCGGGAGTGAGCCGCGTGCTCTTGGTGCAGAAGAGAACCCGCACGACCTTGCCGGGCGTGCAGGCCGCTGGAGCGACCTGCGTCGCGGGCTCCGCCTCGGCCGGGCTCTCGGCGATCTCCGGCGCGGCCGGAACGTCCGGCGCCGCAACCGTCGCAGGCGCGGCCAGCAAGGCGCTGTCGTCTTCGTTCATCAGCGTTTCCGGCCCGCCGACGCCGTCGCTCGCCTCCACGGGCGATGTCGGCGTGAGGTCGACCGGGCCCTCCGGAAACGGGTCCGGCAACGCGGCCACGCTTTGCGATTGGACAAGCGCGTCGGTTTCCTCGGGCGTCGCCGGCTTCGACGATTCGCGCGTAAAAAGCCCCCACACCAGCAAAGCCAGAATGCCCAGCACCATGACCGCCGCAACAATATCGTCCAGCGTCCACGACTTGTCGGCATAGGGGCGCGGTTCATCGCCGCCGCCGTTTCCGCCGGCGCCGCCCGCTCCGCCGGTGCGATAGTAGTCCGCCGCCGACGGCCCGGCCGGATGCGCGCCGGAAGATGTCGTCCCCTGTCCGGACGCCGCCGTTGCGAACGGTGCGCTCCGACCCGGATTGGGCGCGGCGCGCGACACCGCCGTGGAGGCGGCGATCAGCATCAGGCGCTCGGGCTCCCGCGTTTCACCGGCCATCGTAGCGGCCGGATCGACGGCGTGTTCTTCGAACTCGGCCTCAATCGGCTGGGCGGCGGTCGCCGCCGATTCGTCAGCGGCGCTTTCCTCCGTCGTCCGGTCGGCGAAGCTATCGGCCTCGATCCCGGAATCGAGCCCTGAGGGCCCGTCCTCAAATTCAGCGTCGACCGGCTCCGCGCTCACCGGCTCTGCGATCGCGGCTTCGGCCTCCGTTTGCGGGTCGAGGATGGGGTCGGCATCCGGCGCCGTCGCAACCGCAAGCTCGACTTCGGAGTCTTGCGTCGTCTGCTGCGCTTCGACCTCGTCGACCGCCGCGACCGGGACTTCGGCAACCTCCTCCGCGACCGCAGACTGCACCACCGCTTCGCTCGGCGTGTCCTGCGCGCCCTGATCCGGCAACTCAGCGTCGGCATGCAGACCATCGTCGACCGGTTCAGCTTGCGCCGTCGCGGCGGAGACCTCCGTCTCGGCTGCAGCATCTCCCGCTGCAACATCGCCGGCGACCGCCTCGGCCGTCAGGTCTTCAACTTCGGGGACCATGTCGGGCGCCGCCTGGGCGCTCGGCGTTTCAGCCTCCCGCACCTCCGGCGCCGGCTCGATCGGCGCCTCAGCCTGCTGCTCAACCGGAGGCTCGAACGACGCCGCCTGCTCCGGTTCGGTTGGCACGCCCAGGACAGGATCGAGATCGTGCAGCGGAGCGACCGCCTCCGCTTCGGCGGCGGAAACGGCGACAGCTGCAAATGGATCGGGACGTGTGCGGGCGTTGGCGCGGGTGCGGAACGGATCGGGCGCGGCTTGATTGGCCGAGAAGGGGTCCATCGTGGTCCGCCCGAACCGCTTGGCCGCCTGTTCGGCCCGCTTGCGGGCCTCGCGCTCGGCCCGGATGCGGAACGGGTCCTGATGCGTCGCATGAAGGCTGGCGGCCGGATGCGGCGATCCCTGATCAGCCTGAGGTGAGGAGGCGGCGTCGCCCAAACGCACGATCCTTCTTCAAACGGCCGGAACAGCCCCGTCCAGCATCATGCCGGTAACCTTAACGGTGATATCGGGGGCGGGCGAGTCCCATCAACCCCGCCGCGCCGCCAAGGGCTTTCCATGAGGGAAGTTTCATCATGGCGCGCTTGATCGCCGCGCGCCCGCCTCTCCCGGGGCAGGCTGCTTTTCATCGGAAGACGGCCGCGCTAGACGGACGCATGGCTGATATTTCCCCCGACCTCCTGAAAGATCCCGTCGCGGTCACCCAGGCGCTGATCCGTTGTCCCACCGTCACGCCCTGCGATGACACGGCCCAGGATTACCTTGCGGAGGCGCTGGAAAGCCTCGGCTTCCAGACCCGGCGCTACCCCATCGAAACCGTGGACAATCTCTACGCCCGCTTCGGTACGACCGCGCCGAACTTCTGTTATTGCGGCCATACCGACGTCGTACCGGTGGGCGACGAGGCCGCATGGAAGCATGACCCGTTCGGCGCCGAGATCGTCAATGGCGTGCTCTACGGCCGCGGAGCGGTCGACATGAAGGGCTCGATCGGCGCCTTCGTAGCCGCCACCGCGCGCTACCTCGCCGACCATGGCGCGCCGAAAGGATCGATCTCCTTCCTGATCACCGGCGACGAGGAAGGCCCGGCGATCAACGGCACGCGGAAGTTCCTGCCCGCCGTGACCGCCGACGGGGAAACGCTCGATCATTGCCTTGTCGGCGAACCCACGTCCGAAGAGCGCATCGCCGACATCGTGAAGAATGGCCGGCGCGGCAGCCTCAACGGCGTTGTCCGCGCCGTCGGCCAGCAGGGCCATGCGGCCTACCCCCACAAGGCGGCCAACCCGGTCCCGGTGTTGCTCGACGCGCTGCAGAAACTCCGGAGCATGCCGCTCGACGACGGTAGTCCCGGCTTCCAGCCGTCCAACCTCGAAGTCACGACCGTCGATGTCGGCAACCCGGCGCACAACGTGCTGCCGGCCTCCGCCGCCGCCAAGTTCAACATCCGGTTCAACATGAACCATACCGGCGACGCGCTGATGGCGCGCATCGCCGATCTGCTTAACGGAACGTTCGGAAAGGTGACCGTCTCGACAGAGATGCGCGTATCAGGCGAGCCTTTCTACACCGAACCTGGCCGGCTTACGGATCTCATCCTCGATTCCATCCAGCGCGAGACCAACCATCCGGGAACCCTGTCTACCGGCGGCGGAACTTCGGACGCCCGTTTCGTTAAGGACGTGTGTCCGGTGGCGGAACTCGGCCTTCCGAACCAGACTGCACACTCCGTGGACGAACACGTCGCCATCGACGAAATCGAAACCCTGTGCCGGGTATATTACCGCATTCTGGCCGGGTACTTCGCCTGATCCGCGCTGACGGGCGTATCACCGCCATGGGATCGCCTAGCTCCTGCCCCATCCGTTTCCGGACGGGGCGCTAGGGGCTTGTCGGCGCGGCGTGGGCCTTGCTTCGGACCGGAATGGAGTCGGCCCGCGCCAGGCGCGCACGCGGAAAGTGGAGTTCATGGCGGCTCGCCGCATCTCCTTGTGGCAGGGATCCTCGTGGCGGGGATTTCGGGGTCTGCGCCTTGCGCTGGCCGCGATCGCCTGCGCCCTGCTGTTCGCTCCCCTAAGCGCTCTCGCGCAAGGATCGCGCGTGCCCGTCGAGGGACTTCCGGAAGACCTTGTCGCGCCGCTCAAGCCTTTGCTTGCGGTCGAGGACGAGCCGCAAAGCCGTTTCGAAGCCCGGCGACAGGCGGAACGCGCCGCCCAGACGGTGCTGAAGCTCCTGGAGTCTGAAGGCTGGTATCAGGCCGACGCGGAAGCAGAGGCCGAAGGACTGGACGCCTTCACGCGGTCGGTGACCGTGCTGCCCGGCGAGCGCTTCACCTTCGCGGGACGGCGCATCCAGTACGCGGATGGCGAGCCGGATGACGAGACCCGCAAAATCCTCGAAGACATGCTGACGCCGATCGTCGTCGACGCGCCGGCGCGCGCCGAGCCGGTGCTCAATGTCGGCGACGCCCTGCTCGCCCGCCTCAAGGCCCGCGGCTATCCGGACGCCGAGGCCGATCCGGTCGACGCGCTGGCCGACGGCGACGCCCATACGATCGAAGTCACCTTTCAGCTCAAACCCGGACGGCGCGCCTCGTTCGGCGAGATCACGCTGAGCGGCGCGGAGCGCACGCGGCTGGACTTCGTGCAGACGCTGGCGCCCTGGAAGCCCGGCGCCCGCTATTCCGAACTCCAGCTCGACGAGTTCCGCACGCGCCTGTCGCAGACCGGACTCTTCGAAACGACGAGCGTCAAGCTCGCTGCGGATGACCAGCAGAGCGTCGATGGAATGGTTCCGCGCGATGTGACGGTGAACGTCACCGAGCGGGACAGGCGAACGGTCGCGCTCGGCGCGTCGGCCTCGACTTCGGAAGGCGTGGGCGTCGAAGGCCAGTGGGAATTGCGCAATCTGCGCGGACGCGGAGAGACGGTCACCGTCACCGCCCAGGTCGCGACGCTCGAACGGCGCGTGGAAGCCGCGTGGACCCGACCCAACGTTCGGCGCTACAGCCGCGACCTGCGAGTGGCCGCGACCATCGAGGATTTCGAAACCGACGCGTACGACCAGACCGGCGGCAAGCTCTCCGCCACGATCGAGGAACAGTTCACGCGGCGGGTGCGCGGCTCTCTCGGCGTCGAAGCGAGCTACGCCAGCATCGCCGACCAGCGCACGCGCGCCTTGATGACCGATCGACGGGAGATCTACCTGCTCGGCGCGACGGCCAGCGCGGAATACATCGGCGTGCGCGACGTGCTCGATCCCGCCAACGGCGTGCGCGCCCGTCTCTCGCTGGAGCCAGGCATTACGTTTGGCGACGACCGGATCGCTTTCACGCGCATGAGCGGCGAAGCCTCGCTCTATATGCCGATCGGTTCGGAGAAGCTGGTCGGCGCGCTCAGGGGGAAGCTCGGCGCCATTGTCGGGCCCAACGGGGCGCCGCCTGACAAGCTGTTCTTCGCGGGCGGCGGCGGATCTGTGCGCGGCTACGAATATCAAAGCCTTTCCCCGCGCGATGCGACCAATACGCCGGTCGGCGGCCGGTCGCTGATAGAAGCCAGCGCCGAACTGCGTTGGCGCGCGAGCGAGCGCTTCGGCTATGTCGCCTTCATCGACGCCGGCGCGGCTGGCGACAATATCGATCCGCCGATCGCGGACATGCGCGCCGGCGCCGGTCTCGGCCTGCGCTACTATGCCGGCTTCGGGCCGTTGCGCTTCGACATCGCCACGCCGCTGAACAAGCGCGAGGGCGATTCCGACGTGCAGGTCTACATCTCCATCGGGCAGGCGTTCTGATGGCGGCGCGCAGGGAAAAATCGCGACTGTGGACGCGCCTCGCCATCGGGCTTGGCGCGCTCGTCGTGCTGCTCTCGGCGTCGCTGATCACCCTGCGCTGGTGGATCACCACCGACGGCGGACGCGGACTTATCATGTCGCTGGTCAATGGGCGGTCGATCGGCCCGATGGGCAGCATTCTGATCGAGGGACTCGACGGCGATCCGTTGGGAGACTTGCACGCCGACAGCATCGCATTTGTCGATGAGGACGGCGTCTGGCTGCGCGCGCACGACGCCAACCTCTCCTGGCGCCCGCAGCGATTGCTGTCCGGCGAGCTTTCCATCGCCAGCCTCGTCGTCGCCAAGGCCGATATGCTGCGCCGACCCAAACCCGCGGCGCGGCCAAGCAGCGGCGGCGGATCGTTCGACATGGCGGTTCGTCTGGAAAAGGCCCAACTGGACGAACTGCGCCTGCTCGACGGCGTTATCGGACCGCCGGCCAGCTACCGCATCGCCGGAGACTTCATCCGCACCAAGGACATGTCGGGGCGGGCGGGCCTCAACATCGCCCCGCTCAACGGCCCGGCGGACGAGCTGGCGCTGAACGCCGACTGGAGCACGACCGGCGTGATCCAGGCCAGCCTGACTGCGAAAGGGCCCGAGGGCGGCCTTCTCGCGATCCTGCTGCAATCGCCCGCCGAAACGCCTGTCGCGCTGACAGCCGAGGCGTCCGGCACGCTGCGCTCACTGACCGCGAAACTCGATCTTACTTTCGCAGACGAAAGCGCCGCTCATTTCGACATGGAGCGCATGGGCGAAACCGCGCGCTTTGAGGCGACGATCGCCGCCGACCGCTGGCCGCTGCTTCATCCCCTGGCCCAGCGCACCGGCGGAACGCTCGAGGTTTCCGGCGACGCCACATTCGCCAACGACACGCAGGGCCAGGCTTCGCTGAGCGTGAAAGCGCCCGCCGGCGTCGTTGAACTCTCCGCGCCTCTGGACTTCGACAAGCCGCTGAGCGAGACGCCGATCCGCGCCGCCGTCCACGGCTATGATCTGTCCTATCTTGCGCCCGCCCCCCATCGCGGAACGCTCGAGGCGGCCGGAGACGTCCGCATCGCGAGCGCCGGCGACTGGAGCTTTGTCGGCGAGGCGACGGTGGCCGATCTCGTGTTTCCATCCGGATCGGCTGCGGCCGTGTCCGGTCCGGTCTCTGTGGTGTACGCGGATCGCTCAATCGTCTGGGCGACGCCCGGAGCGGAGGCGAAGGGCGCACGCATCGAGGCGCTGACCCGCCTCGCCCGCGAGGACATGCGCATCTCGCATCGCGGACGCTACAGGTTCGGCGCCGGACAGGTCGACATTGAACAGGCGAAAGTCGCCGGATCGTTCGGCGAGGTCACCGCGCGCGGCGACTATCGCGTTCAGGATGGCCGGCTCGACCTCTCTGGTGCGGCGGACATAACCGACCTTTCGAAAGCGGCGCCGCTCTCAGGCGCCATGAACGGCCGCTGGAGCGTCTCACGCGCGCGGTCCAGCGCGTCTTTCCGCATCACCGTCGACGCACAGGGCCGCAACGTCGCCGACGGCGGCTCCGCGCTTGCACAAGTGCTCGGCGAAGAACCCCAACTCAAGGCGGCGTTGCTGGTTCGGGGAAGCCGCGTCGCGATCGAATCCGGCTCGCTCGAGGGCGGAGCGGCGCGGTTGCGGGTGACAGGCGAGACCAGCGCCGGCGGACAGGTAAGCGCCCGCCTTCGCGGCGATCTGGTGCGGCCGGTCAATCTGGGCGGCGTCCGCGTCGATACGGCCGAACTGTCGGGAGAAGCCGACGGTCCATTCTCCGACATCGCCGTGAAGCTGGAGCTTCGCGACACGAGCGGCGCGCTGGCCGGCCGACCGTTGAGCATCGACGCGGCGACCTTCGACGGGCGTCTGGCGGATGCGTTGAGCGGCCGTCTGACCGCCGCGGGCAAGTTCGACGGCGCCGATCTTTCGGCGTCAGCCCGGCTTTCAGGCGACAGCAGCGCGCCCGCTCTCGTCGATCTCAGCGCCAGTTTGGCGGGTCTGCGCTTCGCCGCGCCGCGCCTGTCTTTCGCGAACGGCGTCGCGATGGACGGAACGCTCACGGGATCCCTCGCCGGGCTCTACGGCGTCGAGCGCGGCGACATCGGGGCGAGCGCGCATCTGGGCGCGCAGGACGGGCTGCGGATTCGCGGAGACGTTCGAAACCTCGTACGCAGCGGCGTGCGGCTTGCGCGCGTGTCCGTCTCCGTGGCCTCCGCCGACGACGCCTTCAACCTC
Source organism: Hyphomonadaceae bacterium (assembly GCA_041398225.1). GTDB lineage: Bacteria > Pseudomonadota > Alphaproteobacteria > Caulobacterales > Hyphomonadaceae > JAWKVD01. The sequence goes on along the minus strand of JAWKVD010000003.1, from coordinate 146,302 downwards.
GACGGCCGGATCACCGGCGCGGATGCGCGGGGACTGAACCTTGCTTTCGCGGTCGGCGGCGACCGTCATGACGGCGAGATGCAGGGCACGGCGCGGCTCGCCGGCGTCGCCGCCGGCGCCCGGGCGCAAACGCCCGAACCGATCAACTGGCGATTGGGCGATCAGGGCTGGTCCGTGCAAGGCGCGATCACCGCTCTGGGCGGTCGGCTCGACGGCGACGTTCGGCAGAGCGGCCGCAACGCCGACGCCACACTGACGCTCAGCGATCTCGACCTGCAGGCCGTGACGCGGCTCGCCCAGACGCCGCCCTATGTCGGCAAGGTCTCCGGTTCGGTGCGCTACGCCAATAACGGCGTCGACTCCACGGGAACGCTGTCGCTCGACCTCAAGGACGCCAATCCGCAGGGCCTGACCGGCGACGCCGTGTCGACGGAAATCAGAGGAGAGCTGCGCAACGGGCAGGTCACCCTGTCGGCGCATGGCGGCGGTCAGGGTTTCCGGCTCGACGCCAGCGGGTCAGGCGCGGTTCTGCCCGGCGACGGCTTCGCCCTTACCCCGGACCAGGAAGCGCCCGTGCAGGCGAAGGTGTCGGTGGACGGCGGCGTGGAGCAAATCTGGGCCGTGTTCGGCCCGTCCGATCAATCGCTGCGCGGCGACCTGAAAGCCGACCTCAGCGCAACCGGCCGGCTGAAGTCGCTCTCCATTCTGGGCGACTTCGCGGTCGAGAACGGCGTCTATGATCATGGCGAAACCGGACTGCACCTGCAGGACATTTCTGTCGGCGGCGATTTCAGCGACCGCAGCCTCCGCATCACGAAGATGAACGGCGCCGACGGCGAAGGCGGACGGCTTTCCGGCGACGGCGAGATTTTCTGGAACGGCCATATCAGCGGCGGGGTCGATTTCGCGGCCAACGATCTGCGCGCCCTCAACCGCGACGACCGCTTCGCCGTCGTCTCCGGAACCGGCGGATTGAAGATCGATCCGGACGCGATCCGCATCACCGGCGAAATGGCCGTCACGCAGGCGCGCATCTCGGTCGAGCAACCGGCGTCAGCGCGCATCCCCACCCTGCCTCTGGTCCGCAAGGAGAACTTCCCGATCGGATCGAACGGGCAGAGCCGCAGCCGAACGCCGCAACGTCCTGTCCGGCTCGACCTGACGGTGAAGGCGCCGCGCCGCATCGTCGTGTTCGGCCGTGGCCTCGACACCGAATGGGGCGGCACGGTGAAAGTGACCGGCCCGGTCGCGGACCCGATCGTTCAGGGCGACGTGCGGCTGGTGCGCGGCGACGTCAGCCTCGCGGGACGGCGCTTCGTCTTCAACAGCGGCACGGTCACACTGGACGGACCGATCCGCACGGCGCGGTTCGATATCGTGGCCGAACGCAACGCCGCGGAGGTGGACGCCGAACTGCCTCTGACGGGCACGCCGGTCGATCCCAGCTTCGTTCTGGAATCGACGCCATCGCTGCCGCAGGATGAAATCCTGGCGCGTGTTCTGTTCAACCGGTCGACCTCTGAACTTTCCGGGCTCGAAGCGGCGCAGCTCGCCGCCGCCCTCACCGAGCTGGCCGGCGGACAAGCCGCGTTCAACCCTGCGGACCTGTTGCGCGGCGCCGCCGGGCTCGACCGTCTCAGCATCGGCGCCGAGGGCGACGCCGCGACCGTCGCGGCCGGCAAGTACATCGCCGACAATGTCTATCTCGAACTGGGCGCGGGCGGCGAGGGCGGCGTCGGCGCCGAAGTCGAATGGGAGCCCACCGACGACGTATCGGTGATCTCATCGGCCAAGGGCAATGGCGACACCCGGATCGTGGTTCGCTGGAAGAAGGACTACTAGGCCCGGCCGGTGGCGCGCGCGAAGATTCATGGCAGGATACGCGGCGGGACGCATTCATCCGTCCGGCAAGCTGCGGAGACTCCATGACGACCAGCCCGATCCGCATCGGCTATTTCACCGACGTGCTGTGCATCTGGGCGCATATCGCGCAGCTGCGCGTGGATGCGATCCAGACGACCTATGGCGACAAGGTCGCGTTCGACTTCCGCTTCGTCTCGATCTTCGGCGACACCCGCCGCAAGATGGAAGCCTCGTGGGGATCGCGGGGCGGCCATGCCGGCTTCAACAAGCACCTGATCGAGTCGGTGAAGCAATTCCCCGAAATCCGGCTGAACCCCGAGGTCTGGCTCGCGGCGCAGCCCGCCTCCTCCGCGAGCGCGCACCTGTTTCTGAAAGCGGTCGGTCTCGGCGAAGCCGAAGGCGGTCAATCACACGGATCGACCGAACGCATGCTGATCGCGCTCCGCAAGGCCTTCTTCGAAGACGCGCGCGACATTTCTGACTGGTCGGTCCAGACCGAAGTCGCCGAGGCGAACGCCGTCGCGATTGGCGAGGTCGAGACGCGCGTTCGGAACGGCTCGGCCCACGCCGCGCTGATGAGCGATTACGCCGACGCGGATGCGCAAAAAATCCAGGGCAGCCCCACCTTCGTCCTGAATGATGGACGACAGAAGCTCTATGGAAATGTCGGCTATCGCATCATCGAAGCCAATATCCAGGAATTGCTGCGCGAACCCGCAAGCGGCCAGGCGAGCTGGTGCTGAGCGTCAATCCGTCAACCGCTTGCGCATGGCGTAGTTGTGAATGCGCACGCCGCCGATCTCGAAATCGCGGCGCGCCACAACGTCGAAGCCTCGTCTGAGAAAGAAGCTGCGCGCCGCCTCGCTTGCATTCGTGGTCAGCTCCGGGACGCCAGCGGAGCGCGCGTGCGCCTCAAGCGCATCGACCAGCCGGTCGGCAACGCCTCGCCCGGCCTGTTCCGGACGGCAATAAAGAAAGTCGATATAGCCCGTCGCATCGACATCCGAGAACGCCGCCAGCCTTCCGTCGACCTCGGCGACAAGCATGCGCGCCTCGACCGCGCGATCGACGAACCGTTCAGGCGCGGGCGCGCGCGAAGCCCAGGCCTCGACCTGATCGCGTGCGTAGTGCTTCGATCCGATCCCGCGAACCGACGCCGCGAAAACACTGACCATCGCCCCGGCGTCGCCCGGCTGAAAGTCGCGGATGACGACCTCCGGCGCGCTCATCCCGCCTCTCCATAATCGACGCGATAGAGATAGAGACCGTCGGCGGGCGCGACCGGACCGCACTGCGTGCGGTCAGCGGCTTTCAGGATGCGGCCGATCCACGTCACGCCCTCGCGTCCGCGTCCGACCTCGACCAGCGAACCGACCATGGAGCGGACCTGACGATGGAGGAAACTGCGTGCGGCGCAGCGCACTTCGATGTCCTGCCCGATGCGCGACACGGTGATCTCGTCGAGCGTCTTCACCGGGCTGTCGGACTGACACTGGCTGTCGCGAAAGGTGGTGAAGTCGTGCTTGCCGACCAGAGCCTGCGCCGCCGCGTGCATCGTCTCGTGATCGAGCGGAACGGGCACGCGCCAGGCCCGGTTTCGGTCCAGCGCGAGATCCGCGCGACGGTTGACGATGCGATAGATATAGCTGCGGCGCACGGCGTCGAAGCGCGCATGAAAATCCGGCGCGACCGTCTCGGCCTCCAGGACCGCAACCGGGTGCGGGCGCAGGTGAGCGTTGAGCGCGTCCCGCAACTTGTCAGGCCGGATGCCGGTGCCGAGATCGAGATGCGCGACCTGGCCGAAAGCGTGCACGCCAGCATCGGTGCGTCCGGCGCCGGTGACCTCCACGGCCTCGCCGCGATTGAGATTGGCGACGGCCTCCTCCAGCGCGCCCTGCACCGACGGAACGCCCGCCTGACGCTGCCAGCCCGAAAACGGCGAACCGTCATATTCGATGGTGATGCGATAGCGCACGTTTCAGGTCCCGAAGGCCGGCGGGAAGATCAGCTTTCCGGACATGGGCGGCCCGTGGCGCAAACGTAGCGCCATGAAGTGCGGTCCGCGCCACGGCGCCTCGAACGGCTCGGCGTTCGCCTCGGTGAACCCGAATTTTGGATAGTAGTCCGGGCTGCCCAGAACGAAGATCAGCGGCACGCCGGCCTCGCGACAGACCTCGACGCCGAAATTGATGAGCATCGCGCCGACGCCCTGTTTCTGGCGGTCCGGCTCGACGCTGATCGGGCCCAGCCCCAGCGCGCCGAGCTTCCCGAGAACGCCGACATGGTAGAACAGCGCATGTCCGATGATGCGTTCGTCCTCGACGGCGACGATCTGGAGATAGACCGAGCCGTCCTGTTCAAGTCGCCTGATGATCCCGGCTTCATCGCTTTGACCGAAGGCGCGGGTGGTCAGTTCGCCGACCGCCGCGGCGTCGGCCGGCGTCATCTCGCGGATTCGGCATTGCACCTTTTTGGGCGTCTTTTCGGGCGCTTTTCCGGGGGCGTTTTCGTCTGCTGACGTCATGACAGGCGAACTCCTTTGGACAGCATGGCGCCGCGAAGAAAGTCAGGCGCATCCATCGGCCCTTTTCCCGCCCGCTGCAGACGCAGAAGACGAACCGCCCCCTCGCCGCAGGCGACCAGAAGCGCGTCGTCGAGCAATTCGCCCGGGGCGCCGCTCGACGAAGTCGGCTCAGTCCGCACCTGAAGCGCTTTCACGCGAACCATGCCCTTGCCCGCATCACATTCGAACCAGGCGCCAGGAAAAGGCGAGAGGCCCCGGATATGGGCGCTGACGGCATGAGCGGGCTTCGACCAGTCGATACGCGCCTCGTCGGGCGTGATCTTCGAGGCATAGGTGACGCCCTCATCCGTCTGCGGCTGGGGCTGCGCCGCACCTGCCTCGAGATCCACGAGTGCGCGCGACATCAGACCCGCGCCCAGATCGGCGAGCCGGTCATGGACCGACAGCAGCGTATCGTCGCCTGAGATCGGCGTGCGCGCGGTCATCAGAACCGGCCCGGTGTCCAGCCCCACATCCATCTTCATCACTTGCACGCCGGTCTCGGCGTCGCCCGCCATGATGGCGCGGTGGATCGGCGCGGCCCCGCGCCAACGCGGCAGCAGGCTTCCATGAAGGTTGTAGCAACCCAGTCTCGGCGCATCGAGAATCGCCTTGGGGAGCAGCAGGCCGTAGGCGACGACCACGGCGGCGTCGAGATCGAGCGCCGCGAAAGCGTCGCGATCCTCGGCCGCCTTGAAGTTCAGCGGCGTGCGCACCTCGATCCCCGCCTCGTCGGCCGCTTCGTGCACGGGCGTCCGCCGCAATGCCTGCCCCCTGCCCGCCGGTCGCGGCGGCTGGGAGTAGACGCACGCGATGTCATGGCCGTCCGCGATCAGGCGGCGAAGGGTCGGAACAGCGAATTCGGGCGAACCCATGAAGGCGATGCGCAAGGACATAGCGCCCTTCTAGCCCAGCTTGGCTTTCGGCCGGAACCTCTGTTGAGGAAAGTCTGGACCGCCGCGACCCCGTCGCCGCCGAAACGAAAAACGCCCCCGGACGAACCGTCCGGGGGCGCTCTCGCATCAGACCTTCATGGGCGCGGCTTTGAAGCGCCGGCCCTGGCCGTCCTGTCCGCTAGAAGCGACGGACGTAGGAGACGGAGTAGGCGTCGACATTGCCGGCGTCGTAGTCGTGACGCGTGGCGTCGAGACGGATGCCGTCATGGTCGGTGAAGAAGAAGTTCGCGCCGACGCCATAGGCCGCGCCGTCTTCATCGCCGCCCGGAGACGTTTCGATGCGGGCCCAGCCGGCGCGCGCGAACAGGTTCACACGCTCGTTGATGGGCAGGACGCCGACGCCGAACAGGCCGAGCTCGTTGTCGAGATCGAGACCGCCGTCGTCCTTGACGCCGAACGAGGCTTCGCCTTCGACCGCGAAATACTGGCCGAAACCGACGCCGGCGCGGCCGGTGATGGCTCCGAGATCGGCGCCGCCGTCGCCGTCAAAAGCGGTGTAGCCGCCGTTGACGTACACGTTGGATTCCTGCGCGACGGCCGGCGCGAACGCCGGAACCGACAGAGCCAGCGCGCCGAGAGCGGCGATCTTCAGGTTAAGGGAGGTCATTCTGGTATGCTCCAGTTCTTGCCGGGGCTGGGCGGGCAGCGTCTGTGCGCTCCTTCATCCGTCCCCGTGGGTTGGCGTTTAGTCGGCGAGTCCGGTTTAAACGGACCAGCCGCTGCTGTGTTCCCCCAGCAGAAGCACGATATGGAGCAAGTTGTTGCACAGAACAAAGGCAATTTCTCTCCGGAATGATTAAATACAAGTCAGTTGCTCGGTTGCAACACAACCTTCGCCGCCTGAGAAATACTTATCATTACATGAGAAATACTTGCGCGAGACCGCTCGCGCTTGCGAGCAGCCGTCATGAAACACGCGCAGATGGACTAGGGGTTCCCAGCTGAACCGCCGCTGAACCGAACTTCCTGAAGCCAAGCAGACCGCCGGATTGTGGCGGGGACGTGGTTCCCATGCGGCGAGGTGCGGGCCCCGGCGCATGAATTGGACCCGCGATGTAGGAAGCCGTCAGCCGCCCGCCAAACGCGCGGCGGTCTTTCTGTAGGGATGGGCCGGGAAGACCCCGAGGTGCTTGATCTCCGATGAGAAGAAGCTGAGTTCGTCGAGCGCGCGCATCAGCGCCGGGTCCTCCGGGTGGCCCTCCACCTCGCTGTAGAACTGGGTGGCCGAAAACGCGCCGCCGACCTGATAGCTCTCGAGCTTGGTCATGTTGACGCCATTGGTGGCGAAGCCGCCCAGCGCCTTGTAAAGGGCCGACGGAACGTTGCGGACACGGAACACGAAGGCCGTCACCCAGCCCTCCGCTCCCGCCGGATCATCCTTCTCGAACGGCTCCGGATCGCGCCCCATGATCACGAAGCGCGTGGTGTTGTGGGCGGCGTCCTCGATATCGCGGGCGAGAATGTCGAGGCCATAAACCTCGGCCGCCATCGCCGGCGCGATGGCCGCGACCGCCGGATCGCCCTCCTCGGCCACTTCGCGCGCCGCTCCGGCCGTGTCCGCCGTGGTGCGCGCGAGGATGCCATGCTGGCGCAGGAAGTTGCGGCACTGGCCAAGCGCCATGATGTGGCTGCGGGCCGTGCGTATGCCGTCCAGTTGCGCGCCCTTGGGGGCCATCAGCTGGAAGCGGATCGGCATGAAGTGCTCGGCCAGGATCGACAGGGGCGAGGTCGGCAGCAGGTGGTGAATGTCGGCCACGCGGCCGGCGATGGAGTTTTCCACAGGGATCATGGCCAACTCCGCCTCGCCTGTTGCGGCGGCCTGGAACACATCCTCGAAGGTCGCGCACGGCATCGGCTCGAGGTCGGGCCGGGTTTCGGCGCAAGCGATATGGGAGTTGGCGCCCAACTCCCCCTGAAATGCGATCCTGGGTTTCATGTCGTCTCCGTGGCCGCCTCTATGCCCGCAGGCAAGCCCCTCCGGCAACCATGGCGTTGGAGACCTGTCCTGCCGCGGTCAGGCCGCCAGGCGAACGCCCTCGCGACGCCGGTTAAATGCGGCGGGGCGAAATGCGACAGAATGCGTCGTTTCGCCCGTCTTCCGCGAGTTGCGGAGCCGATTGTACCGTGCCAGAAGACGCCCGGCTCTCGCCCGGGCGAATCGTCGCTTTCCGGGCGATTTTGGTTATGGGCGCCGGGGTTTCCGGCGCGGCAGGCAGGATGACGGGTCCATGAGCGATCTTACCGCCAACAAGATCTTCTTCTCCATCCTCGCCACGGGGCTGGTGATAGTGGGCCTGAACTCGGTTTCAGGCGCCTTCTTCCACACCGGCGAAGGACACGGCCATGAAGAGGCCGAGGCCGCCGGCGGCGTGAAGGACTGCTCGGTGTTCAAGGAATACTGCGTGGCGCCGGAAGGCGGCGCGGGCGGCGCTGCGCCGGCCGAGGAAGAAAAAGGCCCGATCGACTGGGGCGTCGTGCTCGCCTCCGCCGACATTCAGGCCGGCAAGGACGTGGCGGTGAAGTGCCAGCAATGCCACCATTTCGGCAAAGGCGAAGGCGCGCTGCAGGGACCGGATCTCTACGCGGTGGTCGGACGCGACATCGCCTCGGTCGGCGACTTCAAATATTCGACGGGCGACAACTCGCTCTCCGCGCTCGACGGCGTCTGGGACTATGAGCACCTCAACCACTTCCTCGAGGGGCCGAAGCGCTATGTGACCGGCACGGCGATGAACTTCGTCGGCATCCGGAAAGAGAAAGACCGCATCAACCTGATCGCCTATCTGCGCTCGAACGCCGATACGCCCTATCCGCTTCCCGATCCGCTGCCGCCTAAGGCCGAGGAGCCGACCGAAATGGCGGCGGCCGAGGACGGAGCCGCGCCGGCTGAAGGCGTGGCCGCCGAAGGCGGAGACGCTCCGGCGCAGGAAACCGCCCCCGAGGGCGCGACCGAAGCGCCGGCGCCCGCCGAGCACTAGGGTTCGTTACAACCGGCTATGTCAGCGCCCCGCCCTGCGGGGCGTTTTCATGTTCGGTCCCGCCCGGCGGCCTGCACGCCCCAGCACGCTAGCGACCGCGAACATTATCGTCCGGACTGGATCGCCCGAACATCATCGCCCGAACATCATCACCTGGTCAGGCGTCCTTGCGCGCTGCGAGGGTAAAGCAACTCTTAACCGTCGCCCCGCACGCTGAAGGGGATGCGGGCGCAAGCCTTGCGGCATTGTAATTTGTCGCGCCACATATCCGCCCGCATGCAGGGTTCAAACGTCGATGGGTGCTGTGGGTCCTTCAAGGGGGTTGGTTCAACTCAACTTGCAGGCAGGACGTGGAACAAACGATTGATCCGATGATGGAGACAGGCGTCTCCACCACTGACGTTAGCGGAGCTGCGGGCTCCTTCCTTGGAATCCCTTATGGCTGGCCGCTCGCGGTGGCGGTCGTGCTGGCGATTGTCGTCCTGCTGGGCCTGTTGTGGGCGCTGCGCGGCTCCATTCACAATATGGGCGTCTGGCTGCTCGGACGCGGCAACGGACTCCGCAACACGGCGGACGAGCGCATCGCCGCCTTCCGCGCGGAAGAGTATCAGGACCGGATGATCGTTCTGGCGAACCGCGTCCGGACGCAGGCCGAGAAGCTCCCCTCCGAAACGGGACCGATCATCGCCAAGCTCGACAAGAGCGCCACCACCCTGTCGCTGTCGGCCGAGAAAATCTCGGAGATCAATGTCGACGAACTGGCCGAGCGCAAGCTGCGCGTCGCGCTGGACGGCATCGAGGAAGGCCGCGGCGCCTCGAAGGTCGAGCGCAACACGACATCGGCCCTGGCCCGCGCCATGAAAGAGCAGCTCTCCAGCGTGCGGCCGCAGCTGATCGCGCTGAAGGCGGAAGCGCCGCGCGTTCAGCAGAACGCCGAGCGCCTCTCCAAGGTGTGCACCAACTTCAACGCCAATGCGGACCGGGTGACGGACACCTTCCGCCAGTTCGAAGAGGCGGTGAGCCCCGATCAGAAGACGCGGCTTGAAGCCGCGTCCCGCCAGTCGATCCTGATGCCGTGGGTGATCGCCCTGTTCATCACGATGATCGCGCTGTCGGGCGTGTTCCTCAACTTCTTCCTGATCCAGCGGCCGATGGCCGAAATCGTGGGCGAAGGTTCGCGCATCGCCGGCATCGGCCTGCCGACCTTCGCGGCGATGATCGTCATCTTCCTCGAATTCGTGGCCGGCGTCGTCCTGATGGACGCGGCAGGGTTCACAAAGCTGATCCCCACCTTCGGCGGCATGTCTGACGGCAGCCGCAAGATCATGTTCTGGGTGGCGTTCGCCTTCCTCGCCGCGTTCTCCTTCCTTGAGGCGTCTCTCGCCATCGTGCGCGAGCAGATCATGGAAAACGACATGGCGACCAGCCGGCTCGCGGCCGACCTGTTCCTGCAGCCCAGCGTGGATGCGGCGGGCGTCGCGGCGGCCGGCGCCGATGCGGCCGCGGCCGGAAGCGCCGTTCCGGCGGACGCGGCGGTGGAAACGGCCGAGCCCGGGAACGGGGTGAACCTGATCACCATGGCGCAGATCATCCTGGCCGTTCTGATCCCGTGGATGCTCGCGACGGCGGCCCTGCCGCTCGAGACCATCGTGCGCAACTCGGTGTTCCTGTGGCACATCTTCTGGGCCAACGTACTGATCGTGATGGGCTCCGTGTTCAAGGCGATCGGCGAAACCATGGAGCACGGCTTCCGCTCCATCCACGCATCGCCCGAACGCGACTTCGAGGACCGGAAGGCCGCACGCGCCGCCGCCGACGAAGTGCGACGAGAGGAAAAGGAATCCCGCGCGGACTCGCGACGATCCGCCAAGGAAGAGCGCAAGGCGCAAAAAGCCGAACGTGAACTCGAAATGGCGAGGCCGATCCCGTGAAACTCTTGAAGCGCATGACGGGGCTGGGCGGTCTGATCTGCGCAACGCTGCTGGCGGCGAGCTGCGATCTCGTAACGTCGACCAACCAGTCGGTGTTCATCCTCTTCGACGCCTCCGGCACCTACGCCAAGTCGGCGCCGGCGGCGGCGCGGTCGGCGAGCCTCCTGGTGTCGAAACTGCAGCCGGGCGACTGGATCGGCGCCGGACAGATCTCGTCCTGCTCGTTTTCCGAGAAAGAAATCCTGCTGCAGGAACAGCTTCCCGAAACGCCGAGCCGGGCCGACGCGGCCAAGCGCGAGATTTTCGGCAAGCTGAAAACCTATTCGGAGCAGATCAAGCCGACCAAGTTCACCGACATCCGCGGCGCGCTTGCGCAGGCGGCCTTCGAGCTGCGGCAACGGCCCGAGGCCAGCCGGTCGATCATCGTGTTCTCGGACATGATCGAAGACCTCGCGAAGGACTGCAACACGTCAGGCGTCAGTCTCGACCTCTCGGGGATCACCGTGGTGGCCTCCAACGTCATCAAGTCCTCGCCCGCCGATCCGGACAAGTATTTCGCCATGCTGGACGACTGGGAGAAGGTGGTGACCGACGCCGGAGGCAAGTGGGTTCTCGTTGCGTCGCCTGACCAGCTTACGACCCTCGTTGCACAGAGGTGAGGCGCCGGGCGCCCGATCGGGCGTCCATTCACGGGAATGTTCCGGCTACGCGCTTCTCATCCCGCGCGAACGGGATAGTGCATGCCTATGCGCGCAGAGACCCTTCATCTCCCCATCAAGCTGCCCGGCCCCACGGACGGGCTCGCCATCGGTCTTGTCGGCGGGTCGTTCGATCCGCCGCATTCGGGGCACCTCCACCTCATCGAAACCGCGCGCAAGGCGCTGGGTCTGGATGCGGTCTGGGTGATTCCCTCGCCCGGCAATCCGCTCAAGTCGACGCAAACGCCCTTCTCGCAAAGGCTCGCGGCGGCCAAGGCGCTTCTCGGCGGTCCTCGCGTGCGCGTGAGCGACATCGAGGCCCAGCTCGGCACGCGCTACTCGATCGATCTGGTGAAAGCCCTGAAGCGGCGCGCCCCGCGCGCCCGCTTTGTCTGGATCATGGGCGCCGACAGTCTTGCGAGCTTCGACCAGTGGAAAGACTGGCGAACGCTGGCGCGCACCCTGCCGGTTTGCGTGGTCAGCCGCCCCGGCGCCAGCCCCAAGGCGGGCACGTCCCGCTTCGCGCTGATGTTCGCAGGCTCGCGCATCGCGCCCGGACTCGCCCGCACGCTCTCCAACCGAAGCGCGCCCGCATGGACGCTGCTCAACGCGCCCTACGACGCGACTTCGTCCACCGCGCTTCGGGGCAGAACAACCGACGCCGCCAAAACCAGGCCAACCGCCAGCGCGAAGCCGGCGGCGACCAGCGTTCCGCCGCCAAGCGCCCCGCCGCCAGGCGTCTCGGGCGGCAAGCCCGGCAAACCGTCCGGCGGCGGACTCTTCGGCTGGCTGAAACGCGCCTTCGGCGGTTCTAGGAAGGCGTCGCCGGCTCAACCAGCGCCCAGGTGACGTCCCACGGGTCCTTGAACTGCCCGTAGCGGTCGCCCCACGGCGCCCGCCTAGAACTTGCCGGAGATCTGGACGCCGAAGGTGCGGGTTCCCTCCGGCCCGCCCTTGGTCTTGCGGCGCTCGATGCGGTCGATCACCCCGCCCGCGCGCGGCGACGGCGTGGTGAGCGGATCGCCGGCATAGACCGTGCGCGTGCGCTGTTCGTCGGACGCGAAGATGTTGCTGACCGAAAAGCGCGTCGTCAGTCCGGGTATCGCCGTGGTCTCGAAGAACAGGTCCAGGCGTTCGGTCTCGCGCTCGTACTCATAGAGCTCCGCCCGGCGGAATTCCTCGCGGCCCGACCAGTTGGAAACCGACCCGCCCCAGGCGGATTTTAGGCCCGGCAGGTCCTGCCGGTAAGAGATCAGATAAGCCCAGCGCGTCGTCCCCGTGTTGAGCGTCGCGGAGCTTCCGCTGGCGCGCTCCGTCGAATACGAGAAAGACCGCTCCTCGCCGGTCTGCGGATCGGTCACGCGGGTTTCCTGCAGGATGCCGTTCACGCGCAGCTCTGCGTGCGGGATGCCGAAGCGATCGAGCGGCGCCGATCCCTTCACTTCCACGCCGGTGCGGGTTCCGTCGCCGATATTGCCGAACGCGTCGACATAGACGAGCTGATTGGAGCCGTCCAAAGCCTGCCGCACCACAAGGTCGTGCACGTCCTCCACCTCGTCGTGGAAGGCCGCAACGGTGAAAGCGCCAAGCTTGCCCATGCGGCGATCCCACTCGACGCGGCCCTTCCAGGCCTTCTCCGGCTCGAGATCCGGGTTGCCGATGATAGAGGTCGCATCGAGCACGTTGAGCGAGGAGGCGAACTCCGAAAAGTCCAGCTGCGAGATGTCGCGCTCCACGCTCACACGCACCTGGTCGCCCGCATTCGGCATCCATGTCGCGGAGATGCGCGGCTTGGGATAGGTGAATTCGCGCTCCTTGCTCTCATCGCCCGTCTGGGTGATGCGCGAGGCCTCGAAGGTAAGGCCGGTCTCCAGCGTGAAAGCGTCCGAGGCCGACCAGATGTCGGTGAAGAACACCTCGCCGCGCAGCTCCTCGACACGCGCGTCCGAAACCGCGAGCGGCACCGGGACAAGCGGTCCGCCCGGCGACTGGATGAAGACGTCCAGCGTCGTGTCGCTGAAATTGAACGCGCCCTCGGCGCCGAACTCCAGCGTGTGATCGGGATGCGCGTTCCAGGTGAAGACGCCCCGCCCGACGCGCTCGCCGGACTCCATGGTCGAATCGAGCGTCTGGGTGCGGACCAGCGTCGCCGGCGCATAGATCTCATAGACCTGCGTCTGGTCGTAGCCCGACGAACTGGCCAGAGCGAGAAGCTTCACCGACAGGCTCTTCCCGAAGGTGTGCTCCCAGTCTCCGCCGATCTCGGCGCTGTACTTGTTGTCCTGCTCGGACCGCCCGGCCAGCACCTGCACCAGATCGCCGTCGGCGGCGTAGATGCGGCGGCCATTGCCGACCGTGTCCCAGGTCGGCCGGAACTGCGCGTTGATGTTCACCGTGTCGGACGCGCCCGGCCGCCATTTCAGCGACGCCGCGCCGGCCACGCCGATATAGTTGGGCTGACCATAGCTGTCGCGCGACTCGATGATCGCGCCGTCGGCGAGACGGTGCGATTCCGTCGACTCAGAGCGTCCGCGCAGGTTGGGAAATTGCAGGTCCAGCGACAGCTCGGCCTTTTCGCCCAGCGCGAAGGATTTCGAGGCCTGCGCGGTGTAGCCGATGCGATCGGAGAACTGGATGTGACGGGCGGCCAGCACCCAGGTGCCCGGCGCGCCCGAACGCGAGGCGCGCTTCAGCACCACGTTCACAAGCTGGGCCTGCCCCCTTACGTCGAGATCGCTGGCGTTGCCCGAGATCAGCTCAAGCCGGGCGACGGAACTCGCCGGGATGCGCTTTAGCTGGTCCGAGACGGCGGTCTTGGAGCTTGGACGCTCGCCATTGATCAGCACATTGCCGGCGGTCGCGCCGAACCCCCGGCGATCGTCGCCGTCGTCGATGACGAAGCCCGGCACGCGGGCCACCATGTCCTCGGCGTTGACCGGATTGAAATTGTCGAAATAGGCCGCCTCGAAAACGCTGACGCCCTGCTGGACCGCCTCGGGCGAAACCGCTTCGACCGCCGCTTGCTGGGCGGACGCGGCGCCCGCCGCGATCACCGCCAGACCGGGCGACACAACGCCCATCATCACGGCCCGAAGACCGTCCGCCCCGCTCATATTTCCTCCCCGTCGTATCAGTCGACTTCTTGTTTGTACGTTCCATTACAGTACCCTCGCGGGCGAGGCCATGCCCCGGCGCGTCTGTTCCGCACACGATCGCGAGATGTCGCCGGCGAGCGAGCGCTGGAGACGGTTTTAGATCGCTGAATCAGGGACCTAATCTCGGAGGGGGTGTCCGGCGGACGCGCGGACCGCTCGCGCGCCTGTTGAAACCGGCGGCCTGGTCCCCATTGTCATTTGGCGCGGCTTCTCCCGCATGTTAGCCTGTCGGCCTTCGCTGGTCAGAAGAAGAAGGATCCAAAACTGTCCGCTTTGAGCCGACCCGGTTCCGGCAAGCCCGCGCCCGCGGCGCAGCCGGAGCACTCGCCGACCGACGCCGAGGACGGAAGTCCCGGATTGTCTGGTCAGTCCCTTTCCGGTCAATCCCACCCCGATCCATCGCAAGCCGACGCTTCGCAAGCGGGTCAACCGCAGGCGGCTGCGGCGAGCAGCCATGCTTCGGCTGAGCTGGCGCGCGCCATCGCGGCCCAGCTTGAGGACGACAAGGCCGAGGACATCCTCGAGATCGACCTCGCCGGGAAATCCTCGATGGCCGACACCATGATCGTGGCGTCGGGCCGATCGCAGCGCCATGTCTCGGCGCTGGCCGACCATGTCGCCCGCAAACTCAAGAACGAAGGCGCGCAATCGGTCCGGGTCGAGGGCCTGCCGAACGCCGACTGGGTGCTGATCGATGCGGGCGACGTGATCGTCCACATTTTCCGGCCCGAGGTTCGGCAGTTCTACAACCTCGAGCGCATCTGGGGCGGCGAAACGCCGGCCTCCGCGCAAGCCGCCAACGTTCAGGCGATGGACCGTCCGAGCTGACGGCCGTCCCTGAACCTGGGACCCGCCCCGCATGAGCATCCGCATCCTTTGCGTCGGCCGCCTCAAGGACGGTCCGGAGCGCGCGTTGGTCGACGACTATCTCGACCGCGCCCGCAAGACCGGCCGGGCGCTGGGCTGGCGCGATATCCGGGAGATCGAGGTCGACGCCGGCGGCGGCCGCGAGCGCGAGGCCGAGCGGCTCGTCGCCAAGGCGACCGCCAGTTCCGGGAGCGGCTCCGGCGTGCTGGTGCGCCTGGACGAGCGCGGCGAGCAATGGACCTCCGAAGAGATGTCGCGGCGGCTGATCAAATGGCGGGACGCGGGCGAGGCGGTCACCTTCCTGATCGGCGGGGCCGACGGCCATGGCCCGGCGGCGGTCGAGGCCGCCCGCACGGTGCTGGCGCTGGGCCAGCAGACCTGGCCGCACAAGCTGGTGCGGGCGATGCTGGCCGAACAGGTCTACCGGGCTGTTTCGATCGCGGCGGGAACCCCCTATCACCGCGAGTAGGGTTTCGTTCAGTCAACGGATGGAGTGTGGCCGCCATGCGCCGGTTCGTCGCCCTCCTCTTGCTTGTCCTGCCGCTCGCGGCGGACCCGGCCCGCGGCCAGGCGGCCGACACCTTCACCGTCGAGGATCTGAAGCGCGTCGAGGCGCAGCGCGACGCCGCCCTCGCGCGGCTGAAACGGCTGGAAGCCTCGGCCGACACAGCCGACCGCGAGATGGGCGATATCGACCGCGACCTGCTCTCGGCCGCCGCCGACAGCCGCCGGCAGGAGGAATCGGCGCGCGCCGCCGAAGCCCGGCTGGTGCTTCTGGAGGCCGACCTGAAAGTCGCCGAACGGCGGCTCGCGGAGGACGTCGCCTCGCGCGAGGATCTGCTGGCGGCGCTGATGTCGCTCAGCGCGCATCGCCCGCCCGCGCTCGCCGCCAGTCCGGACGACGCCGGCTCGGCCGTGCGGGCCGCCATCCTGATGAGCGAGGCGGCGCCGGCGCTGGCGAAGCGCGCCGACGACCTGCGCGGCAAGATCGTCGAACTCAACCGCATCCGCACCGAGACCACGCGGGAGCGCGACCGCCTGGAGGTCGCCGAACGGGCGCTGTCGGCCCGCAAGGACGAGATCGAGGCGCTGGCGGATTCCAAGCGCATCGCCCGCTCGTCGCTCGAGAACGAGACCGCGGGCCTGCGCGCGAAGTCCGAGGCGCTGGCGCGGGAAGCCGACACGCTGCGCGACCTGCTGGACGCGCTGGCGGCCGAGGCGCCGCGCGCACCGGGCCGCAAGCCGGCGCAGCCGAAACCGGCCGCGTCGTCGCCGAAATCCTCCCCAAACGTCCGAACGCCCCTGCCCGGAGGCGGGCCGGGCGCGCCGACGCCGCCGGTGGTCGGCGACATCCGCGTGAAGTACGGCGCGCGGGTCAATGGCGAGCGCCAGGAGGGGCTCACCCTCACAACGCGTCCGGATTCTCTGGTGGTGGCGCCACGGGACGGGCGAATCGAGTTCGCCGGTCCGTTCCGCAGCTATGGCGACATGCTGATCCTCGACGTCGGCGGCGGCGTACTGGTGGTGATGTCCGGCCTCGACGTGATCTATGCGGAGACCGGACAGCTGGTGCTGGCGGGCGAGCCGCTGGGGCGGATGGCCTCCCGCTCGTCGCCCGCGCCTGAGCTTTACCTTGAGGTTCGCCGCAATGGCGAGCCGACCGACCCCGCCGCATGGCTGAGCCGGGGGACATGACGGCGAACCGGAGATTGACGACGGGGCTCAGCGGGCTTGCCGCTCCTTGCGCCCGGACTTGTGACACGAAGGTGACCGACGGGCCTTGAGAGGGCCGTGTTTCTGTGGCCAGATGAAAGCTCGGCGGGGATCTGCCTGGCTGCGACCGGCGATTTAGAGGAACCTGTGCGAATGCGGAAGTGGTTGATCGGTCCATTGGTGTGCGCGGGCCTTATCGGCGTCACGCTTGGCGTGTCGGCCTTTGCGGTGACGACAAATCCGTCCGACGCGCGGCGCGACACCTTCCAGCAACTCGATCTGTACACGACCGTTCTCGGTCAGATCGAGAAGAACTATGTCGAGGAGGTCGACGAGACGAAAGTCATCGAAGCCTCGATCAACGGCATGCTGTCCTCGCTCGATCCCCACTCCAGCTATCTCAGCCCCGACGACTTCCACGAAATGGCCGAGCAGACGCGCGGCGAATACGGCGGCCTCGGCATCGAGGTGACCTCCGAGGAAGGCGCCGTGAAAGTCGTCACGCCGATGGACGACACCCCGGCCTCGCGCGCCGGCATCAAGTCCGGCGATTTCCTGGTCGGCGTCGACGGCGTTTCGATCATCGGCATGCCGCTCGACGACGCGCTGAAAATGCTGCGCGGCGAAGCCGGCACCAGCCTCACCATCACCATCGCGCGCGAAGGCCAGGAGCCCTTCGACGTGACGCTGACGCGCGAGAACATCCGCCCGGACAGCGTGCGCTACGAAGTGAAGGACGGGAATATCGGCTATATCCGCGTCTCCTCGTTCAACGAACGCACCAGCGACACGCTCGACAAGGCGATCGACTCGCTGCGCAAGGAAATTCGCGGCCCGATGAAGGGCATCGTGCTCGACCTGCGCAACAATCCCGGCGGGCTGCTCGATCAGGCCGTGAAGGTTTCGTCGCGCTTCATCGAAAGCGGCGCCATCGTCTCGACCAAGGGCCGCCGCCCCGAAGACAACAACCGCTACAACGCGGTGCGCACCAAGCGCGCGCCGGACGTTCCGATCGTGGTTCTGATCAACAACGGATCGGCCTCGGCGGCGGAGATCGTCGCGGGCGCGCTCAAGGATCACAAGCGTGCGCAGATCCTCGGCCTCACCTCCTTCGGCAAGGGTTCGGTGCAGACGCTGACCCCGCTCGGTCCGGGCAAGGGCGCCATCCGCCTGACGACCTCGCGCTACTACACGCCGTCGGGCGGCTCGATCCAGGGCGCGGGCATCGAACCCGACTATGAAGTCGCGAATGTGCGCCTGTCCGACGAGGACATCGAAACCCTGAAGCGCCTGCAGATTCGCTATAACGAGGCGGGCCTGCGCAATGCGCTCGAAAACGATCAGGGCCTCCAGCGCAAGCCGCCGCACATCCCGGCCAACATGCCGCCGGAAGACTATAAGGGCGACGACTTCCAGCTTGAGGAAGCGCTCAAGCTGCTCGAGACCGGCAGCCTGTAGCCTGCTCCACGATTGATCCGGGAAAGGGCGGGCCTTGCGGTCCGCCCTTTTCTTTTGCGCGAGCGCTTGTCCCGCCCCGCCGCCTCACCGACATGACCTCAAGCCTCGGCCCAAGAGTTGGCCCAGGACGTTCGCGGGACATGGACCGCGGCGCCCTTCACGGTCTAAATGCCCGTCATGACCAGAACCGTCACAGCCGCCGTCATGCTGATCGGAGACGAGATCCTCTCCGGCCGGACCCAGGACACCAATCTCAGAACCATCGCCCACTTCCTGCAGCCGCTCGGCGTGCAGGTGCGCGAGGCCCGCGTGGTGCCGGACGTGCGAGAGACCATCATCGCCACGGTCAACGAGCTGCGCGCGCGCTTCGACTATGTGTTCACCACCGGCGGCATCGGCCCCACGCATGACGACATCACCGCCGATTCCATGGCGGCGGCCTTCGGCGACACGATCGACGTGCGTGAGGATGCGCGCGCCGCCCTTCTGGCTCACTATCCGCAGCGCGGCCTCGAATTGACCGAGGGCCGCCTGCGCATGGCGCGCATTCCCGCCAGCGCCACCCTGATCGCCAATCCGGTGTCCGGCGCGCCGGGCTTCCAGATCGGCAATGTCTTCGTGATGGCCGGCGTGCCCAGCGTAATGCGCGGCATGCTTCAGGACATCGGCCACCGCATCGAAGGCGGCGCGGTGATTCACGCCCGCACCGTGCGCGCCAAGGGACTGCGCGAGGGCGACCTCTCCCAGCCGCTGCGGGATCTCAGCGAAACCCATGCGGCCGTCAGTCTCGGCTCGTATCCGTGGATGCGCACCGACGCCGAGGGGCGGCCCGACTATGGCGTCGCGCTGGTGGCGCGCAGCGCCGACGCCGCCGCGCTCGATGCGGCCGCCTCCGCGCTGGCCGAACTGGTCCGCGCCCAGGGCCAGACGCCCGAAATCGATCCCGTTGACTAGACCGGCTCCCCTGACAGCGCCGAAAGGAAAACCACGATGAGCGACGCGGCCGAACCGATCCTTCTTGTCGAACATGACGGCCCTGTCGCGATCGTGACGCTGAACCGGCCGAAACAGCTCAACGCCATGTCGGTGGCGCTGCGCTCCGAGCTGGTGACGACCATCCGGACGCTGGCGGCGGACGATAACGTCTGCGCCATCGTGCTGACCGGAAACGGCCGCGCCTTCACCGCCGGCGTCGACCTCAAGGAGGCGGGCCAGCAGGGCTTTTCGCTCGGCGTGGGCGGCGACGGCGATTGCGAAGGCGACGCCAGGGCGCCCGACCTCGATCTCGCCGCGGCTTTCGCCGCCTGCCCGCAACCGGTCATCGGCGCGATCAACGGGTTCGCCATCACCGGCGGTTTCGAACTCGCCTTGATGTGCGATCTGCTGCTGGCGTCGAGCGAGGCGAAGTTCGCCGACACGCATGGCCGCGTCGGCCTGATGCCGGTGTGGGGTCTGTCGCAGAACCTGTCGCGGCGCATCGGTCTTGCGCGCGCGAAAGAGCTCAGCCTCACCGGCAACTTCCTCGATGCGGAAACCGCCGAGCGCTGGGGACTGGTCAACCGCGTCGTCGCGCCGGACGAACTTCTGCCTGCCGCCCGCAAACTGGCTCACGAGATGGCGCAGATCGACGGCGACCTGTTGCGCCGCCTCAAGGCGGTGATCGACGAAGGCTCCGCCCTCGCCCTGCCGGATGCGCTGCGCATGGAGATCATGGTCGGCAACGCCTACAACGCCGGCGTGACGCCGGAAGCGGCCGAAAGCTCGCGCAAGGCGGTCATGGAACGCGGCCGCGAGCAGAAGGGCTAGGCTCGCCTAGCGCGGCTTGTCGCCGTTTATGGTCACGCGCCGCATGTGACGGCGCTGGCCGTGATAGTCGTTCAGCGCGTAGTGCCAGACGCAGCGATTGTCCCAGAAGGCAAGCGAGCCCTTCCGCCAGCGAAAGCGGCAGGTGTTCACCTCGCGCCGCGAGACCTCGAACAGATAGTCCAGCAGCGGCTTGCTCTCGCGGCGCGTCCATCCGGCGAAGCGCAGGGTGAAGCCGGGATTGACGTAAAGACCCTTGCGGCCGGTCTCCGGATGGGTGCGCACCACCGGGTGTTCGTATTCCGGAACGTCGTCGCCGACGACTTCGGAATCCATCGAGGCGCGCTTGCGGGAGGAATGACCGCGCGCGCCATATTCCTCTGCCGCGGTGTGGATGGCGCGCATGCCGTCGAGCGTCGCTTTCAGCCCCTCGGAGAGCGAATCGTAGGCCGCGTACTGGCTGGCGAACAGCGTGTCGCCGCCCACGTCCGGCACTTCCATGGCGTAGAGCTGGGAGCCCAGCGCCGGTTCCTCGAGAAAGCTCATGTCGGAGTGCCAGCCGCCGCCGAAATTCACCTTCTCGTGCGGCTCCTTGATGATCTCCAGGATCTCCGGATGAGACGCCATGCCCTTCACATAGGGATGAATGTTGAGCGTGCCGAACCGCCGGCCGAAGGCGACCTGATCGTCCGGCGACAGGGCCTGATCGCGGAAGAAGATGACGTGATGATCCAGGAAAGCCCGGTGAATGTCGTCATATTGCGCATTGGTGAGCGGCTGCGAGAGATCGACGCCCTCGATCTCCGCGCCGAGAAGCGGCGAAAGCGGCTTCACCGTGATCGTGTTGTAGCCCATGGCGTTCCCCTGTTTTTTGCCGAGCATGATCGGCGGGGACAGGATTGGCAATTGCGCGGGGCGCGGGGCATGGCCGGGAACCTGCGGGGCCGCCGGGCGTTTCCTTGGTCCGCAGGCGGGATTGGCCCGCCGCGCACAATGCATGTTAGGCTGAATTTGCTGGCGTCCGCTCCGGCCGGCGAATGCGCCGGCGGCGGACGGCATGCTTGGAGAGGGAAAACATCCAATGATCAAGGCACACTGGATCGCAGCCGTGGCGCTGGCGGGCGCGCTGGCCGCCGGTTGCGGCGAGAGCACGACCGAAACCCCGGCGACCGAGGCGACGACGGAAACCGCGGCGACCACGCCCGAACCGGCCGTGACCGAGGCCGCTCCGGCCGCCGAGATGCAGACGCTGGCGGCCACGCTCGGCCCGTCCGAAGGCGTCACCTCCGATGGAACCGGCACGGCGAGCTTCACCTTCACGCCCGAGACCGGCGCCCTCGATTACACCATCACCTATGAGGGCCTGACCGGTCCGGCCGTCGCCGCGCACATTCACGGCCCCGCCGAGCCCGGCGAGAACGCTCCGCCGGTGGTGCCGTTCGCCGATCCGGCCAGCCCGATCACCGGCACGGCGACGCTGACGCCCGAACAGGCGACCGAGCTTCTGGCCGGCAAATACTATGTGAACGTGCACACGGCGGCCAATCCGGGCGGTGAGATTCGCGGCCAGATCATGGTTGCGCCCTAGTCCGCATTCGACCGTTACGCCGGCGCGTTCCGGCTGTAGTCTCCGCGACCCATGGCGCCCCGCGCCGTGGGTCGCGTGTTGTATGAGAGAGGCGTGCTTCGTGGCCTGGACCAAGACCTATGACGGCGAGGAGCCGCAGCGCGTCAACAAATGGCTGGCGCAATCGGGCGTGTGCTCGCGCCGCGAAGCCGAAGCGCTGATCGCCGACGGGCTGGTGACCATCGACGGCGAAACCGTCGAGGATGTCGGGCGCAAGATTCTTAAGGGCCAGACCCTGGTGCTGGCCGACCGCGCCAGCCGCCAGCTCGACAGCCAGATCACCGTGCTGATCAACAAGCCGGTCGGGATCGTCTCGGCCCAGCCGGAAGGCGAACAGGTGCCGGCCGCGCGGCTGCTGCGGCGCGAAAATCTCGCCCTTCCCGCCTCCCGCACGGCGGGCGTCGTCATGCCCGGCTCGAAGACCAGCCTCGCCCCGCTCGGGCGGCTCGACCAGGACAGCCGCGGCCTGCTGATCCTGTCGGAGGACGGCGTGCTGGCGAAAGCGGTGATCGGTCCGGAGAGCGCTATCGACAAAGAGTATGTCGTCGCCGTCCGGGGCCGCATCGACCGCGAGAAGATTTCGAAACTGCGCCACGGCCTCGAACTCGACGGCCGGGCCCTCAAGCCCGCGAAGGTGCGCCAGGAGGACACGCAGGTGCTGCGCTTCACGCTGGTCGAGGGCCGCAACCGCCAGATCCGCCGGATGTGCGAGCTGGTCGATCTCGACGTCGTCGATCTGTGCCGGGTGCGCGTCGGGCCGGTCGAGCTGGGCGACCTGCCGGAGGGCAAATGGCGCCCGATGACAGGCGCGGAGAGAATCAGCATCATCAGCGCCGCCAACTCCCCAGCGAGGAATGCGTGATGGCCGATTTCGACGATGAACTGAACCGCCGGCTTGCCGACATGCAGACCGCGCGCGCCCGCGGCGAAGCCGGGGACGACCCGGTCGACGCGGCCTTCCTGCAGGCGGCGACCGCGCTCGCCGATGCGCTGAACGGCGCGTTCAAGACCGACCGCGTCCGATTCGCGGTCGCGGCGCCCGGCGAGTTCGACGAGAGCGACGAGGACGACGACGCCAATCCCTACCGCGTGTCGGTGTGGAGCCGCGACTTCGACGGCGTGATCGGTCTCGTGTCGCTGTTCCCCGACGATTTCGGCTTCGAACCCGACTGGGACAGCGACGCGGCCGACTTTCTCGGCGAAGTGAACGCTTCGGACCGCACGGAATTCGTCGAAGCGCTGATGAGCGAACTGGCCGACGGGCTCGCGCGCTTCATCGACGCCCAATCCGCTTCGGACGACTGAGCGCTCCGCACGGCGCCGCCCGTGGCCGAGACCTAGATCCGGGACAGCTCGGCCTCATAGGCCGTCCGGGCCGCCTCGTCGAAACAGCAGAACAGGACCCGGACGGACGCTCCGGTCTCGTCCAGATAGCCGCGCACCGTCCGCACCGCGACCCGCGTCGCCGGTTCGAGCGGATAGCCGTAAACGCCGGTCGAGATCGCCGGAAACGCCACCGACCCGCAGGCGTGCTCCACCGCCAGTTTCAGCGCGTTGCGGTAGCAGTTCTCCAGCAGGCCTTCCTCGCCCGAGCCGCCGCCGCGCCAGACCGGACCCACGGTGTGGATGACATGGCGGTGCGGAAGATCGTACGCGCCGGTGATCCTGGCCTCGCCGGTCGGGCATCCGCCCAGCGTGCGGCATTCCGCCAGCAGGCCCGGACCGGCCGCCCGGTGGATCGCGCCGTCCACCCCGCCCCCGCCCAGAAGGCTCGAATTGGCCGCGTTGACGATCGCCTCGACCGGCGCGCGGGTGATGTCGAGCAGGCGGGCCTCCAGCATGAAACAAGCGCTCCGATTTCCGCCGCCACATTGCAGAATCGCCGGTTCAGCGTAAACAGCGCCCATGAGCCAGACGATGAGCCAGACGCCCGACCTCTCCGCCCTCCTCGCGCCGCAGGACGCCGAAGCCGGCAAGGCCCACGGCCTCAAGCCCGAGGAGTTCCAGATCATCCTCGACCGGCTGGGCCGGCAGCCCAATCTGGTGGAGCTGGGCATCTTCTCGGTCATGTGGTCCGAGCACTGCTCGTACAAATCCACGCGCCGCCATCTCGGCAAATTCCCGACCAAGGGCGAGCGCGTGATCCAGGGGCCGGGCGAGAACGCCGGCGTGATCGACATCGGCCCCGGACCGGACGGCAAACCGCAGGCCGCCATCTTCAAGATGGAGAGCCACAACCACCCCTCCTACATCGAACCCTATCAGGGCGCGGCGACGGGCGTGGGCGGCATCCTGCGCGACGTCTTCACCATGGGCGCGCGCCCCATCGCGCTGGTCAACGCGCTGCGCTTCGGCGATCCGTCCCACCCCAAAACGCGCAGCCTCGTGGCCGGCGTCGTCGGCGGCATTGGCGGCTACGGCAATTGCGTCGGCGTGCCGACGGTCGCGGGCGAGACGCAGTTTCACAAGGGCTATAACGGCAACATCCTCGTCAACGCGATGGCGGTCGGCCTCGCGGATCAGGACCGCATCTTCTATTCGCGCGGCGCGGAGCCGGGAAACCCGATCTTCTATGTCGGCTCCAAGACCGGGCGCGACGGCATTCACGGCGCCACCATGGCGTCTGCGGAGTTCTCCGAGGGCGACGAGGAAAAACGCCCGACCGTTCAGGTCGGCGACCCCTTCACCGAGAAGCTGCTGATCGAAGCCTGCCTCGAACTGATGGCGACCGACGCCATCCAGTGCATCCAGGACATGGGCGCGGCCGGCCTCACCTCCTCCTCCGTCGAGATCGCCGACAAGGGCGGCGTCGGCGTCGAGATGGACATGGACAAGGTGCCCCAGCGCGAGACGGCCATGACCGCCTACGAGATCATGCTGTCGGAAAGCCAGGAGCGCATGCTCATGGTGCTGAAGCCGGGCAAGGAAGCCATGGCCAAGGCGATCTTCGACAAGTGGGACCTCGACGCCGAAGTCATCGGCCGGACCACCGACACCGGCCGCCTGGTGCTGAAACAGCATGGCGAGGTGGTGTGCGACATTCCCGTGCCGCCGCTCGCCGACGACGCACCGAACTATGACCGTCCGTGGGTGGAGCCAGAAAAAGCCCCGCCGCTCGACCTCTCGAAATATCCCGAGCCGGAAGACTTCGGCGAGGTTCTGCTGAAGCTGATGTCCTCGCCCGACATGGCCTCCAAGCGCTGGATCTGGGAGCAGTACGATCGCCACGTCATGGGCGACACGCTCGACAGTTCGCAGTCCGGCGGCGACGCGGCCATCGTGCGCATCCACGGCGCCAACAAGGCGCTGGCGATCTGCTCGGACTGCAACCCGCACTATGTCGCCGCCGACCCTTATGAAGGCGGCAAGGCGGTGGTGGCCGAAGCCTATCGCAATCTCTCATCCGTCGGCGCGACGCCCATCGCCATCACCGACAACCTCAATTTCGGCAATCCGGAAAAGCCGCCGACCATGGGCGTGATCGTCAAGGCGATCGAGGGCATGGCCGAAGCCTGCCGCGTTCTCGACTTCCCGGTCGTTTCCGGCAACGTGTCGCTCTACAACGAGACCGACGGCGTCGGCATCCCGCCCACGCCCGTGGTCGGCGGCGTCGGCCTGATCGAGGACGTTTCGAAAATCGCGACCCTCAAGGGCGCGCAGCCGGGCGACGTGCTGGTTCTGGTGGGGGCGCCTGCGGGCGGCAATCTGGGCGCATCCGCCTATGCGCGCGAGATCCTCGGCCTCGACGGACGCGAAGCGGGCGTCATCTCTCCGGTCGATCTCGCGGCTGAAAAGCGTCACAGCGAAGTTATCCGCAAGCTGATCGACAAAGGCCTCGTGAAAGCGGTCCACGACATTTCCGATGGCGGCCTCGCCTGCGCGGCCGCCGACATCGCCATCGCGTCAGGAACCGGCGTCGTGCTCAATCTTGGCGCCACGATCGGCGACATCGACCCGACGACCTACCTGTTCGGTGAGCGCGGTGCGTCGTACCTGGTGGTGGCCGACAGCGAAGAGCCTGTCTTCGACCTTATCGAAGCCGAGGGTGACGGCACGCCGTGCCTGTTCGCCGGCCATGTTTCCGACGCGCCCGAGATCGCGTTCGTGCTCGACGCCTCGATTGCGGGACGGCAGTCGCAGACGCTCAGTCTTGGGACGCTCACGACAGCCCATGAAGACTGGCTGCCGCGCTACATGTCCGGCGAAGGCGCTTGAGCGTATCGGAGGCGCCGGACGACGCGTCTCTCATCGAAGCGCTGAATGAACGGCTCGCAAGTGCGCCCGCTTCGCGCTGTCGGCGCTCGCCTCGCGCGGCTGATCCGGTTTGTTTGTCCGTTCGCGGACCGACGCCGGGCCCGTTTCCTGACGCTGCAGCCAAAGCGGCGCATGCCGTTGAGGCGCCGGGCGTGAATCTCGCCCATTACGCGACATCGGTCTCGCGCGGCGCCGGCCAGCCGGGGTATGTGGCGTAAAAACATCACTGCGCCAAGACGTTGCCGGGAGCCTTTCGTGCGTTAGAAGCGTTGCTCAAATTCGGGTGGAGAGCGGATAATCGATCCGCCGACGGAAAGAAGGGAAACGCCATGGCCATGGACCGCCAGTCGCTGGAAGAGGTCCTGCGCACCGCATTCCCCGACGCCAGCATCACGCTGACCGATCTCGCGGGCGATGACGATCACTGGTCCGCCGACATCGTGTCGGAGCAGTTTCGCGGCAAATCCCGCGTCGCCCAGCATCAGCTCGTCTACGCGGCGCTGCAGGGACGCATGGGCGGCGTGCTGCACGCCCTTCAGTTGACCACGCGGGCGCCGGACTAGGAGGGCGGCACGGTGGACGGCGCTGTCACACGGGACCCGGTCCATGGCGTACGCCGGATGGGATTCGGCGTCACCGGCCCGCTGGGCTCGAAGATGTTTTCCGCCCGGAAGACGGACTATCTGATCCGCGCCGCGTTCGAGATGGGCGTGCGCCTGTTCGACACCGGCCCGTCCTACGGTCTGGGCGAAGCCGAGCGCCGGCTCGGCGAAACGCTGAAATTCCTGCCGCGCGCCGAATGCACGATCTCGACCCGGGCCGGCATCGTCGCCTCCGGCATGCGCTCGGCGGAGCGCGATTTCTCGCCGGACGGGGTGCGCCGCTCCATCGAGGGCTCGATGCAGCGTCTCGGCGTCCACTGGATCGACTGGCTGTTCCTGCACGGCCCGGCCCCGGAAGATCTGACCGACGGGCTGCTCGCCGCGCTGGAGGAAGAGCGCAACGCCGGGCGCATCCACCGCATCGGCGTCACCGGGCGCGGCGCGGAGATCGACGCGGCGCTCGCCACCGGCCAGTTCCAGCTGGCGATGGCGCCCGTGCACGCGGGATTGCTGCCGGAGGATCTGGCGCGCCTGCGCCGGGTGCGCGAAGCCGGCCTTGAGCTGATCGGCATCGAAGTGCTGGCGCCCGCGCTGTCGCGCTATCCCGCCCCCACCTCGCTGTCCTCGGCTCGGCGTCTCGCGCGGTCGCTGGTGCGGGGGGCTCCGCCCGCCCCGCGCGTGCGGATGGCGCCCGACAAGGCGATCAACTGGGCGCTTCACGAGGGCGGCGCGCACCGGATTCTGGTCACCACCACCCGCGTCGACCGGCTCGAGGCCAACGCCCGCGCCGTTCACCTTGCTCCGCCTGCCGCTTGATCGCCGCGCCGTCCGGCCCTAGCTGATAGGGAGCGTCCCGGGGGCCTCGACGCAGGCCCCGACGGCAAGGGCTCCCGACCGTCCGGGAAACGTCAGAGCGAGACCGGCATGAGCGACAGCACCCAACAACCGTCCGGCGCGGACCAGGACGTGTCCGCCCGTATCAAGGGCATGATCGACGAAAATCCGGTGATGCTGTTCATGAAGGGCACGCCCACCTTCCCCCAATGCGGCTTCTCGGCCCGGGTCGTGGCGATCCTCGATCATGTCGGCGCCGACTACGCTTCCGCCAACGTGCTGGAAGACCCCGAGCTGCGCGAGGGCGTCAAGGCGTTCTCCAACTGGCCCACGATTCCGCAAATCTACGTGAACGGCGAGTTCATCGGCGGCTGCGACATCGCCATGGAGATGTTCCAGTCGGGCGAGCTGAAACAGCTCCTGGCCGACAAGGGCCTGCTCGAAGCCTGACCGGCGCTCTTCCCGGCCTTATTCCCAGACCGGCCCCCAAGGCGGTCTCTCCAGACCGTCTCCGATGCGATCTCGAACGAGGACTGCACGATGATACTCCATGGCCGCTTCCTGTCGCCCTTCGTGCGCCGCGTCGCAATCTGGATGTCGCTGCAGGGGCGGGCGTTCGAGCACCGGCCGCTGATGGTCACTGGCCCCGACTTCGAGACGCTCAAGACCATCAATCCGATGGGCCGGGTTCCCGCGCTCACCCTCGATGACGGCACGACGCTGGTGGAGACCTTCGCCATCGTCGACTGGCTCGAAGAGACCGCCGCGCCCGAACAGCGCCTGCTGCCGCCCTCGGGCGAGGCGCGCCGCGGCGCCCTGCAGGCCGTCGCCTGCGCCAACACGCTGGCCGAAAAGGCGGTCGCGCTGGTCTACGAGACGGTGCGCCGCCCGGAGGCCTATCACTGGGCCGACTGGATCGCGCGCGTGCAAAGCCAGGTCGCCACCAGCCTCGATCTGCTCGAAGCCCATGCGCCCGAAACGGGCTTTGGCGGCGGCGACCAGCCGACCGGCGCCACGGCGGCGGTCGTGGCCGGGTTCGACTTCGTGGGCCATGCGCTGCCGCACCTCGTCGCCGAGGGCTATCCGCGCCTCAAGGCGCTGTCCGAACGGGCCAACGCGCTGCCGGCGTTCTCCGCGAACAAGCCCTGACGGCTCGGCGGCGGCGCAAACCGGATAGCGAAACGCCGCGCACCCTGCTACACCCCGCCACGCATGTCAGAGAACAGTCAGATCCGTATTCCCAAGGTCGGCATCGTGTCGCTGGGCTGCCCCAAGGCCCTCGTCGATTCCGAGCGCATCATCACGCGCCTGCGGTCGGAGGGCTACCAGATCTCGCCGGACTACGCCGGGGCGGACCTGGTGCTGGTCAACACCTGCGGCTTCCTCGACAGCGCGCGCGATGAAAGCCTCGAGGCGATCGGCGAAGCGCTCAACGAGAACGGCCGCGTCATCGTCACCGGCTGCCTCGGCGCGGAGGCCGACGTCATCACCGACCGCCATCCCGGCGTCTTGGCCGTGACCGGACCGCACCAGTACGAGCAGGTGATGGATGCGGTGCATACCCATCTTCCCGCGCCGGATCATCCGTTCGTGTCGCTGGTTCCGGAAAGCGGCTATCGCCTCACCCCGCGCCACTACGCCTATCTGAAGATTTCCGAGGGCTGCAACAATCGCTGCAGCTTCTGCATCATCCCCAGCCTGCGCGGCGATCTCGTCTCACGGCCGATCGACGCGGTGCTGCGCGAGGCCGAACAGCTCGCCAAGGCTGGCGTGAAGGAACTGCTGGTGATCTCGCAGGACACCTCCGCCTACGGGCTCGACATGAAATACGCGCCGCGCACCTGGGCGGGACGCGAGCGCGAAACGCGCTTCCGCGATCTCTGCGAGGGTCTGGGCGAACTCGGCGTGTGGGTGCGGCTGCACTATGTCTATCCCTATCCGCATGTCGACGCGGTGTTCCCGATGATGGCGGACGGAAAAATCCTTCCCTATCTCGACATCCCGTTCCAGCACGCCAGCCCCAACGTGCTGAAGGCGATGCGCCGGCCGGCCAATCAGGAAAAGACGCTGGAGCGCATCCAGGCGTGGCGCAAACAGGTTCCCGATCTCGCCATCCGCTCGTCCTTCATCGTCGGCTTTCCGGGCGAAACCGAAGAAGACTTCGAACAATTGCTCGACTGGCTCGAAGCCGCGGAGATCGATCGCGCCGGCTGCTTCAAATACGAGAACGTCGCTGGCGCGGCCTCCGCCGACCTGCCCGACCACCTGCCCCAGCATGTCATCGACGAACGCTGGACCCGCTTCATGGAGCTTCAGGCGGCGATCTCCGACGCCCGCTCGGAGCGGCTGATCGGGCGCACGCTCGACGTCATCATCGATGCGGTCGACGATGACGGCGCCACCGGCCGCACCAAGGCGGACGCGCCGGAGATCGACGGCGTGGTCTATCTCGACGAGCCGATGGGGGCGAAGCCCGGCGACATCGTGCGCGTCACGGTGACGGGCTCCGAACAGTGCGACCTCTGGGGCGAGATCGCCGACAGCTAGATCTCGCTGACGCCCCGGATCAGCGTCTCAGCCAGCGCTCGAACGCCGCACCCTTCCCGCGAATTTGTCTTGTCTCCACGGTCCGTGTTGTTGCGACCTGGCCACAGGTCGCGAACGAACGCGCGCGGCGGGCCTCGCACGATCAAGTGTCGCCTGACCGTCATCTATCTGTCTCCGGACTGTCATGCGCAGCCCCTAGGGAGTGCCGGCTTCTAAGGGGAACCGCGCAACCATGACATTTCTGAAACCGGGACTTGGCCGCACCACGCTGCTCGCGTCGACGGCCTTCGCAACACTGGGCCTCGGCCTCGCCACGCCCGCCTTCGCGCAAGAGGCGCCGGCCTCCGGCCCCGCCGCGCGCCAGCCCGAAACCGTGGTGGTGATCGGCCAGCGCGCGATGATGGACAACGCCGTCGACCGCCAGCGCAGCTCGGACATCGTCGAGAGCGTGATCACGCGCGACGCGATCGGCCAGTTCCCCGACCAGAACGTCGCCGAATCGGTGCGCCGCCTGCCGGGCGTCAACATTCTCGACGACCAGGGCGAAGGCCGCTTCATCTCGGTGCGCGGCCTTGATCCGACGCTGAACGCCGCCTCCGTCAACGGCGTGCGCCTGCCTTCGCCGGAAGCCGACACCCGCGCCGTGGCGCTGGACGTGGTCGCCTCAGAACTCGTCGAGTCGATCGAGGTCAAGAAGACCCTGACCCCGGACATGGACGCCGACACGATCGGCGCGTCGATCGAGATCAACACGACCAAGGCGTTCGACCGCAGCGATCTCTACCTCAGCGGCACGATCGAGGGCTCCTACAACGACCTCAATGGCAAGACCTCGCCGAAGGGTTCCGTCGACTTCTCGATCCCGGTCTCCGACACGTTCGGCATCGCCGGCGGCCTGTCCTACTATGACCGCAAGACCTCGACCGACAACACCGAGA
Organism: Hyphomonadaceae bacterium; assembly: GCA_041398225.1. Lineage (GTDB taxonomy): Bacteria > Pseudomonadota > Alphaproteobacteria > Caulobacterales > Hyphomonadaceae > JAWKVD01. The sequence continues at coordinate 115,515 of JAWKVD010000003.1, read as the reverse complement.
TGGACGACTGGGCGGTCAGCGAACGCCCGGGCTCCGAAGGCGTCGCCTATGCCGGTACGGTCGAGTATCGCGACTACGACGTCGAGCGCGAGCGCATGGGCGGCTCGCTGTCCTTCGACTGGCAGCCGACCGCCGCGACCACGCTCTACGCGCGCATGATCTACAGCCAGTTCGACGACACCGAGAAGCGCCAGCGCCTCAGCTTCGGCTTCGAGAACGATCCGGTCAGCGGCACGGCCAACACTGCGACCTTCCTGTCGGCGTCGAGCAGCGATCCCTACGGCCGCCAGCGCGTCACCCTGCGCCGCGACCTGAAAGACCGCTTCGAAAGCCAGAAGATCCAGTCCTACCAGGTCGGCGGCGAAACCAAGCTCGACACCTGGAATTTCGACTACAAACTCGCCTACTCCGAAGCGCAGGAACACGAATACCGGACGCAGGACCCGACCCGCTTCCAGTACCGCGTGTCCTCCGACGGCGGTTTCGGCGCGACGTTCGACTATTCCAACCTCGAAACCACGCGGTTCACGATCGACGCGGGCGCGGACGCCTTCAACGACCCCTCGAACTACGAGTTCACCGAGCTTCAGGTCACCGACGGCTTGTCGAAGGACGAGGAATGGTCGGGCAAGTTCGATGCGGCGCGCACCTTCGCGCTCGCGGGCGGCGATCTCGAGATCAAGGGCGGCATGAAGGTCCGCCTGCGCGAAAAGACCTACTCGGCCAACAACCAGATCTATGACGGGTTCGACGGCGACTACACGCTCGCCGACGTCGCCGGTTCGCAGACCTATGGCCTGCTCGATCTCGGCGTGCTTCCCGATCTCGGACTGGTGCGCAACTTCAACCAGACCAATTTCGGCCTGTTCGAGATCAACGACGACGACTCCTTCATCGAGTCGATCTCGGGCGCCTATGACGTCCAGGAAGACATCTACGCCGGCTACGCCCAGGGCAAGTACAAGACCGACCGCCTGACGGTGATCGGCGGCGTGCGCGTCGAACACACCAAGGACGATCTGGCCGGCAATCTGGTCGACGAGGACGCCGTGACGGCGACCCCGCTGACCTACTCCAACGACTACACCGACGTGCTGCCCAGCGTGAACGTGAAGTACGACCTCAACGACAATGTCGTGCTTCGCGGCGGCCTGTTCGCCAGCGTCGTGCGTCCCGGCATCGGCAAGATGGCGCCGCACTCCTCGATCAACGAGGACCTCGAGGCCGAGTTCGGCAACCCCGAACTCGATCCCTACCGCGCCTGGAACCTCGACCTCAGCGCCGAATACTACCCCAACAATGGCGGCGTTCTGCAGGTCGGCGTGTTCTACAAGGACATCAAGGACTTCATCGTCACGCAGTCCTTCGACGACACCGACGCGCCCTATAACGGCGTGTTCAAGGGCATCTCCTTCTCCGAAGCCGACATCCCGATCAACGGCGACACCGCCAAGGTCAAAGGCGTGGAGTTCAACTACCAGCAGCCGCTCGACTTCCTGCCGGGATGGCTGGACGGCACGCTGGTCGGCCTCAACTACACCTACACGGACGCCAAGGGCGACGTGCCGGACGGCGGCGGCTTCCGCTCCATCGCGCTGCCGGCGGCGGCCAAGAACACCTACAACGCCATGCTCGGCTATGAGAAAGGCGGCCTCTCGCTGCGCCTCACCGCGGCCTATCGCGACGAGTATCTCGACGAGCTGGGCGGCGATCCGGAATCGGACCGCTGGGTGAAGGACCACCTGCAGATCGACGCCTCGGCGAAGTATCGCTTCAACGATCACGTCCAGGCCTTCGTCGAGTGGGTGAACCTCAACGACGAACCCTACCTCGCCTTCCAGAAGGGTCCGGGCCGCGATCGCCTGCTGCAGTTCGAGACCTATTCGTGGACGGCCAAGGCCGGCGTGCGCTTCACCTACTAGCGCTTGGCCGATTAGACTTGGGCCGGGCGCTTCGGCGACCCGCCTCTGAAACGACGAACGCCCCGGACCGCAAGGTCCGGGGCGTTTCGCATTCAAAGTCTGGCTCTCAGGCGCGTCCGCCTCGATTTTCCCGTCCGGCGTCCGCCTCGGCTTTCCCGCCCGGCGTCCGCCTCAGTTGGCGTCGCCCACGGGCACGCAGATGTCGTCGGCGTAATCGCCCATTTCCTCGCCGGCGGCGAAGATCCCCATCACCTCGTCAAAGCGCGCGTCCGACATGCCCTGGCGCGTCTGCTCGGCGTAGGCCGCGGCCTGCGCGCCGTCGATATCCGGCACTTCGCCGTTCTCGTCGATGAAGGGCGCCACCACCGACATCATCATGAACGCGTCCTTGTCCATGGCGCCCGCGAAAAAGCCCGTGACGCAGGCGCATTCCTGGCGCGTGCCGCTCTGATTCTTGAGGCACGACTTGAACAGATTGACGCCGGATAGGCCGAACTCGGTGTCCTGCGCGTCCGCCGGAGCGGCGCCGAAGCCGAGAAGCGCGATCGCGGCCGCCGCCGCGAGGCTCGAGAGGTTCTTCATGATGCTCTGTCCCCTGTTGACGCAGCGAGTGTCAGGAATTCGCTTCCCCTGTCCAGCCAGCCTGTTCAGCTTGCCTGTTCAGCTTGGGCGCCCAGCCAGGTTGTCCAGTTGCGGAAGCGCCAAAATCGGATTATTGTTTTTCGATAAAACAGATCGGCGGCGCGCCCTTCGGCGCCAACCGGCGACGCAAAGAACAACGCAACAACGACGAAACAATAAGGGCGAGCCCATGACCAGACCTACCTCCCCCATCATTCTCGCGGGCGCGGCGCTCGCCGCCGTCTCGATGTGCGGCGCGGCGTTCGCTGAGACCCGCAGCTTTCCCGCCACCGGCTTCAAAAGCGTTTCGGCGTCCTCCGGCGTCGACGTCGTGCTGAAGCAGGGACCGTTCTCGATCTCCGCCGAAGGCGACTCCAAGGCGCTCGACCGTCTGCGCGTCGAACGCAAGGGCGACACGCTCAGCGTGTGGCGCAAGAGCAGCAACTGGTTCCAGATGTCCGGCGGCAAGGTGACCGTCACCGTGACCGCGCCGGCGCTTTCGAAAATCTCGGCCTCGTCCGGCGCCGACATCGAAGGCGACGGATTCCGCTTCGACGCGCTCGACATCTCCGTCTCCAGCGGGGCCGATATCGAACTGTCCGGAACCTGCACCGACCTCGATGTCGGCGTCTCCTCCGGTTCGGACTTCGACGGCGAGCGCCTGACCTGCCGGTCAGTGTCGGTCGACGTCTCCAGCGGCGGCGACGCCAGCGTCTTCGCCTCGGCCTCGGTGAAGGCCGAAGCCTCCAGCGGCGGCGACGTCACGGTCTATGGCAACCCCGCGGAGGTCTCGCGCGACACCTCCAGCGGCGGCCATATCTCGATCAAGTAGGCGTCCATTTCGAACGCCGGCCGAACGCCGGCCGGACGCTGGAAACGCGTGCGCCCCGGATGCATTGTCCGGGGCGCTTGTTTCATTCCTCGCGTTGTGGGGAGGAACGGGCCGCCGACGTCTCGGGGCCAATTCGAATGTCGGCTTCCTCCGGCGCCCGTCAGCGGCCGATCTGGTTGAGGATGCGGACCTGGGCGGTTTCGGGCAGGCCGAGCTGGCGATAGGTCCAGGTCAGGCGCTTGCCTTCCGGCACGAAGGCCTTGCAGCGGTCTTCCTCGATGCGGCGGAAGCCGACGCGGTAGTCGGCGCCGCCGCGATGGCGGACCACCGGATCGAACTGCGTCTCGTCGGTGCACCCGTTCGAGCTGGCGATGATCTGGATGGCGGGTTCGGGTCCGGCGCGGGTGATTTCCGCGCCCATGACGCGCACGAAGTGGTCGTCGTCATCCCAGCTGTCGCGCACGTCGGCGTCGACGATCACGCATCCGCCCAGCGCGCCGGCGCACAGCAGTCCGGCAAGGATCGGCGTCTTCGATTTCATTCTGCAGCCCCTGTTTCGGTGTTGAGTCATTTATCGATATTCGATATTAACCCAACATGAACAGGGCGTTCAGTCGATCGGATATTGCTCCAGCCGATAGCCCGGATCGGGATAGTCCGACTTCATCGCCTCAAGCTCGCCCAGGACCAGCCGGGCCGCGATCGCGCCGCGCCGGCTGCGGCTGTCGGCGGGCGTCACATACCAGGGCGCATACGGCGTCGAGGTGCGTCGAAGCATGGTCTGGTAGGCGTCCTGATAATCGTCCCACAGCTTGCGGTCCTCAAGGTCGCCGGGGTTGAACTTCCAGCGCTTGCGCGGCTCCTCCAGCCGTTCGCGCAGGCGCACGCCCTGCTCCTCCTTCGAGATGTGCAGCATCAGCTTCAGCACGCGCGTGCCGTTCTCCACCAGCATCTTCTCGAAATTGTTGATCTGCTCGTAGCGCTCGTCGACGCGCTCCTTGGGCGCCAGGTCGCGCACCTTCACCACCAGCACGTCCTCGTATTGCGAGCGGTTGAAAACCGCGATGTGGCCCTTGCGCGGGGCGACCTGATGCACGCGCCAGAGATAGTCGTGCGCCAGCTCGGCCTCGGTCGGCTTGCCGAACGGGTGCACGCGCACGCCGAGCGGCGAGGTGTATTTGAACACGTCCTTGGTCGTGCCGTCCTTGCCCGACGTGTCGATGCCCTGCAGCACCACCAGCAGCGCGCCGCCCTGGCAGGCGAACAGCGCGTCCTGAACGTCGTTGATGCGCTGGGCGTCCTCCTCCAGCGAAAGGTTGGCGTCCTCCTTCTTGTCGAAGATCACTTCGCCATGGGTCGGCGCGTCCGCCAGCTTGTACTTGCCCGCGGACTTCGGCTCGACGATCAGCGCCTTGCGGATGTCCTCGATGCTGGGGCGGTCGGCCATGAAGGCTCCTTTCGCGAATGGCGGAACGGATCGCAACGGATCACTCGGGGGGCGAAGCTGGACCGCAAAGCCTGCGGCGGCAACCCGTTCGCGGCGCGCGGCCGCCCGGCGCCGATCGGCGCCCTCGGACAAGAGAGCGAACAGAAAGCGGAATGCGAAACGGGCGGCCCGGAAAACCGGACCGCCCGCTGAATTGGCAGCCTGTACTCCGGATCGTCCGGATTACGAGGCGTAGTATTCGACGACCAGGTTGGGCTCCATCTTGGCCGCGTAGGGGATCTCGTCGAGCGTCGGCATGCGCACCAGCTTGGCGGTCATCGCCTTGGGATCGACTTCGACATATTCCGGCACGTCGCGTTCGCCGGAGGCGACGGCTTCGAGCACCAGCGCCATGTTGCGCGACTTCTCGCGAACCTCGACGACGTCGCCCGGCTTCAGCGTCATGGAGCCGATATTGGTGCGACGGCCGTTCACCAGCACGTGGCCGTGGTTGATGAACTGGCGGGCGGCGAAGATCGTCGGAACGAATTTGGAGCGGTAGACGACCGCGTCGAGGCGGGATTCAAGCAGGCCGACGAGCAGCTCGGCGGTGTTGCCGCTGCGGCGCACCGCTTCCTCGTAGGTCTTGCGGAACTGTTTCTCGGTGATCTCGCCGTAGAAGCCTTTCAGCTTCTGCTTGGCCATCAGCTGGATGCCGAAGTCCGACGGTTTACCGACGCGGCGGGCGCCGTGCTGGCCGGGGCGGGACTGGCGGGAGTTGATGGGGCTCTTGGCGCGGCCCCAGACGTTTTCCCCGACGCGGCGGTCGAGCTTGTACTTCGCGTTTTGACGCCTGGACATACGATCCTCATTTGCGGCGCGCTCCGGCCAGGGCCACCATGGCTCCCGGCGATTTCAACGGCGGCGGCGCACCACCCGTCATGTCCGCCGGCCCGAAGGCCTCGCGGAAAGCGGGCAAAGACAGGATCGGGGGGCGAAAGTCAAGCCTTGGGCGGCTTTGGGGCCGCGTTTGGGCCGCTTCTGGGGCGGACTTCGGTCCGGTTCGCAACGCCGCAAAACCGTGCAGGCCGACCGTTGCGGCGCTTACGCGGCCTTAAGCCAACTTGAAAACACTGGCGATCCGTCCCAATTGCGCACAACCCGGCCGCATTCGGCGCGCCGTACGGAGCCCCCTCCACGATGGAATTCCTCGTTCCCGAGGCCATTCAGGTCTTTCTGACCGTGGTCATGATCGACCTTGTGATGGCGGGCGACAATGCGGTGGTCATCGGCCTCGCCGCCGCCGGACTGCCGGTCGAACAAAGACGCAAGGCGATCCTGATCGGCATCGCGGCGGCCACCGTGCTGCGCATCGTCTTCGCGCTGATCGCCTCGGAACTTCTCAACATTGTCGGCCTGCTGCTCGCCGGGGGCGTGCTGCTGTTGTGGGTCGGCTGGAAGATGTGGCGCGAGCTGCGCGAGAGCGCGCACGACAAGGAAGAAGCGCTGAGCGGAGAGGATGTCGACGGCGACGGCGCGATCGCGGGACAGCGCAAGGTCAAGACGCTGCGCGAAGCGGCGCTGCAGATCATTCTCGCCGACCTGTCGATGTCGCTCGACAATGTGCTGGGCGTCGCCGGCGCCGCCCACCAGCATCCCGTGATCCTGGTCTTCGGCCTCGCCCTCTCGGTGACGCTGATGGGCGTGGCCGCGACCTATATCGCGCGGCTGCTGCACCGCTATCCGTGGATCGCCTATATCGGCCTTCTGATGATCCTCTACGTCGCGCTGAAGATGATCTGGGAAGGCGGCCACCAGCTCTGCAGCGACGGACTTCCGCTGCTCGGGCTCGATCCGCCGTCCTTCTGCCTCGCGGAACCGCCGGCGCCCTAGACTGACGGGCTGCTAGACCGACGGGCGACTGGCGTTTTCAGACCCGGCCTTACCTGTCGCCGCGGTTTCCGCCGTCGAGATCGCCCTCGCCTTCGCCGTCATCGAAGTCGAACGAGAAGTCGACGTTGAAGTCGCCGCGCGCGCGCGCCGCCGCCAGTTCGGCCCGCGCTTCGGCCATCGCCTCGCGAACCGCGCGTTCGGCGACGCCCAGCGCGAAGTCCTTGGCGTGCATGCTGGCGCGCATTTCCTGGCGGGCGTCCTCGACCTCGGCGCGAGCACGATCGAGTTCGGCGCGCAGCTCGATCTGGAAGTCGGGACCGAACTCGTCCTGCAGCTCGATGCGGGCGTCCTCGATCTCCTGACGCGCTTCCTCGAGAGCGTCGCGAACCTCCTCGACGTCGAAATCGGCGTCGGCGATGTCGGCTTCGGCCAGGGCGCGGTCGATCTCGGCCAGCAGTCTCGGCATTTCGGCCAGGACCTGCGCGCCGATCTGCATGCCGAACTCGCCGCCCAGCTCAGCGCCAAGCGCCTCAAGCTCGGCCTGCAGGGAGTCAAACTCGCTGTCGATCTCGAAGTCGATGTGAACGTCGTGACCGGCGTGGGGCGCGGGCGGGGCCGGCGGCGCGACCGGTTCGGGCGGAGCCAGCGGCGCAAGCGGAGCGGGCTCGATCGGCGCGGCGGGCGGCTCGGGCGCGCGCGGGGCCTCGGCGAGCTGCAGCCAGGCGTTGGAGTCCGACGGCGGCTTCTCGTCCGGCGCTTCGTCGCGACGGGGCTCGGCGGCGGCCTGCGTCGGCACGAGGCAGAGCCCGGCGGCGGCCACCAGAACCATGGCGGCGAAGGCGGCGCGCGCCTTCAGCGCTCCGGAAGCCGCGCCGTTGCGGGCCTGATCGATCAGGCGGCGCACGCGGCGGCCCAGCGAGGATTTCGGACCCAGCGCGCCCACGGCCAGGCGCGGGGTGACGGCGGAAACCTGCGCCGCGGCCTGTTCGGTCAGCGAGCGGGCGAAGGTGCGCGGATCGCCGGTGCGGCGGGCCGCGATCTCATCGCAGGCGATCTCGCGCTCTTCGTCGATGCGGTTGGAGATCCAGTACAGCGCCGGGCTCCACCAGGCGAACGCCAGAACCGCGCGCTGGGCGATGGCGGCCGCCATGTCGAAGCGTTCGATGTGGGCGCGCTCGTGCTCCAGCAGCGGAACGATGTCGCGGCCTTCGTCCGCCTCGAGACGGTCGGCGAGATCCGGCGACAACAGGATGGTCGGACGCAGCAGGCCGGCGGCCATCGGACCCGGCGCGAGGTCGCTGCGCGCGATGCGGAAGCCGGCGAAGCGGCGCGCCAGAGAAGCGGGCAGCGCCACGGGACGCGCGCGGGCGACCATGCGCTCGGTGGCGATCAGGTCGCGGCCGAGCCGGACCAGAAGCAGCAGCACGCCCGCGCCCCAGACCATCAGGAAGGGCAGCGTGATGTTGGGCAGCACGCGCGGCAGCGCGCTCAGCGCATCTTCGAGACGGCCCATGACGCCGGCGCGCGGCGCTTCGTTCGCGGCGGCGACGACGCCGGAGATGTCGCTGGAGATGTCGCGGCTTTCCGTGGAGGTGGACGTGGACGTGCCGGAGGCTTCGGCCGCCCAGCGCTTCAGATCGTTCGAGGTCAGCGTCACGCGGCCCTCGAAATTACGGCTGTCGAGCCGGATCACGGCGGGCGTCGCGGGCGTCGCCTCAGCCGGAACGGCGGCGATCGCCGGGGCCTCGACAGGCGCGTGCGGCGCGGCCAGGCGGATCTCCACCGGCGCGTGCGTCGCCTTGAGCAGCATCGCCAGAACGCCCTCTCCGGGCACCAGCAGCGCGGCGGGCAGAACCAGCGCCGATCCGAAAGCGGCCCACGCCAGCGCGTGGCGCGCCGCGCCGGTCAGCCGGCGTCCCGCCAGCAGCATCAGCGCCAGGGCGGTCGCCAGCGCGACGCTCAAACCGAGATGGCTGGCGATAAGGGTCGGGAGTTGGGAGATATCAGCCACGGCGGTCCCCTTTCCGTTGGCGGTTCTGTTGACGGCCTTGAGCGGCGGGCTTGTCGAGATCCTCGAGTTCGTCGCGAAGCGCTTCCAGCTCCGTCGCCGAAAGCTCGGAATTCTGGAACAGGTGCTGCGCCAGCGCGGTCGGCGAGCCCTCGAAGAACTGGCTCACCAGCTTTTTCAGCGCCTGGGTGCGCGCCTCGCTGCGCGAAACCAGCGCGCGATAGACGAACGCCCGGCCCTCCTGGCGCGGCGTGACATAACCCTTGTCGGTGAGGATGCGCAGAATGGTCAGCGTGGTGTTGTAGGCCAGCGGTTTGGAGGTCGCCTCAAGCGCCTCGGTCACGTCGCGAACGCTCGCCTCCTCACGCTCCCACAGCACGCGCATCACGCGCTGTTCGGCTTCGGTGAGAACGTCTGACTTGGGTCTGGCCATAACACCTATTTCCTTAGTTGCGACCCTTTTGCCCGGCGCCGGGCGTCCCTGTCAACTAGATTCTTAGTTGAAACGCAGATGAGCTGAACCTCAGAAGGACCGCGACACCTCCAGCCGCACGACGTTCGAGAAGGTCCGCTCGCGGTACTCGACATAGTTCAGCGGCGTGTCGCGCCCGGCGCCGTAGTCCTCGCGGCGCAGATTCTCGTGCGTGCCGTGCGGCAGCACCTGCAGGTGCACTTTCGCGCCCATCACATCCTTGTTCTCGACGAAGACGAAGCTGTAGCCCGGGTCCAGCGTGTCGCGGACACGCTGGGTCAGGGTGAAGCGGGCGCCGCTGGTCGCGGTTTCGAAGCCCACGCCATAGGCCCAGTCGGTGTTGGGAATGTCGTGGCGGAACTGCGCGAAGGTGTAGTTTATGCCTTCGTTGCTCTTGCGGCGTTTCTCGCCGGTCAGCGGATCCCGCACCTCGCTCTCCTCGAACGAGGTGAAGAACTCCAGCTTGGCGCCCTTGAGGCCGATGGGATCGAAATTGAGCGTCCCGTCGATCTCCAGCTCGATCTCCTTGGCGCTGTCGATATTGCCCACGCCCTGGCTGCGCACCAGCGTCGCCGGCGGCGCGCAGTCGGCGGCGCCGGGCACGCGCGCGCCGTCGCACAGATAGATCGGGATCTGGTCGACCACGTCCTCGACGTCGGCCGCCGAGAGCGTCACCTTCACCGCGCCCCAGGCGCCCATGCGACGGTTGGCCTCCAGCTCGATCGCCCACGCCTGCTCGGGCACCAGCTCGCCATTGCCCGAGGTCTCGATGCCGTTGGACAAATCGTTGGAGGCGGCGAAGTCGCCGAAGTCGAGCTGGCCGACCTTCCGTTCGAAGCGCGCGTTGAGATCGAAATCGGGGCTCGCCTTCCAGGCCAGCGAGACGAAGCCTTTGGGCCGCACGAATTCGCGCGTCAGGCCGTTGGCGCCCGATTGCGACAGCTCGGAATATTCGCCCGACAGCGCCACCTGAAGATCGAGCCCCTTGGTCAGCGTGCGGGTGTGCGTCAGCGACACCTCGGCGCGCTTCTCCTCGATGCGCGTGGCGTCGGCCGCGCCGTCCTGCACGAACCCGCCGTCGGGCTGAAGGGTCTGGTTCACCGCCGAGATGTCGAAATAGTTGAACGCGCCCTCGCCCGCCAGCTGCCAGTCGCCGCCGAAGGCGGGCGGAAACGCGTACTCGGCGCGGGCGATGCGTTCGCCGCTGGTGTAGGTGGAGAGGTATTTCGCCCCCTCGGTGGGCGAGCCGTCCGGATAGCCGACCAAAAGCCGCGTCCAGTCCTCGCCGTCCTCCTGGCGATAGAGCCCGATCAGCTTCAGCGATCCGCCGGCGAGCGGAAACTCGTAGTCGCCGCCAAGCTCGCCCTGCACGCTGTCGGAGAGGCCGTCGAACACGCGGGTGCGGTCGGGCAGGCCCGGCCCGGTCCGATAGGAGGTCTCGACATGATCGAAGCGCGGCGCCTCGATGCTGGCGTTGAGGTTCAGCACCTCGCCGGCGCGGCCGAGCCAGGTGAGGCTGCCGGTCGCCCCCGGCACGTTGTCGAACTGCGAGCCGGTCTCGTCGCGATAGTCGATCAGCGCGCCGCTGGCGTCGGTCACCCGTTCCGGCCCGACGCTGGCGCCGGAGCCGCCATAGGCGTGAACCCCCAGCGTGTAGGACAGCGCGCCGGATTCCCCGCTCACCGAGGCCTCGCCGCGCGCAAGCACCGGGCGCGTGTCGGCGCGAAACTGCGGGTTCCACTCCCAGCGGCCGGTCAGCCCTTTCGGCGCGGTGACGATGTTGGCGACCTGGCCGGTGAGGCCCGGAATGGACAGGCTGGCGCCGTCGAGAATCTCGATCCGCACCACGTTCTCGACGCCGATCCGTCCCAGCGCGTCGATGACGTTGTTGTTCTTGCCCGAGACGCGGCGGCCGTTGATGAGGGCGTTTGCGCCGCCCTGCCCGAGACCGCGGCGCTGTTCGCCGCCGTCGAGCGAGAAGCCGGGAATATCGCGCACCATTTCAAGCGCGGTCTTCGGCGCGAAGCGATCGAAATAGGCCGGCTCATACACCTGACCGGCCGGCGCCTTGCCGACGCTCAGCGACGCGCTCGAGGCTGGCGTGACCTCGGGGGCGGCCCCGGCCGCGGCGGTTTCCTGCGCGCCCGCCTGCGGGGCGCAGGCCAGCATGGCCAGACCGGCGAGGACGGCGCCGGCCGAGACGCCCTGAGGCCGTCCTTTTGTCCGCCCTGTTGTTTGGCCCGTCGTCCGATACGCGAAACGGCCGCGCGCTGGCGCTCTATCCTTATTCATCGACTGCCTGACCCCGACTCAACTGAGGGCTGTTCAACTATTGAACTAGGTGTCGCAGGGCAAGCCATTTCATCATGTTTTTCGATAAATTCTTATCGGAATGCGGAATACAGTTTCCCCGCACACGCGGCGTTCGCTTTGGAATCAATCCTCTTGCGGCGGGATCACGCGCGCCTTGCCCCGGCCCCGCGCCAGCGCCTTGATCGCGCCCCGGAAGGTGCGGACCTCCTGCTCGGTCCAGCCCGAGCGCGTGAACGCGTTGCGCAGGTTCTGGATCATCACCGGCTTCTTCACCAGCGGATGAAAGAAGCCCGCGCGCTCCAGCTCGTCCTCGAAATGCTCCATCATCCCGATCAGGTCGAACCGGGTCGCCGGCGCATCGACGCCCGGCGGGGTTTCGCGCATCTCGTCCGGACGGCCCGCCGCCCAGGCGTGCGCGATAACGCCGGCGGCCTGCGACAGGTTGAGGGAGGCGAAGCCGGGGTTCACCGGCAGCGTGACGATGGCGTCGGCCAGCGCCACCGCCTCGTTGGGCAGGCCGGCGCGCTCGGCCCCGAACAACACGCCGCTGGCGCCCGGGTTCGCGGACAGGCGCTCCACGGCCGTCGCCGCGTTCAGCACCGGCTTCTCCATGCCGCGCAGGCGCGCGGTCGTCGCCAGCACAAGCCCGAGATCGGCGACCGCCTCCTCCACGGTTGCGAACACGCGCGCCGTCACCACGTCGGGCAATGCGCCCGCGCTCATCGTGTCGGCTGCGGGGTTGGGCCAGCCGTCGCGCGGCGCCACCAGCCGCAGATCCGTCAGCCCGAAATTGCCCATCACGCGCGCCACGGCGCCGATGTTCTCGCCGAGTTGCGGCTCAACCAGAATGAAGGCGGGAGCGTGCGTCATGGCTGGATCACGGCTGGGGCGCGTCCACCGGCGCGAAGCGCTCGCCGGTGCCGGGCATGTAGACCGGGCCGACCGGCCCGGTGAAGCCCTGAACGAAGGTCAGGCGCGTCTCGAGGGTCAGCGCGCGGCGCACCGCCAGCGCGTCCTGCAGCGCCTGGAAGTCCGGGCCGTCGCCGCCCATGGCCGCCGCGTTGCGCGTCGCCGCCCAGTGTTCGAGGCTGGCGTAGCGCGTCATCAGATAGACCTCGTCATAGTCCGCCGGCGCGGTTTCGCCCGGACCCGGAACCGCCCGCCACATGCCGACGACGCGCGCGCCGATCTTCTCGAAATAGGGCCACACGCCGTCCTGGCTGGCCTTGAGGAATTCCGGAAACGTCCCCTTGCGGATTTTCCAGTAGCGGATGGTGACGATCTCCTCGCCCGCGCGCGGCGTCTCGTTGCGCACCGGACCGGCGGCGCCGGCGACGACGGCGCGGGTGGCCGGGGGCGTCTCCTGCGAAACGGCCTCCTGTGAAACCGCGGGGCCGGACGCGCACGCGGCGAGCGCCGTCAGCGAGGCTGCGAGGCCCGCAAGAAACGGACGACGCACGGCCCGCCCGTGCCTGAACTTCATGCTCTGCGTGAATTTCATGGCGCTCTCTCCTGATCGATCCGCGGTCCGGGCGCGTTCGGGACGCGGTCTCGCCGCTTTAAGCCGAAACGCGCCGATCGCGGCGGATTCGCCCGCGGCGACCGCGAAACCCGTACATAATCGGCGATTTCCGCGCAATTCTGACGCGCCCGGAGGTCCCCGCCGCCCCCGTCTGTTCCAGTTCGGGCCGCCGGCGGGCGTTCGCGCGGCGCTTACCCTTTGTACACGCCGAAGCCTTTGCTATAGCCCGCCACAGATTACCTACCGCGGGGGGATATCCCGCCAGCCTATCCAAGGAGCCGCAATATGGCCGTCATCAAGGTCGCCAACCCCGTCGTCGAAATGGACGGGGACGAGATGACCCGCATCATCTGGGCGCTCATCAAGGAGCGCCTGATCCTGCCCTATCTCGATATCGACCTCAAATATTTCGACCTGTCGATCGAGCACCGCGACGCGACCGACGACCAGGTCACCATCGATGCGGCCGAAGCCACCAAGAAATACGGCGTCGCGGTCAAGTGCGCCACGATCACGCCGGACGAGGCCCGCGTCGAAGAGTTCGGCCTCAAGAAGATGTGGAAGTCGCCCAACGGCACGATCCGCAACATTCTCGGCGGCGTGGTGTTCCGCGAGCCGATCGTGATCAAGAACATTCCGCGCCTGGTTCCGGGCTGGACGCAGCCGATCGTCGTCGGCCGTCACGCGTTCGGCGACCAGTATCGCGCGACCGACTTCAAGGTCCCCGGCCCCGGCAAGCTGACCATGACCTTCCAGCCGGAAGACGGTTCGGCGCCGACCACCTACGACGTGTTCAACTTCCCGTCGGCGGGCATCGCCATGGGCATGTACAACCTCGACGATTCGATCCGCGACTTCGCCCGCGCCTGCTTCAACTACGGCGTGCAGCGCAAATGGCCGGTCTACCTGTCGACCAAGAACACCATCCTCAAAGTCTATGACGGCCGCTTCAAGGACCTGTTCCAGGAAGTGTTCGACGCCGAGTTCGCCGACAAGTTCAAGGAGTTCGGCGGCATCTACGAACACCGCCTGATCGACGACATGGTCGCCGCGTCCCTCAAATGGTCGGGCGGCTATATCTGGGCCTGCAAGAACTATGACGGCGACGTGCAGTCCGACACCGTGGCTCAGGGCTATGGCTCGCTCGGCCTGATGACCTCCGTGCTGCTGACGCCCGACGGCAAGACCGTCGAAGCCGAAGCCGCGCACGGCACGGTCACGCGCCACTACCGCGCCCACCAGAAAGGCGACAAGACCTCGACCAACTCGATCGCGTCGATCTTCGCCTGGACGCGCGGGCTCGCTCACCGCGCCAAGCTCGACAACAACGCCGAGCTGGCGCGCTTCTCCGAGACGCTGGAGAAAACCATCATCGCCACGGTCGAGGCCGGCTTCATGACCAAGGACCTCGCCCTGCTCGTCGGCGACAAGCAGGCGTGGCTCACCACCGAGGGCTTCATCGAGAAAGTCGCCCAGAACTTCCAGGAAGCGATGGCCGGCTAGGCGCCGCGCTTCCATCCAGACCGTACGGTCCAACCAGATGGTCTAATCAAACGGCCCGGTGCAGCGACGCCCCGGGCCGTTCTCTTGTGCGCGTTCACCGCCTCCCGGACCGGCGACGCCCGATCTATCTCCAGCCTGTCCCGGACGGCGGTGAGCGGCTATGATGGCGCATATCCATCAGGGATGAACGCAGATGTCCGAGCTTCCGTCTGTCGGCGCCTTCGCGATCGTGCCCAGCAACAATCTGGCGGCCGCGATCCCGTTCTGGGAGCGGCTGGGCTTCGCGCGCACCGGCGGCGGCGCGCAATACGTCATCATGACCGGATGGGACTGCGAGGTGCATCTCACCCAGGCGGGCGAGGGCCCGTGGCGCGTTCCTGAAGCGCACAATCCGTTCGGCGTGTTCATCCGCTCGCCCGATGTGGACGCCATCGCCGCGCGGGTCGACGATCTCGTCATACGCCCCGGCGGCGTTCTGCGCCATCGCGAGTGGGGCCTTTATGAAGTCGGCATCGCCGGGCCGGACGGCCTGCTGGTGCGCATCGGCTGGCCCTCGCGCCTGATTGCGGACGGATAGTCGGCGAATGGACAAACGGCTCGTCTCAATTGTCTGCGTGGCCATCTGCGCGACGGCCACGGCGTTCGGCGCCCCCGCATTCGCGTGCCGCGCGGCCTTCATGGAACGGTATCTTGTCTGGCCTGACACGCCGCCGCTGGAGCCGGACGAAGTCGCCATCGAAATCGACGCCCGCGACTTCGCCGACAATTACGGCCATCGGGACCTCGGCCTCCCTGTCTACAAGGTCAAGACAGTCCTTGCCGGCCAGTACGATCAGGACTCGATTGCGGTCCGCAGGACCTGGAGCAGTTGCGAGCAGGAGATGGCTCCCGGCACGTTCACGCGCCTTGTGCTGGTCGGCAAATTGCGTGACCTGCCATCCGGGGGAGCGGAGCTGATCCCCAGATTTATGCGCTACGATGATCCCCTGCACGTGGAGGCGGATGAGCCCTCCAGCGAAGAGGCGCCGCGCCGGTAGGTCCGCGCTCCCGCCGTTCTCCACCGCTGTCATCCCGGGCGAGCGTAGCGAGACCCGGGACCCATTCTTCAACCGCGACGGCTTCTCGATGGGTCCCGGGTCTCGGCCGGACTTCGTCCGCGGCCTCGCCCGGGATGACAGCAAGGAGTTATCCGACCGGCGCGGCGTTCGGCTCAATATTGGCTCGCGTCTGGCGCGGGGAGGGTTCGGGAGACGTTCCGAGTCCATCGAATGTCAGGCGCCGGCCGGCGTGTGATGCGGGCGGGGTGAAATCCGTCTTGTGTCTGCAAACAGGCTCCGGGGTGTCGAAACCGGGGCTCCAGGTCTCGCGGAGAGATCTGCACGTGGGTCCGGGATGCGGAAATGGGTCCAAATGCTGGACGTGGGCCGGCTGTCTCAGACTTTATCGAGACGGTAACGGTGTTCCCCAGCCAAACCCGCCAGCCGCACCGGATCTCAAACCGGCCGCGGGGCGCGTGGGCGTCACGTCTTACTCGCTGGTCCTCGCGACCAGCACATCGGCGCGGCCCCACGCGCCCCGGCCTCCCCAACTCGCATGGGGAGCGATGCGAAACCGGAGAGCCAGCGGCTCGTCCGGCCAAAAACGTTGAACGCTTGACGGAACAGCCCGCCGGAAGCTACGCCATCGCCCATGATCGCACGCAACGCCCTTCGCGCTTCGTATTATCGCCCCGTCATCTGACGGCGGCGCGGTCTTCCTCGCCGCCCATTCCGGCGGCGAAGCTCGACATCAGGCAGCCTCCGGACCATAAGACCCTCCCGTCCAGGAGCCGACCCGTGAGCCAAGACTTCCAGCCGAAATCGACCTTCCTGAAAACCATGATCGAGCGCGGTCATGTCTATCAGATGACCGACGCCGAGGCGCTCGACGCCTACTGCCTGACCGGCGTTCCGGTGGGCTATATCGGCTTCGACTGCACGGCGAAGTCGCTGCACGTCGGCAGCCTCGTCCAGATCATGAACCTGCGCCGTCTCCAGCAGGCCGGCGGCAAACCCGTCGTGCTGATGGGCGGTGGCACCACCAAGGTCGGCGATCCCACCGACAAGGAGAAGTCGCGCCCCATCCTCACCGTCGAGGAGATCGAGGCCAACATGGCCTCCATCAAGAAGAACTTCGAGCCCTTCCTGACCTTCGGCGACGGCCCCACCGATGCGGTGATGATCAACAACGCCGACTGGCTCGACGAACTCAAATACATCGAGTTCCTGCGCGACTACGGCAAGCACTTCACCATCAACAAGATGATCGCGCAGGAAACCGTGGCCCGCCGCCTGCGCAACGAGGAGCCCTACACCTTCCTCGAATTCAACTACATGCTGCTTCAGTCCTACGACTTCCTCGAACTGGCGCGCCGCATGGACTGCCGCATCCAGCTCGGCGGATCGGACCAGTGGGGCAACATCGTCAACGGCATCGACCTCACGCGCCGTATTGTCGACAAGCATGTCTTTGGCGTCACCACGCCGCTCATCACCACCGCTTCCGGCGGCAAGATGGGCAAGACCGCCGAAGGCGCCGTGTGGCTGAACGCCGGGATGCGCTCGCCGTTCGACTACTGGCAGTTCTGGCGCAACACCGAGGACGCCGACGTAGGCCGCTTCCTGCGCCTGTTCACCGATCTTCCGCTCGACGAGATCGCCGGGCTTGAAGCGCTTGAAGGCGCGGCCATCAACGACGCCAAGAAGCGGCTCGCGGATGAATGCACCGCCCTGCTTCACGGCGCCGAGGCGGCCCGCGAGGCGCGCTCCGCCGCCGAGGCCGCGTTCGAAAAGGGCGTCAGCTCCGCCGACCTGCCGACCATCGAGTTCGACTGGGGCGATCAGGACCGTCCCGCCGAGGCGCTGGTCGTCGCCGCCGGTCTCGAAAAATCGGTCAGCGCCGCCAAGCGCCTGATCCAGCAGAACGGCGCCCAGATCAACGACGCCCGGCCGGAAGTCGGACAGCTCTATGCGCGCGGCGACGTGATGGCCGATCTCGGCGCGTTCAAAGTGCAGAAGGGCAAGAAGTCGATCGTGCTGCTCAAGCCGGTCTAGGAGGACCTATTGCGGCGGCGGCGAGGCCGGGTCGGGCTCGGCCTGCGCCACCGGCTCTTCGGGGTTCTCGAAGATCCGCCGCAACACGCCCGGCGTCATCGCCGCGATCGGGTTCACCGACACCCGCGCGCGCGAGAACGTGCCCCGCACGGAATAGGTCGGCGCGAAGATGCCCTCGCCCTGCCGCGAAACGAAGAGGTCGCCGATCACGGGTATCCCGCCCAGCGCCGAGTTGATGCCGAACGACGGCACCAGCACGCCGTCAATGCTCAACTCGCCCTTCTGCGGCGCGATCCAGCCGCGCGCGGTCATTCCCATCGCCGGACCGGAGGCGCGGAGACCCTCGATGCCGATCCGGTCGCCGCCCAGCTGCAACGGCGTCTCGATGCGAGAGAACATCACCCCGTCGCCGTTCAGCACGTCGGTCAGCCCGCGAAGCGACGCCAGCGAAAGCAACTGCGCCACCAGCGGCGCGTTCTTGAGACGCACATCCGTCAGAACCAGATCGACATCGGCGCCATGCTCGCGGAACACGCCGTCGAGCGACAGACGCCCGCCCGACAGATAGTCAGTCTTCAGCAACACCCGCGCGCCGAATCCGGCGTCGTCCGCCTGCACCGATATGTGGCGCACGCCATCTTCCGGCGTCACCGTGACGTTCAACTTGCGATCGGCCGAGATCAAGCCGCGCACATGCCCTTCGATCGGGCCTTCCGGGCCGACATCCATGTCGACGTCCACGGCCATCAACTCGGCGTCGTCGCGCAAGCGCACCAGATCGGACTTGAGCTTGATCTCGTTGACCGGCCCGTTTGCAGTCGCCGCTCCGGCCGCGTCGCCAGCCTCGCTCGAAAGTCCGAGAATCTGGTCGGTCCAGGGGCGCGCGTCGAACAGCGCCCCCTCAAGCGCAACACGATAGCCCCCGTCCGTGCGCCGAAGCACGGTGCCATGAAGATCGATATTGTCGCGTGAGAAGATGCGCTCGATGCCCGCCGAAACCAGAGAGCCGTCCTCGCCCATCTCCGCTTCGCCGATAAGCTCCAGCCCGTCGGCGCGGATATCGCCCGTCATCACCGACCGGCCGCTGTCGCGACCGAAACGGATCGCTCCGCGCGCGGGCGTGTCCGCTTTCTTCGACCAGCCCAGTTCCGGGATGTCGAGTGCAGCGAGCGTGAAGTCCACATTCGCGGAGACCGATGAAAAATCGCGCCCCGATCCCGAGGCCCGCAGATCCACCTCAGCTTCGCCGCGCATGAAGTTGCGCGCCGCGAACCCGAAGGCGTTGATCAGGTCCGGCGTGACCTTGGCGGTCGCCGTGAGTTCTGAGCCCTCAGTCTCCCCCAGCGTCTCGCGCCAGTTGAACGACACCGCAGAAGGGCCGAACTGCCCGGCTCCCGACAGCACCAGGTGCGCGGGGTCCAGATTGACCGTGACATAGGAGTCCTTCAGGCCGAACCCCGCCGCGAGATCCGGAACCGTCACATCGCGGAAGCCGCCATGAACCTCATAGACCAGCGCCTCGTCGGGGACGACATCCTGCATCGGGCGCCGCACCAGCACTTCAAGCGATCCGGTTCCCTGCATCTGATCGATCTTGAGGCCGTATTTCGATCCAATCTGCAGATCGGAAGCGTCGAGCACCCGCATCAGGTCGCGCAGATCGCCCTCGCCGGTCACCTGCACTTCCATATTGTCGCCCTTGGGGTGGAAGCGCGGGAGGCTGACCCGGCCGCCATCGACCGTCCATGTGTCCAGCTTGCCGGACATGATGTCGATGTTGAGCGAATTGCCTTTCAGGTGGCCGACGCCCTTCACCTGCGTCACCGGCGGGAAGTCCTTCAGGAAGGAAATCGACGCGTTCGAAACGTCGAAATCGAGCGACAGACGGTCGTCCGGCAGAAAGCCGCCGTCATTGGCGCCCGGCGGCCAGTCCACCTTGAACACGGCGCGCGTGCCCTCGCCCGCCAGCATGTTCTCCCGCACCCATGTGCGCCCGCCCGTGCCCAGATCGACCGGCCAGAACTCCAGAACCTGCTCGGGCGTCACCTTGCCTTCGCCGGTCGCCTCAAGTTTCACGCCGACGCGTGGATGCTCGCCCGACCGGTCGAGCCACACCTCGCCCTTGCCGTTCGCGGTCAACCCGCCGGTGGCCGCATCGATGCCGTCGAAATGAAAGCGCGAAGCGGCCGGCTCGAACCCGCCCTTCAGCGACACGCTGGTGAAACTCCATGGCTTCTCGAACACCGGGGTGAGGTTCAGCATCACCTCGCGCCCCGACAGCGTGAACGGAAGCCGGTTTGCGGGATCGGCGGACAACGCCGTTGCCAGGTCCAGCGATCCCGAGAACGAGCCCGCCACCTTGTCGGACTCGATCCGCAGGGTATCGACCTTCAGGCCGCGATTGGCCGGATCGTAGACCGTGGTCAGATCGAGATCCGCGACATCGACATCAACCCCGGCGACGCGGCCCTTGCCCTTGACGTTCGACAGGCTGAGCCTGGCCGACTTCAGCCCCTGCGCCTCGCTCGCCTCGACCGAGAACAGGGCGTTGGCCGGCGCGCTGGCCTCGAACGCCTCGTCCGTGAAACCGGCCATGCGCGCGATCCCGACCGGGTCGACGCCGTCCAGCAGCAGTTCGCCGGTCACCTGACTGACCTCGCCGTCGGCCGCCAGCCGCAGCGCGATGCGGTTCGGATCGGACTTGCCCGAAAGCTGTGCGTCGAGGGTCATCGACACGCCCTCGGCGGTCGCAACCCAGCGGCCCGACACCGGCGACGCGCCCCAGCGCGTGCCCAGCTTGCGGTCCTCGACATTGATCTGGAAGTCGACGATGTCGACGCCTTCGAACGATCCGGCCGCGATCAGGCTGCGCAGGGGCTCGACCATGGTCGACCAGCGCAGCTTGCCCAGCAGCTCCATCAGGTTGGCGGACTGGGTCGGTTCGCGAAACAGCACCATGTCGGCGGTCGACCAGACGCCGTCCTCGGAGCGCACCACCGACGCCGTCCCGCGCTCAAGGCGTACCCGCTTGGTCTTCAGCTTGCCGGAAAGAAGCGCGGCGGCGTCCATCGTCACCACGGCGCGGGAGGCCTCGAACACCACCTGACCGTCGCCGCCAAGCGCCGTCACGTCATGGGCGGCGGCCTCCACCCGGTTGGCGTCCTTCACCCATTCCAGCACCAGCTTGCGGATCTTGACCGGCTGGCCGCCGCGCGCCTCGGTCAGCGAGCGCTCCACCTGCGGGCGGAAGAATTCCAGATCGATCGGCCCCTGCGAGAGTCGCCAGGCCAGAAAGCCGGCCCCCGCGATCGCCGCGAAGACCAGGAAGGCCAGAACCTCGAAGAAGATGAGGCGGGGCGAAAGTCTCAACGCACACGCCTCCGGCCCGTATTCGTCGGCGCCCGGACCGCACGCGACGATCCGGATTTATGCTTCCAATTGCCTGCCGGCGGACGATACACGGGGGGTCTAAGCCTCAAGTCGAAACGTCGAGCGAGCGAAAATGCCCAAGAAATCTCCCGGGAAGCCGAAACCGCCCGTTGGTCCCGGCGACCTGGCGCCCTCCTTCGTGCTGCCCACGACCGAGGGGGGAGAGGTCGGCCTGGCTGATTACGAGGGTCAGCGCCTGGTTCTCTTCTTCTATCCCAAGGATGATACCTCAGGATGCACAAAGGAAGCGTTGGCGTTCAGCGCTTTACTGCCAAAATTCAGCCGACGCGGAGTGCGGCTTCTCGGCGTCTCGCGCAACACGCTCGCGCAGCACGAACGCTTCATCGAAAAGCACGGCCTGAAGACGCCGCTTGGCTCGGACGAGTCGGGCGAGGTCTGCGAAGCGTTCGGCGTCTGGGTGGAGAAAACCCTGTATGGACGAAAGTACATGGGAATCGAACGTTCGACCTTCCTGATCGGTCCGGACTCACGAATCCTTCATGCTTGGCGCAAGGTAAAAGTTGATGGCCATGCCGAAGCGGTGGTGGAAGCGTGTAAGACGAGTTAACGCCTAATCAGCGGCCAACATGCGCTTTCATATGTCATTAAGACGGCACGGGTTAACATGACGCGCAAAAAGGCTGCCCTCAGGGGTTCGCGTGAGAGGAATTGTGAGGTATTGAACCTTTCAGTCGGCGGCCGGACTGGGCGGCGGGTCGCCTACGCGTAGAGCATGAGAGATCGGGCGGCGTAGATGGCGATGAGCGTGTGGTCTCGCACCAAAAAAGCGTTTGAACGTACCTTCCCAGAAAGACAGATTTATCATCGCTCCGGCGGCTCTGTCCGCTATGTGTCGATCTCGCCCTGGCGTCAGGCGGCGATCGCCGGTCTGGCCAGCATCATCGTTCTCTGGTGTCTGTTCGCCACCGTCAGCGTCCTTCTCCGCGGAACCACCGGAAACCTCGTCAGCGGCGGATCGGACCGCAAGGTCGCCCGCTACGAGCGCGAACTGAAACAGGCCCGCGCCGGCGAAGCCATCGCCCTCTCCCTTCTCGAGAAGCGCACCCAGGAATTCGAACAGCACCTCTCCGAGGCCGAAAGCCGCCACGACACCCTCAAGCGTCTGGTCGCCTACCTTGAGGGCAACAGCGATTCCTTCTCCGAAGCTCTGGACGGAACCAACGCCGAGGTTCTGGTCGACTCGACCATCGAGGAGGCCGACGCCCGCACCAGCCACCCGAACCGCACCGAGACCGCCTCCGCCGATAGCGTCGGCTATCGCTCCAAGTTCGACACCCTCCGCACCGAACAGGAAGACCTTCTGGCTTTCGCCGAAGACGCAGCCGTCACCCGCGCCGAGCGCGCTCGCGGCGTGCTTCGCCTGACAGGCGTGCCGGTGTCGCAGGTCGCCAACACCGGCGAGATGGGCGGACCTCTGGTCGAACTCTCCGGCCTCAACGCCCTGGCCGTGAACCCCGAGAACGCCTCTTTCACTGGCCGGGTGATGGAAGTCGCCGCCCGCCTCCAGGAAGCGCGCCAGTATGAAGACCTGATCCACGCGCTGCCGCTCGGCGCCCCGGTCGGCGTTCCCTATCGCGAAACCTCGGGCTACGGCGTCCGGACCGACCCCTTCACCCGCCGCTACGCCTACCATGAAGGCGTGGACATCGGGGCCTTCTACGGCGCGCCGATCACCGCCACCGCCCCGGGCAAAGTCGTGTTTGCAGGCGTCAAGTCCGGCTACGGTCGCTGCGTCGAGGTCGATCACGGCCTTGGTTTCCGCACCCGTTACGGGCACTTGGCCTCAATTGCAGTTCGCGCCGGAACAACAGTGGCCATCGGCCAAAAGGTTGGTACGATGGGTTCCACAGGGCGCAGCACGGGCCCGCACCTGCACTATGAGGTGCACTTCCGTGGCAAGACCTACGACCCGATCAGGTTTCTGAGAGCAGGCAAACATGTTCACTAGAGGCAAGACCCCCGAACCGGCTCCGACGCCCGCGCTCAAGCCGACCGCCCCGGAAACCCGCCGCTCGACCGCGCCGTCCCGCTCCGGCCCTTCCATCATCTCCGCCGACGTGAAGATGAAAGGCTCCATGGAGTCCCAGGGCGAGCTTGACATCAACGGCCACATTGAAGGCGACGTTCGCGCCACCGCCCTCACCGTCGGCGACACCGGCGCCGTCAAAGGCGGCGTCGTCGCCGAGCAGGTCGTCATCCGCGGCACGATCGAAGGCACCATCCGCGCTCGCAAGGTTCAGATTTGCCAGGGCGCGAAAGTGCGCGGCGACATCTTCCACGCTTCGCTGGCGATTGAGCCCAACGCCAACTTCGAAGGCGCCGTGAAGCAGCTTCAGGACCCGATGGCCGAGGCGCCGGACGTCAAGCCGACCGCAACCGCCGCGCCGGCCGTCACGCCCCCGCCCGCGACCGGCTCCGCCTACTAGGCTCTTTCGGGCCAGACCGGATCAAACCGTTCCTTGTTGCAGGACGCCGCCGAACAGGCGGCGTTTCTGTTTGCGCCCGGCGCCAACGTCGCTGCAGGCGCACGACACAGATCCCGGCCGACTCGCCCAGTGCGATAGTTAGTCGAGATCCTCGACCGCCTCGTCGCCAATCTTGTGGGACAGCGCCGCCGCCAGAAACGCGTCGATATCGCCGTCGAGCACGCCTTGCGTGTCGGACGTCTCGACCCCGGTCCGCAGGTCCTTCACCATCTGGTACGGCTGCAGCACATAGGAACGGATCTGCCGCCCGAAGCCGATCCGGCTCTTGGCGTCCTGCTCCGCCTGAGCCGCGTCCTCGCGCTTCTTCAGCTCCAGCTCGTACAGCCGGGCGCGCAGCATCTCCCACACGATGGCGCGGTTCTTGTGCTGCGAACGATCCTGCTGGCTCGACACCACAATGCCGGTGGGCATGTGTGTCAGCCGGACCGCGGAGTCCGTCTTGTTGACGTGCTGGCCCCCGGCGCCGGACGCGCGGTAGGTGTCGACGCGCACATCCTTCTCGTTGATCTCGACCTCGATCGTGTCGTCGATCACGGGATAAACCGATACGGCCGCGAAGCTGGTATGCCGCCGCGCGTTGGCGTCGAACGGTGAAATTCGCACCAGCCGGTGCACGCCGGATTCGCCCTTCAGCCAGCCATAGGCGCTGTCGCCCCGGATCAGCAGCGTGGCCGACTTGATCCCCGCCGTCTCGCCCGGCGATTCCTCGATTTCCTCGACCTTGAAACCGCGCTTGCCGGCCCAGCGGACATACATGCGCCGCAACATCGACGCCCAGTCCTGGCTTTCGGTGCCGCCTTCGCCCGCATGAACCTCGATATAGCAGTCATTGCCGTCGACCTCGCCCGACAGCAGAGCCTTCAGCTCCGCCGATCGCGCGCGCTCCACGGCCGCCTGAAGGAGCGTCTCGACCTCGGCGAACATCGACTTGTCGCCTTCGGCCTCGGCCAGCTCCCACAACTCTTCCGCGTCGCTGGCCTCACGCTCCAGCGACCGCACGTCGTCCATCGCTTCGGCGAGGCGATTGCGCTCGCGCATCAGCGTCTGGGCCTTGGCGGGATCGTTCCAGAAATCGGGCTGCTCGGAGAGCGCCGTCAGTTCGGCGAGACGTTTTTCAGCGACGTCCCAGTCAAAGACGCCTCCTCAGCAGTCCTACGGACTGCCTGATCGTGTCGACCATCGATTCGAGTTCGGGTTGCATGACGCCCTTATGTCGATTGGCGCGCGCAGGTTCAAGCCCGCCGAGACCGGAGCACGGCGTTTGAACGAACGCGGCCGGGCTAGAATACGCCGTCGTCGAGGTTCATTTCCGGGTCGGGCGCCGGTTGCTGACCGCCCGCGGTCAATGCGAAGCCCGGAGCGTTGGGATCGGTCACGCCGGGCTGAACGGTTCCCGCCGGCGCGCTGACGGCCTCATCGCCCGCCGAGATCTGGTCGTAGGCGATGCGGTAGGCGCGATGGCCCTCATTGCCTTCGCACCGTTCCGTCGGCTCGGTGCCCGGCTTGAACGCCTCAAGAATAACCCGCTGCGAATTCGGCCCGGGCAGACAGCCCGTGTCCGCATCGATCTCCACGGAGCGCACCCCCGCCGGAACCCGGAAAGGCAAGGCCGGCGCATCCTTCAGCGCCGCCATCATGAAGTCCCGGAAGATCGGGCCCGCGACGCGCCCGCCGGATTCGCCGGCGCCCATATCGTGGGGCGTGTCGAAGCCGACCCACACCCCAGCCACCAGATCGGGGCTGAAGCCGACGGTCCAGGCGTCGGCGTAGTCGTTGGTCGTACCGGTCTTGGCCGCCAGCGGCTTGCCGACCGCCCGCGCCACCGTCGCCGTGCCGCGCTCCACCACGCCCTCGAGCATGGAGACCATCTGATAGGCGACCACCGGATCGAGCAGTTGCTCGCGTTCATCCGGGAATTCGGGAGCGTGAAGTCCTTTTGTCCACTCGACCTGGCATCCCGTGCATGGGCGCTGGTCACTCCGGTAGACGGTCTCGCCATAACGGTTCTGGATCCGGTCGAGCAGCACCGGCTTCACCTGCTTGCCGCCGTTGACGATCGAGGCGTAGGCCGTGACCAGCCGTAGCGGCGTGGTTTCGCCAGCACCGAGCGACATCGCTTCGTAGGGTTTCAACTCGTTGTAGATATGGAGCCGCTCGCCCAGTTCCGACATACGCTGCAGCCCCATGTCGTTGGCGAGGCGCACGGTCATGGCGTTACGGGACTTCTCGATGCCCAGCCGCAGGGTCGACAGGCCGTAGAAGTCTTCCGAGTAGTTGGACGGCTTGTAGCATTTGTCCTGCGTGGGATCGCAGGACACGTAAGGCGCATCGAGGACAAGGCTGGCCGGCGTCCATTCTCCGGTCTCCAGCGCCGCCATGTAGACGAACGGTTTGAACGAAGAGCCCGGCTGACGCATCGCCTGCACCGCGCGGTTGTACTGGCTGCG
Source organism: Hyphomonadaceae bacterium (assembly GCA_041398225.1). Classification (GTDB taxonomy): domain Bacteria; phylum Pseudomonadota; class Alphaproteobacteria; order Caulobacterales; family Hyphomonadaceae; genus JAWKVD01. The sequence goes on along the minus strand of JAWKVD010000003.1, from coordinate 89,528 downwards.
GCGGAAAGAGTAGCCGCCCGCCATGGCCAGCACCCGGCCGGTGTGCGGGTCCATCGCGATCACGGCGCCCTGCACCGCGGGGATCTGGCGCAACCGCCAGGGAGCCTTCGCGCCCGGATCCTTGGGATCGGCGTAGTCGAAATATTTCTGCGAGCTGACATCCGGCGTCGCGAACTTCGACACCAGGACGACGTCGCCGGCGAGCAGCCCGCTCTTGCCGTCCTTGCGCTTGAACTTGCCGGCCCAGCTTACGTCAGCGGACGCCAGCGATCCTTCGGAGGTTTCGCCCTCATCGCCGAGCACGCCGACTTTCACGCCGCCCTTGGTGGAGCGCACCACGGCGAGACGCCAGTCGCGTCCCGCGCCGGCGGCCTTCGCCTTCCCGTCCTCGCTGCTCGCGAACGCTTTCAGCGCATCGGCCCAGCCATCTCCGCTGTCGATATTGTCGAGCGCACCGCGATAGCCGCGACGGTGATCGTAGGTCTCGAGGCCGGCGCGCAACGCACGCTGCGCCGCAAGCTGGAGCTTCGAATCGAGCGTCGAGCGGATCGACAGACCGCCCTCATAGAAGCCCTTGGAGGCGTCCTTCTCGTTGGCGAACCCTTCAAGCTCGCCCGACTTGCCGAGATCGAGAATCTTGCGGCGCACCTCTTCGACATAATAGGCGGCGGCCTGGTTCTCTTCATTGTCGAGGCGCGAAACGGTTTCCAACGGCTCGGCCTTGGCCGTGTCCGCGTCTTCCTGGGTGATGTAGCCGTTGATCGCCATGCGATCGAGCACCCAGTTCCGGCGCGCTACGGCGGCGTCAGGCTTGGTGTAGGGGTTCACGGACCCCGGCGCCTTGGGGAGCGCGGCCAGCATGGCGCATTCCGCCAGGCTGAGGTCCGAAAGCGACTTGCCGAAATAGTTCAGCGCCGCCGCGCCGACCCCATATGAGCGCCCGCCAAGATAAATCTGGTTGAGGTAAAGCTCGAGGATCTGGTGCTTGGTGAACTGCTTCTCCAGTCGCATGGCGAGAATGGCTTCGCGCACCTTCCGCGAGGCGGAGCGCTCGGACCCGACCAGCATGTTCTTCACGGTCTGCTGCGTGATCGTCGATCCGCCCGTCATGCGCTTGCCGCGCAGAGCGTTCAGCACCGTGCCGCGGAACATGCCCCACAGGTTGATCCCGGAGTGTTCGAAGAAGGTCTTGTCCTCGGCCGAAACGAACGCGTTGATCAGCTGGTCCGGAAGCTCCTCGGAGGGCACATAGACCCGCTGCTCGCTGGCGAATTCGGCCACGAGCCGTCCGTCGCCGGCGTGCACGCGGCTCATGATCGGCGGCTCATAGTTGGCGAGTTCTTTCTCGGACGGCAGATCGCGGGTGATTGCGAACACCCAAACCGCTCCGGCGACGCCCACAAGAGCGACCGCCGCCACCGCGCCCAACAGTATCTTCTTGATCATGCCGGTTCGTTGACCTGTCCAACTGGGCGTTTGCGAAAACGCCCCCAAAACCCGAGCCCGTCGTCCGGGGACCGCGATCCCCGCGCCTCACCCTTCGCGAGAGGGCTGTGAACGCAGAATCGGGGCGCAATACGGAGACTTTATGGCCGTCGCCGCTCCCGCGGTCGAGACAAATGGCTGCGCATTTCGCAGACTTCACGCTTCGCGCCCGGCGAACGCCCCAAACCGCTATTTCTGGGCCAGCGCCTGCCCACGCGCGCCGAAGAACTCGTCAACCGCGGAGACAATCCCCCCGGCCAGCTGCCGGCTTTGCCGGGAGGACGCCATCATCTTCTCGTCCTCGGCGTTGGAGAGAAATCCCATTTCGATCAGAACGGCGGGCACATCGGGGCTCAACAGCACGTAGAAGCCGCGCCGACGGTGCGTATTCTCCAGTATCGGCCAGCCAGCGTCGTGCAGATGCGGGACGAGCACCTGCGCGAACCGGGCCGACTGGTTCTTGGTTTCGCGCTGCACGAGGTCCGCGAGCACCTGGTTCACCTCTCGCGGACGCGAGGGATCACGCTCGATCGGCAACACCCAATCGTTCTTCATGCGCGCCTTTTCGACGCGTTTTTCGCCTTCCGGGGACAGCGTGTAGACCGAAGCTCCGCGAACGGTCGGCCGCCCGCCCGCGTCCGCGTGCAGCGAAATGAACAGATCGGCCCCGAGATCGCGCGCCTTCGTCACCCTGTCTTCGAGTTCGATGAACACGTCGGCTGAGCGCGTCAGCGCCACCTCGTAGCGGCCGGTAGCTTCAAGCGCCGACTTCAGCTCCTGCGAGACCTTGAGCGTAAGGTCCTTTTCCTGCCGCCCCGAGCTTGGCGAGATGGTTCCGGGGTCCTTCCCCCCATGACCGGGATCGATGACGATCAGCGGCTTGCGCGCCCGGCGGGTCGCCTCGGTGCGCGGCTGGCGCAGGTCCGCCGCCACGATCTTCTCGAATTCCGGCTGACTGGTGGGCTTGAGGTCCAGAACAATCCGGTAAACGCCCGCCGCACCGCCCGAACCCTTTCCGTCGGGGCTCAGGGCGAAATCGCGGGATACCGCCGCGGGTCCCGCCAAATCCAGCACCAGACGCGAACTGCTGGTCGAATTGTGGGCGTAGCGATACCCCTTCACCAGCCCTTCGCCCGCTCCAGAGCCGGTTTCGGACGTCAGACCTCGAATCGACCAGCGGATCTTGGGGAGATCGATAACGATCCGATCGGAGCCCGCCGACAGAGAAAAGACGTTATATTTCAACGATTCATTGGACTCAACCACAACGCGAGTGGCGTGCCGGTCGCCCTCGATGCGCAGGTCCACGACCCGGGTGACAGGCTCGGCGGCCGCCATCCCCAGACTGGTCAAAAACAGACAGAACAACCAGGTAATCGCGCGGCGCACAGCGAACCCACACCAGAAATTCACGTATTTTCAGTGTCTGGAACCTAGACTGACGGTGCTTAACCATCGGTTCAGACGCATTCTGCTTTCCAAGGGGGCTCAATTTGTGCAGAGTGCTGACGTGGCTCCCGTTCGGGAGCGCTAACGCCCGTAGCGACACCCCCGAGCAATGGCTGTGTCTCCAAGGGCGAACACCGGTTTTTTGCGTCTCGGAAGCGCCGGGTTACGGCCTTCCATGTCAGGAATCCCATGAACGCGACCCCGCGAGTCACTGACCAGACAAGGCGCCGAAGCCACGACCACCGCATGATCAATTTTCAGCGGGTGAGGATCGCGCATTCGCGCGCCGCCTGCTCTAGCGACAACGAGGTTCTACGACATGAGCAAGCTCATGCTGATCGACTCCACACACCCCGAAGAAACGAGGGTGGCCGTGGTGTCCAATGGACAGATCGAAGACTTTGACTTCGAAGCGCGCGCCAAGCGCCAACTTCGCGGAAACATCTATCTCGCCAAGGTGACGAGGGTTGAGCCCTCGCTCCAGGCGGCGTTTGTCGACTATGGCGGCAACCGCCACGGGTTTCTGGCCTTCGGCGAAATCCATCCGGATTACTACCAGATCCCCAAGGAAGACCGGGACGCGCTGCTTGAGGAAGCCGCGGCCGAGGATGAACGCGCCCGGAAGAAATCGTCCGGTCGCCGCCGCAAGCGCGGGAAATCGGCTGCAGAGTCCGCCGGAGCGGGCGCCGACGTCAAGACGGTCGTTTCGGACACCCCGCCCGCCGAAAACGAAGATGCAGACGCCGCGACCGAGGCCGATGAAGTCGACGCCGTCGTAGAGCCGGCTGAAGAAGCCGAAACTGACGCCGAGACGGCGGTCGAGGTCGAAGCCGATCAGGACGACTCGGTCGAAGAAGACGAAGCCGAGGAAGTCGAAGCTGACGCGGAAGACGAAACCGCCGCCGTCGAAGAAGACGAGGACGACGACAGCGACGACGATGACGACGGCGAGGAACAGGAAGCCACCGTTCGCCGCCGCGCCGCTGTTTTCCAGCGGAAGTATCGCATCCAGGAGGTGATCCGTCGCCGCCAGGTCCTGCTCGTGCAGGTCGTGAAGGAAGAACGCGGCAACAAGGGCGCCGCCCTCACCACCTATCTCTCGCTGGCCGGTCGTTACTGCGTGCTGATGCCGAACACCTCGCGTGCGGGCGGCGTGTCGCGCAAGATCACCAACGCCAACGACCGCCGTCGCCTGAAGGACATCTGCGCGGATCTCGAAATTCCGCGTGGAGCCGGACTGATCGTGCGCACGGCCGGAGCCAAGCGCACGCGCAACGAGATCACGCGCGACTTCGAATACCTGACCAGTCTCTGGAAGCAGATTGTCGCCCGCACCATCGAGTCGATGGCGCCCTGCCTCATCCACGAGGAAGGCCATCTGGTTCTGCGCGCCGTGCGCGACCTCTACGACAAGGATATCGAACAGATCATCGTCGATGGCGACGAGGCCTATGAAGAAGCCCACAGCTTCGTCGAAATGCTGATGCCGACGCACGCCCGCAAGGTCGTCAAGAATGAAACCGGCGCGCCGCTCTTCGTCGCGACCGGCATCGAGGACCAGCTCGAAACGATCTTCTCGCCGATCGTTCAATTGCCGTCCGGCGGCTACATCGTCATCAACCAGACCGAAGCTCTGGTCGCCGTCGACGTGAACTCCGGCAAGGCGACGCGCGAACGCAATGTCGAAGCCACGGCGCTGAAGACCAACCTCGAGGCCGCGACCGAGGTGTGTCGCCAGATGCGCCTGCGCGATCTGGCCGGCCTTATCGTGATCGACTTCATCGACATGGAGGACTCCAAGAACAACCGCGCCGTCGAGCGCCGCATGGCCGAGGGTCTGAAGATCGACCGCGCCCGCGTGCAGACCGGGCGCATCTCGCAGTTCGGCCTGTTCGAGATTTCACGTCAGCGCCGGCGCGCCGGCGTGCTGGAGCTGTCCAGCGAACCCTGCCCGCACTGCAACGGCACCGGGCGCGTGCGCTCCATCGAATCCGCGGCGCTTCAGATCCTGCGCATGATCGAGGCCCGCGCGGCCGACCCGAAAGTCGACACCGTCCTGGCGGAAGCGCCTTCGGAAGTCGCGCTCTATATTCTCAATGAAAAGCGCTCGGACATTGCGGAGATCGAGTCCGCCAACGACGTTATCGTGCGGATCGAAACCAACACCGAATTGCGGCCCGGCGACTGCGAGCTGGAATCGCGCTCGGATGGACATACGGTCGCCTACAAGCCGCTCAGCCCGTCTGAACTCGCCAAACTGCGTCCGCTTCCCATGCCGGAGAGCGACGAAGACGAGGACGAAGAGATCGAGGGCGACGAGGCTGAAGCCGACGCTGACGACGCCGACACTGACGGTCGCCGCCGGCGGGGACGGCGGGGCGGTCGCCGCCGGCGCGGCGGCTCGTCCGGCGAACCGGCCCAGACCCAGCAGGAAGAGGGACAATCGTCCGGACGCGGCGGTCGTCGTCGTCGTCGGGGTGGTCGCGACGGCGCTCCGCGCGTCCCTGACATCGCGGCTGACGGCGGCGAAATGCTCGACGCCATCGCCTCGATCGCATTCATCGCCGTCGAGACGCCGGTCGAAGCGACGCCTGAGCCCATCGAGACCAGTTCGGAAGCCGCCGCTGTAGCGGATGTCGCCGCTGCCGGCATCGAGACCGACGCTCTCGCCGAGGCTTCGCCCGTTGAAGCGGGCGAAACCGTCGCAGCGGAAGCCGAACCGGCGGTCGCCATCGAAACGCCGGAGCCTGAAGCGATAGCCGAGCCCGCACCCGAGACGCCGAACCCGAGCCGAGCCCGGCCCCCGTCGCGGAAGCGGCCGAAACCGTCGCGGCGCTCGATGAGACGCCGCAGGCCGAACCCGCCGACACGCGCCGTCACTCCATCCACGGTTCCCCGAGGCCGAAGCCGAGAAAGCGGCGGCCAAGGAGGAAAAGCCGCGCCGGATCGGGTGGTGGAGCCGCAAGAAGACCGGCTAACCGCCGCGCGCAACCCGCGACCAGGCTACGGGCGGAATCAGCGCGGAAACGGGCCCGTGAACGCCGCGCCTTGTTTCCGCCATCCCCGGCACTACGATAGCGACAGGGCGCGTGGGGCTGAAGGAGACGTCGTCATGGGCGTTGCAGGGTATTTCCGCTCGCTTGCCGTTCTGGCGGCGCTGGCGCTGGCCCCGCTGACGGCGGCGGCGCAAAGCTGCCTGTCTCCCATGGGATGCATTCGCGACGCCGAGATCGAAGCGGACCTGCGCGAATACTCCGATCCTATTTTCGAGGCTGCGGGGCTCAATCCCAAGGACATTCGCATCTTCATCGTCAACGACGAGACGCTGAACGCGTTCGTCGCCGCCGGCCTGAACGTCAGCATCAACACCGGCACCATCATGGCGGCCGAGACCCCCGAACAGTTGAAAGGCGTGATCGCACACGAAACCTGCCACATGGCGTGCGGACACGCCGTCACGCGCGACGAAGCGTTCCGGGCGGGCAGCAACATGTCGATCGTGTCGATGGGACTGGGCGTCCTGGCGATGGCGGCGGGCGCACCCGACGCGGGCATGGCGATCCTCGCCAGCGGTCAGCAATTCGGCCTGCTCACCATCTTCAAGCATACGCGCACCGAAGAAAGCGTCGCGGACCAGCAGGCGGTGAAGTACCTCCAGGCGACCCATCAGTCCGCGAAGGGACTGATCGAATTCTTCGACAAATATCGCGCCCAGGAAAATCTGAGCGAGGCGCGCCGCGAACCGTATTTCCGCTCGCACCCGCTGTCGGCGGACCGGATCGGCGCCCTGCGCAGACGCGTCGCCGAGGCCGAGCCTGACGCACTCCCGCAGTCGGAACGCTCTGTCGATCAGCTCGCGCGCATGAAGGCCAAGCTGATAGGCTTTCTGAAATCGCCGATGTATGTCGATCGCTACTACCCCAAGAGCGACCTATCGATCCCCGCGCGCTATGCCCGCGCGATCAACTATTACCGGCCGCCGTCCATAAACATCAAAGGTGCGCTGGAGGAAATCGAGGGCCTGATCGAACTGGAGCCGGACAACCCCTACTTCCAGGAATTGAAGGGGCAGATCCTGTTCGAAAACGGCCGCGTCGAGGAGTCGATCGAGCCCAACCGCAAATCGGTTGAACTGGCGCCGCACTCCCCGCTGCTGAAGGTCAACCTCGCCCGCTCGCTGATCGAGCTGGGCGGCGAGGATCAGGTGCAGGAGGCGGTGAACCTGCTGATCGACTCCGTCGCCGAGGATCACGAAAATCCCTTCGCATGGAACCAGCTCGCGCGCGCCTACGCGAAGCAGGACAAGGTGGGAGACGCCGACCTCGCCACGGCGGAAGAGGCTTACGCAATGGGCAACATCCCGCGTGCCAACTACTTCTCCATGCGCGCCTCGAAGAAACTGCCGCCCGGCACGCCAAACGCCCGCCGCGCTTCGGATATCGCCGCGATCACCGACCCGCGCCTGCCCGGTAACCGCCCAAGATCGGGCCGGTGACGTTGCGAACGCGCTTTCTCCCCGCCACGAGGACTGGCCGCAGACCCGCACGCGTGCTGTAACCCGCCTCGCATGACCAACCGAACACGACAGTTCATCCCTTCAAGGAACGCCTGAGTAATGCGCCTCGTCACCTCTATCGCCGCCCTCGCCTGCCTCGCCTTGACGGCGTGTTCGGCCGGCAAGGAAACGGCCGCGCCGGACAGCACCGACCGTATGGCTCGCTCCGAGGTCGAGGCGATCGTGAAGGACTACCTGATCAAGAACCCGGACGTTCTCGCCGAAGCGATGGCCGAGGTGGACAAGCTCAAGCGCTCGCAGCGCTTCTCCCAGCTTGTCTCCGAAAAGGAAGACCCGACCCTGGGGCCGAAAGATGCGCCGATCACCATCGTCGAGTACTTCGACTACAATTGTCCCTACTGCCACGCCGCCAACAAGTGGGTGTTGGACGAACTGGACAGCAAACAGGGCGACGTTCGGGTGGTCTTCAAGGAGTTCCCGATCCTGAGACAGTCGTCGCTCGCCGCGGCGATGGCCGCTCTGGCCGCGAACCGCCAGGGCAAGTACCGCGAGATGCACGTCGCGCTGATGAATTCGCGCAAGCTGTCGGTCGCCGGCGACGACGGTCGCGAAGACCCCGACGCCACGCAAGCCGAGATCATGCGCATCGCCAAATCGATCGGGCTGAACATGAACAAGTTCGAGAAGGATATGGCGGATCCGGAGTTCACCAAGGTGCTCCAGCGGATCTACGCCGAGGCTGAGGAAGCCGGCATCGAAGGTACGCCGGGTTTCTACATCAATGGCGAATTCATCGAGCAGTTCAACGAACCGCGCCTCGACGCAACCATCGAGAAGGTTCGCCGCGAAGCCAAGAAATCCAACGGCTGACCCACACGGGCCGGAGGCTAGATCAGCCCCGCCAGAGGCGAGGACGGATCGGCGTAGCGCTTCTTGGGCATCCGCCCAGCGAGATAGGCCTCGCGCCCCGCTATGACGGCATGCTTCATCGCACGCGCCATGCGCACCGGATCGCGCGCTTCCGCGATTGCGGTGTTCATCAGAACGCCGTCGCACCCGAGCTCCATGGCCATGGCGGCGTCGGAGGCCGTGCCCACGCCAGCATCGACAATCACCGGGACCTTGGCCTGCTCCACGATGAGACGGATGTTCACCGGGTTCTGCACCCCCAACCCCGACCCGATCAGCGAGCCGAGCGGCATGATCGCGCAACACCCCGCATCCTCCAGCTTGCGCGCGTAAACCGGATCGTCCGAGCAGTAGACCATCACCTGAAAACCGTCGGCGATCAGCGCCTTCGCCGCCGCGAGCGTTTGCTCCATGTCCGGATACAGCGTCTTCTGGTCGGACAGCACTTCGAGCTTCACAAGGTCCCAGCCGCCGGCCTCCCGCGCCAGACGCAGGGTGCGCACGGCGTCGTCGGCGGTGAAGCATCCCGCCGTGTTCGGCAGGTAGGTGTAGACGTTCGGATCAAGGTGATCGACCAGACGATCGGAGCCCGCATCAGCGACGTTCACTCGCCGCAGCGCCACAGTCACCATATCGGCCCCGGCGGCCTTCGCCGCTTCGGCGTTCTGGGCGTAGGACTTGTACTTGCCCGTACCGACGATCAACCGCGACTGGAACGTGCGGCCGGCGACGATCAGCGGATCAAGGTTCTGTTCGGTCATGACGATTTCCCTGCACCTACGGCTTCGCATTGCAGGACCGGCTTCCAGCGTCAACCATGCCATGTCTTCGCCGCTGCCCGCCGGCATTTCCCTGCAAGCGACGGTCGGTATATTCCCCGCACGCGACCTCGGGAGTGACTCGCATGAAACTGGTCATCGCTTTGGCGGCAGCTGCCGGTCTGTTCGCTCCGATCGCCTGTGCGGACGACGTCACGGATGCGGACGCCGCACCGTTCATCGGCGCGTGGATGATCGCCTTCCCCGATGATCCGGGCGTGATCGTAAACCGCCCGGATGCGACCTGCGAGAACCCCGCCGTCATCGAGCGGGTCGACGAACACCGCATCCATGTGCGCACGCCCGGCGGCGACATGGGCGAGTGGGACGTCAAGGCGTTTGACGGACGCAATCCCTGGTGGCGGGACGACGGCATGACGCTCGTAACCGAATGGCGGAATGACGACGCGTTTCTCCTCGCGGGCAAGGACTTCACCGGCGTCCGGACAGACTGGAAAAACGCCAAGCAGTGGACCCGGTGCGCCGCAACCGGCTCAGACCGCTGATTCCCGGGCGGCGCCCCTCACCCCCCGCCCACGAACTGAACCACTTCCAGCTGATCGCCCGCATGGAGAATCGTGGTGTCAAAGCGCGACTTGGGGACGATTTCGCGGTTACGTTCCACGGCGATTCCTTTCCGGGGCAGCCCCAGGCGGTCCAGGAACTGCGCAACGGTGGCCCCCGACGGAACAACCGAGGGTTCACCGTTCAGAAAGACAGAGATTTGCTCCATAACAGAATTCGCCTAGAAGGTTGCCGCGCCGCAATAGCCCAGCCCCGCGGGTTGCGGACGATCAAAGCCGGACCGAGCGCCGGCGAAGGGCCGACATGACCTTGACGATCTACTGCCTGAACGGACCGAACCTCAACCTCTTGGGCGAGCGCGAGCCGCATATCTATGGAACCGCCAGCCTGGCCGACGTCGAGGCGCTGGCGAAGGAGGCCGCAACATCCGTCGGCGCCGCGCTGGTCTTCCGTCAGACCAACCATGAAGGCGAACTCGTCGAATGGGTCCAGGAGGCGCGAAAGAGCGCTCAGGCCGTCGTCCTCAATGCCGGCGGCTATACGCACACATCCGTGGCCCTGCATGATGCCTTGAAGGTCTTGACCATCCCCGTGGTCGAGGTGCACCTGAGCAATCCCGGCGTCCGGGAGGATTTCAGGCATCGCAGTCTGGTCGCACCGGCCGCATCGGGCTTGATCGCCGGGTTCGGCCCACTTGGATACCGCCTCGCGATCGAGGCCGCCGCCAATCTTGTAGAACAAGCACGACAACGGAGCTGAAGAGCCCAATGGCTGAGAAGAACGGCAAAATCGACACGGGCCTGATCCGCGAACTCGCCAGCATCCTTAGGGACGGCGGTCTGGGCGAAATCGAAGTCGAACACGGCGATCTGCGCGTGCGCGTGTCGATGCCGGAACCCGCCGCCGTCAACATGAGCGCGCCTGTCGCCATGGCGCCGGCCGCCGCGCCTGTCGCGCCAGCGGCGCCCGCCGCCGCAGCCCCGGCCCCGGCCCCGCCCGCATCGCTGGACTCGCATCCCGGCGCGGTGAAATCGCCCATGGTGGGGACGGCCTATCTCTCGCCCGATCCGGAATCGCCCCTCTTCGTCAACGAAGGCGACACGGTCGCTGCCGGCCAAACCCTGTTGCTGGTCGAGGCGATGAAGACCTTCAACCCCGTGACCGCCCCCAAGGCCGGGAAGCTGGTGCGCCTGGTGGTGGGCAACGAACAACCGGTCGAGTTTGGCGAAGTGCTCGCCATCATCGAATGATCTTACGCCGGGTGATCCATTGAAGATGTTCGACAAGGTTCTGATTGCAAACCGGGGCGAGATCGCGCTGCGGGTTCACCGCGCGTGCAAGGAGATGGGAATCTCCACGGTCGCCATCCATTCGGAGGCCGACAGGTCGGCGATGCACGTCCGCCTCGCGGACGAAAGCGTTTGCGTGGGCCCCGCGCCGACCGCGAAGTCCTATCTCAATATCCCGGCGATCATCACGGCCGCCAAAATCACTGGCGCGCAGGCCATCCACCCCGGCTACGGCTTTCTTTCAGAGAACGCCAAGTTCGCCGAGATCGTGGAGGCGCACAACATCACCTTCATCGGTCCGACCGCCGACCATATCCGGATGATGGGCGACAAGATCGCGGCCAAGGACGCCATGCGCAAAACCGGCGTGCCGTGCGTGCCCGGATCGGACGGATCGGTCGACACCGTGAAGGAAGCGCTGAGCACCGCCAAGGAGATCGGATACCCGGTGCTCGTGAAAGCCGCCGCGGGCGGCGGCGGGCGCGGCATGAAAGTCGCGCACTCCGCCGATGAACTCGAGAATGCGTTCCGCACCGCGCGTACCGAATCGAAGGCGGCGTTCGGCGACGACAGCGTTTATCTGGAAAAGTACCTGGAGAAGCCGCGTCACATCGAGATCCAGGTCATCGCCGACAGCCACGGAAACGTGGTTCACCTTGGCGAACGCGACTGCTCGCTGCAGCGCCGACACCAGAAGGTGTTCGAGGAAGCGCCCTCGCCGGTCATCAGCACGGAAACGCGCAACGCCATCGGCAAGACTGTCTGCAACGCAATCAAGAAGCTCGGCTATCTCGGCGTCGGAACCATCGAGTTCCTGTACGAGAACGGCGAGTTCTACTTCATCGAGATGAACACACGGCTGCAGGTGGAGCATCCCGTCACCGAGATGATCACCCGCATCGACCTGGTGCGCGAACAGATCCGCATCGCGGCCGGCGCGAAGCTCTCCTTCGCCCAGAAGGACATCAAGTTCACCGGACACGCCATCGAGTGCCGCATCAACGCCGAAAACCCGGAAACCTTCGCGCCCTGCCCCGGCAAGATCACGGACTTCCACGCACCCGGCGGGCTCGGCGTGCGCCTCGATTCAGCGGTCTACTCCGGCTACTCCGTGCCGCCGCACTATGACAGTCTGATCGGCAAGCTGATCGTGCTGGGCATGGACCGTCAGGAAGCCCTGATGCGCCTGCGGCGCTGCCTCGGCGAAATGGTGGTCGGCGGGGTGCAGACCACGCTTCCGCTTCACAAGCGCCTCGTGGACAATGCCGACGTCCAGAAGGGCGACTATGACATCCACTGGCTGGAGACCTTCCTCGCGGAAGATCAGAAGAAGGAGCAGGGTCCAGCGTGAGCCGCGGCTTCGGCCCCGACGAACTGCTTGAGTGCTACCGACGCGGCGTTTTTCCCATGGGCGAAGCCGCGGACGACCCCAGGCTGTTCCTGATCGACCCGGATCTTCGCGGTGTTGTTCCGCTCGACCGCTTTCACGTTTCGCGGAAATTGCGAAAAGTGATCCTGGAGGATCGCTTCGACGTTCGCATCGACACCGCGTTCACGACCGTGATGGAGGAGTGCGCACGCCCCGCGCCGGGCCGCACCACCACCTGGATCAATTCGCCGATCCTGAACCTGTACTCCGCCCTCTTCCGTCGAGGACACGCGCATAGCGTCGAATGCTGGCGCGACGGGGAGCTTGTCGGCGGACTCTATGGCGTCCGGGTGAAGGCGGCGTTCTTTGGCGAGAGCATGTTCTCCCGCGAGGCCGACGCATCAAAGGTGGCGCTGGCGCACCTTGTGGCCCAGCTCATCGCGGGCGGCTTTCGGTTGCTGGACACCCAATTCGTGACCGATCACCTGCGCCAGTTTGGCGTCGAGGAAATCGAACGCGAGGAGTTTCACGAGAAGCTGGAAGATGCCCTGCAACACGACGCGACTTTCCCCGCGCGCGAGAAGCTCTCCGGTCAGGAAGCCATGCAGCTGATCACCCAGACGTCGTAGGTCGGGTGCTCAAGGGCGCTGAGGCCCGGCGAGGACGCAAACATCCATCCGGAGAAAATCAGCACGCCGTCTTCGGGAACCTCGGTCGGCTTGCGGTCAGCGGTGCGTTTGCCCAGCGGAATTTTCTCGAGAGGCGTATTGGTGCGGACTTCCAGGAAGGCCGCCGATTCCGGAGTGTCTTCCGGCGGCGCCTGCTGGCACGACCGTACAGTGATTGTCAGATGGCCGAATTTAAGCGTCTGGCCGACCTTGGCGACGAGATCCGTGGAGTTGCCCGTGATCTTGTCCAGCGCACGCAGCTTGACGGCGGGTTTCGGCTCCAGCGCCGGAACGGCGTTCGCCGACGACAGCGCCAGCGCCCCGAAAGTCAGCGCAGCAGCGACAGCGCCGGAAAACGTGCGGGAGAAGAAGTTCGAACGCATCGTCAGCTCCTGGTCCCGTGTGAAACGGAGCCGTTGGACGTCTCCGGTTCCGTCAGCTTCCGCCTGAACCCTGAGCGAATGCGGACAACACGTCCAGCAGGTTCACGGCACCGTTCGTATATTCAACCTGCCCGCCCGGCTCGAGATCGTCCGGCGAACCGCCAGGCAACAACGCCACGTAAGCGCCGCCCAGGAGCCCGTCCGACAAAATCTGCGCACTGGAATCGTCGGGCAGTCTCAGCGGCTTGGTTTCACCGCCAATTGTGACGGAGTTGGGGAGAGTGAATGTCACAAGCGCCTTGAAGCTAGTCGGGTTCAGTTGAATGTCGGTGACGACGCCCACCTTCGTACCGGCCAGCCGCACGTCGCTGCCGACATTGATGCCGTCCACCCGGTTGAACACCGCCGTCAGGGTGTAGCTGTCGCGCGGCGCGCCCTCGCTACGCTGGTCGAGCGAAAAGGCGAGAAAGAAAGCCGCGACCGCGACAACCACGACGCCGACGAGAGATTCAAACAGCGATTCACGCATCCGGCGTCCAAGCCTCATAGTCGCCTGCGGTCTTGGGACGTTCGCCGCCGCTCGCGAGGCTGCCCTTCGGATGATAGGAATACAGCGTGCCGGTCAGGTTCGGGCGGTGATCCTTTTCCCACGGCTTGCGCGCCAGCGGAGCCGAGGTCGGCGGGTCCTGGAATGTGTGGTGCAACCAGCCATGCCAGTCGGGCGGAACCTTCGAGGGTTCAGCCAGCCCCTTGTACATGACATAGCGGCGCTTGCGCCCGTCGAAACTGGGCCGCCGCTCCTCGAAATAGCGGTTCCCCTGCTCGTCCTTCCCGACAAGCTTGGCGCGACGGCCGATGTCGAACGCCGCGCCGATGGTCGAGCCGTTCCACCAGGTGAAGATCGCCTTGAACATAGAACCTCCGGAAGGAGACGCCGGGACGCGGCGGAAGTCCGGTGTATATGGCCCATCGGGGCGCCCCGGTCCAGCACCCCGGCCATTGCAGAAAGCTGTGGGCAAGAACCCCGAAAATCCCCGAGAATGTGGCTGATTCGCGGGGGACGCCCCACTCTGCCCCCCTCACTCCGGCGCCCAGATGCGGAGCCCGCCCCATGTCCGACCCCAGAAGTCGATCCAGCGTCCGTCAACTCGCCAAGGTCCTTGAGACCGGCGCAGCCCTTCTGCAGGGCGGAGACGAAGGGTCTCCCCGCCTTCTGACGTCCCACGCAACCGCCATCCGCGCTTTGGTTGGCGACGAGGAAGCCGCCGAACGCATCTGCGACGCCATTCGCTCTCGCAAGATGTCGCCCATTGCCCGCTGGGAAGCGGTCGGGGCCCCGCAGGGCCATGCCCTCGCCGCCGGCGGCGCGCTGGCGGCCATCAACGAAGCGGCGGGCTCGGCTTCAGCCCGCTCAATCGCGACCCAGGCTTTCGTTGCCGTCGCCGACGCGCTCGAGGCGCTGACCGTCGAAACCGACGAGCAAGGCCGCCCCTCAACCGATGCGCTCGTGCAGGCGTTCCGGGCCGGCGCCGATCCCGACCTTGTCGAGATCGCCCTCAACACTCCCGGCGGACCGCGCGCCGCGGCCATCACCATGCGCCGACAAGCCGCCGCCGCGCACGAGCCCGGCCGGGTGGCGCTCAGCCTGCCCTCCTGGGAAGGGCTGGAAGCTAGCGCCCTGACTCAGGCGCTGGTCAGGGCAAGTCGCGCCCGCCTGTCCGTCGAGCTGCGCATCGGCGCAGGGCCTCAACCCGACGCGCCGGCGATCGCCGTGAATCTGGCGCGCTACGCAATGGGCGCCGCCGCCGATCTGGACGTTCTTGCCGACGAGCTAGGCGCCGTGACGGCCGCCATTCCGGATATCGTCATTGTGCTCACCGGGCTGAGCGCGGCGGTGATGACGGCCGGTCTGCCGTTCGACAGCGAGGACGGCGTCGCCGCCAGTGAACGGTTCTGCATGGCGGCCGCATTGGCGTGCGGCCGCGTCCCCGACGGGCGCGAAGCGGATATCGCCAAGGTGCTGGCCGGCACGCGCATGCTGTCCGCTGAACGCATCGCATCGCAGGCGAATGTCTGCCTCGATCGGCCTTCGCCAGACGCCGTTCGCTGGACCGAAACCGAAAGCGTTGGCGCCGATCCCGTGGAGCGGTTGCACAAGGACGAAGACGAAGAGAACCCCGAACTGGCTGCATGCGTTCAGGCCGCCCTCGAACTGACCACCGACAAGCAGGCGGTGTCCGACGTCAAGCTGCGCGTTCTGGGCGCCCGCACGCTGGACCAGATCGACGGGCTGGAGCGCGCCCGGCTGGAAGCGCGCGGCCTGACCGAAGAGGCGATGGACCGGGTCGAACAGGCGCTGCAAGACGGGCTCTCGCTCTCCTCGGCCTTTTCCCGCTGGGTGGTGGGCGACGAGGTCATCCGCTCACGCCTTCACCTGGAGCCGGATGCGTTCGACACCGACGGCGAAGGTTTGCTGCGCGCGCTGGGGATCTCGGCTCGCGAGATCGAGGAAGCTCGCTCGGTCGTTCAGGGTCGGCGGCGACCGGTGTCCGATCCAAAATCTCCGCTCGCAAAGGTTCTTGCGCGCTCGGACACCGTATCCGCCGAAGCGCAGGCGCGCATGGCCCGCGCCGCCGCGCCGTGGCTGTCCTGGCCGCCGCTGTTGCGGTTGGCCGGCGCCGAAACGGCCGAAGCCGCCACCATGACGATACAGGCCGGCGTAAGGACCGCGCTCGCCAGCGAGCTTGGCCTGCGCATGGAGCCGGGCCGGATGACGTTCGACGCCGAGTTGCGCAACCGGATTTCCGAAGCGCGCCGCCGGGCGCGCGCGCCGACGACGGGCGACATGATCGCGCCGCAAGACCGGCACGTATCGCCGCCGGTCATTGAAACGGACGACTACTATGTCGCGCAACGCCGCCGGATGCCGGATCGCCGCAAGGGTTACATCCAGAAAGCCACGGTCGGCGGACACAAGGTTTACCTGCACACGGGCGAGTTCGACGACGGCGAACTCGGCGAGATCTTCATCGACATGCACAAGGAAGGCGCCGCGTTCCGGTCGCTGATGAACAACTTCGCCATCGCGATCTCAATCGGACTGCAATACGGCGTTCCACTCGAGGAGTTCGTCGACGCCTTCGTCTTCACCCGCTTCGATCCGTCCGGAGAGGTGACCGGCAACGACTCGATCCGCAGCGCGACCTCTATTCTGGACTACATCTTCCGCGAACTCGCGGTTTCCTATCTGGATCGCGACGACCTTGCTGAGGCCGACCACCTGTCCTCCGACGGGCTTGGCGGCGGCGTCCGCGAAGGCGCGAGCCTGGCGCCGCGCCCCGAGCAGCTTATTTCCCGCGGCTTCTCCAGAGGCGTCATGCCGGACAACATCGTTCCGTTCGAACGCCGGTCGACGCCCAACCGCGAGGAAGAAGAAGCGCCGCCGATGACGAAGCAACCGTCGACCGAGTATCTCGGCGACGCCTGCCCCAATTGCGGTCACTTCACCTTGCGGCCCGACGAGGGCGTCGCCGTTTGCGACGCCTGCGGCAGCATCATGCAAACCGCGTAACGCCATCGGAACGATCGGCGTCAGTTGCTTGCGTGTTGAGTGGGTGCGTTGGCCATGTAGTCGATGATCGCCGGCACCATCTGCCAGCTAATGCCCGGCTTGGGCATGGTGGTTCCGGGGGCAAATCCGCTTGGGTCTGTCAGATAAGCCTGCAGATCCGCCCGACTCCAGACACCCCCACGCGATATGAGGCCCGCAGAATAGGGATATCCCTCCAGGCTTGCCTTACGCCGCCCGACAACGCCGGCGAGCGCAGGCGCCGCTCCCTTCGCCATTTGGGTCGTGTGGCACGAGGCACACCGAGCCTTGAAGAGCTGTTCACCATGCGATGCCGCCGCCAACGGCGTACTGACTTTCTTCGTTTTCGATTCTTCCAGCGGCAAACCCGTGACCACAATGGCTCGGTCGGTCGACGACGCTATCTCCGCATTACGCACTAGCATCACGTCACCGCCGTCCATCAGAAGCGCCAGCCGCCCATCCCGAAGCGTGGTCGCGTCACGGATGCGAGCGCCACTGAGTTGTATGCGTTCGATCTGACGCACCACACCTTGGTCTTCGCGAATAACGAATAACGCGTTGGCTCTCAGCGATGAAAGGATCAAGCGGTTACGCCAGTTGGGGAACTGGAGAGGATCGGCCTCAACGATCTGCCCCGCTCCAATCGACGGCATCCACGCATACGCCGGAGGCGCATAGTCGTTTGCGTCGGCTGACGGATCGCCCCCCGGCCAGGGCCGCCGCGGTTTGCCATAGGCGATGCCATAGGTGACGTTCGGCCAACCATAGCTCTCTCCGTTGCGAATTAGATTGAGTTCATCGCCTGCGAACGGACCGTGCTCGCTCTCCCATAGCCGCCCGTCTTTCGCGAGATAAAGTCCCTGCGGGTTGCGAAGTCCGGAGGCAACATGACGAGAGCGTCCCGTGGCGATATCAATCTCAAGGATCTTGCCATAATCGACGGTCGGATCGAGCGCCCAACGCCGGGGATCGTTATCTCCGTCGAATTGATGATCGCCAATCGAGACCAGAAGCGTGTGAGCGTCCTTGAACACCATCCGCCCGCCGCCTTCTTCGCCTGCGAAGAGCCATCCGCTCTTCTTGGGTGGAATGCATGGCTGCGCGGTGAACACATCGCGCCAACGCCCGGTTACAGGTCGCAACACACCATCGTCGATCTTGAGATGCGTCGAGCTGATAACCCACTCAAAGCACGAGCCGGCAAACCGATCATGCGATACGAAGATTTCGTAGACATCAGGGCCCGTCTCCCGAACAGCAAGGTCAAGAACACGAAAGCTATCGAGATCGAAAGCCGGATCGCTCACCAACGGGTTCGCAAGCAGACCTTCCCGGTTCATCGGTAGTTGAAGGTCAACCGGACGGATCTCGCCGGCTGGGGTCAGTTCACCAAAGCCGCCCGTCGGGGTTGCATAGAGGACGGCGTCGCCGACCGCCTCAATCGCTCCGCCGCTGGTTTCAAATCGCCCTAGGGAAAAACGCACGGTCTCAAGTGACTGCAAAGTGGACTCCAGCGGCTTCCATTTCGTAGTCTGGAGCCGGTCGCCCTGCAGAAGTCGGTGAATCGAATCCTGCGCGTACATCCGCGTCTTCCAGAAAAACAACGACTCCGAGCCCGCGTGCCCCGTAACGACACCGGCGCCAAATACGACCAAAGCGAGGAGGATCAGGCCTGCGGAGCGCCAACCAGCCGCCATAGCTGAACCCTTCACGGAACGGGATTCCGGGCGCCGCGATATTCCGCCATAGGCGTTACAATCTCCGCCAGCTGCGGCGTCTTGAACCATATCGGCACGTCTCCTGATCCCCCGATACGCGAAGCATTATCGGGGCCAGAATCCGTGCCCGCCGAGAGCGGACGATCAGGTCAGAGCTTGGTGAAATCTGGCGGCCGTTTCTCGGCGAATGCGGTAAACGCTTCGCGAGCCTCGGCGGTCAACA
This sequence comes from Hyphomonadaceae bacterium, assembly GCA_041398225.1. Taxonomy (GTDB): domain Bacteria; phylum Pseudomonadota; class Alphaproteobacteria; order Caulobacterales; family Hyphomonadaceae; genus JAWKVD01. The sequence goes on along the minus strand of JAWKVD010000003.1, from coordinate 70,584 downwards.
GGCGCTGGCCGAAGATGACGCCCTCTTCCCGAATACGCCCGGCAAGACGCTGAGTGTCACGCATCAATTTCTTGGTGGCGATCACCGCCCCGATCGGTTGGCGGGAAAGCCGCAAAGCCGCGCCACGCGCCGCATCCAGAACCTCGCCAGCGGGCAGCGCCGCATTGGCGTAACCAATCCGCGCAGCCTCAAGCCCGGTCAGCGGTTCGCCCAGGCAGAACATCGCGAACGCACGCACATGTCCGATCCGCGCCGGCAATGTGATTGAAGACGCCGCTTCGGGCGTCAAGCCAAGGCCCGCGAAGGGGATCGTTATCTTCGCCGTCTCGGCGACATAAACGAGATCGCAATGCAGCAGCATCGTCCCGCCGACGCCGACGGCGAGTCCCGGCACGCCCGCGACAATGGGTTTTTCGAAGCCCGCGATGGTCGCGATGAAGCGCCCGGATTCTCGCGGCATGTCCGAGCCGCCCGCATTCGCCGAAGCGAAGTCGGCCAAATCGTTCCCGGCCGTAAATGAATCGCCCTCGGAGGTAAGCAACACCACCCGAACCGAAGCGTCCCCTGACGCCCGGTCGAGCGCATCAGCCGCAGCGCCATACATCGCCTGCGAAAGCGCATTCTTCTTTTCCGGGCGGTTCCAGCTGATCTCAAGGACGCCGCTCTCTTGGCGGATCTTCACATGTTCAGTCATGACGCTCTCCGGGCTCAGGCGTTCGAATGTGTGGCTAGGTCAGAGGCGAAACCATGAGCCCGCCCCGAGCTTGACGCAACGGGCGCCGTAACGGCAGGCGCAAACGAACGCGCCGGACCCTTTGAGGATCCGGCGCGCAGCAAGCGATACTTTGGAAACTTACGACCTAGCCGACGATTTCTTCCGGACGGAAGAAGTAGCCGATCTCACGCTCGGCGCTGGCTTCGCTGTCAGAGCCATGGACCGAGTTCTCACCGATCGACTGGGCGAACATCTTGCGCACCGTGCCATCGGCGGCCTTTTCGGGGTTCGTCTCGCCCATCACCTTGCGGTGCAGCGCCACGGCGTCCTCGCCTTCGAGAACCTGCAGAACCACCGGGGCGGAAATCATGAAATCCACGAGTTCGCCGAAGAAGGGACGCGCCTTGTGTTCAGCGTAGAAACCCTCGGCCTGAGCCCGGGTCATCCGAACGCGCTTCTGGGCGACGATGCGCAGGCCGGCCTCCTCGAACACCTTGTTGATCGCGCCGGTGATGTTGCGCGCCGTGGCGTCGGGCTTGATGATCGAAAGCGTGCGCTGCACGGGCATGTTCAGAACCTCGGGGCTGTCGTCGAAAAGCGATTCGGGACGCCCCTATAGCCTTGGCCAGCGAACGCCTCAACTGCTGATCTTCGGTCGTCCTGCCGCACCACACGGTTAAAACCGTCAAAGAAGGCGCGGCGGGTCGTCATCCTCGGACTTTCGGGCGCGCGAAGGCGGCGGTTCGAACGGTTCAAGCGTCAACACGTCCTCAGGAACGGGCCGTTGCAGCTCCAGCGCGACGTCCGTCGGCGCGGACAGCCATGTCTGGGCCTCCCCGGGACGCAATACCACCGGCATCGCCTTGGGATGGATGGGCTCCACGAGCGCGTTGGGTTTGCAGGTCAAAAATGCAAACAGGCGGTGGTCTCCGGTCTCGGGGCTGGCCTTTGTCCCGCGCTCGCCACGCCATGGCCGCCAGACGCCAGCCAGAAAGAACGGCTCCCGATTGGCCATCGTGAACCATCGCTCGCCCTTTGGCAGCCCCGCCCCCCACTCGGAGAACGCCGTTACGGGAACGAGACAGCGATAGTCCTGCGCGAGCCACGGCCTCCAGTAGGCGCTGCCCACATTGCGAACATTTGTGACGAAACCGCTCGTCCCGCCGGGCGTCGGGACCGGCGGAAATCCCCAGCGCATGACCTCTAGCGACAGACCTCGCGGCGTCTTCACCAGAACCGCGGCTTCGCGGTCAGGGAAAACGTCCATAGGCAGCGAATGAAACCGAAGCGGAATCCGGATCTGCGAAAAATCCTCGAAACCGTATATCGCCCATGCCTCGTCCAACCTGCGGATATCGTTCCGGTAGTGGTTGCACATCAGGAACGGACCTCGCCCCCTTCCGACGACCCCTGGCCGCCTTGCGCGCTCTCACCCTGGGGACGAGCCGGAGTCTTCTCTACCCAACCCGAAGCGCCCGATGCGGTCTGCTGAAAATACCGCGCGACGCGCCCCGCGTTGGTCGCCGCCTTGTATTGCGCGCGGGCCTTGGTCCGAACAGCCTCATCCGCGCCGTTGAAAACCACGAGACAACGCTCGAACGCCTCGCCGTCGGCGTCGGCCCCGTCAAGCAGCATCGCGACCCTCGCACCGTTTTCAGGAGCAGCGGTCTGCGCCAGCAAAACGGGTTGCCGATCGGAATCCTTACCTTCCAGACCGTGCGGCAGGAAACTGTCCGACCGCAACGTCCAGAGCGCCGCATCCAGGTGAGCGAGCGTGGGCGGCTCCCCGACCACCACCACACGCCATTTGCGCTCAAGACACTTCTCGAGCAGCGGGGCTACAGCCGCCTCGAGCGAGGTTCGCTCGATATGGTAGAACCACCACTCTGCAGCCAAGCGTCAGTCCTCGTAATTGTCGGCGACCAGCTGATCGAGCACGCGCACGCCCCAGCCCGTGGCCCAGGTCGGCTCCATCGGATCGCCCTGGCCCGGCTTCCACGCCGTTCCGGCGATATCGAGGTGCGCCCACGGACGATCGTCGTCGATAAAGCGCTGGAGAAACTGGGCCGCCGTGATCGAACCGGCGTTGCCAGCGCCAATGTTCTTCATGTCGGCGACTTCGCTATCGATCTGCTTATCGTAGCCGGGACCGAGCGGCAGACGCCAGACCGGCTCGCCCGCGGACTTGCCGGCGGTCGTGATCTTTTCCGCCAACTCGTCGTTGTTGGAGAACAGACCTGCGTGCTCGTGGCCGAGGCTGACGATGATCGCTCCGGTCAATGTGGCGAGGTCGATAACCGCCTTCGGGTTGAACTTCTTCTGGGCGTGCCAAAGCACATCCGCCAAGACCAGACGTCCCTCCGCGTCCGTGTTGAGAATCTCGATGGTCTTTCCGGCCCCGGAGGTGACGATATCGCCGGGCCGTTGCGCCTTGCCGTCGGGCATGTTCTCGACCAGCCCCACAAGACCGACCACATTGGCCTTCGCCTTGCGGCGCGCCAGCGCAACCATGGTCCCGACAACGGCGGCGGAGCCGCCCATGTCGCCCTTCATCTCATCCATCTTCGCGCCCGGCTTGAGCGAAATGCCGCCCGTGTCGAACGTGACGCCTTTGCCGACCAGAGCCAGCGGAGCGGATTTCTTGTCCTTCGCGCCGTTCCATTTGAGGATACACAAGCGAGACTCGGACACGCTGCCCTGTCCGACACCCAGCAAGGCGCCCATGCCGAGCTTTTTCATCGCCGGCACATCAAGCACTTCAATCTCGAGGCCGAGCTCCGCGAGTTCCTCGATGCGCTTGGCGTAGGTTTCGGGGTTCAGCATGTTCGGCGGCTCGGACACCAGCGTGCGCGCCATCTCAACGCCCTCGGCGCGCGCGCTGAGGCGGGCAAACTCGTGCCGGGCGCTGGCGGCGCTTTCCACCACGATGGACACGCTGCCCAGCGTGGGCTTGCGCTCGGCCTTGAGGTTGGGCCTGTACTCGTCGAACCGGTAGGCCGCGAGCCGGGCGCCGAAAGCCAGTTGCGCCGCCGCGAGCTTGTCCGGCGCGCCCACGATCGACAGCGACTTGGCCCCGGACACGAGCAGGCGCTTGACCAGCGCTGCGCCGGCCTTTTGCCAGGCGAGATCGTTCAGCTTGTCGCCCTTGCCAAGCCCCGCGACGAGAACGCGGTCCGCATCGCTCCATTCAGGGACGAGCATCTCGATCACCTGCCCTGCGGATCCCTTGAAGCGAGCGGCCGCGGCGGCCTTCTCGACGGGCATTTCCGCGGGCGGCTGGGCGGTCTCCTTGAAGGACACGCCCTTCTCTCCTTCGCAGGCCAGCCAGGCGACCGCATCGCCCGAGGGATCGGAGGTGAACTTGATTTGCATGAAGCTGCTTCCAGTCAGTCAGAGGTACAAAAGATCATCGACGCGCGCGTCCCGCCCCGCTAGTCCTCAAATGGGGAATCCGCCCCAAATAACCAGGCGACCGCCTGCCGGACCGGGAAAGCGCATGTCAGGGTTTCAGCGCTATCTGCTCTTCAAGGTGCTCAGGACCCTGATCGCTATCGTCGGGGGCCTTGCGCTGATCGCCCTGTTGACTCAAGGGCTAGCGCAGATCGACGTCATCGTCGAGAACCGGCAATCCATCATCACCTACCTGTGGATATCCGTTCTGGCGGCCCCCCAGATCATCGCCCTGTTGATGCCCCTGGCGCTGTTCATCGCAACCACCGGCGCTCTCAACGCCACACACCGCGACAACGAGATCGTGGTGGCCCAGGCCGCAGGAATGTCGCGCTGGGAAATCGCCTCTCCCGTGCTTCGCATCGCCGCCCTCGCCGCCCTGCTCCACCTCGGAATGAACCTCTGGATGCAGCCGATGGCGTCGCGCGAACTGAGGTTAACGCGGAACGTCGCCTCGACGGACCTCGTGTCCTCTCTGGTTCGCGAGGGCATGTTCATGTCCACGTCCGACGGGCTGACCACCTACGCCCGCAAGGTGAACGGCAACGAGATGCAGGATATGCTGGTGCAAGACGCCCGCGATCCGGCCGACGAAGTCACCTACATCGCCAAGACCGGGTCGTTCACCGAAATCGACGGCATCCCCGCCATCGTCATGCGCGACGGGCATGCCCAACAGATCAAGCCGTCGGGGGCGCTCGAAACCCTGGCGTTCGACCAGACCATCTTCGACCTCGCCCCTTTCTACACCGACGAAAAGGCGATCGACCTCGAACCTTCGGACAGGTTCCTTCCTGAGCTCTTTTATCCGGACAAGACGAACTACTACGACAACAAGAACGCCGATCGATTGTTGGCGGAAGGCCACACCCGATTGTCTGATCCGCTGTTGAACATGGCGATGGCGCTGATCGGGATCATCGCCGTCTTAGGCGGCGACTTCTCAAGACGCGGTTACGCCATGCGGATCGGGTGGGCGGCGGCAGGCGCTGTATCATTGAGGCTGCTCGCATTCCTGGCGGTGCCCGAAGCCGCACGACACCCGGCAATGAACATCCTTCAATACGCCATCCCGCTTGTGACAATCGCTGGCTTGTCGATCTGGTATTTCGTGTTGCCCGTATTGCGCCGAAGGGTCGCGCGAAGGCGACACGGCACAGTCCTAATTGCTGCGGCGGGGGCCTGATCCATGGTCATCGCCGGTCGTATCCAGCGCTATGTGTTCTCCGAGGCGCTACAGGGACTGCTTCTGACGCTGGGCGTCATCTCGCTGGCGATCCTGCTAGTCGACATGGTCGAGCAGATGCGGACTATCAGCTCACGCACTGACGTGAGCATTCTCACAGCCGCCCAGCTCACGCTCTACAAGACCCCCAGCCTCCTGCTGGAGACCCTGCCGTTCGCCACCCTGGTCGGCGCGATCCTGACCTTCTCGAAGCTCAACCGCCGCAGCGAACTGCCGGCGATGCGCGCGGCCGGCGTCTCCGCCTGGCGCTTCCTCGGACCTGCGATTTTGCTCGCCGGGCTGGTTGGCGTCGGAATGGTGACCATCCTCGACCCGCTGGCGACGCGACTGCAGGAGCAATACGTGCAGGAGCGCGCAAGGCTGCTGAACCAGAGCGCCCCCTCCGAAGGCCAGGGAGTCTGGCTGAGCCAGGGCGATCTCGCATCCACGGGCTCAGAGGTCGACGCGGAAGGTTCGGTGGTCGATGAGAACCCCGATGGCCAGGCCATCATCCACGCAAAGCGGGTCGTGGGGCGCGCGGAAGCCCTTGAGGGCGTGACGTTCTACTACTTCCGGGCGGGTCCCGGCGGACCGGACGATCGGATATTCACCCACCGAATCGACGCCGCACGCGCCGTCCTCTACCCCGGTTTCTGGCAACTCGACGGCGGCGTGGTGGAAAACCGCTTCGGAGGCGAGGTTCGCCGCCAGGACACTCTGGCGCTGCCGACAAACCTGCGACCCGACACCCTGCTCTCGCGGTTTGCATCCTCCAAGACCATCCCGTTCTGGGACCTTTCAGAGTTCATTTCGGCCAACAAGCGCGCCGGAATGGATGTCGAACCCTACGTGCTCAAATACCACACCTTGCTGGCCACCCCGTTCCTGATGGTCGCCATGGCCTTGATTGGAGCCGTTGTTTGCCTGAGGTTGGCGCGCTCAGGAGGATTGACCCGCCTGATCGGCGCAGGCGCCCTGTCGGGGTTTGTTCTCTTCTTCGTAACTCGCGTGGCGTCGAAGCTCTCCGCAGGAGGTTTGGCGCCGCCGGAGGCGGCGGCGTGGTGTCCCCCGCTGGTGGCTCTTTTCACAGTGCTTGCGTTGCTTGCGCACAACGAGGACGGTTGAACCTTTGTCGCGCCTGCTCTGGACGCTCGCCACGGCTTGTTTTATCGCTCCGGGGGCTGGGACGACGCTTCGGAAATCACGAAGCGAGGGGAGACGTATGGTGTTGCGTTTTGCCTGCCTGGCCTCCGCCGTCCTCACGCTCGCGGCCGGAGAAAGCGCCCTCGCTCAGGTCAGCGCTGACGAGGAGAGCGGCGTCGCCGATATTCTCCTCAGCGCCGACACCATTTCCGAGGACCGCGACGAGCGCATTCTGACCGCGACGGGCAATGTCGAGGTCCGCGTCGGCGAACGCGTGCTGCGAGCCGACCGGGTAATCTACGACGAAGACAACCGCTCAATGCAGGCCCAGGGGAACGTCCAGATTTCGGACTCCACCGGCACGATGCAGTTCGCCGACGAGATCGAGGTGGATGACGAGTTCCGGGACGGATTCGCTACCCGGTTCTCCATGCGCTGGCAAAACGGCGGAGCGGCCACCGCTTCCAGTGCGGTCCGCACCGGCGGCCGACGGCACGCGCTCGAACAGGTCGTCTTCACCAGCTGCCCGATCTGCGAACAGGAAGACAAGACCCCGACCTGGTCGCTCCGCGCACGCAAGGCCGTCCAGAATCTCGACACCAAGATGATCTCCTACCAGGACGCGGTCCTGGAACTCGGCGGCATCCCGGTGCTCTACGTGCCGTACTTCGCACACCCCGATCCCACCTCAGGCCGCCGGAGCGGTCTGATGACGCCGGACTTCGGCGTGTCCTCGAAGGTCGGCGCATTTTACGAGCAGCCATACTACTGGGCCATTTCGCCGTCGCAGGAATTGACCGTCAGCCCGACGATCTATGCGAACGTCAATCCGCTCGTGAAACTCGACTACCGCCAACGCTTCTTCTCGGGCTTCCTGCGCCTGGAAGGCAGCTTCACCAACGAGAAGGACTTCGACAGCGACGGCAACAAGTTTGGCGAACAAAGCTGGCGCAGCCACCTCTATGGCGAGGGCCGCTTCGCCATCAACCAGAACTGGGACTGGGGGTTCGGCGTCGAGACGCAAACCGACGACCTCTATGATCTGCGCTATGACATTGACGGCGAAAACGACCTGCGCGGCCTCTACTCCAGCCAGCCGCGACAGCTCCTGTCGCAGATCTACTCGACCGGCCAGGACGAGGACTTCTACGCCGAAGCAGGACTATTGACCTTCCAGGGGCTGCGCGCCTTCGACGACGACGCACGCTTCCCCAAAGTGGCGCCGACGCTCTTCGCCGAGAAAGTGTTCGACTTCGGCGACAAGGGGCAGGTCTCGACCCAGTTCAGCGCCGCGGCTCTGTTCCGCGACGAGGCGCAGACGCTGCCGGACAGCACGCTCACCAAGGATTCCGTGCGCGCGACCGGTTCGGCGGAGTGGACCACACAGACCGTGTTCGGCCCGGGTCTCGTTCTGAGTCCCTTCGCGCTGGGGCGCTTCGACGCCTACAAGCTCGACAACGGCCTTCCGGACGGTTCTCACGAGGTTAGCCGCACCCTCGGCCTGGTCGGCGGACAGGTGAGCTGGCCGCTTATCCGGACCGGCAAGTCCATCGACATCGTGGTCGAGCCCATCGCCATGGTCGCCTACGGCACCGAGGACGCGAACCAGAAAGGCATCCCGAACGAGGATTCCCTTCTTTTCGAAGTCGACGACAGCAACGTCTTCAAACCCGACGTGGTGTCCAACTATGACCTATGGGAAGGTGGGGCCCGCGCCTCGGTCGGCCTCAGCACCACGGCCCGGTTCGGTGACGGCATCGAAATCAACGGCCTGTTCGGCCGTCGCTGGCGCGATCAGCCGGACTCGGCCTTTGACACGCTGTCAAACCTGTCCGGCGAGAAATCGGACTATGTGGCTTCGGTCAACGCCGATTTCGGCGCCCCCCTGCGCGTGGGCGCACGCGTTCGATTCGACGACGAGATGTCCTTCAACCGCGTGGACGCGACGGTCGCCGGCGACTACTGGCGGATCAGCGGCAACGCGCGGTATTTCCGAACGGCCGCGACCGCCGCCGGCGCCGAGGAAGCGGGCCTGATCCTGGATGGGCGCTTCCGGATCAAGGACAACTGGTCCGCCATCGTCCGCCAGTATCGCAACATCACCGAGAACAGGGACATCCTCCTCTCGGTCGGCATCGGCTACCAGGATGACTGCTCCTTCTTCTCAATCGCCTACGAACGCAATGGCGGCCAGGACCGCACCCTGGGCCCCTCGGATTCTATTCGGTTCCGCTTCGTTCTGACCGGTTTGGGCGGGATTTCGGACGATAGCGTCGACTGATTTTCGCTGATTTCTCCGCATTGCCGGGCGCCGCCCGGGCTCGCTATCATCCGTCATTGGTGTATAGGCGCTCGGCGACCATTATTTCGCCTCCTCGTCGGGACAGGGTGACCGGATGAAATTTCCTTTCGCGAGCCAGATCGCTGCCGGAACGCTGGCCGCCGTGCTGGCGGGCCTTGGCCTCCCAGCCGTCGCCCAGAGCACAACAGACACAAACGCCGCCGGTCAGGTCCGCGCTTCGGATCGCGGACAGGCGATCGAGGGCGTGGCTGTTCTCGTGAATGACGAAGTGATCTCCTATTCCGACGTCCGGAACCGGACCCGCATGATTCTCCTGTCGTTCGGCGGTCAGCCCGACGACGACACGATTAATGAAGCCTCCCGCCAGGCGGTCGAGGGCCTCATCGAGGAAAAGATACAGGTTCAGGAATTCAAGAAGCTGGCGAAGGACGGGAACATCAGCGACCAGGAGATCGATCAACGCATCGGGCTGCTGGCCCGCCAGAACAACTCCACCGCCGAGGCCTTCGTCGCCGGTTTGCAGGCGCGCGGCGTGAACCCGCAGACGCTTCGCGATCAGGTGCGCGCCGACATCGCCTGGACCGCGCTGGTGCGCGGTCGGTTCGGTCGGCAGGTCCGCGTGTCGGAAACCCGTGTGAAGGAAATGATGGACCGCCTGCAGGCCAGCCTCGACAAACCGCAATACCGGATCGCCGAGATCTTCCTGTACGCGCCCGACTCTGAGTCCCGCACCAACGCCATGACCCGGGCCGACACCTTGCGGCGGCAGATTCAACAGGGCGCTTCATTCGAACAAGTCGCCCAACAGTTCTCGGCCGCCCCGTCCGCATCCGCCGGCGGCGACATGGGCTGGATGTCGCCCGGCGACATGCGCCCCGAGATCGAAACGGCTGTGACCAAGGCCACGCCGCCGGCGCTGTTGCCGCCGATCGAAACCGAAGGCGGCGTCTATCTGGTGGCGCTGCTCGGAAAACGCGAACCCGTCGGACCGGGACAAGCCGTGCTCGATCTCAAACAGGTGCTTGCGACGGGCGCGGACGCTCAGAGCAAACTCGAGACCATCCGCACTCAAGCGGCGACGTGCCCCACCGTTTCGACAGCGGTGCAAGGGGTAGCCGGCGTTACGGTCAACGATCTGCCGGGACTGAAGGTTGCCGAGATGGCCGATGCATTCAAAGCCGTTCTGGAACCGCTCAAGGAAGGCGATGTTTCGCCCGTGGTCGACATGGGCGACGACAAGATGCTGCTCTACGTCTGCTCCAAGACCATTGCAGGCGGCGGAATGCCGTCGGAATCGGACATCCGGGATCGTCTTTTCGATCAGGAAATCTCGATGTTGGCGGACCGCTATCTGCGCGATCTGAAGCGCGACGCAACAATCATCCGCCGCTGACGGCCGCGGACGACTGGGAGGCGCCACAGGCACCGGAATGGGCGGCGAACGTCCCCTTGCAGTCACGATGGGCGATCCAGCAGGCGTCGGCCCGATCATCACTTGGGAGGCCTGGCGCGCCCGGCGCGGCGACTCTCGCCCCTTCCTTGTAATCGCCCCTCCCGACGTGCTCGCCCAGGCGCGAGGGGCCGGCGCCGTCGCCGTGATCGAGCGCGCCGAGCCGGCGGCGTCCGCATTCGCCGATAGCCGGCCCGGTCTCCCCTTGGCCTGCGCAACGCGGCGGCCCGCCCCCGGCGCGCCAGACCCGGCGACGGCGCCGACCGTGATCGCCTCTATCGAGACAGCCGTTCGCCTTACCCAACGCGGCGAATGCGCGGCCGTCGTCACAAATCCGATCTCCAAGGCGCTGCTCTACAGGGCCGGCTTCCAGCATCCGGGCCACACGGAGTTTCTGGCTCAACTATCGGTCCCCGACGGCGCCCCGGCGCCTCGACCGGTGATGATGCTGTGCGGCGGCGGCCTCCGCGTGGCGCTGGTCACAATCCATGAGCGGCTGACGGAAGTGCCCAGCCTCCTCTCCGCGACCCTAATCGAAGAAACGGCTGAAATCGTCGATCGCGATCTCCGCCACCGCTTCGGGTTGCGCAATCCTCGTATTGGCCTGTGCGGCCTCAACCCGCACGCAGGCGAAGACGGCGAGATCGGCGACGAGGAAGTGGATTTCATCAATCCGGCGGCGGCGAATTTGCGCGAGATGGGCATGAACATATCTGACGCTCGCCCGGGAGACACGATCTTCCACGAGGCGCGCGAGGGGCGCTTCGACGCGGTGATCGCCATGTATCACGATCAGGGGCTGATCCCGGTGAAGACGCTGGATCTGTGGGGCGGCGTCAACGTGACGCTCGGCCTCCCCTTCATTCGGACATCGCCGGATCATGGCGTAGCCTACGACGTCGCGCGAGCAGGAAACGTGCACTCCGAAAGCCTGATCGCAGCGCTGGATCTCGCCGACCAGATGGCGCGGGCGACCGCCGGATCATGACCACTCCGCTGACGCCCGGCGCCGCGCGCAAATCGCTGGGACAACACTTCCTGTTCGACCGGGACCTGCTTGCGCGGATCGCGCGATCCGGCGGTTCGATCGAGGGCCATACGGTCGTCGAGATCGGCCCCGGCCCCGGCGGACTGACACGGGCGCTTCTGGACGCGGGCGCGACTCCGCTTGTCGCCATCGAACTCGACCAGCGTTTCGCCGACGGTCTCGCGAGTTGGCCCGAAGCAGGCGATCGCCTGCACATCCACCGCATGGACGCCATGCTCGCCGATGAAGCGGCGCTGATCGCCGCGTCCGGCGGCGCCGCGCCCGCCGTGATCGCCGGCAACCTGCCCTACAATGTCGGCACGGCGCTGTTCATCAAGTGGCTGAAATCGCAAGGCTGGTGGGATCGCATGATCCTGATGTTTCAGAAGGAAGTCGCCCAGCGGATCTGTGCCGCGCCCGGTGATGCGCACTACGGACGACTGGCCGTGCTCACGCACGCCGTCGCCGCGCCGCGCATGGCGATGACCCTGAAACCCGGCGCGTTCCGTCCGCCTCCCAAGGTCGACTCGGCGATCATTGTCGTCGAACCGCTGCCCCAAGCAGACCGCTTTGAGGACCTCGACGCCATGGAGACCGTTACGGCGGCGGCTTTTGGGCAGCGCCGAAAAATGCTCCGCGCTTCGCTGAAGTCGCTGGTTCAGGGCCGCGCGATATCCGCAGAAGAGCTTCTGGAACGCGCCGAAATCGATCCCACGCGGCGCGCTGAAACGCTTGACCAGACCGAATTCCGGAAGCTCGCCTCTGTATGGCGTTCCGCCAAGTAGAAACTCGCCTAGGTCTTCGGCGGGGCGCCAGTCTCCGCGACCACGTCGCCGGCATCCTTGAGCAGCGTATCGACCAGCCGGCCCAATGAGGCGCGGGCCCGTCGCGTGCGTTCCGCCATAAGGATCGATCGCAATTCAAGGAAGGCGGTGTCGAGATTGTCGTTCAGCACGGCGTAATCGTATTCGCCCCAGCGCAGGATGTCCTGAAAGGCGCCGGCGAGACGCGCCTTGACGCTCTGCGCGGTCGAACCGGCGCGCCCTTCGAGCCGCTGACGCAACTGCGTGATCGACGGCGGCAGAACAAAAACGGAGACGACGTCGCCCGGACGCATCGTCTTCAAGGCGCGGGCGCCCTGCCAATCGACGTCGAACACGACATCCACGCCCGCGACCAGCTTGGCCTCGACCTCGGCGCGCGGCGTTCCGTAATAGTTGTCGTGAACCCTGGCCCACTCCAGAAACTCGTCCCGGTCGATCAGATCACGGAACTGCTTTTCGGTACGGAACAGGTAATCGACGCCGTCGGTCTCGCCTTCGCGGATCGGGCGCGTGGTCATTGAAACCGAAAGCTGGTTTCCCGGGACCTCGGAAATCAGGCGACGGCACAGCGTCGTCTTGCCCGCCCCGGACGGGCTGGAAATCACGAACATCACGCCCCGGCGTCGTCCGCTCATCGCGTCATTCGACATTCTGGACCTGCTCCCGGAACTGATCGATCACCGACTTTAGCGCCAACCCGACATTCGTCAGCTCCAGGCTGGCGGATTTCGAGCAAAGCGTATTCGCTTCGCGGTTCAACTCCTGGCACAAAAAGTCAAGCTTGCGGCCGGCCGGGTCCTTCGAACCGATGAGTTCGGCGCCGGTCTTCAAGTGCGCACGCAGACGATCCAGCTCCTCGCGGACATCCGCCTTGTTTGCGGCCATCAGAACCTCTTGGGCGACGCGGTCCGCATCGGGTGTCGTTCCGCCCGTCAGCTCCTCGATCCGGGCATGCAGACGATCGCGGATAAGCGCGGGCTGGGCCGTAGCCAGGCTCGAGGCCTGAGCGACCAGACCATCCACCTCCGTCAGCATCCCGCCGAGGATCGACTTGAGCGCGGCGCCCTCCTTCAGACGAGCCTCCAAAAGCCCGGCCAAGGCCTCGTCCAGCGTCGCAAGAACGGCGGCGGTCTGGTCGTCATCCAACCGCGTGGACGTCCGCGCGGTCTTCTGCCCGCCTGCGAGCACCGCGCTGTCGAAGGCCGAAGCGGACAATCCCGCCCGCGTCCAGTTGCGTGCGAGCCGGGCGAGCCGAACCAGCTCGCGCGTATCGACCGAAACGGCCTCTGCCGGCAGCGTAAATTCAATCCGCAGCTGCGTCTGAAAGCTGCCGCGATTGAACTTGTCCTTGATCCTGCGACGCGTCTCAGCCTCAACGGCGTCTGCGCCGGGCGGACCGGAATACCGGATGTCCGCCGAACGGCCGTTCACCGAACGGACTTCCCAGGTCCACGTGCCCCAATCCGCTCGTCCCTCCGAGCGGCCAAACCCCGTCATTCCGCAGATCAACCTAGTCCCCTATTCCTTGGCCGAAGCTTCGCTCTTCTCTTCCGCCAGACGCGAGGCTTCGATCGGCCGCCAGTTTTTGACGTTCTTTTGGTGCTCGCGATACGTCTTCGAGAAGGCGTGCCCGCCCGATCCGTCCGCGACAAAGAACAGATAGTCCGTATCCGGCGGATTCAGAACCGCTGCGATGGCGTCACGTCCCGGATTGCAGATCGGCGTCGGCGGCAGGCCGTCAATTCGATAGGTGTTGTAGCCGGTATCCAGCGCAATCTCGCTCGCCCGGATCGGCCGACGCCGACCGTCCTTGTCGACCAGCTTGCCGTCCACGCACGAGTCCGGCCGTTTCAGACAAACGCCATAGATGATCGTGGGGTCCGTCTCCAGCCGCATCGGCGGCTTCTTGCTGAGCCGGTTGACGAACACCGACGCGACCTGCGGGCGCTCCTGCGGAATGCCCGTCTCCTTCTCAACGATCGAAGCGAGTATCAGCGCCTGTTCCTGCGTTTCGAAAGGCAAAGCCGGCTTGCGCCCGTCCCACAGCTCCGCCATCAGATCGGCCTGGGCTTTCGTCATGCGGTCAACGACCGACTGAATCGTCTCGCCGCTTTCGACCATGTAGTCGCCCGGCAACATGCTGCCCTCAGGCGGGATGGCCGGTGGGTCGCCCTGCAGCTTGATCGTCCCCTCCGTTTTGCCCGCAGCCTCCCACTCGCGATCGGTCAGCAAGTGGATGATCGCTTCGGAGGTAAGACCCTCGGGAACGATGACGGCGTACTGCACCGATTTTCCGGTCGACAGCAGGTCGGCGATCTCGGCCATGCTGGCGCCGGAGGGGATCGAGTACTCGCCCGCCTTCAGGCTGACCCCCGCTGGGTGCGTCAGCCCATACTTGGACAGTTCGTCATGCGCGCGCATGGCGATACGAAATCGCGCTGCGTTCTCGATAGCGCCGGCTTCCTGCAATTCGTTGGCGATCTGGGTGACGGTCGCCCCCTTCTCGACCCGGACCACGCGCGGCGCGCCGTCCTCGGTCTCAGGGCCAGGAGCTGTGTAAATCTGCTGGCCGACGAACCACGCGCCCAAGGCGGCGATCGCCGCAACCAGCAACAGGCTAACGAGGAATCCGAGAAGCTTGCCCAAGACCCGCAACTCCAGATGCCGGTGAACGGCGTTCGCCCCTGCGCCCGGTTCTACTTACGCGCTGGATTGAGTCTGTCCAACCGAACCGGTCAGTCCACGGCCTTCATCACGAGCGCAGCGTTGGTGCCCCCGAAGCCGAATGAATTCGAAAGCGCCGCCCGCACCTTCTTCTCAACCGCCGTGTTGGGCGTGAGATTGATCGGCGTCTCGAAACTCGGATTCTCGAGATTGAGCGTCGGAGGAATAACGCCGTCTCGAATGGCCAACGCGCAGAACGCGGCCTCGACCGCTCCGGCAGCGCCGAGCAGGTGGCCGATCGACGACTTGGTGGACGACAAGTGCACGTTGGCGACGGCGTTGCCGAGCACACGCTCCACCGCCCGCACCTCGATCTCGTCCCCCGCCGGCGTGGACGTGCCATGTGCGTTCACATAGTCGATCTCGGAGGCGTCCAGACCGGAACGCTCAAGCGCCATGCGCATGGCGCGCTCGCCGCCATTGCCGGTCTCATCCGGCGAGGTGATGTGATAGGCGTCGCCAGACAAGCCATAACCGACGATTTCGGCGTAGATCTTCGCGCCCCGGCGCTTGGCGTGCTCATACTCTTCCAGAACGAAAACGCCCGCACCTTCGCCCATGACGAAGCCGTCGCGATCCTTGTCGTAAGGCCGCGACGCCTTGGTCGGCGTGTCGTTGAATCCGGTGGACATGGCCCGGCAGGCAAGGAAGCCGGCGATGCCGATGCGGCAGATCGGCGATTCCGTCCCGCCCGCAACCATCACGTCAGCGTCGCCCCACTGGATCATGCGCATGCTGTCGCCGAGCGCATGGGCGCCGGTGGCGCACGCGGTCACCACCGCATGGTTCGGGCCTTTCAATCCGTGGCGGATCGATATCTGGCCCGAGGCGAGATTGATGAGAGCGCTCGGAATGAAGAAGGGGGAAATCCGGCGCGGACCGTTCTTCTCAAGCTCAATGGCCGTATCGGCGATCGGCGACAGGCCACCAATGCCCGCACCGACGAGCACGCCGGTGCGAATGCGGTCTTCTTCGCTTTCGGGTTTCCAATCGGCGTCCGCAAGCGCCTCGTCGGCGGCCGCAACCGCGTAGAGGATGAAGTCGTCGACCCGACGACGTTCCTTGGCGGACATCACCTGATCGGGATCGAACGCATCACCGGCCGAAAACTCCGTACCGGAACGGCCGGACTTCCAT
Source organism: Hyphomonadaceae bacterium (assembly GCA_041398225.1). Taxonomy (GTDB): domain Bacteria; phylum Pseudomonadota; class Alphaproteobacteria; order Caulobacterales; family Hyphomonadaceae; genus JAWKVD01. The sequence goes on along the minus strand of JAWKVD010000003.1, from coordinate 54,587 downwards.
GGCACAAGCCCCGCGATCCGGCACCCCAGATCGTCGACGCGGAAATGCTCAATCGCCTTCAGGCCGGACTCGCCCGACGTAAGACGACGCCAACTGGTCTCGCGCCCGTTAGCGAGCGGAGTGACGAGACCAATGCCAGTGATGACGACCCGGCGCATGCGGACCTCCCGGTCTCCCAGCGCGCCCGGACTAGACGCGCTCGGTGATGAAGCGGACAGCGTCGCCGACCGTTCCGATCTGTTCCTGGACGTCGTCCGGGATCTCGATGCCGAACTCTTCTTCGAACGCCATCACGAGCTCGACCAGGTCGAGGGAGTCGGCGCCGAGGTCGTCGATGAAGCTGGCCTTTTCGGTCACCTTGTCGGCGTCCACTTCCAGACGCTCAACGACGATCTTCTTAACACGCTCGATCACGTCGGACATGAAGTACCCTTCCAGTCTCAAATGCCGCCCCTAGGGGTGGGCGGTTCATGTTGCGGCGCGGTAACACGCCTGATTTTGTTTTGCTATAGCGCTCAGCGGGGCCGCGATCTAGACCATCGCCATGCCGCCATTAACATGCAGAGTTTGCCCTGTAACGTAAGCGGATTCATCACTCGCGAGGTACACCACCGCCGAGGCGATGTCCGCGCCGGAGCCCAGCCGGCCGGCGGGAATCGATTTCAGCAGGGCTTCCTTCTGCGCATCCGGCAGCCCTTCCGTCATCGCGGTGTCGATGAATCCCGGCGCCACGCAGTTGACCGTGATGTTGCGGCTGGCGACTTCCTGGGCCAGCGCCTTCGAAAATCCGACCATCCCGGCCTTGGACGCCGCATAGTTGGCCTGCCCGGGGTTTCCGGTCGTGCCGACGACCGACGTGATCCCGATAATACGCCCATGACGACGCTTCATCATCCCGCGCATCGCCGCCCGGGCGAGGCGGAAATAGGCGCCGAGATTGACGTTGAGGACAGTTTCCCAGTCTTCATCCTTCATCCGCATCAGCAGGCCGTCGCGGGTCAGGCCGGCGTTGGAGACCAGAATATCGAGCCCGCCAAGCGCCTCTTCCGCGCGCCCCACAAGCTCCGCCGTCGCCGCAGGGTCAGACAAGTTGCAGGGCAAGACGACCGGATTGTTCGGAAGCTCCGCGGCGGCGGCTTCCAGAGCCTCCTGCCGGGTGCCCGACAACGCCACGCGCGCGCCTTGCTCCGCCAGCGATTTCGCGATGGAGCCGCCAATTCCGCCCGAAGCGCCGGTCACCAGCGCCAGACGTCCAGTCAGGTCAAACATTGTCGGCCTCCTATTTGAGCGACGCCGCGAAGGCTTCGAGATCCGCAGGGGCGTTGAGTGCAACGGTGTCGACGCCGGGCGCGATCCGTTTGACCATACCCGAGAGCTGTTTCCCCGCGCCGGTCTCTACGAAACGGGTAATTCCGCCCTCGGTCGCCATCCAGTCCACGCATTCGCGCCAACGCACACGCCCGGTGACCTGCTCCACCAACAGCGTCTTGATTTCGGCCGGATCGTCGACTGGACGCGCCGTGACATTGGCGACCACGGGAACGGCGGGCGCCAGCACGCTCGCCCCGGCAAGCGCCGCCGCCATCGCCTCGGCCGCCGGCTGCATCAGGACGGAATGGAACGGAGCGGACACCGAAAGCGGAATCGCACGCACGCCTTTTGTCTTCGCATGGGCGATCGCGGCGTCCACCCCGGCCTTCGAACCGGAAATCACGACATTCCCGACATTGTTGTCGTTGGCCACCCCAACCGCGCCCGCGCTGGCGCCGGCTGCGGCGATGTCTTCGGCGGTCGCCACATCGACCTTGCCGATCAGGGCCGCCATCGCGCCCTCGCCGACCGGAACCGCCGCCTGCATGGCCTCGCCCCGCTTCCGCAGAAGGCGCGCCGCATCCGCGATTGAGAGCGATCCAGCGGCCGCCAGAGCGGAATACTCGCCCAGCGAGTGCCCCGCGACATAGCTTGCGGCGGTAACCTTGATCCCGAACTCGGCCTCTAGCGCCCGTACGACGGCCAGACTGACAGCCATCAACGCGGGCTGGGTGTTGGCCGTTAGCGTCAGGTCGGCCTCAGGTCCGCCCCAAATGAGACCAGAAAGCTTCTCGCCGAGCGCCTCGTCCACCTCTTCAAAGACCCCGCGCGCAGACGGGAAGGCGTCGGCCAGATCCTTGCCCATGCCGACGGTTTGGGAGCCCTGTCCCGGAAAGATGAAAGCGAGGCGAGTCATCGACGCATCCTAGAAAAAGTGCGCCTTACTAGGAAGGCGCGTCGGGGACGGCAAGCCCGACAGGCGGCGGGGCTTGATTCGGGCCGTAAAACCTGTATCTCCCCGCGTTCGCACTGAGCGGCGGTCCTTCGGCCCATTCCGGGCGCGCGGGATCCATCGTCGGCCGTCCGCCCTTCGGACAGCCTGCGCCGCCGCTCCGCCGAAGGGAAAAACATGGCACGCTATGAACACGTGGTCGTTACACGACCCGACATCTCTCCGCAGCAGGTTGACGCCCTGGTGGAGGATCTGACCCGCGTCGTTACGGAAGGTTCCGGCTCGGTCGCCAAGACCGAATACTGGGGTCTCCGCAATCTGGCTTATCCGATCCGCAAGTCGCGCAAAGCCCACTACTCGCTCCTCAACATTGAAGCGCCCGGCCCGGTGATCCACGAGATCGAACGCCGCCACCGCATCAACGAAGACGTCCTGCGCTTCCTCACGGTGCGCGTGGATGAATTCACCGAGGAACCGTCCCCGGTCATCGCCCGCAAGGACCGTGACGAGAAACGCCGCCGCCGCGACGACGACGGCCCGCGTCCGCCGCGCGACCGCTAGGAGGGATTGAGACATGGCTCAGCAAAAGCTCAACATCGCCAACCTGCCCTCGCGCCGTCCGTTCGGCCGCCGCCGCAAGGTTTGCCCGTTCTCCGGTGAGAACGCTCCTGCCATCGACTACAAGGACGTGAAGCTGCTTCAGCGCTACATCTCCGAGAAGGGCAAGATCGTTCCGGCGCGCATCACGGCGGTTTCCGCCAAGAAGCAACGCCTTCTCGCCATCGCCATCAAGCGCGCGCGTCACCTCGCGCTGCTTCCCTACGTCGTGATCTAGGAGGACCGGACATGGACGTGATCCTTCTTGAACGCGTATCGAAGCTGGGCGGCATCGGCGATGTCGTTCGCGTGAAGTCTGGCTTCGCTCGCAACTACCTGCTGCCGCAAGGCAAGGCTCTCCTTGCGACCGACGGCAACAAGGCGCGCTTCGAACGCGAGCGCTCCCTGATCGAGGAACGCAACGCTCAGGCGCGTGACTCGGCGAAGGCCGAGGGCGAGTCCCTCGACGGCGCCGTGTACGTGCTGATCCGCCAGGCGGGCGAAACCGGCCACCTGTATGGTTCGGTCGCGGCCCGCGACATCGCGGCGGCCGCTACTGAAGCCGGTCACCCGATCGAGCGTCGGCATGTTCACCTCAACCAGCCGATCAAGAACATCGGCATGCACGAGGTGGAGATCCATCTGCACCCGGAAGTCATGGTGAAGGTGACGCTCAACGTCGCCCGCTCGCCGGACGAAGCCGAGCGTCAGGCCCGTGGCGAAAACGTGATCGAGGCGACGCTCGCCGCTGAACGCGCCGCGGCCGACGAACAGGCTGCGGAAATCGCGGAAGCGGCCGCCGAGGCCAGCGCCGAACGCGGACCGACGGACGAATAGTCCAGACGGTATCGCAGAAATCAGGAGGGAGCCGCTCACGCGGCTCCCTTTTCTTTTGTGCAACTGCTTTTTGCGGGGTGCGCTAGACTCATGCACATGCGAATCAGATTCCGCTGAGTATCTCAAAATCAACTCGCGACCCGTCACGCCGTCAGGTTTAAGGGGGCGACATGCCCAAGGATCACGACCTCACGCCGGCGCCGCCCGCGCCTCACAACATCGCCGCCGAGATGGCGGTTCTTGGCGCGATCCTGTTCGACAACAACGCTCACCAGCGCGTTTCCGAATTTCTCAAACCGTCCGATTTTCATTCCTCCGCCAACGCCGAAATCTATGCGGTCCTCGACCGGATCATCTCGTCGGGTCGCGTCGCGAACGGCGTCACCCTGCGCGAGCACTTCGAGCGCGACGGGCAACTCGCCGCGATCGGCGGCGCGCGATATCTGGCGGAATTGATCGAGGCGGCGGCTTTCGGCCCTGAAATCGTCGACTATGGCCGCCTCGTCCACGATCTCGCCCTGCGGCGGGAACTCATCGACATCGGCGCGGAGATCACCCAGCGCGCCGTATCCCCGACACTGGAAGAAACAGGCGAAGCGCAGATTGAAGCGGCCGAGAAGCGACTGTTCTCGCTTGCCGAAAAAGGCGCCGGCGCGCAGGGCTTCCAGACCTTCACCAACGCCCTCGCCGTATCCATCGAAACGGCGACCAACGCCTACAAGCGCGAAGGCAAGATCGCGGGCGTCGCCTCCGGCCTCGACGACCTCGACCGCATGCTCGGCGGCATGCACAAGTCCGACCTTGTGATCCTCGCCGCACGCCCCTCGATGGGCAAAACCGCATTGGCGGTGAACATCGCCTACAACGCCGCCAAACGATGCCGCCGGGCGCCCGGCCCGAACGGAACCATGCGCACCGAAGACGGCGCCGTCGTGGGCTTCTTCTCGCTCGAGATGTCGGCCGACCAGCTCGCGACCCGCGTTCTCGCCGACATTTCAGGCGTCGCATCCGACAAGATCCGCCGTGGCGACCTGTCGCCGCGCGACTACGAACAGATACGCGAAGCCGCCAAGGCGATGGAGGGACTTCCGCTCTACATCGACGACATGGGCGGCATCTCGATCTCGGCGCTGGCCGCGCGTGCCCGCCGCCTCCAGCGCACGCATGGCCTGGACATGCTGATCATCGACTACCTGCAGCTCATCAGCCCCCCTGCCGGCAGCCGGTCCGACAGCCGCGTGCAGGAGGTGACGATGATCACCAAATCGCTGAAGGCGCTGGCCAAGGAACTGCAGATCCCGGTCATCGCGCTGTCGCAGCTCTCCCGTCAGGTCGAAAACCGCGACGATAAACGCCCGCAGCTCTCGGATCTGCGGGAATCGGGCTCGATCGAACAGGACGCCGACGTGGTTCTGTTCATCTATCGCGAGGCCTACTATCTGGAACGTCTCGAGCCGTCCGAGGACGACCCCCGACACGCCGACTGGAGAACCCAGATGGACGCCAAGTTCAATCTCGCCGAGGTGATCATCTCTAAGCAGCGGCATGGTCCGATCGGCAAGGTCGAGGTCGGCTTCAGCCCCTCGCGCGTTCGCTTCTACAACCGCGAAACACGCATCGGTTACGACGACCGGGGCGCGGACTGATCCCGGCGGCCGTCGTGACGGGACCTCACGCCGAGATCGACGTTTCAGCGGTCGTCCGCAATTGGCGGATGCTGGCCAAACGTGCGGGCGCTGCCAACACCGCCGCCGTGGTGAAAGCCGACGCGTACGGGTTGGGCGCCGAGAAGATCGCGCCGGCGCTCGCGCGCGCAGGCTGCACCAGCTTCTACGTCGCCTGGCCCTCGGAAGGCGAAACGCTGCGCAGACTGCTAGGCGCCGGGCCCGACATCGCGGTGTTCAGCGGTCTCTCCTCCGAAACAGCCGCCGCGCACAGCGAATTCGCGCTGACGGCGGTCTTGAACACGCCGGAGCAGGTCAGGCTATGGCTCGATATGGGCTCGGCGGCGCCGCGCGCGGCGCTGCACATCGACACCGGCATGAACCGGCTCGGCGTGCGGCCCGAAACCTGCGCCGATCTGGCGTCAGCAATGGGTTCGCACGCGCCGGCCCGCCTGATCAGCCACCTCGCCTGCGCCGACGACCCGACCGACGCGATGAACCAGCGGCAGCTCGACACCTTCGTTGAGGCGACCCGCGCCTGGCACGGCGTTCCGCGCAGCCTGTCCGCCACGGCCGGCATCTATCTCGGAACGGCGTTCTGCCTCGATGAGGTCCGTCCCGGCATCGGGCTCTATGGCGGCGGCCCCTCGCCGCTTGAAGGCGATGCGCCGGAACCGGTCGTGCGCCTCACGGCGCCAATTCTCCAGATACGGGAACTGCCGGCCGGTGAAACCATCGGCTACGGCGCCACCTGGACCGCGCCGGACGACCGGGTTGTCGCAACGATAGGGATCGGATACGCGGACGGCTTCCTGCGCACCGGCTCGGGTCGGGCGGTCGCATCTGTAGGCGGGGTAATCTGCCCGCTCCGGGGACGCGTCTCCATGGACCTGATCGGTGTAGACATTACGGGCGTGGCCGCTCAGGTCGGCGATCCGGCGGAGCTTATCGGCCCGTCTGTCCATGTGTCGGATCAAGCCGGACACATGGCGACAATCGACTATGAACTCCTGACCCGCATTGGCCCGCGCGTCGCCCGCTCCTATGTGGAGACACAATGAGCGAGTCCGCCGATCTCCCCCTGCTGCGCCCCTTCCGGCTGATCGGCCGGACCGTGCTCGGCGGTTTCTCCGAAATGGGCCGGGTGGCGATCTTCTCCGCCCAGGTGCTGGCCGCCTGCGTGACGCCCCCGATCTACCTGCGCGAGTTCCTCCGGCAGTGCATTCGTATCGGCTTTTATTCTTTGCCGGTGGTCGGGCTGACCGCGGTGTTCATCGGCGCCGCGCTGGCGCTCAACATCTACACGGGCGGATCGCGTTTCAACGCCGAACAATTCGTGCCCAACATCGTCGTTCTCGGCATCACCCGTGAACTGGGACCAGTTCTCGCCGGCCTGATGCTCGCCGGCCGCGTCAGCGCAGGCATCGCCGCCGAAGTCGGCGCCATGCGCGTGACCGAGCAAATCGACGCTCTGCTGACGTTGTCCGCCAAACCGACCCGCTATCTGTACGCGCCTCGTGTCCTTGCAGCGACGCTCACCCTGCCATTGCTGGTGCTGATCGCGGACGTCATCGGCGTGATGGGCGGATATCTGGTCAGCGTCGGCCCGCTCAACTTCAACGGCGCGATCTATCTTCGCAACACGTGGGACTTCCTGACCACCAACGATGCGGTCTCGGGCCTGATTAAGGCCGCCGTATTCGGCGCGATCATCGCCCTGATGGGATGCTACCAGGGTCACAACTCCAAGGGCGGCGCGGGGGGCGTCGGACGGGCCGCGACGCTCGCCGTCGTCGGCGCGGCGATCCTGATTCTTGCATCCAACTATGTTCTGACCTCGCTGTTCACGAGGATCGGCCTTTGAACCAGACCGCATCCGCAACTCCGATCCTCGAGCTGAGGGGACTGCAAAAATCGTTCGGGCAGAAGCAGGTTCTGCGCGGCGTCGACCTGTCGGTCGCGCCCGGACAATCGCTGGTCATCATCGGCGGGTCCGGCACCGGAAAATCCGTCACCATCAAATGCGCGTTGGGTCTGCTGAAGCCGGACGCGGGTGAGATCACCTTCGAAGGAGCCGCCATACGCGGCGAGCGCGCAATCGACAATGTCCGGCGACGGACGGGCATGCTTTTCCAGGGCGGCGCATTGTTCGACAGCCTGACCATCTGGGAGAACGTCGCCTTCGCTCTGCTCTATCGCGACGGAATCCCGCGCAACAAAGCCCGCGAACAAGCGATCGAAGCGCTCGCAAAGGTACGGCTCGGCGCCTCTGTCGCCGGACTCCGCCCAGCCGAACTGTCCGGCGGCATGCAGAAGCGCGCCGCGCTGGCGCGCGCCATCGTCGCGAAGCCCGATCTGATCTTCTTCGACGAACCCACGACCGGCCTCGATCCGATCACCGCGGACGCCGTGAACGATCTCATTGTCGAGCAGGTGAAGGCGCTGGGCGCGGCCGCGATCACCATCACCCACGACATGGCCAGCGTCCGCAAGATCGCGGATCAGGTGGCGATGCTTCACGAGGGACGAATTATCTGGAGCGGCCCGGCCGGTTCACTCGACAACAGCGGCAGCGCGCATGTCGACCAGTTTGTCAGCGGCCGCGCGGAAGGTCCGATCCAGCCCGCCCTCTAGACGACGCATCGCCATATGTGATCAACGCCATTGGCGACTGGTCGTGAACTCGGATACGTCACCGATAACGCACGACCGGGCGCAGCAGAACTGCGCCCGGTCGAGGTGCCTAGCCAGCGTCACGGTGGGTGGGGGACGGTGCAACGCCGGCACGACGGGTGCAGAGATAATGCGCTCAGAAAAAAAAACAAAACACCCCAAACTCAGCTGAAGCATGCGATATTTTGTCTCTTTTGTCACAAAACATGACATATAATTCGAAACTATACAAAAATATAGGTACGTAGCACCCGCAACATCTAGCTGGTCACGCAGCGTTCCGCGCACAGCAGACATCTGCCACACTTTGCGCGCCTGATTCCCGAAAACGAGGTGAGCTTGGGCATGGCCCGTACCGCTGTCGCCTATGTATGCCAGTCCTGCGGCGCCGCTCACTCGAAGTGGTCGGGCAAGTGCGAGGCGTGCGGAGCCTGGAACACGCTGGCCGAAGAAACGTCGGGGCCGCCGGGCGGACTGGCGGTTCCACGCAGCGGTCGCACGCGATCCGGCTCGCTCGAATTCGCGCCGCTCGATTCACCCGACCCCCCGCCCCCACGCCTCCCCACGGGCGTTGAGGAGCTCGACCGCGTATTTGGCGGCGGCATAGCCCGGGCGTCCGCCGTGCTGGTGGGAGGCGATCCCGGCATCGGCAAGTCGACGCTTCTTCTTCAGGTCGCAGCCGAAATGGGCAAGGCCGGAGCAAAGGCGGTCTACATCTCCGGCGAAGAATCGGTTTCCCAGATTCAGGGGCGCGCCCGCAGGCTTGGAGTGGCGTCAGCCCCCGTCCAGCTGGCCGCCGAAACCGATCTGCGGACAATCCTGAAAGCGCTCAAACACGCCGAACCGGACATCGTCATCGTCGACAGCGTGCAGACCCTTTGGTCCGACAGTCTCGACGCTGCGCCCGGCTCGGTTGGACAGGTCCGCGCCTGCGCACAGGAATTGACCAGATTCGCCAAGAAGACCGGGGCCGCCGTGGTGCTCGTCGGTCACGTCACCAAGGACGGCCAGATCGCCGGCCCGCGCGTGCTCGAGCATATGGTCGACGCCGTGTTCTATTTCGAAGGCGAGCGCGGCCATCAGTTTCGCATCCTCCGTTCAGTGAAGAATCGCTTCGGTCCGACCGACGAAATCGGCGTGTTCGAGATGGGCGCGCAGGGGCTGTCCGCCGCAAGCGATCCTTCCGCGCTGTTTCTCAGCCAGGAAGAGGAGCGTTCATCGGGCCGCGCGGTCTTCGCCGCGATGGAAGGCTCCCGGCCGGTGCTGGCCGAGGTGCAGGCGCTTGTCGGAGCCGAAACGCCCGGCTCGCCGCGCCGATCCGTGGTCGGATGGGACAGCGCGCGTCTCGCCATGCTGCTCGCTGTGTTCGAGGCTCGCTGCGGCCTCCGCCTTTCGGGGCGGGACGTCTATCTCAGCGTTACGGGCGGTTACCGGATCGGCGAACCCGCCGGAGACCTCGCGGCCGCCGTCGCCCTCGCCTCTTCGGTGCTGGAGAAACCGGCGCCGCAGGGGCTGGTCTGTTTCGGCGAGGTGTCGCTCTCCGGCTCGATACGCCCGGTGGGCCGGATTGAACCACGGCTGCGCGAAGCCGCCCGCCTAGGATTCACGCTGGCTTTTGCGCCTCCCGGGGCGCCAGAACGTGTCGACGGAATGCGGGTGCATGGGTTATCCACGCTGCAACAAGTGGTCGCCCTGCTTGGAGGGGATTAGCCGTGTCGGACATTTTCTCGGGACCATTCGGCCCCTTCGACATCATCGTGCTGGCGATCATCGTCGTGTCCGCCGTGATGTCGCTTGGACGGGGACTGATTCGGGAGGCCTCCTCCGTCGCCTCCTTCGTCGTCGGCGGCCTCGCCGCCTACTACGCCCTGATGTTCTTCCAGAAACCGCTCGCGAGCATCATGCCCAAGGGCTGGCCTTCGATCACGCCCGGCGCGATTCTGGTGGTGGTGGGCTTCCTCGCCGCCTATTCGCTGGCCGCCTTTCTCGGCGGACGAATCTCCCGGGTGATTCACTCTTCCCCCGAAATCGGGCTCGTTGACCGGCTCGCCGGCGCGGCTTTCGGCGTCGCTCGCGGCGTTCTGGCTGCGGTTCTCTTCGTTTTGCTGATGAAGCAGGTTCTGCCCGAGGACGCCGCGCCCACCTTCGTTTCCCGCTCGCAGAGCTACCCCCTGCTCAATGTCGCCGCGACATGGCTCGAGGAACACGTGCCGGGCTTTGTTGAAAAGGCCCGGGAAACCATTACTTCACCCGTCGAAGGTGCCCCTGCGACGGATGAGCCGTAGACGGATGATCCAAAGCCAGTAAGAACGGGACCTTCAAAAGCGAACCGGCAAAGGCGAACTGGCCATGCGCGATTGGGATGACGACGACTTTTCTCCCGACGCCAAGGACGGCATGCGGCACAAGTGCGGGGTGTTCGGCGTTCACGGCCGCTCCGACGCCGCAATCCTGACCGCCCTCGGCCTCCACGCCCTCCAGCATCGCGGACAAGAGGCCTGCGGCATCACCACCTACGATGTCGATTCCAACCGCTTCCATTCCGAACGTCACCTCGGGCTCGTCGGCGACAACTTCAGCGAGGGCTCCCTCGCGATGCAGATGCTGAAGGGCCAGGTCGCGATCGGGCACAAGCGCTACTCCACCTCCGGGCGTGTCGCGCTTCGCAACATCCAGCCCATCTTCGCGGATCTCGCCACGGGCGGTTTCGCCATCGCGCACAACGGCAACATCACCAACGCCCGGGCGTTGCGCGAGGAGCTGGTGCAGTCCGGCGCGATCTTCCAGTCGACCATGGACACCGAGGTGATCCTTCAACTCGCGGCCCGGTCCGACAAACCCAACATCGTCGATCGCTTTATCGACGCCCTGCGCCATCTCGAGGGCGGGTTCGCGCTGGTCGGCATGACCAACGGCGCCCTGTTCGGCGCACGCGATCCCTGGGGGCTTCGTCCGCTGGTGCTCGGGTCGCTCGACGGCTCGCCGATCCTCGCCTCGGAGACCTGCGCGCTCGACGCCGTTGGCGCGGACTTCGTGCGCAACATCGAGAATGGCGAAATCGTCGTGGCCAACGCCGAAGGCGTGCAGAGCCTGACGCCCTTCCCGCCTCGCCCCGCATCGCCCTGCGTGTTCGAGTACGTCTACTTCGCACGCCCCGACAGCAATATGCATGGCCGCAGCGTTTACGAGATCCGGCGCAAGTTCGGACACGTGCTGGCTCGCGAATTCCCGGTGGACGCCGATGTCGTCTGTCCGGTTCCGGACGGAGGCAACCCCGCCGCGCTGGGCTTTTCCGAAGCTTCGGGCATCCCGTTCCAGTTCGGCATCATCCGCAACCACTATGTCGGCCGTACCTTCATCGAGCCGACGCAATCCGGCCGGCAACATTCGATCTCGCGCAAGCACGCGCCGAATGCGCCGGTCCTTGAAGGAAAGCGTGTCGTGCTGATCGACGACTCGATCGTGCGCGGCAACACCTCGCAGAAGATCATCAAGATGCTTCGCGACGCCGGCGCCGCCGAGGTGCACATGCGTATCGCTTCGCCGCCGATCAAGCATCCGGACTTCTACGGCATCGACATGCCTTCACGGTCCGAGCTAATCGCCAGCACGATGTCGATCGAGCAGATGCAGCGCTACTTCAAGGTCGACAGCCTTCAGTTCATTTCGCTCGCAGGCTTCTACGAGGCGCTCGGCGCCGGCCCGCGCAACGATGAAGCTCCGCAGTTCGCGGACCATTGCTTCACCGGCGACTACCCCACGCGCCTTGTCGATCGCGATCGCGACATGGCCGAGAAGGACCGCCAACTTTCCCTCTTTGACGATCAGGCGAGCCAATGGACCGGCGGGTAGTCCTCGTAACCGGCGCCTCGCGCGGCATCGGACGCGCCGCGGCCCTCGAACTCGCGCGACGCGACAATCATGTCATCGCGCTGGCGCGTTCGGAAAAAGCCCTCACGGAGCTGGACGACGAAGTGCGCGCCGAAACGGGCGCGTCCGTAACGATCATCCCGCTCGATCTGCGCGACGGACCGGCTGTCGACCGGCTCGCCGGCGCCCTGCTCGAACGCTTCGGACGCCTCGACGGCCTGCTCGCCAACGCCGGCGTGCTGGGAACGATCGGCCCGCTTGAAACCTGTTCGCCGCAGAGCTTCGAGGAGACGATTTCGGTCAACCTCACCGCCAACTGGCGCCTGATCCGCGCCGTGCATCCGCTGCTGCGAGCAAGCGAGGCCGGGCGCGCGGTGTTCGTGACGTCCGGGGTTGCCCGCAAGACGCGCGCGTTCTGGGGGCCATACGCGGCGTCCAAGGCCGGCCTGGACGCCATGATCGAATGCTACGCCGACGAGGTGGAGAACCTGGGCATCCGGGTCAACCTCTACAATCCCGGCGCAACCCGCACCGCCATGCGCTACAAGGCGATGCCGGGAGAGGATCAATCGAAGCTGACCACGCCCGAACAGGCGGTCGGACCGCTTGTGGATCTGCTTTCCGCGGACTGCGCCTTGCACGGCCAACGCCTGAACTACGCCGATATCGCCGGCAAATAGCCGCTGCGGCCACGATGCCAAGCCTATCGCACGCTTCCCCCCGCAACTGCGGTTTGCGGGTAGACGCATGCGCCCGCCCGCCTATCGTCCCGATGAAAGAAAATGCCGGTTCGAGACTGCGTTCCGCAGCACCGCGAGCCAAACAAAGGGGACGAACAATGAAGCCGCAGTCTTTGAAAGCCCTGCTGGGCGCCGTCGCCGCGATCGGACTGATGACGTCCGCCGCACACGCCCAGGAACTGGCGGCCAAGCCCGGCAAGTGGGAATCGACGACCAACATGTCGATGACGCTCAACGTTCAGGGGCGCACGATCAACGTGCCCGGAACCGGCTTCACCAACAGCCACTGCCTGAAACCGGACGACGCGAAGTTCAAGGCCAGCGATCTCGCCCGCGAAGGATGCGAGGTCTCGAACGTGACCTCCACCGCGACCAGCATGAAATTCGATCTCAAATGCGATCAAGGCGGCGCCGCAATGGTCGGCGCCATGACCTTCAACATGAACTCAAGCCGCGACTCCGGAGAAGGCACAATCGCTATGTCCGGCTCGATGCCCGGTCAGGGCGCGATGGCTGCGTCCGGAACGATCAAGAGCAAGCGGATCGGCGACTGCTAGCTCAGGCCTTGTCGGCATAGGGGTTCTTGCCCTGGCGGACATGCAGCCGGATCGGCACCGTCTTGAGATCGAACGCCTCACGCAGTTCGCTGACGAGATAGCGCTTGTACGCTTCGGGCATGTCGTTGCCGCGTGAGGCCATCAGCACGAATGTCGGCGGGCGCGTCTTGATCTGCGCCATGTAGCGCGGCTTGACGCGTTTGCCGTCCGGCGCCGGCGGCGGATGCTTCTGCACGACATACTGCAGCCAATCGTTCAGATCGCGCGTCTTCACGCGCCGACCAGTGACGGTCGATCTGGATGCAGGCATCCATCAGGCGGTCGAGGCCCGCGCCCCATGACGCCGGACACGTAAACGATCGGCGCGCCTTTGGCCTGAGGAATGCGGTGCTCCAACAACCGCTCCATCTCGCGGCGCGCCTCTCCCGGCGCGTCGACCATGTCCCACTTCGTAATGGCGAACACCAGGGCCCGGCCTTCGCGCAACACCAGGTTGGCGATCTGAACATCCTGCTTCTCGAACGCTTCGTGCGGGTCCATCACAAGCACGACGACGCCGGCGAAACGGATCGCATGAATGGTCTCGTGCGTTGACAGCTTCTCCAGCTTCTCCTGCACGCGCGCGCGTTTGCGCAGACCTGCCGTATCGACAAGCTGCATCGGCCGGTCGCGCCAGCTCCAGGCGACCTGCACCGAGTCGCGTGTGATCCCCGCCTCGGGCCCGGTGATGAAGCGGTCATCGCCCAGTATGCCGTTCAACAGCGTCGACTTGCCTGCATTGGGTCGCCCGACAAAAGCGATACGCACCGGGCGCTTCGGGTCCTCGACCGGCTCCGCGTCAGGATCGAAGACCTCTTCCTCGGCGTCCGTCTCGTCCTCGGCCGGCGCCTCGGCCCCCATGCGACGACCAGCGGCCAGAATGCCCTCGTAAAGCTCGGCCATTCCCTCGCCGTGCTCAGCTGAAATCGGCGCCGGCTCGCCCAGGCCCAGGCGCCATGCCTCCATCAGGCCGGCGTCGCCCTGTTTGCCCTCGCACTTGTTCGCGGCGAGCACGACCGGCTTTCCGGACCGGCGCAGCAACGCGCCGAATTCCTCGTCGAGCGGCGTGACGCCATCGCGCGCGTCGTAGAGGAACACGCACACGTCCGCTTCCTGAATAGCCCGTTCGGTCTGCCGCCGCATCCGGGCCTCGAGGGACTCGTCCTGAACGGCTTCGAAGCCCGCAGTGTCGATAAGCTGAAGATCGAGATCGCCGAGCCTGCCCGTCGCTTCCTTGCGATCCCGCGTCACGCCGGGCTGGTCGTCCACCAGCGCGATCTTGCGGCCCGCGAGGCGGTTGAACAGCGTCGACTTGCCGACGTTCGGGCGACCGACAATGGCCACCTTGATGGACATTTATTGCTCCTTGCGGGGAAGCGGACGCTGCCGGCCCCTGTTGCGGCCATCCGCGTTCCCGTCGGCCAGCGAGCCCGCCTACCACAAGGCGCTCCCTGCGGCGAGCCCCGCTTGGCCCGCCCGCGCCGTTCGGGTCGTCAGTGTCCGGATGGTTACCGGATGGCGACCAGATCGCCCTCGTCAGTCAGCAACAGGATCAGCCCGGCGGCCGCGATCGGCTCGATATAGACCGGCTGCTTGACGTTCAGCGACGCCAGCGTCTCGCCATTCTGTATCGAAAGCGCCAGCACCTGCCCTTCCGACGACGCGAACACGAGACGTCCGTCGGCGATCAGCGGCCCCGTCCACACGACGCGGCTCTGCTTCTTCTTGGCGTTCCGGAACGCCGTGAGCTGCTGCGACCAGACCACCTTGCCGTCCAGCTTGTTGAGGCACAGCACCTGCCCCTCCGTGCCGACGATGAAAAGGAAATCGCCGCCGATAACGGGCCCAAGCCGCGCGCCGAACAGCATGTTCCACATCCGCGTTCCGCTGCGAACGTCGATCGCGGCCAGAACGCCGGAATAGCTGGCGGCGTACACGATGTTGTTTTCCAGCACCGGGCGGCCGGCGATGTCGTTGATCGCCGAAAGCGGCGTGAACCGGCCGATTGTGGTCAGCGTGTCCTGCCACAGACGGCGGCCGTTAGCGGGCAGATAGGCGATAAGCTCGCCTGACGAGTAAGGCGCGACCAGAACATCCTCTGACACCGCCGGCGAAGGCGCCGACAGAATCCGCGCCGTTTCGGCGATGGCCTGGTCCGTCCACAACACTTCGCCGTCGTCCGTGCTGAAAGCGTAGAGTTCGTTGTTGGCGGTCGTCACGAAGGCGCGGTTGCCCAGCACAGCCGGAGCGCCGGTGAGCGAGTTGTCCGTTATGTGCTTCCAGATCTCGGAGCCGTCCGTCAGCGACAGTGCGGTGAGGTAGCCATACCCGGACGCCACAAGCAGCTTGTCGCCCGCGATCGCGAGACCGGCGCCCACCGCGAACTCGTCGCGCTTGTTGCCGGACGACATCTCGACAGACCATTCCTTGCGACCGCTGCTGGCATCGACCGCGGTGACGCGCTGGTTGGAGTCGATCACGAAGATCCGCCCATCCTTGGCCACCGGCGGCGCCAGGATACGTTTGTGCCGGTCCGTGCCGGACCCGATGCTGGCTCGCCAGGCGACCTTGAAATCGGACCCCGCCACGACAGGCGGCGTCAGGTTGGACGCGTTCCCGCCCGTTTGAAGCCAGTCCGTGGCCGGAACCGAGGGCGGCAGGGTGACGGTGGTCGCCGCCAGAGCGGGGTCCGGTTCGATCTTCTGGTCGACCACGCTCAGGCTGATGCGCGCCGCCTTCTCCTCCTCGGAGATTTCCTTCTTCTTGCCGCCAAACATGCTGCAGCTGGCGACCGCAGCGCATACGGCGAGCAGGAGAGCGATCCTTGCAGGTTTCATCATTGGGCGGGCGTCTCCGCGGGTTGCGCCGTGTCGTCGACGGGAGCCGACCCGGTTTGTGCAGCGTCGCCGCTGTCGGACGAGGTCTCGGCGGCCACGCCGCCCTGTTCCGAGATCCGCGCTTCGACCATTCGAAGCGCTTCGGTAACGCGAGCGGTCATCGATTGCGGGGCTTCCAGATCAAGCGTCAGGGCCTGGTATTCGGTGCGCGCACGCTGCAGATCGCCGGTCGCGAACGCTTTGGCCGCGACCAGTTCGCGGGCCAGCGCTGCGGTTCCGCCGCCCTTGGACGCCAACGGAGCGACCAGCGTCTCAAGCTCCTGAATGGACGCCTCGTCAGCGCGGAGATAGGCCAGCTTGAGAAGCGCGATGTCGCTCAGCACGCCCTTGTCGAGATCGGCGGCGGCCTGAAAATGTTTGCCGGCTGCTTCGAGATCGCCGTCCGTGTCCGCCTCGATGCCGCCGAGGACCAGGTTCGAAACGACCGCATAGCCGCCTTTCCCGTCCGTCAGCTCCGCAAGGCTGGCCTTGGCGTCATCCGGCGAATTCTCGTCCAGCTTTTCGGCGGCCTTCGCGAAGATATCGCCCTGCGCTTTTATCGCCTCAGAGCGGCTCCAGGACATGTACTCGTAGACCCCGACCCCCACGACAGCCAGAACAGCCGCTCCAATGACGACGATTCCCCACCGTTTCCACAGCGTGACGAGCCGGTCCTGACGGATGCTTTCGTCGACTTCTTCAAAGATATCAGACACGTAGTACTCGCTCCGCCGGTTTCGGGGGGCAACTTATCGATCCCGAAACGCCCCCGCAATTGAAGAAGACCGTTACGTCTGCGACCTTTTGAGGGCGTAGGTCTCTTTCTCCCCGGGAAACGTCCTTGCCCGCACGTCCGCCGCGTATTCGGCGACGGCCTTGGAGACAGTCCCGCGCAGGTCCGCGTACTTCCGCACGAATTTCGGCGTCCAGTCGAACACCCCCAGCATGTCGTCCAGAACCAGAACCTGCCCGTCGCAGGCGCTCGACGCTCCGATGCCGATTGTGGGGCACGAAACCAGGGCGGTGATCTCGCGCGCGAGGTCTTCCGCCACCCCTTCGATCACCATGGCGAACGCTCCGGCCTTGTCGGCCGCACGCGCCTCCGCCAGCACGCGCTCGCGTTCGGCCTCCGTTCGCCCCTTCGCCTTGAAGCCGCCATCGACATTGGTCGCCTGAGGCCGCAGGCCGACATGAGCCATGACCGGGATGCCGCGCTCAACCAGATAGCGAACCGTGTCGGCGGCGTACTCGCCCGACTCCAGCTTCACCGCCTGAACGCCGGTTTCCATCATGATCCGCGATGCGTTCATGAACGCCTGCTCCACGCCGGCTTCATAAGACCCGAACGGCATGTCCGCGACCACGAAAGCGCGCGTGGACCGACGCATGACGGCCTTGGCGTGCAGGATGATCATGTCGACGGTCACGCCGACCGTCGTCGGCAGGCCGTGCACGATCATTCCCACCGTGTCCCCCACGAGCAGCACGTCGCAGTGCTCGTCCAGCATCTCCGCCATCGGCGCGGTGTAGGCCGTAAGACAGACAAGCGGCGTTCCGCCCTTGGCGGCGGCGATGTCCCGCACGGTCTTGCGGCTGGATTGAACTTGGGTGGACATGGGCGCGCCCCCTGAAACGTCAGGCCTGACTGCTGCGGACCCCGCCCGATAGGGATGCGGCGTCCGGTTCAGCCCCCATTAGGGCCCGCAGCGCGTTGACGCAACGCGCCGGTCTAACCGCAACGCAGTCCCGCCCCGCCAATCCCCGGTTGAATCCGAACCGCACAGGATGGGATACGGCGACGGATCAGGGCAGGATCGGCTTGCCGATCACCTCCGGGTGGAACCAGAACAACACCCCGACATAGACGCCCCCCCCAACCAGAACGGAGATGGCGTCGCCGAGCAGCGACGGTTTCGCCAGCGTCCCAACAGGACGGTTCTTCACCGCGATCCGGTCGACCACGGCGAACGCAAGGAACGAGCCGAACAGGATCATCGCATGCAGTTCGCCGTTCGCGGCGAGGTGCGCGACGGCCCATACCTTGACCGCGACCAGCATCGGATGCTTGAGCGCGGCCTTGATGTAGCCGCGCGGCGCATAGGCCGCGACCAGAAAGATCAAGGCGGGAAGCATCAGGGCAAGCGCCAGATGCTTGGTCCAGACCGGCGGCTCCCAGATCAGCACGGTGTCGCGGACCATGCCGAACCCGTAGATGAACGCGACAAGCCCCGCCAGCGAGATCAGGCTGTAGAGGCCCATATAGGGCCCGGCGCCAAGCTTGCGCTTGATGTCGTTCTCTCCGCGCGACCGGAACGCCGAGAACAGATGAGTTGCGAAAAAGACGACGAGCCCGCCGTAGAAGAAGACACTACCCGACATGACAACCCCCGCATCCGGCCGCACCGCCACAACTCAGCGCTGTTCAGCGATGTATGGACCCGCTCCGGCCCGGCGCCAACGGGCGACGTTGGGGGAAGTCGATCCGGAACGGATCGCGCTCAGTCTTCCTGAGCAGCGCTCAAAAGCGGAATAAGCACCGCCAGAACGAGCACGACGAGATAGGCGAACAGGATGGTCGGATGAACGGTCACGTCACGATCGAGAATCGGCGCATGCACGCTCACCTCAAGCGAGCCCATCCAGTCTCCCGCCTTGTCGCCGGAGGCGTGGGACATTTTCCCGACCAGATTGCTCACGCCCTCGAATGCGGCCCCGGCGCCAAGCCCCGCCGCTCCGAACAGGGCAAGATACCGCAAACGTCGTCCGCCCCGCGCCGATTCCATTACGCGCCCGGAGAAGCCGTCATCGACGATCGAGGCTTCGTCGTCTTTCAGCAGTTGTTCCAGATCGCGATCCATATCCCTGAAGTCTCCGAACATCGCGTCACTCACACTGTAGCATAGGCGGACAACGCCGCCTGCAGTTTTGTCCGCCCCCTCGCCACCCAGGATTTCACCGTACCCAACGGCGCATGCATCACGATCGCGGCTTCCGCATGAGAAAGACCCGCTCCCAGACACAACGCGGCCGCCGCACGTTCGTTCGGCTCAAGCTCAGAGAAAGCCCGCAGGATATCCATTCGCTGATCCGGCGCGTCCGAGACAGGGTCCGCCAATTCGTCCGCCTCCAGTTCGAACGAGCGCTTGCGGCGCGCGTGCAGGAATTCCCGGTATGCAATCGTGCACACCCATCCCCGAAACGAACCGCCTCGCCAGCTCTCCCTCCGGCGCCATGCTGTCAGGAAGGCGGCCTGGGCGATGTCGTCGCCCTCACTCGCCGAACCGCACAACCTGCGCGCAACCGCGCGAACGCTCGCCTGGTGCAACTTCACCAGCCCTTCGAACGCCCGCCGATCGCCGCGCATGGCGGCGGCCGACAGATCGTTTTCCGTGTTCGACGGAACCGCCATGAACCGCGCCTACTCCGCCGCCTTTTCGCGGGTGAAGAAGTGCAGCCCCAGGAAGGCCACGCCGATGAACAGCGGGAACATGCTGATCGCCAGGATCGGACGGAGCGCTTCTTCGGCGTCTTCCATCGGGCTGATCAGCAGGCCGAACGCGGCGACGGCGCCGGCGAGCGCCAGAAAGACGATCCCGCGGCGCAGGTCCGCCAGCGGATGGGCCATGCGCGACATCGCCTCCATCGCGGCTGGAGAGACCTCCTGCCCCTTCTCGATGGCGAGTCGAAGCGTCTGAAACGCCTCCGACTTCTTCTTTGCGGCGAAATGGTTGGTCAGCCAGACGATCGCGATGATCATCAGAATCAGGCCGACCGGCACGACGATTTCCGGACCCATGTGGGTGTCTCCTCTAAGCGGGCGGGAGCCCATCTGCAGGTTAGAGGATGACAAGCCCGAAAATGGATGCGGGGTCCGGGAAAAATTTCCCGGACCCCGCCTGATCTCTCGTCGGCCGCTACGTCAGAGCGACACGAAAATGTTGGAAGCCTCTAGGCGCGAGCGCGCTCGAGCTCTCGAATGTAGCGCTCGTGCTCCTCGCGGGGGGACAGCCGTTCCTGTTGCGGAACGCCTTTGGAGCCCATGCGCGATTCTTTCTTGAGGCGCGCGGCCTCCTTGATCGCTTTCTTGCGCTCCTTGCGTTCGGCGCGCTTCTGGGCGTCGAGCGAAAGCTGAGCAGCTTCTCGCTCTTCCTCTTCGACGCGGAGCTGTTCGACGCGCTCTTCTTCAGCGCGGCGATCCGCTTCTTCCCGAGCCCGCTGACGTTCAAGCTTTTCAGCTTCACGTTGTGCGCGGACTGTCTCGATACGTTCGCGGCGCTCCTTCTCATGATCGATCGGCTCGGGGGCCGTCACCATGGGCTTGGGCTTGAACTTTTCGAGAAGAGCTTTCTTGGCGGCGGCCGATGCGGCCTGCCGATCGGCGAAGGTCGTGTTTCTTGGATTCATCAGAGCTTTCTGTGGGGACTCAAGGATCGGTTTCGATTGCTTGGGTGAGCGCTACATAGTGACCGATTCAGGATTCGTCCACCCCTCCACCGGCAAAGAGTCCCGGCCGCTCCGCAGTGTGGCTCCCGAGCAGCGCATACCTCCCCGCAGGTCGCCGCGACACGGTGCGACGTGGCGCCTCACGCACGAACATCGCCGCCGCAATGACAGAGTGTTCAGGTGAAATGCTCGACATATGTCTCGGGCTTGAAGCCGACCAGAATGTCGCACTCCGATATCTCGACCACCGGACGTTTGATCAGGGACGGATGCTCCTGCATCAGCTTGATCGCCTTGGCCTCGGTAAGGTCTGCACGATCGGCGTCGGGCAATTTTCGAAAGGTCGTACCTGCGCGATTGAGGAGTTTCTCCCACCCGACCGCCTTCGACCAGCGTTTCAGCGCGGCGGCGCTGATCCCCTTCTTCTTGTAGTCATGGAACTCGTAGTGAACGCCGTGTTCGGTCAGCCAGGTGCGGGCTTTCTTCATCGTGTCGCAGTTGGGAATCCCATAAACGGTTAGCGGCATGATATCCTCGCTTCAGGCCAAGACCGGTTTCCCGGAGGCCGGATCGTTCAAATCCTCGCGCCGGAACGTCAAAACCAGCGCGTCCCGAAAGGCCGGCGCCGTGGCGTCGCGAGGCGTAACCGGCGTCACACCATGGAAGACGCGATGGTCGTCCACGAACACGGCGTCGAGCGGTCTCTCAAGCACAAACTCGCCCAGCGACTCCCCGCCCGGCGCCGCGATCCGCGTGACGCCCGCCTCGACATTGGTGCGATTCACCAGAAGCACCATCACCCAGTCGACGCCGTCGCGGTGCATCCCCTCCGGCGTCGGCAGCCCCGGAGCGTCCGCCTGCGCCTCGATGCGAAACTGGTGCATCTCGGCGCGCCAGGCTTCGGCCGCCCCCAGAGGATCGACGCGATCCAGCACGGACTGAGCAAACGCGCCCAGATCGTGCAGAACCGGGTTGTCCGCGACCTCGGGCAGCACCGGCTCGAACCAGCGCTGCACCCCGCCATTGAGCGTGTTGTAGTCGCGGCTCTGGAAATGCGGCTGATGAGGCAATCGTGTCAGCACGCTGTCGCACAGGCGAAAGACCGCGTGACGCCGGCGGCGATAACGCCCCCCGTCCGCCATGTAGATGTCCTGCCCCAGATCGTTCCAGCTATCCGCGAACGCCGCCCAGCTCGCCGCCGCGTCCGTCGACAGATGCGAACGCATCTCCTCGCTCGGAAGGATGGCGTAGCCGCTTCCGGCGAGGTCGCCGGCCAACCGGTCAAGCGGGCTTTCTGCGGTTTGCGTGTCGGGCATGTCCATACCAGCTCAGGAACAGGACGAAGATATAGGAACGAAGCGGGCGGACTGTCAGCGCCGCCGGCTCATTTCTCGGAATAGGCGCGCCAAACGTCGTCCGCGCCGCGCACCTGAACGCCCCCGTCGCGTGTCTCCACATCCGAGAGCGCCGCCACGGCCTTCGAGACGCCGCCCGGAATGTCGATCACATAGGTCGGCTGCGCGAGCCCCGAGACCTCCGCCCGCAACTGGCGCACCAGCTCCCGCCCCCGATCAACCGTCACCCGGAAATGAGACGTGCCGGGCGCCGCATCCAGATGATGCAGGTAGTAGGGCTTGATGCGCGCCTCGACGAGCCCGCGCATCAGATCGGACAACGCCTCGATGCTGTCGTTCACGCCCTTCAGCAACACGCTTTGCGACACCAGCGCGATCCCGGCGTCGGCCATGCGCGCGCAGGCGGCGCGCGCCTCGGCCGTCAGCTCCCGCACATGGTTCACATGCACCGCCACGAACACCGATTTGGAGCGGCTGCGAATGCTGGCGACGAAGCCCGGCGTTATGCGCTCAGGGTCCGCCACCGGCATGCGGGTATGCCAGCGAACGACCTTCACATGATCGATCGCCTCGATCCGTCGTGTAACCGCCTCCGCCCGTCTGCCGGACAGCATGAACGGATCGCCGCCGGTCAGAATGACTTCCCAGATTTCCGGGTGACGCTCGATATAGTCGAGCGCCACGTCGAGCTGATCGGGACCCAGCCCCTGCTCCTTGCCGGGCCCGACCATTTCGCGCCGGAAGCAGAAACGGCAATAGACCGGGCACACCGAAACAATCTTGAGCAGCACGCGGTCGCGATGACGGTGAACCAGTCCCGGAACCGGCTCATGGGCGTGATCGCCAATAGGGTCCGCGCGTTCGAACGATGTCTCCTCAAGCTCGCGACCGTCCGGAACGAACTGGCGCGCAATCGGATCTCGCTCCGGGTCCGCCCGATCGATCTGGTCCAGAAGATGCGGCGTCAGCGCGATGGCGTATCGGTCGGCGACCCGCGCCACCTCGCCGTCATCGCCGAACCCTGACAGCCCCTCCGCCTGCAGCGCATCGAGCGACCGCAATGTCCGGCGCTCTGGCGGCATGCCGGGTTGACGAAGAATGCGCATGGCTCCCTGCCCGATTTCCTCGTCCGGCGCCGGACGATGCGCGCCCTCTATCGCGCTAGGTCGCGCCGTTGTCCATCAGCACGCTGAGCGTCTGCACCCAGGCGAGCGTGTTCTCGTCCACGCCCTCTTTGCGCAGCATGTCCGCAAACAGCTCCCCGGCCCGAGGCCCGGTTCCGCACTGGGCGATCGCAGAGCGCACCTCCGGAACCGCCCGGTCGGTGAAGTCCGTAACCAGCCGGCCGACGCGCGGCGCCGCCGCGGCCAGACGCAGAGCGATGACACCCGACGGCTGACCGGAATCCAGAACATCCGATATGTCGCGCACGAAACCGATATCCCCGACATGATCGCGCGCGAAAGCCGAAAGGATGCGGTCCTTCTTCCAGTCGACCCAGTCTTGCGTGCAGGGCTCCGGCTCCAGGCTGGCGCACCCCGTAACCGGCAAGGCGGCGCCGAGGACGGCGAGGGTCGCGACGACGGCAAGGCGATGGCGCATGGGGTGTCTTTCCTGCGTGTGGCGGGCCAGCGTGTGGCGGGCCGAACGGTCCGCGCCGCACCGTGACCGCACTCCCACATTCACGCAAGGGAGATCACCCTCAGGCGCCCGGCCACGGCGTCCAGAGCACGTCCGAGATCGTGCGTGCGCCGGAAGCCAGCATCACCAGCCGGTCAAAGCCCAGCGCCACCCCCGAAGCAGGCGGCATCCGGCCGAGGGCCGCAAGAAACTCTTCGTCCAGCGGGTAACGCTCGCCATAGGTGCGCTGTTTGAGGTCCATCTCCGCCTCGAAGCGGCGGCGCTGCTCGTCCGGATCGGTCAACTCGCCGAAACCGTTCGCCAGCTCCACGCCGCAGGCATAGAGTTCGAAACGCTCCGCGAAACGCGGATCGGACGGAAGCGGTCGCGCCAGCGCGGCCTCGCTCGCCGGATACTCGCACAGCACCGTCAGGCGCCCCTGCCCCAGTTTCGGTTCGATCCGCTCGACCAGAACCCGGCTGAAGATATCGGACCAGCTGTCGTTGGCCGTGGTGCGCATGCCGATGTCCGCCACGGCGGCGGCGAAGGCGTCGCGGTCGTCCAGCACCAATGGCAGGACAATCCCGGTGTAGCGCGCGAACGCTTCGGTCAATGTCAGACGGTCGGGCTCCAGAGCCGGATCGCACGCGACGTTCCGCCAGCGAAGATAGGGCGAGCCGATCACCCAGACCGCCTGGCGGGCGATCTCCAGCGTGTCGGCGATGACCGCGTCCCACGGAGCGTAGGCGCGATACCATTCCAGCATGGTGAATTCCGGCGAGTGCAGCGGTCCGGTCTCCCGGTTCCGGTAAGCCCGCGCGAAGTCGAAAATCCGCGCCTCTCCGGCCGCCAGCAGTTTCTTGCAGGCGAATTCAGGCGATGTGTGCAGATAGAGCCTGCGCCCCGGATCGCCGGCTTCCGGCCCGCTTTCCGGGTAAAACCGGGTCTCGAAAGCGTGCAGATGGGCCTCGTTCCCCGGGGAGGCCTGAAGCGCCCCGCACTCGACCTCGACGAACCCCTCGCCCTCGAACCAGGCCCTGATCGCCGCGCGGATGCGGCTGCGAGCTATGAGATAGGGCCGCCGGTCGATATGGCGTCCCTTGTCCCACCAGGGGGTCATCATGATGCGGTTGCCCGCCATTTTCGCACTCTACTCCGACATTCCGCCGGGGGCTTGGCCCCAAACGCAGCTGCCTGTATGACCTCGCAGCTTGTGAACACCCCCGCCGGACAGAGACGATTTGCGTCCCCGGCCCCACGAAAAGGCGCGTCCCTTGGTTAAAGTCATCGCCAGCAACGTCCGCAAGGGCAACGTGATCGAGCATACGGACGGCAAGCTTTATACCGTCCTCAAGGCTGAAAACTTCCGTCCGGGGAAAGGCACGCCGACCACGACCATCGAGATGCGCCGTATTTCGGACGGCGTCAAAGTGGTGGAGACGGTGAAGACCACCGAAGGCCTCGAGAAGGCGTTCGTCGAAGAGGTCAAGCACACCTACCTCTACAAGGACGAGCAGAACTACATCTTCATGAACCCGGACAATTTCGAACAGGTGCCCGTACATGAAGACATGATCGGCGATCAGGCCCAGTGGCTGACCGAGAACATGGAATGCTTCCTGATGATGTATGAAGGCGCGCCGGTCTCGATCGAGCTGCCGCAACGGGTGACGTTCGAGATCACCGAGACCGAGCCGGTTGTGAAAGGTCAGACCGCATCGGGCTCGTACAAGCCCGCCATCCTGTCCAACGGCGCCCGCATCATGGTTCCGCCGCACATCGGCACAGGCACCCGCGTCATCGTGAACACCGAGGACGGCGCCTATCAGGAACGCGCCAAGGACTAGACACCCCAGATATTCCGGATTGCGAGAGCCCCGCCCGAACCGGCGGGGCTTTTGTTTTGTCCGGCGTGCGGGAAAAGCCGCGCCCGCATTCGCATCGCGATCGTCGGGTGAGCAACAGGTCGGCTGACAGGTCCCGGCCCATTGTCCCGGAACGCGACAGCAGGCACGCAGAGCGCGCCCGAGAAAGACGCGAAAACGCTCAGGACAAGTTCGCCCGTCCGGCGAGCGAGTTTTTGCCATCCCGCACGCCTTTGGTATGAAGATTGCTGTTAACTTTCTGGACCCATGGTGCGGTCCGAACATCGTTCGCCAGCCCGCCAACCGCCGCCTCGGGCGCTATCGCCCGCCTCATTGGACTGTTTGATGGCCAATCCGTCGATGGAAACGATGGAACGACGCGACCTGAGGAGTTTCCAGACTCCGATGGAGCAGCTCGCCGTCCTCATGCGGCGCGCCGATCCCTACGCGCTGGCGGCGTGGGTGGTGCTGACCACTTTCGTCTTTGAGCTCATCCCCGGCCTGGCGCCGCTCGCGCCGCTCGCCGGCCCGGCGCGCTATCTCGTCGTTCTGTACATGGCGGCGGGCGTCGTCCTCAACATATCGGTGATCTGGCCGACATTGATGCGGTCATGGCCGGTCTTCGTTCTGCCCGCGCTCGCGCTGGCCTCGGCGTTGTGGAACGCGAACCCCTCCGCCTCGGTGAACAAGTTCGTCCTGATGATTGCGACCATTCTGGTCGGCGCCTACATCGCAACGCGCTATCGCCCGAAGAACATCATCCTGACCTACTTCTTCGTCGAACTGGTCGCGGGCGTGCTCTGCGTCATGAACCCGAATTTCGGCGAGACCAACCAGGGCGCGGCGACGGGCGTTTTCGGGCACAAGAACTACTTCGCCCTGCACATGTTCTTCCTCTACCTGTCCGCGCTCGTGCTGGCGCTGGACCGCCGCTCGTCGATGCCGATGCGTCTTCTCGCATTCGGCGCAACCGGCATGGCCGCCTACCTGATCCTGATCAGCCAGTCGGCGACAACGCTGGCCTTCGTCGCGGCCTCATCGTCCGGCCTTTTGTTCTATTCGTTCGTCTGGAAGCCCGCGAGCGGCGTTCCGCATATGCGGTCGCTCATCGTCGTGTTCGGCCTGATGCTGACGCTGTTGGCGATCTTCATCCTGATCGCCATCCTGCATATCGACCTGTACGGCTCCATGCTCGACGTTCTCGGCAAGGACCGCACGCTGTCCGCGCGAACCTACATCTGGGCGTATGGCGAGCGCGTTCTGTCCGACAATCCATGGACCGGCGTCGGTCCGGGCGGCTTCTGGAACCCACAGAACGGCGACGCCGTGTCGCTGCAGACCACGCTCGGCTACAAGAAGTGGGTGCAGCTCACCTTCCACAACGCCTATCTCGAATATGGCGTTCAGTTCGGATATCCGGGCTACTTCGCCACCATCTTCTTCGTCTTCTGGGCCATCTATGCGGCCGCCCGAAGCTGGTTCCGCGACCAGTCGATCTACAACGCCTACTTCCTCTTCTTCGTGATGCTGATCGCGGTGCGAACCAACACCGAGACCGATATCTGTTCGGACTTCGGCGGCTCTCTGGTCACGCTTCTGGCCGGCGCGATGCGGGGCATGCGCCCGATGCAGGACGCGGTCGCCATCGACGGCCCGGATTCACTCTGGCGACAGCCTCCTGATCGATGAACGACGGCGACAACGATCTCGACGTCAGCGTGATCATGCCGGCATGGAAAGCCGCCGGCTTCATCGAACACGCCATCCGCTCCGCGCTCGCAAGCGAGGGCGTCAGCGTCGAGGTCGTCGCCGTTGACGACGCATCGCCCGACGCAACATTCGAAACCCTCAAACGGCTGGCGACAGACGAACCGCGCCTCCGCGTCGACCGTCTCGAAACCAATGGCGGTCCGTCGGCGGCGCGCAATCGCGCCATCGACCTCGCCAGGGGACGCTTCATCGCTGTCCTGGACGCCGACGACGCCATGAAACCCGACCGCCTCGCGCGTCTGGTCGCCCACGCCACAACGACTGGCGCGGACATCGTAGTCGACGACATGCTCGAAACGCGGGACACGCAGTCCGGAGGCCTTCCAGACGACCGCCCGTTTCTCGGCAAGGCGCCATTCGACCGGGAACGCACGATAACCCTGGCCGACTATGTTGCGTGGAATATGCCCTTCAGCGGCGAGGCCTGCCTCGGCTATCTCAAGCCGCTATTCCGGGCCTCCGCGCTCAAGCGCACAGGGCTTCGCTACGATCCGGCGCTCCGCAACAGCGAAGACTATTATCTCGTCGCCCATCTGCTCGCAGACGGCGCCGCCATGCGCTACCTGCCCCAGCCCGGATACGTCTACCAGCGCGCCGAAGGCTCGACCTCACACCGCATGACCGCCGAACACTCCGCCGCATGGCTTGCCGCCGAGGCGAAATTCCGCACCGCGCACGAAACCGACCTCTCAGCCGACACGCTGCAGATTCTGGAAGTTCGCGGAAAGCGCCTGCGCGCCGTGCATCAGTTCATGCAGTCTCTGGACATGCTGAAGGCGCGCCGCATCGGCGGCTTCGTTCAACTTCTGACCTCCGATCCTGGATCGGCGCCATTCACTTTCCGGCATTTGGCGAGATCGGTCGGCGAACGCGTGCAACGCAAGCTTAAGAGCGCTTGATCCGAAGGCCGCTTTCGAGGCGGTCAGTCGGCCGGGGGCGCATCGCCGCCATTCCGCAGAATTCGCCGCAGATCGCGATCGTCGCTGCATTCGGGCGCCGTCACGCCGAGCGGCACGTGCGACATGCACAGGATTTCGGCCTGGGCGCTGCCGCCGAAATCGCGCTTGCCCATCCAGTCCACGGCGGCGTCCGATCCGGTCATGATGTTCGTGATCACTCGGCCCGCATGGTCCGGAATCCGAGCTTCCGGCGCACGGACCTCATAAAGAAACTGGTCGTCCGCATACCAGCGGATCGCGTCAGGCGACCACTCGAACGCGTAGAGGTGGAAGCCGTCGGTGAAATCGAAGGGAAGCTTGGCGTAGTAGGAACCGTGGGAATGGTTGTCCGTGAAGTGGTTGATATGCATCTGCCGCGTGTTGCGGCCAAGGAATTCGATATCGATCTCGTCGTGCGGATCCTTGAAGAAGTCGTCCGTGTGCGTGAAGAACGCCGAGTAGGCGCCGGACCCGCCGGGCGGGCGCATGACGATCTCGTAGCGGCCGTAGCCGTAGAACCCCTTCACCTGGAATTCGGCGCCGCTGAAATCCTTGCCGCGATCCGCCTGACTGGTGAGATGCAGGATCAGGCGATCCTTACGCCGCTCGACATGATCGCGCCGAAACCCCGCGCCGGTCCCCGACCATGGATTGACGTTCTGCGAGAGGTAATAGCTCTCCTGCGAAAGGCGGGCCCAGTTGCGGAAGATGAAAGCGTCGCCCGGTTCACGCGGGCCTTTCGTCCGAACGCGCCCGTCCGGCGTCGCCGCGGCCAGCGATGTGTCGTTCTTGAGGACTTCGGCGTCCGCCGTACGGCGCGCCAGGGATTCCGTGCTGTTGGTAAACGACGCGCCCGCCGCGACAATCGCCGCGCCGACTGCGGCCACGATCGCCACGGAACCGGAACGAGCCGCCAATTTGCGGTTGCGCTTCGCTCCGCCGCCCCTCTGGTCGCGCTCGTCGCGCCCCACGCTGGCCCCCATACCTTCAGCTGCGTCGGCCCGCATGAAACGCGTCAGCGGGCAAAAGAGCAAAGTGATTCACCATATGGGCGATCCGGATCATGCGGGGTGCACACTGAATTGAGCGTATGAACTCGCGACCCGATCCAAATTCTGCTTTATCAAGGAACCATGACGTCAGCAGTCGACCATACGGCGGGACCCACACAGTCCGCGCCAGCCAGCCTTACCGCGGCCGAGATCGCGCGCGTGCGCGAGAGCGGCGCGCTGGGCAATGGCGGCAGGCTGCTTGAACTTTTTGACTACCTCGCCGAGCGATCCGGGAACGATTCGCCCCCGAAAGAGGCCGAAATCGCAATAGAAGTGTTCGGAAAGTCCGGGGCTGACGCCACCCGGGACGACCCCGTCGCGCGCGTTTACGTTCACCGTCTGCGCAAGCGGCTCGACGATTTCTACCTGCGCGATTCGTCTCCGTCGGGTGTCCGGCTGACGATTCCGAAGGGCGAATACCGGCTCGTAGGCCTCGAAGCTGTCGCAAATTCCGACGCCAACCCCGAAAACGTC
Organism: Hyphomonadaceae bacterium; assembly: GCA_041398225.1. Taxonomy (GTDB): domain Bacteria; phylum Pseudomonadota; class Alphaproteobacteria; order Caulobacterales; family Hyphomonadaceae; genus JAWKVD01. The sequence goes on along the minus strand of JAWKVD010000003.1, from coordinate 24,954 downwards.
CCGGAACAGCCCGGGCGCACGCCCTGGCTGCCGGCATGGCTGGACCCGCGCCAGATGGGCCTGGACTGGCGCAGCATGGCCGCAGGCGGCCTCGCGGTCGGCATTCTGGCCTTGCTGGCCAACTTCGCCCTGTGGGCGGCCACGCCGGCGGCCCATAACCCGGCCGAAAAGGCGCTGATGGCGAACGCTCCGGTCTCCAGCCTGATGGCGAGCGAGCGTCCGCTTCTGGTGGTGGTCGGGGACTATTACATCTTCGGCGAATACGAAGATCGCCTGTTCCTCAAGCGCCTGGTGCGGGACTTCTCGGTCAACTCCAAGGCCGACCTGATGGAGAAGTACCTCGTCTCCCCCAAGGAGTACGACCGCTACGCCGACGTGTCCCTGCAATACCTGCCGACATCGTCGGCCTATGCGCTCGCCGACCTTGCTCCTGTGCTGGAGCACCGCAATGTTCGCGTGGTGCTGGCCTCGGAACTGTCGCCCGAGCAGATCAAGAGCAACGACATCCTCTACCTCGGGCTGATCAGCGGCCTCGGCGCCCTGAAGGGGCCGGTGTTCGAGCACTCGCGTTTCGGCATCGGCGAAAGCTACGACGAGATCGTCGACCGCAAGGCCGGGCGGCGCTATCTGAGCGAGGCCTTCCTCGCCGCGCCCGGCGACAACATGTACCGCGACTACGGTCTGCTCTCATCCTTCAGCGGTCCTTCGGGAAATCGCTTCCTGATTCTCGCGGGCGCGCGCGACACCGGCCTCATGGGGCTTACGGATTCGCTGGTGAACGGCGCCGCGAACGCGCGCATGGCCTCCCTGATCGACAAACAGACCGACGTTGAAGCGCTCTTCGAAGTGAAGGGACAGAAGCACGTCAATCTGGAGACGAAGGTTGTCGTCGCCGACAATCTCGACAGCGCGGCCATCTGGTCCGCCTCCCCGACGCACCGGCTGGAATTCCCCAAGGAATAAGCGATCCGGGTCGAACGCTCTGACGCAAACGGCAGGTTCGAAGCGCGCGTAAGCGTGCGCATCGCTGCGCCCGAACGCCCGCATTGTGGTGTTCCCGCAACTATCCCCAGCCGAGTGCGAGACGCCCGTGCGGTGTCATTCAAGTGTCACTGGCGCGTCACTCACCTGTCATTGCCCACCGTTAACGCTCCCGACCGGGGATGGCGGGGTGTCCGCCGGCAAATCAACCCAACTCGCTGTCCAAGTCCCAGGTTCGATCTCGAGGGAGACCTTAATGACGTCCAGACATAAAGCTGTGCGCGCCACTCTGCTTGTTGCGCTCGCCGCCGGCGCCGCGAGCGCCTGCTCAGGTTCCGATGGCGTGGCTTCGCCCGGCGAAGGCTCGTTTGTGATCAGCCCGCCGCCGGCGCCGCCGGTGTCGCCGCCGACCAGCCCGCCCGTGAGCCCGCCCACCAGCCCCACGGCGCCGTCCGATTGCCCCACCGGCTTCACCAACGTCGGCCTCGTGTCGCTGAACAACGCCTCGCTGGGCTCCGCCGGTTCCTACCGGAACTGCCAGCTCCCGTCGGCGATCACCGGCAGCCTGCTCATTCCGCAGGTCGACGGCACGGTTTACTCGCTCTCCGGCCGCGTGGATGTCGGTGAAGACCTCGGCGCCGATCCGGCCGCGCCGATCGCTGGCCGCACCGCCGGCATTCTCTCCATCGAGCCCGGCGTGACGGTCTTCGGAACCGGCACCGCCGACTTCCTCGTCGTCAACCGCGGTTCGCAGATCAACGCCGTCGGCAACGCTTCGGCCCCGATCGTCTTCACCAGCCGTCAGAGCGTCGAAGGCAGCACCAACGTCGACTCGATCGGCCAGTGGGGCGGCGTCGTCCTGCTCGGTCGCGCCCCGACCGCCGATGGCTGCCCGACCGGCGTCACCGCTCCGGACATCTCGTGCGAAGCTATCGTCGAGGGCACCTCGGCCCTGTACGGCGGCAACACGATTTCGGACAGCTCGGGCCGTCTCTCCTTCGTTCGGGTCCAGCACTCGGGCTTTGAAGTCCTCCCCGGCAACGAACTGAACGGCATCACGCTGGCCGGCCTCGGCAACGGCACCGTCATCGATCACGTCCAGGTCCACAACTCTTCGGACGACGGCATCGAGATCTTCGGCGGCACCGTGAACCTGTCGAACATCGTGCTCACCGGCAACGACGACGACAGCTACGACCTCGACTCCGGCTGGCGCGGCGGCACGCAATACCTGCTCGCCGTGCAGCGTCCGAACGGCGGCGACCGCGTGTTCGAAACGTCCTCGCGCGGCGCCAAGGGCACGCCCACCGGCACGCCCCCGGTCTTCCCGTTCAACTCGCAGCCGCGCATCGCCAATGCGACGCTCGTCGGCCGCTCCAGCTCCAGCGCGGTGATCATCGCGAACTCCGGCAACGGCATTCGCGTCGTGAACTCCGTCATGACCAAGGCTGGCGGCACCGGCGCCTGCCTTGACATCGACGACGCCGACACCACGACGGCTGCACCGACGTTCAACTCGGTGTTCATGAGCTGCCCGGTGGCCTTCCAGGCCGACGGCAACCAGGAGGCCGAAACCGCCAGCCTCTTCAACGCCGGTTCGAACAACGTCTCGGCGGGAACCTCCACGCTCACCTCGATCGTGGCCGGCGCCTCGGCGTTCGTGAACGGCGGCAACGAGAACGGCATGACGGTGACGACGCCGATCAACACCTCGACCTACTCGACCACTTTCACCAACACGACCTATGTCGGCGCCGTCCAGAGCGACGCCGATACCTGGTACCGCGGTTGGACGTGCAGTGCGCTGATTGGCGAAGAGGACTGCTAGTCGGGCGATCCAGGCGGGCGGCGGAAATTCCGCCGCCCGCTACGCCTTCACCTGTGTTCGAATGAATTTGCCAGGGCTGTGACACCATGAAATCCTCCTGCCGTTCGCTGAGCGTGTTCCTGATCGCCACAACAGCGTTGATCGCGCCCAATGCGATCGCCCAGGAAGCAGACGCCACCAACTCGCCTGAACCGCAGCAGCAAAGCCCTGCGACGGGACAACAACCTCCGCGCGACACCATCGTCGTGCTCGGGGAATTCATCCCTGAACCGCTTCAGGAAACCTCCGAGGTCGCGGCCTTCCTGACCGACGCCGATCTCGAGCGTCAGGGCGATTCCAGCGCCGCCGAAGCGCTGACCCGCGTCACCGGCCTCTCGATCAACGAAGGCCGCTTCGTCTATGTGCGCGGCCTTGGCGAACGCTACTCGTCGGCCATCCTGAACGGCTCTCCCCTGCCCAGCCCGGAACCGCTCCAGCGCGTCGTGCCGCTCGACCTGTTCCCCACCAGCATCCTCGGCGGGGTGACGGTCCAGAAGAGCTATTCGGTCGAGTATCCGGCCGAATTCGGCGGCGGCGTGGTCGATCTCTCGACCATCGACCTGCCCGACAGCCCCTTCCTCGAAGCCGGGATCAAGGGCGGGGTCAACACCGAGTCCACGCTGGCCACCGGCTACACCTATGACGGCTCGAACACCGACGTGCTCGGCTTCGACGACGGTCTCCGCAAGATTCCCTACCGCATCCACGAGGCGTTCAAGTCGGGCCTGCGCATCAGCTCCGGCAACTTCACCGACGACGAACTCCGTCTGATGGGCCAGAGCCTCGAAAACTCGAAGCTGCGCCTCCTCCAGACCAACACCCAGATCCCCGGCAACGGCAGCGCCGACATCTCGGCCGGCACCGCCATCGATGTCGGCGACACCCGCTTCGGCTTCTACGGAACCGTCGGATACTCCAACGACTGGAAGATCCGGGACGGCATCCAGCAGGCCGGTCGCGTCGAAACCAGCCTCGGACAGATCCAGGTCAAGGACGACTACAACTACACCACGACCGACAACAATATCAGCTGGAACGCGCTTGGCGGCGCGGGCATCCAGTTCGGCGAACACGAGATCAAGTGGACCAACCTGTGGGTCCACAACACCACCAAGGAAGCCTATCGCCGCTTCGGCGTCGACGAGGGCGCGGGTTCGGGCAACGAAATTCTCACCGAACGCACCGCCTGGTATGAACGCGAACTGTGGTCCTCGCAGCTCGCCGGCGCCTTCGATTTCGGCGACCTCGATGTGAACGTCCGCGCCGGCTACGCGCAGACGAGCCGCGAAGCCCCGTATGAATGGGAAGTCCGCTACGTCTACGATCCGGACTTCCTCGGCTCCGGCCAGGGTCGCTACATTTACGACGGCAGCACCAACGTCCGTAACCAGACCAACTTCTCGGATCTGACCGACGAAGTCTCGAGCGCGGGCATCGACGTCTCCTACGCCCTGCCCAACCCCGGCGTGCGCGACACCGTGATCTCGGCGGGCCTCGCCCAGTCCGACAACTCGCGGAAGTCCTCGATCCGCACCGTCCGCTTCCAGCAGGCGACCGGCCTCGACCCTCTGGTCCAGCAAGAGCGCGTCGACTACCTCTTCGCGGACATCAACATCAGCCCGGACGGTTTCGTGCTGGCCGAGACCACCAACCAGTTCGGGTCCTACGACGCGCAGCTGGAAACGCTGGCCGCCTACGCCAAGATCGACATGGAGCCGATCCCCTACGTCCGCACCACGATCGGGGTGCGCGGCGAAAAGGCGATCGAAGCGCTGGATCTGCGCAGCCCCTTCAGCAACGAGTCCCAACCGACGGACCCGCCCAAGCTGAAGGAAGGCTACTGGCTGCCGGCCGCCACCGTGACCTGGAACTTCCTGCCCGATATGCAGGTGCGCCTCGGCGCCTCGCAGACCATCGGTCGGCCGCAATTCCGCGAACTGGCGCCGCAAGCCTATCTCGATCCCAGCAGCGACCGTATCTTCTTCGGTAACCCGAACCTGCGCGACACGCGTTTCACCAACGTCGACACCCGCTACGAGTACTTCTTCGACGAAGGCCAGTACTTCACGGTCGGCGCGTTCTACAAAGACCTGTCGCGGCCGGTTGAATCCGTCGTCGTCCAGCAGGGCAACACGGTTCAGCAGAGCTATGTGAACGCCCCCGCCGCGGACATCTACGGCGCCGAGATCGAGATCAAGAAAATCTTCGACTCGCCGTTCGACGCCGGATGGCTGTCCAACAAGTCCTTCCTTGTGCAGGCGAACTACACCTACTCGGACTCCGAGATCAAAGCGGAGCCGGGCGACACCGTGATCGACCCGGCCGGTCAGACCAAGGATGCGACCACCTACCTGACGGTCGGTTCGCGTCTGCAGGGCCAGTCCGAACACGTCGCCAACCTCCAGCTTGGCTGGGAAGACGACGCCGAACAGGGCACGCTGCTCGTGACCTATGTCAGCGAGCGGTCGGCCGCGCGCGGTCCGGAAGGTCAGCCCGACATCGTCCAGGAGCCGGGCGTGATCATGGACTTCGTCTACAAGCGCGACTTCGAACTGCGCGGACATGACATGACGTTCAGCTTCAAGGCCGGCAACCTGCTCGATGAAGACTATTTCGAGCATCAGACCTATGGCGGCGGCGAAGTCATCGTTAATCAGTACGACCTCGGACGCACCTTCACGGTTGGTCTGAAAGCCTCGTTCTGATCTGATCCGTGTAAGGACATTCCCCGTTGCGGCGAAACCGGCACGCCCGGCTTCAATGCGACGGGGAGATGGACTTACCTGCTGCGTGTAATCGAGTAAGAAGGTCCGGCTGCCCCAACCTAGGTCTGCGCATCCCGCCTCGTGATCCGGCGGAGCGTGAGAGGAGCAGAAACGGGCAAAGGAATGATGGTGTCGCAATCCGTAGGTCTCGCGCGGACCCTGCGCGGCGCGCTGGTCGCTGCGCTGGACCTTGCGTGCTATGGCGGCGTCGGCGTTGCGCTCGCGGCGCTCGGATGGGCCCTGCTCGATCCGCTGCACGCCCCGTTCGCGACCCCGGTTTCGCCCGGTTCGGATGCCGCACGCGCGGGCGCCTTCGCGTCGCCGCTTTCACTCGCCAACGCCGCATTGAATCTGGACCCGTTCGCGCGCGGCGGCACGGCGTCCCCGGGCGGGCAGAGCGCCGAAGGTTACAAGCTCTTCGCGACCCGCGTTTCGCCCGAAGGCGCATCCTCCGCGATCCTGTCCGGACCGGATCTCCCGCAGGGGGCCTACACGATCGGCGAAACACTGCCCGGCGGTGGCCGACTGGCGAATGTCACGCGCGACTATGTGGAAATTGAACGCGGCGGAGACCGCCTGACCGTTCAGTTCTCCGCCCCGCCCGCCCTGAACATCCTCCCGCCGCGTCCCGCCGCCCCGCAATCCTCGGTCGCCTCTCAGGCCAGCGCCCTGCCCGGGCTCAGGCCCGTCGAAAACAACGGCCGCCTCATCGGTCTTGAAGTCGGCGACGGTGCGCCGGGCGTCCTCGCCGCGGCGGGATTGAGGCCCGGCGACCTCATCGTCGGCGTCAACGGCCTGTCAGCCACGCCCGACGAGCTGCAACGACAGCAGGCCGCGCTTCTGAACGGCGCGGACGTCACCATTCAATACGAACGCGGCGGCGAAACGCTGACCGCGCGACTCGGAGGCATGCGCAAATGAACATGCTTCCCACCCCCTACAGCCAACTCCTCGATGGCCGGTTGCGCCACCTGGATAACGCCACGATTGCAGAAGGCGCCCGCCAATGAAGTCGTTCACCTCCTTCCGCCTTGCGGTCAGCGCCTTCGCGCTCGGCGTCTGGGGCGTCTCGCCCTCAGCGCTCGCCCAGCAGCAGGAGCAATCCACGCTGAACGTCCAGAACGCGGACATTCGCGCATTCATCCAGGATGTCTCCCGCCTCACCGGACGCACCTTCGTCGTCGACCCCAGCGTCCAGGGTACGGTGTCGGTGGCGGCCGGCGGATCGCTCAACGCAGATCAGATCTACGAAGTGTTTCTCTCCACGCTGCGCGCGCATGGTTACGCCGTGACCCCGACCGCCTCGGGCGCCCTGCGCGTCTCTCCCGACACCACGGCTGCGCATCTGGCGGCCGGTTCGGGCGCCGAGCGCTTCGTCACGCAGGTGATCCGCCTGAACACGCGCGACGCCGCTTCGGTTCTTCCCGTGATCCAGCCCTTGATCGGTCAAACCGGCGTGGTCACGGCGGCGCCTCGCGCCAACGCCATCGTCATCACCGACTACGCCGACAACGTTATCCGCCTGTCCTCCCTGATCCGCAGTCTCGATCGCGACATCGACAAGATCGAAGTGCTGCCGCTCGCCAACTCCCGTCCCACCGTTCTGGCGCAGGCGCTTCGCGACATCGCCGGCGCGGGCGCCGGCGATCAGAGCTTTTCGGCGGCCAGCATAACCGCGGTCGACGCCTCCAACTCGCTGGTGATCCGGGGAACGGAGGATTCCGTGGCGCGCCTGAAAGCGGTGGCGCAGGCGCTGGACGAACAGGCCCGCCCCACCGGCGACACCCGCGTCATCTTCCTTCAGCACGCCGATGCGCAACAGATGGTCGATCTGCTGCAAACCCTCCTGAACCAGCCCGCGACCTACGCCACGCAGAGCGGCGGCGACAGCACGCCGGCCGGTGCGGGCGCGGCCGGCGTTCCCGCGATGAACGTCTCGGCCGGCGGCGCTTACGGAATGGCGGGATCGCAGCGCGGAGCGGTCGCCAAGTACGAAGGCGTCAACGCCATCGTGGTGCGCGGCGATCCCTCGGTTCAGCGAGAAGTGGACTCGGTGGTCCGCCAGCTAGATCGGCGCGCGCAACAGGTTCTGGTGCAGGCCATCGTGGTTGAAATTTCCGACGACGCCGCACGCGATCTCGGCGTGCAGTTCCTACTGTCGGGCAACGACAAGTCCAACCTGCCCTTCTTCGCGACCAACTACTCCAACACCGCGCCCAATCTCATGTCGATCGCCGCGGCGCTGGCCGGCGGCAGCGCGCTGCCCGACGACTCAACCGCCAAGTCCGACCTTCAGGACGCCGCGATAGCCTCGCTCCTGAACGCGCGCGGCGGCATTGGCGGCGTCTCGTCCGATCTCGGCGGCGACGGCATGTTCGGGATGATCCTCAACCTGCTGCAACGCGACGGGCAGTCGAACCTGCTGTCCACGCCCTCCCTGATGACGCTCAACAATCAGGAAGCCAACTTCCTCGTCGGCCAGGAAGTGCCGATCACCACGGGCGAAGTCCTCAGCTCCAACAACAACAACCCGTTCCGCACGATCGACCGCAAGGAAGTCGGCGTTAAGCTCACCGTCAAGCCGCAGATCAACGCCGACGGCTCGGTTACGCTCAAGCTTAAGCAGGAAGTCTCCGGCGTCGCGGATTCCTCGCTCACTGTCGGCGAGTTCGTCTTCAACAAGCGCCAGATCGAAACCAGCACGCTCGTCGACAATGGCGACATCGTCGTGTTGGGCGGTCTGCTGGACGCGGGTGAGCGCATCACGAAGGAGAAAGTGCCGGGCCTCGGCGACATCCCCGTGGTCGGCAATCTCTTCAAGTCCGAAAGCCGCGATCGCTACCAGACCAACCTGGTCGTGTTCATTCGACCCGTCGTGATCGGAGACGCGAACGCCGCGCGCGCCATCACCGGCCCCAGTCTCGATCGCGTGCGCGGCCTGCAACAGCAATTCGGCGGCATGGGCGCCAGCTTCCTCGACGAAACGCTCACGCTTATGCCGCCTGCTCCGGCGCTTCCGCCGCCGCCGCAGACCCAGCCGCTCGAAACGCCCGCCGGCGAGGAGCGTCCCGAGTGACCGCAACGGAGCGCACGCGCCTTCCCTATGCGTTCGCGCGCCGCCATGGCGTGATCGACCTCTCGGCCGAGGGAGACAATGGACGGCTGCGCGTCGCCATGCGCCAGAATGCGGACCCGCATGTCCTCCTCGAAGTCCGCAGGGTTCTGGGCGCTCCGATTGAAGTCGAACACGTGTCGCCCGATCGCTTCGACCGCCAACTGCAGGAGCGGTATGCAACCGCTGGTCTGGGCATCGAGGAAGCCGAAGAGTACGGCGCCAGCGGCGGCCTCTCCGACTTGCTCGACCACATGCCCGAAGTCGCGGACCTGCTGGAGACGCGCGACGACGCGCCCATCATCCGCCTGATCAACGGCGTCATCGCGGAAGCCGCCCGTCTCGGCGCGTCGGACGTCCACATCGAACCGTTCGACACCAATCTCCTGGTCCGCATCCGCGTCGACGGCGAACTCAACGAGGCCGCGCGCCTCAACGCCCGGCTTGGTCCGCTCGTGGTCTCGCGCATCAAGGTCATGGCCCGGCTCGACATCGCCGAACGCCGCGTCCCTCAGGATGGACGCATCTCGCTGGCCCTTGGCGGACGCACCATCGACGTTCGCGTCTCCACCCTGCCCTCCATGGCGGGCGAGCGCGTTGTGCTGCGTCTGCTCGACCGCGAGCGCGCCGGCATGACGCTCGACGATCTTGGCATGCCGCCCGCCGTCGAAACCGCGTTCCGCGCCGCGCTGCGCGAACCCAACGGCATCATCCTCATCACCGGACCGACCGGATCGGGCAAAACCACCACGCTGTATGCGGGCCTGCGCCTTCTCAACGAAACCTCTCGCAGCATCCTGACCATCGAAGACCCGGTCGAATACGCCATTCCCGGCGTCGGCCAGACCCAGGTCAACGCCAAGGTCGGGATGACCTTCGCCGCGGGCCTTCGCGCCATCCTGCGGCAGAACCCGAACATCATCATGGTCGGCGAGATCCGCGACGCCGAGACCGCGCAGATCGCGGTTCAATCCAGCCTCACCGGTCACCTCGTTCTGTCGACGGTGCACACCAACGACTCGCTCGGCGCCGTCACCCGCCTGCGCGATATGGGGCTCGAGCCTTTCCTTCTGGCGTCGACGCTGCGCGTGATCGTGGCGCAGCGCCTTGTCCGCAAACTCTGCCCGCACTGCCGCGCCGAAGAGACCGCCGACGCCGCGATCGCATCGCTGACCGGCGTCGAACCGGGATCGCCCGTCTTCCGGGCCGTCGGCTGCCCCGCCTGCGCGGGAACCGGCTATCTTGGCCGCGTCGGCCTCTACGAACTCGTGCGCGTCGACGAGACGTTGCGCCGCCTCATCAGCTCCAACGCCGATGAAATCGAAATGGCGCAGGCGGCCTTCGGCCAGACCCAGAACAAGACGCTTTCGCAGACCGCCCGCGAATACATTCGCTCCGGCGTCACCACCGTGGAAGAAGCGATCCGCGTTATCCGGCAGGAGGCGAGTCCCGATGCCGACCTATGAATACGTCGCCATAGATCAGGCCGGGCGCACGCGCTCGGGCGTTCTCAGCGGCGCCGATCCCGAGGCGGCCCGCAAGCTGGTCGAACGCAAGGGGTTGGTGGTCACCAAAATCGCGCCCACCGCGCGCGCCGCCCCGGCGCCCAAACAGCCGCGCGTCGGCAAGCTCTCCGGCAAGGCGCTGGCGCTGGTCTCCCGGCAGCTGGCGACGCTGGTGACGGTCGCTCCGGTGGAGGAAGCGCTGCGAACGCTGGCGACCCAGACCGAAAACGCCAAGGTCCGCCGCGTCCTTCAGGGCGCCCATGTCGGCGTCGTCGAGGGCATGCGCCTGTCGGACGCGATGGGCCGCGTCGGCGCTTTCCCGCCAAGCTATCGCTCGATGATCTCCGCCGGCGAACAGTCCGGGTCTCTGCCGCAAGTTCTCGAACGCCTCGCCGATCTTCAGGAACGCGAGGAGGATGTGCGCGCGCGCATTCAGACAGCGCTGGTCTACCCGATCGTCCTGGCTGTGGTCGCAACCGCCGTGATCGTCGCGCTGATGACCTTCGTCGTGCCCCGCGTGGTCGATCAGTTCAACGCCTCCGGCCAGAAACTTCCGGCGCTGACCGAGGTGGTGATCTTCATCTCTCACACCCTGCGCAGCTGGGGCTGGCTCATCGGCCTTATCCTGCTGGCGCTGTTCGCCCTCGGCGCCTGGGCCATGACGATGGATCGCGTGCGCCTGTCGGTCGACCGCTCCGTGCTCGGCCTGCCCATCGTCGGGCGAATGCTGCGAGACGCCGAAGCGGCGAGCTTCGCGCGGACGCTGGCGACCATGATCGGCTCGGGCGTGCCGGTGCACGAAGCGCTGCAACAATCCGCCCGCACCAGCCGCAATGGCGTCATGCGGGAGGCCGCTGCAAAAATGGCCGTGCTGGTCAATGAAGGCGCGGGCCTCTCGACCGCCATGCGCAAGGTGGACGTATTCCCGCCGCTTCTGGTGTATCTCGCCGCGAACGGCGAAAGCAGCGGCCGTCTGGACGACATGCTCCAGCGCGCCGCCGACTATCTCGAGCGGGAATTCCGCACAACCGTCTCGGTCGCGCTCAGTCTTCTGGAGCCGGCCATCATCGTCATCATGGGAGGCGTCGTATGCCTGGTCATTCTCTCGATCCTGCTGCCGATCCTGCAGATCAACACGCTCGGCGTGCAATGAAGGCGCTGCGCGGCGAAGCCGGCTTCAGCCTCATCGAGGTTCTGGTGGTCCTGTTGATCATCGGGCTGATCTCGACCGTCGTGGTCATCAACGTTCTGCCCGCGCTCGACAATTCGCGGAAGGACAAGGCGCGGATCGACGTCCAGACGCTCTCCGCCGCCCTCGAACAGTACAAGCTCGACAACTACAACTACCCGCGCACGGCCGACGGTCTCAACGCCCTCGTCGCCCCGCCCGCCGACCTCGCCCGCCCGGACCGCTACCGGCAGGGCGGCTATATTCCCAAGCTTCCGCTCGATCCTTGGGGCAACCCCTATCAATACGCTTTCCCGGGACGAAACGGCCTCTTCGACGTCTATTCGTTCGGCGCGGATGGCGCGCCCGGCGGCGAAGGCCAGAACGCCGACATCGGCAGCTGGCAGCCCTGAGGACCGCATGACCGCCGCCGCCACCCGCATAGTCGAACCCGGAACGCCCCGCGCGGGCGTCTCCGGCGACCTGCGTCTCGGCGGCTGTCGTGGCTTCAGCCTGCTCGAAGTTCTGGTCGTGATGCTGGTGATGGGGCTGGCCGCGAGCGTGGTGATGCTGACCGCCCCCGACGGCGCGCGCAATCTCGACAACGAAGCCGACGCCCTCACCCGGCGGCTGATCGAGGCCCGCGACACGGCGTTGATCCGCAACCGCCCGGTCGAGGTCACCATCTCCGATGCCGGCGTGAACAGCCGCATTCGCACCCGCTTCGACTGGACGCCGACAACCGGCGATGCGCCCCTCACCTGGGTTGAAAACACCTCCGTCTCCGCTTCCGTTCTGGGGCGCAACCGCACCCTGCCGGTCTCGGTGATCTTCGATTCAACCGGCCTGTCCGAACCCCTGCTGCTGACGCTCTATCGCAATGGCCGCTCCGCCGCCGTGCAGGTCGACGGGTCGGGAAACATCGCGCGCATGGAGATCTCCAATGCGCGATGACGCAACGCTCGATCAGGCCGGCTTCTCCCTGCTCGAAGTGATGGTCGCCCTGGCGATCTTCTCCCTGGCCGCGCTGGCGGTGCTGAACGTGCTCGCGCAGAGCCAGCAGGCGCAGGCGCGCACCGAGCTGCGTACGGCCGCCCAGATCCTCGCGGAAAATCAGGTGGCCGAAGCGCTCGCCGCCTCGCGGCCGCCCGCGATCGGCGAAACCAGCGGACAGGAAGATGTCCTGTCGCGCCCCTTGAACTGGATCATGACCGTCTCCCCCACCAGCGAGGCGCGCATTCTTCGCATCGATGTCCGCGTGCGCGAACGCGACGGACAGCAGACGCTCGCCGAAATCACCAGCTTCGGGGCGGCGCCATGAAGCGGTTGAACAGCAGCGGCTTCACCCTGATCGAGATGCTCGTGGCGCTGGCGGCCATGTCGCTGCTGGCGGGCGGCGCCGTCATGCTGGTGTCCTTCTCGTCCAACGCACAGGAGCGCATCGAGGCGCGCGACGACGCCGCTGTCGAACTCCTGCGGCTGCGGTCCCTCCTGCGGTCCGACCTGTCGCAGCTCGCCCCGCACCGCGCCCGCGACGAGTCCGGATACAAGCCTCAGGTCGCATTGCTCGGGCCGGGCCAACTCGCCGACGGCGCCTTTCTCGGCTTCACCCGACGCGGATGGGACAATCTCTCCGGAGAAGATCGCCCCTCCCTTCAGTATGTCGAATACCGGCAGGTGAACGACCGCATCGAACGCGCCTATCGCCGCCGCGTCGACGGTTCGCCTCTGGAACCGCCGCAGATTCTCGCCGACGGCGTGCAGGGCGTCTCGATCAGCTACTACCAGAACGACCAGTGGACCGAAGGCTGGGCCGGCAATCCGCGCGTTCCCTTCCCCCGCGCCGTGCGTCTGACCATCGAGTTCCGCGATCGCGGGCGACTGCCCATGGTCTTCCTCCTGCCAGAGTTCGCGCCATGAAGAACGCGAACCGCTCGTCGCTATCGGACAAGACAGGCGCCGCCCTGCTGGTGGTGCTGGTCATCGTCGCCGCGCTGTCGGCGACGTCCGTCGCCGTGCTCGAAGGCACGCAGCGCAATCTGCGCCTGTCGTCCAACGCAACCAGCCTCGCGCAGGCGCAATGGTATGCGATGGGCGCCGACGCCTATGTGAAGGCGATCGCCGCCGACCTTCAGAGCGGCCCGGCCGCGCGCGCCGCCTTCGCCGACGGGCCGCGCACCTTCACCTTCCCGCTCGATTACGGGCTGATGGAGATCGAGGCGCGCGACGGATCGACCTGCATCAACCTCAACTCCGTCGTGGCCGGCGCCAACGACATCTTCCAGCGCCACGAAACCGGCGCCGCGCAGTTTGCGGCGCTCCTCGAAGCGCTGCGGATATCCGACGCCCAGGCCGACGATCTCGATCAGGCGCTCGTCGACTGGATCGACACTGACGACGGCCGTCGCGGCTCAAGCTCGGACGACACGCCCTATCTTCGCCAGACGCCGACCTACATGACCGGCCGCGAACCCCTCGTCGAGGTCAGCGAGCTGCGCGCCATTCGCGGCTTCACGCCCCAGATCTACGAGACCATCCGCCCCTATGTCTGCGCCCTGCCTCTGGTCGGCCCCACCAAGGTGAACGTCAACGCCCTCTCCGAAGACGACGCGCCGGTGCTCTCGGCCATGACGCAGGGAGCGATCGATGTGGCCTCCGCCCGGCGCATCATCGCGACCCGCCCCGCTTCCGGCTGGACAAGCCCCGACGACCTGTGGGGGCGCGCGGAGTTCAGCGGCATGGACCTGCCCGAAGGTCTGCTGCAACAAACCGCGCTGGAGGCGCAATTTCTCGACCTCTCGGTGAACGTAACCCATCTGGACGCCGAAGCCTCGCTTTCGGAACAATTGATGCTCTCTGGAGACCAGTTCGTGACAACCGCACGCAGATGGAGCGAAGACCCATGACGCTGATCCGTCTTGGCCTGCTGCCCCGTCCGGGCCAGCAATGGCGCGAGCTTGCGGTGACGACGCCCGGCCGCGCCAAATCCCTGAAGGTCCTGGTCGTGCCCGGCGAAGGCGCGGTCTCGCGCTGGCTCGAGGTCAAGGGATCGACGACCGCGCAGATCGGCGCCGCCGCGCGCCTTCAGATCGCCGACGATCTCGCGCAACCGCTCGGCGACTGCGCCGTCGCGCTGGGCGCCGCCCACGACGGTCGCCGGCAGGTCTGCGTCGTCGCAAACAACGATCTGGCCGCTTGGAAAGCCGAGGCCGCCAGCCATGGCTTCATCCCCGATGCGATCGTGCCCGACTACGCGCTGCTCGCCTTGCCGGATGAAGACGCTATTGCCGCCGCGCAGATCGATGGCGAAACGATCGCGGGCGGCCCCGGCGTCGGCTTCGCCTGCCAGCCCGAACTGGCCAGCCTGCTGCTTCAGGACCGCGACACCCAGCCTGTCGACTTCGACGAACGCATCGTCCGCTGCGCCCGTCAGAACGCGCTTTCGTCCGCGCCGAACTTCGCCGCCCGCAGCGGAGAAGGCGCGGCGGGCGGCCTGCAAGAACGCGCGCTTCATCTGGCGGCGGTCGCGGCGCTCGCCCTGCTGGTCGGATCGCTGGCGCCCTGGGTGCACGCGCTTCGCATCGACGCTTCGGCCGCCTCGATGCGCAAGCAGGCGACCCGGATCGCGGCCGAGACCCTGCCCGACGCGCCGCAGATACGCGATGCGCGTGCGCAACTCCTCGAACCGCTGCGCCCCTTCACGCACAGCCGGAAATCGGTGGAGCTGTCGCTCGCCCTGTTTGACGGTCTCGCTCAGGCGCCCGGCGTTCTCATCAACCGCCTTGAGGTGGACCCCGACGGACAGCTTCTGGCCGCGCTCAGCGTCTCGTCCCCCTCAGACCTCGATCCCGTGCAGGCCTCGCTGGCCGGCGCCGGATACCGAACCTCGCAGACCCAGGGCGCAACCGCTGCCGGGCGCACGACCATCGATCTAGTGGTGACCGACGGACCATGAACGGCGACAGTGAAATCCTGAAATGGTTCCGCGGCCTGACCGCGCGCGAGCAAGGGCTGGTCGCGGCGCTCGGCGCGCTCTGCCTTGTGCTCGCCTGCGTCTATATCGGCCTGCTGCCGGGTCTCGATGCGATGCGCAACGCCGAAAGCCGCCGCCGCGCGGCCGCCGTTGAATTGTCCGAAGTGCGCGACCTCGCCAACGAAGTGACGTGGAGCCGGGCGCGGGCGGCGGAAGTTCCGCTGGAACGGACGCCCGACATCATGTCGGAAGCCGCCTCCGACTACGGCGTCGAGCTTCTGCGCACCCGCACGGAGGACGGCGTGGTGTACGCGAACGTCTCGGCGATAAACTCCGGCACGATCCTCAAATGGGTCGCCGAAGTGTCCTCGCGCGCCGCCATCGGCTCGCGAAGCCTCGCAATCTCGCGCGCGCAGGACGGACGCATCGTGTCCGAGGTCGCCTTTACGCGGAGCACCTCATGATCGTGTTGAGAACGCTCGCCGTGCTGGTCGGCCTGCTCGTCGCCGGCGTGGCCTTCATGCCCATGCGCTTCGTCATGGATGTGTCCGGCGCGCGGAAGGCGGGTCTCACGACCGGCGACATCAGCGGCACCATCTGGAAGGCGCAACTCTCCGATGTCGCCTGGCGCGGAACCGATCTGGGCGACTTCAACGTCGCGATGAAACCCGCCGGCTTGTCGCGCAACCTGCTGCGCATGCACTTCTCCTCGACCGGAATGGTTCGCTATGGCGGCGTGTCGCTGTCCGGCGGCGCTCTCGCCTTCGATTCCATGCAGGGGCGTGCGCCGCTCAGTCTTCTGGTGCGCGGCGCGCCCTCGTCCGGAACCCTGACCTACGCCAACGGCTCGCTCACCCTCACTCAGTCCGGCTGCACGCAAGCCGCCGGACAGGTGAATGTCGACGGCCTCGGCGCCTATGGCGTACCGCCGCTTCAGGGTCTGGCGAGCTGCGAGAACGGCGAACTTGTATTGTCGTTGGCGCCGACGGAAGGTGGCCCCGGCGGGCGCATCGCCATTGGCTTGAGTCAGGAACGAAGCGGAACCGTCACGGCGTCAGCGGAAGATCCGCGACTGTCCGCGGCGCTTTCCATGATGGGAGTGCCCGCTCAATGACCCGCAACCTGCTCGCCGCGCTGGTCCCGTCCGCCGCCGCATGCCTCCTTCTGAGCGCATGCGGCTCGACCGCCCCGGCCCGCACAGAGATCGCCGCGACGCCGGACACGGGCGAGCTGGCGCTTCAACCCCTGCCGCCGTTCGAAATCGATCCCAAAACCTGCACCATGGTCCTCCTTACTCGGGACACCAGCGGCACGCGGGTGATGGCGGCGTTCGACGCGCCGGCGGTCGGCCGCATCCGGGTTCATGGAACCACGCTGAACCTTCCGAGAGCTGAGGTGTCCGGCGCCGTCCGCGCGGGCCAGTCCGAACGGCAGGTCTATCGCGGCGAGGACGGCTCGGTGCTGATCTCCGACGTTCGCTTCGAGGACGCGGGCGACCCCGCCTCGGGCGCCATGATTCGATCCGGCACGGTCGCCTACACCGCCCCCAACGGCGAAACCGTGATCACCCCCGTTGTCGGGATCGCGACCTGCGGCGCGGCGCCCTGATCCGGCAATCATCGCGCCCGCCGCTCGCCCCTCAGGCGAAAATGCTCTGAAAAGCAAATCGGTACAGCCGATCCACAATATTTGCCGCAGCGCAGCAATACTTCCAGAATTCAGTAATTCACTGCGCCCCGCCCCGTGGAGCGTCAGTTGATGACATGCTGTCATATATGTGTCATATAGCTGTCATGAAACTGTTACATGTCACTCTGGGTCTTGCCGCCTCGTGCGTGATGCCGATCGCAGCAGCCGTCGCAGAACCCCAAACCTCCGATGCGCGCCCCTACGCCATCGAAGTGAGTTCGGGCGTTCAACCCGTCTCCGCCGAGGAGGTCCGCTATCCTTCGGGCGCCGCGATGCGCAGGCAGAATGGCAGTTGCAGCCTTCAGTTCGACGTGACGGCGGACGGCGATGCGCAGGATGTGCGGGTTCTCGCCTGCTCGTCGGCGGATTTCCGCAAGGAAGCGCTGCGCGCGACGCGCGACTTCAGCTTCGACAGCGCCGCTCAGGACGCGGTGATGACGATCCGCTGGACGATCAGCCCGCCGGTCTCCGGCGAGATCGCAGGCGACCTCCACTAGGTTCGGCCGCACCTTTCGTCATGGAAGAGCGCCGTTGGGCGGACCCTCGGGTCCGCCCTTCTCTTTTGTGATCTCAGCGAAACGCCAGAACGCCCAGCACCGACGCGCCGCCCAGCCACACAACCCAGATCCCCACCGCGATGAACGGCCCGAACGCGATCTGTCCGGCCGCATCCGGACGACGCCGCCGAAGCGCCGCCCCGCCCAGGATGAAGACGATCGCGGCCGACGTCGCAATCAGAACGGCGGCGGGAAGTCCTTCCCATCCCAGCCACGCGCCGGCGGCGGCCAACAGCTTGATATCGCCGCCCCCCAGCCCGTCGCGGCCGCGCAAACGGCGATACCCCTCGGCGAGCCCGAGACTGACCAGCAGGCCGACCGCACAGCCGATGGCGCTTGAAACGAACGCATGCGAGCCGCCCGCCAGCGACACCGCGAGCCCGACGCCCGCCAGTCCCAGCGTGATCGCGTCCGGAAGCATCATGCGGTCGATGTCGATCACCGACCCCCAGCACAGCCCCAGCGCAAGCAGGGCGCCGGCGGCCAGATACCCGTCCCGGCCCCACGCGACCTGCGTCGCGATCAGCATCGCGGCCAATAGCAGCGCAACCGCCGCCAGCGGCGGCCTGAGACTGAGGGACGAGAAGCGCGCGCCCGGCATGAAGACCCGAAGCAGGTGAAACTGCGCGCTGATTAGCGCCGACGCCCGCATTCGCCAAGCGCGCCGCCTCAACCGGCACTGGCGTCGGATCGAAAAGCGGCCCACAGAGGCGCGATGAAGACTTCATACGACGTTCTGGTCATCGGCGCCGGCGCCGCCGGTCTGATGTGCGCGATCGAGGCGGGACGGCGCGGACGGCGCGTCTGCGTCATCGACCACGCCGAAAAGCCCGCCGAGAAGATTCGCATCTCCGGCGGCGGACGGTGCAATTTCACCAACATTCATTGCTCGCCGAAAGCGTTCCTCTCCAGCAATCCGATGTTTTGCGTCTCAGCGCTGAAGCGCTTCACGCAGCACGATTTCATCGAACGGGTGAAGGCGCATGGCGTCGCCTTCCACGAGAAAACCCTCGGACAATTGTTCTGCGACGGGCGCTCCGCCGAAATCATCGACATGCTTCTGTCGGACCTGCGCTCCGCCGGCGCCGAACTCAGGCTGGGCGTCGCCCCCGCCAAAGTCTCCCGGACCGGCGATGAGTGGACGGTCGAGACCAGCGCCGGACCGATCGGCGCGGCGTCCCTGGTCATCGCCACAGGCGGCAAGTCGATCCCCAAAATGGGCGCCACCGGATACGCCTACGAGATCGCCCGCGACTTCGGCCTCAACGTCATCCAGCCCCGCCCGGCGCTCGTTCCCTTCACCTTCGGCGACCCGCTTCTGCCCAAGCTCGCCGAGCTGTCGGGCGTGTCGGTCGAATCCCGCGTGCAGGCCGGCGGCGCCGCCTTCGTGGAGGCGCTGTTGTTCACCCATCGCGGACTTTCCGGGCCCGCCGTGCTTCAGGCCTCGTCCTACTGGCGCGAGGGCGAGGACATCGTGATCGATCTGGCGCATGGCCGCTCGGCCTTCGACGAACTCAAGGCGATGCGCGCCGAACGCCCGAAACTGACCCTGCCGAACGCGCTCGGCGCCATCCTGCCCAAACGCCTCGCCGCGCAGACCGCCGAGCGGACCCTGGGCGAAGCCCGCCTGGCCGATCTGTCCGACGCCAAACTCAGGACCGTCGCGGACGCCATCCACGCCTGGACGATTCGCCCGCTCGGAACGGAAGGCTGGCGCACCGCCGAGGTCACGCTGGGCGGCGTCGACACCAACGACCTGTCCTCGCGCACAATGGAGGCGCGTACGGCGCCCGGTCTCTACTTCATAGGCGAATGCGTCGACGTCACCGGCTGGCTGGGCGGCTACAACTTCCAGTGGGCGTGGTCGTCGGGATGGGCGGCGGGCCAGCACTGCTGAGGCCTCAGGCGTCCGCCGCGAATAAATTACACTTCCCACAGCTTCGCCACATGCCCGCCCCTTTCCCTGCAAGCTAACAAAGGAATACTGTCCCGCGAGGGGCATAGGGAGGACTTCCGTGAGCAAACAGGGCATTCTGCGCGCTATCGCGTTCGGCGCCGCGTCGTTGGCCATGGCCGCGCTCACCGCTTGCGGCGGAGGCGACAAGGCCGCAGAGCTGCGCGACGGTCCCGACGGCCCGCAACTCACCCAGCGCGCGGAGAACGCTCGCCGCGCCGCGACGCAAAGCTCCCGCGACTTCGAATTCGTCCGCTACGCCATCGACGTCAGCGAAAACCTCCCGCGCGCCTGCCTCACCTTCTCCTCCACGCTCGACGAGGAAAAAGACTACAGCCCCTATGTCGAGATGGATCGCGGCGGCCCGGTCGCGCTCAGCGTCAAGGGCGCCAATCTCTGCATCGGCGGGCTCACCTTCGGCCAGCCGCGCGAATTGACCATCCGCTCCGGCCTGCCCGCTCAGGACGGCCGCAGCATCGCCTTCGACGAAACCGTCCGCATCGAGTTCGGCGACCGCCCCTCCTTCGTCGGCTTCAGCGGCGACGGCGTGATCCTTCCGCGCGTCGAGGCCGACGGCCTCGCCATCCAGACCGTCAACGCCGACAAGGTGCACGTCACCGTTTCGCGCGTCACCGATCGCGCGCTGGCCTTCAAGACCATCACCTCCGGCTTCGCCGTGCAGGCCGGCGACTATGGCTGGATGGACTACAACTCCGAACCGGACGAACTGCTCGAACCGGTCTGGGAAGGCGAGATGGACACGGTCGGCTCGCCCAATTCTCCGAAGATCACCGTCTTCCCGATCGCCACGGCCATCCCCCGCCTTCAGGCCGGCGCCTACTTCATCGAACTCAACCAGGCCGACGCGACCGGCAAGATCGTGGATCGCGGCGCGCGCGCCAAGCGCTGGCTGGTCATCACCGACCTCGCGCTGACCAGCTACACCGGCGAGGACGGCGTCACCACCACGGTCCGCTCGCTGCAATCGGCCAAGCCCCAGCGCGGCGTCGAGCTGCAGCTCGTGGCGCGCAACAACGAGATCCTCGCGACCGGAACCAGCGATCGCGACGGTCATGTCAGCTTCCCCGGCCCCGCCGTCCACGGCGACGGACCGATGGCGCCGCGCCTGATCATGGCCTACGCCGAGAACGGAGACTTCGCGGTCCTCGATCTCGACCGTTCGCCCACCGATCTCACCGAGCGTGATGTCGGGGGCCGCTCGCCCGCCGGACAGGCCGACGCCTATGTCTATTTCGATCGCGGCATCTACAGGCCCGGCGAAACCGTCAAGGCGACCGCCCTGATCCGCGACGCGACCGCCAACGCCCTCAAGGACCGCGCCGGCGCGCTTGTGGTCTACGCCCCGAACGGCATCGAAGCCGGCCGCACGCGCTTCGACAAAGCCGAAGACGCCGGCGCCGTCCGCTTCGACTTCGCCGTTCCCAGGGCCGCCGCGCGCGGAAGCTGGCGCATGGCCGCTCAGGTCGACGGCGTCGGCGAAGTCGGCTCGGCCAGCTTCTCGGTCGAGGACTTCGTTCCCCAGCGCATCGCCCTGACGGTGAACGCCGACGACGAAACGCCGATGCGCGCGGGCCAGACCCGCACCATCAACGCCGACGTGCGCTTCCTCTATGGCGCGCCCGGCGCCGGCCTGCCGGTTGAAGGCGACGTGCGCGTCGAAGCCGATCCCTCGCCCTTCCCCAAGCTGAAAGACTTCCGCTTCGGACGCCATGACGAGGAGTTCCGCGACACCACGTTCGAAACCCCGGACGCAACGACCGACGGCTCCGGTCACGCCAGCCTGATGCTGGCCGCGCGCGAGGCCGGAAACGGCTCCTCGCGTCCGCTGCGCTTCCGCGTCGTGGTCAGCGCCGTCGAGCCCGGCGGCCGCGCGGTTCGCGACGACGTTCGCGTCCCCTATCGCCCCAACAACCGCTATCTCGGCGTGAAGCCCGCCTTCGACCAGTCCGCCGAGGAGAGCAAGCCGGCGGCCTTCGACATCGTGTCGGTCGACGCGATGGGCGCGCAGAAATCCGGCGCGGTGAACTGGCGTCTGGTTCGCATCGACTGGAAATACGACTGGTACCGCGAAGGCGGCGGCCAGTGGCAGTGGCGCCGCTCGCGCGAGGTCGTCGAGGTCGAAACCGGCACGGCGCGCATCGCCGAAGGACAGACGGCGCGCATCGAAACGCGCGCGCTCGACTGGGGCGACTATGAATTGCTGCTGACCGAAGCCGCGACCGGCGCCGAAGCCAGCTATGGCTTCTGGGCCGGCTGGGGCGGTCAGGCGCAGGATGGCGTCGACGCGCCCGATCAGGTGCGCATCGAGGTTCCCGACACGCTTCCCGAAGTCGGCAAGACGATCGAGATCGGCCTCATGCCGCCCTACGACGGCGAAGCCGAGATCGTCATCGCCTCCGAAAACGTCATCACCACCCGCACGCTCAGCGTGAAGGCGGGCGGCGCCCGCGTGAAGCTGCCCGTGACCAAGGACTGGGGCGCCGGCGTCTACATCATGGCGAGCGTCTACACGCCGCGCGATCCGGTGGAGCGCCCCAAACCGCGCCGCGCCGTCGGCGTGGCGCACGTTTCGGTCGACATGAAACCGCGCACCTTCGATCTCAAGATGACCGCGCCCGAAATCCTGCGGCCCAACTCCAAACTCGACCTTCAGGTCGAAGCGACCTCCGGCCCCGTGCGCGAAGGCGCCTATGTCACGGTCGCGGCCGTCGACGAAGGCGTGTTGCTGCTCACCGGCTTCAAATCGCCCGACCCGGTGAAATACTTCTTCGGCAAGCGCCGCCTCGGCGTCGATCTGCATGACGACTATGGCCGCCTGCTCGATCCCAACCAGGGCGCGGCGGCTCAGGCCCGCTCGGGCGGCGACCAGATCGGCGGCGCCGGTCTCTCCGTCGTGCCGACCAAGACCGTGGCGCTGTTCTCCGGCCCGGTGCAGCTCGACAAGTCGGGCAAGGCCACCGTCAGCATCGACGTTCCGGACTTCAACGGCGAACTGCGCCTGATGGCCGTTGCGTGGTCGGACACCGGCCTCGGCGCGGCGTCCCAGCCGCTGACCGTTCGCGACATCGCGCCCGCCGAACTCATCCTGCCGCGCTTCCTCGCGCCGGGCGACGAGGCGGTCGCCACCGTGACCATCGACAATGTCGAAGCTCCGGCGGGCCAGTTCCAGGCGACGCTCGCATCGGACGGTCCGGTCTCGGCCAGCGACCTGACGCTCAGCGCGCAGATCGCCGCCAAGCAGCGCAGCGACCTCTCAACCAGCATCAGCACGCGCGCGGCGGGCGTTTCGAACATCCAGTTGAGCGTGAAAGGCCCCGGCGGATACGCCGTCTCGCACAGCTATCCGATCGAAACGCGCTCGCCCTACCTGCCAGCCAGCTACGTCACGCGCCGCACGCTCCAGCCCGGTGAGACCTTCTCTCCGGCGACGAACGCGCTGGCCACCTTCGTGCCGGGTTCGGGCTATGTGCAGGTCTCGGCGTCCGCCATCCCGATGGACGCCGCCGCCCTGTTCGACTCGCTCGACCGCTACCCCTATGGCTGCACCGAACAAACCGTCAGCCGCGCCATGCCCCTGCTCTACGCCGACCAGATGGCGGCGCTGGCGGGCCGCAAGGCGCCGGACGCGTTGCACAACCAGGTGCAGGAAGCGGTCTCCACCCTGCTCAACCGGCAAAGCGCGGACGGCGCGATCGGCCTCTGGCGGATCGGCGACCGCTCGGCCACGCCCTGGCTCGGCGCCTACGCGACCGACTTCCTCGCGCGCGCCAAGGCCGCCGGCTATGTCGTGCCCGACGCCGCGATGGATCGCGCCTACGACGCGCTTGAGGAGATCGCCATCCGCGAAAGCCGCTGGTCCACCGCCTACGACTTCGACGTCTATGAAAGCCGCTGGAACAACGACACCGGCCAGAAGCTGATGGACCGCTCGATCGCCTACGCCGCCTACGTGCTGGCGCGCGCGGGCCGGATGGACAAGTCGCGCCTGCGCTACCTCCACGACGAACGCATGAGCCGCATTTCCAGCCCGCTGGCGCGGGCGCAGATCGGCGCGGCGTTGAACATGATCGGCGACAAGGCGCGCTCGAAATCGGCGTTCGACAGGGCGCAGCAGGCGCTCGGCTATCAGAACAGCGGCGACTGGTACCAGACGACGCGGCGCGATCTCGCCGGCGTTCTGGCGCTGGCCGCCGAAGTGAAGGACGCCGACCGGGTGCAGGCGCTGGCCGACCGCACCGCGCGCGACCTGCCCGAGCCCGACCGGCTGACCACTCAGGAAAAGGCGTTCCTGCTGCTTGCGGCGCACGCCCTGTCCGGCGGCTCCAGCGACGTGACGGTCACCACCCAGGGCGCCGCCAGCGTCCTCAGCGACGGACGCGCGTGGAAGATCGACGAGAGCCAGATCGGCCGCCCGGCGAGCTTCACCAACACCGGCTCCAATCCGGTCTGGATCACCAGCATCGCCCACGGCAATCCCTCCAGCGCGCCGCCGCCCGCCGCCGACGGCATGTTCGTCCGCAAGCAATTGTGGACGCCGACCGGCCGCGCGATCGACGGCGCGAGCTTCCGTCAGGGTGATCGCGTCATCATCGCCATCACCGTTCTCGGATCGGAAAACCGCACCACGCCGGCGATTATCGCGGACCTGCTTCCGGCGGGCTTCGAGATCGAAGGCGTCCTGCGGCCGGACGACAGCCGGGCCTACGCCTTCCTGGGCGACATCGCTTCGCCCAAGATCGCCGAAGCCCGCGACGACCGTTTCGTGGCGGCCATCGACCTCTTCGACCGCAACGCCGAAACCCTCGCCTACGTGGTCCGCGCGGTGACGCCCGGCACGTTCGCGATGCCCGGCGCGGTGGCCGAGGACATGTACCGCCCCGACACCTTCGCCCGGTCTGACGCCTCCAGGATCACGATCGCCCCAAGGAACTGATGGACGCGCTCGCCAAGCTTCGCCGAACCGTTCGGCGGCCTAGCCTCGGGTGGCCACGTCTCTGGTGGCCGCCCGAATGGTGGCGGCGCATTGCGCTGGTGGTCGTCTACGTGCTCGCGCCGCTGGTCCTGCTGGACCTGGCGTTTCCGCCGCCGATGGATCGCGTGCAGCACGTGTCCGCCGTCGTCACCGACGAACGCGGCGCGGTCCTCAGGGCCTATCCGGTCGACGACGGCAAATGGCGCATGCGCGCGCATCTCGACGAGATCGACCCCGCCTTCGTCCGCGCCCTGCTGGCCTATGAGGACAAGCGCTTCCGCCAGCATGGCGGCGTCGATCCGCTGGCGATCGTGCGCGCGGCCAGTTCGGCCGTTTCGGCGGGACGCATCGTCTCCGGCGGCTCCACCATCACCATGCAGACCGCCCGCC
>JAWKVD010000002.1:0-1546 GCA_041398225.1 Hyphomonadaceae bacterium | reverse complement strand
GCCAAGCCGAAAGCGAGCCGCGCGGAGTCAGCGGAGATGTATGTCGTCGCGACCGGGTTCAGGGGGAGGAGCGAGTGAGTATTTTCGCAACCACCTCCCTCATCCTGAGGCGCCCGGCGAAGCCGGGCCTCGAAGGATGGGCGGCAGGCCGCGGCGCGCGACTTTCATCCTTCGAGGCCCATCCTTTGGATGGGCGCCTCAGGATGAGGACGGAGATGGAGGGAGAGCGCCGATGAAAATCTGGGTCTCCTCTCTCGCCAAGGCGCCGGATATCGCAGATGCGCACAGGCCGAGTCATGCGGTGAGCCTGTTGTCGCCGGGCGATGATTTTCCGGCGCTGGGGCTTGGAGACCTTCGCCATCACCGCGTGCATCTTCACGACATTCGCGAAGAACTTCTCGGCCATGTCGCGCCGAGCCAGACGCATGTGAGCGGCGTCATCGATTTTCTGAACGATTGGCGCAGCGACGACCCGCTGCTCATCCATTGCTGGGCGGGGATTTCGCGCTCGACGGCGACGGCCTTCATCGCCGCGTGCCTCCATAATCCGCAGGCCGACGAACTGGAGATCGCGCACGCCCTGCGCGAGGCCTCGCCTACGGCCTGGCCGAATACGCGCATTGTGAAGATCGCTGACAAATTGCTGTCGCGCGAAGGGCGTATGCTGAAGGCGATCGAAGCGATCGGCCCCGGCGAGGTTAGCGATTCCGCCGAGCCGTTCTTTATTCCGGCGAAGTTTTAGATGGGGAACGTATGAAAAAGTCCGTAATCGTCTTGTCGCTGTTCGCGCTCGCGGCCTGCACGTCGAACGCGGCTGACAGCTCTCCTCCGCCGGAGAAGAAGCAAACCCAGAGCTTTAAAGGTATAGAAGCGCCGACGCGCGATGACGTCGCCTTGCAGATCACGGGCGCAGACAATGGCGGCGTTGTGAAGGCCGCGGCCGGAACGACGATTTCCGTCGCGCTCGTAGGCGTGCCGACGGCCGGTTATCAGTGGGCGCCCGCCGCGGTTCCGCCATTCCTCGTAGCCGACGGCGAGACGGGCGGGCCGACCAGCGAAGCGCAATTGCAGCCCGGCTTTTCCGGCGGCAGCCATTGGGAAGTTTTCTTCTTCCGCGTGACGGGAGAAGGCGAAGGGGTGTTGAAGTTCGAGCAGCGCCGGCCGTGGGAAGAGGAAACCGATCCGCCATCGGATGAGTTTTCCGTCACGGTTTCGGCGAGCGCCCGGTAGAGGAGATCAGTCATGGAAATTCGCGAAGCGCTGACATTTGACGACGTGTTGCTCGAGCCGGGCCCGTCGGAAGTGATGCCGTCGGAAGTCGACGTGCGCACCCGGCTGACGCGCGAGATCACGCTCAACATCCCGATCATGTCGTCGGCGATGGACACGGTGACGGAAGCGGAAATGGCGATCGCCATGGCGCAGAATGGCGGCATCGGCGTCATTCACCGCAATCTCTCGCTGGTCGAGCAGGTCGAGCATGTGCGCCGCGTCAAGCGCTTCGAAAGCGGCATGGTCGTCAATCCGCTTACCCTGTCGCCCGACG
>JAWKVD010000001.1:0-2078 GCA_041398225.1 Hyphomonadaceae bacterium | reverse complement strand
GTTTCCTTGTTGAGCAGTTCCGGACGCTCGAAGAGGAACATCTTGCCGGTGATCTGCGGGGCTGCGGGCGTTTGGCTCATGACGGACTTTCCTTTGATTGACATTCCCGTGGGTGATCGGCTGGAAGGCGGCGTCCGAAATCCGGGAAATGCCTCTCGCATCCGGTCGGAAAGCTCAGCGCCCAGCCCTGCCCCATGGGCGGCTCGCGGCGACGCTTAGCAAAAACCCGCGCGCCATCCAAGGCTTACGCAGCGGCTTTGAGGGCGTCGGCGCTGGCCCTGATGAAGTCCGCGGCGATCTCCGGCCGCTCGAAGGGCACAAGGTGCGTCACCCCTTCGACGAGGACGACCTTCGCGCCCCGCCGGGCGTAACGCCTTCGCCCTTCGGCCCCGACGGTCGAGGACGGGTGCGCGGCGGCGAGGACCCGCACAGGCCCCGGCGCTTCTGCGACCGCCGGCCAGATCCAGTTACGCTGGGCGGCGAAGGCCGCAGCCTCCCAGGCCGGCCTGCAGGAAAGACGAACGCCGTTCGGCCCCTCTTCGGGCGCGGGCTCAAGGCCGTCTTCGAGATAGTCCTCAAGAACGCCCGGCGCCCAGTGCGCGAAAAGGCGCTTTCTCGAATAGCTGGCGACCACATCGGCCCGATCCGGCCACACCCCTCGCCGGGCGAGCGCGCCGCGCACCAGTGGAAAGCGCTTGGTCGTGAATTCCGCGAGCGGGGAATAAGCGGCCGCCGCCCAGAGAAGCCCCGGCGAGACAGGCTCGATGAGCACGAGCCCGGCAACATCTTTTCGACCCCGTGCGGCGAGAAGGCTCGACGCGCCCCCGAGCGAATGACCGGAGAGGAGAACCGGCTCGGCTGACTCTGCGTGCAGATGGTCGAGCACGCCAGCGATGTCGCGCGCAATCGGCGCCCAGTTCTTGAGCGTCGCCGGATCGGCGGGAAGGCGCGTGCGGCCATGACCGCGAAGGTCTAGCGCGATGATGTCGAAGCGATCTGCAAGCCGCGCGAGCATCGCCCTGTAGGCGGTCGCGCAAAAGCCGGTCGCATGACAGAAGACGAGGCGCTGCGCGCCGGGGCGGCGCCAGCGGCGGGCCGCGATTTCACCATCGGCGAGCGCAAAGCGGATCGCCTCGCCATACTCCCGGCGCGGTTCGTTCGAATCTTTCATGCGGGGGCAAGAAGCCGCAAAAACTCAGCGCGTCAATCGGGGTCCGCAGTTTTCAACGGCGAGGCCATAAAGCGTTTGCAGGTGACGAACGTCGTCATTCGTGCGGTGACGGCGCGGCGCAAGACGCGCAGCGCGCTCCTGCAATTCGCCTTCGCGCGACCCTGCGATCGGACGGATGAGCTTGCCGAAATCATGCACCGCGAATTGCTGGCGCATGTTCGCCGCCATGAAGAGACGGAACAGCCAGAAGCCGTCCCAGTCGGGCGCGTCGGAATAGACTTCGGCGCCGGCGAGCGATTTGTTGAGCGAGCGGCAGACGTCGCGAATGTTCTGACCGTCGCGGTCGAGTTCGGCGCGCGTCAGCCCGTGCAGCGCTTCGGCGCCTTTGTCCCAGGCTTCGTCAGACCACGTCGCATCCGGACGGATCAGCGTCGATTGCGGCGCGCCTTCGATGAACGCGAAACCGACTTCGACAGGCCACGACTTCGAGCCAAGACCAGACGCCTCAAGATCGATGAACGCGATCTTTTTCGTCGCCGGCGCCGGGGTGAGTTCAATCAAACGTTCCGCCATAACGCGCGCATCTACATTCTACTGGTGACAAACTTGTGTCGGTTTTTCGCGGCCGGATGAAGACCGATTTGGGAGGATATGTATACGCCAAACACCTGCCGCCAGGTAAAGCTGCACCGCAACACGTTGTTGCGCCGCATCATTACGCGCATGCAATGCGAAAAACGGGACAGCTTCTGCCAGACCGATATGGCGGGAGCGAGATTCTCGCGACCGGCCCGCTAATCCGTATCAGGAAATTCCAAAATCGGCTTCGCCGCACTGCAGCGTCGCTGACCCGTTTCGGGAAGCACGCTCCGTATAGTGAACGAGCCCGGCGAAATTATTTCGCCTT